>CAMDWQ010000011.1 GCA_945877765.1 Candidatus Omnitrophota bacterium | reverse complement strand
ACCGATTTATTTTCATCCAGCTGTTCACGCAGTTGGTCATAATAGGAAATCTCAAGGTTGGTTCCCAGCGTCACCGTGCCCGATTGCGGAGGAATTTTTCCAAGAAGTGTCCTAAGCAGTGTGGTCTTGCCGGTACCGTTAGAACCAATGACACCAATTTTATCTCCGCGCATAATCCGGATTGAAAAATCTTTAATGATTTGTTTTTCTCCAAACGAAAGATGCACGTGGTCGGCTTTGGTCACGACTTGGCCTGAGCGGTCCGCCTCCTGAGCTTTCATGCGGACTTTCCCCAACACTAAACGCTGACTTTTTTTCTCTTCGCGCAGTTTCTCCAATGCCCGCACGCGTCCTTCGTTACGAGTCCGGCGCGCCTTGATGCCCTGACGAATCCATACTTCCTCCTGAGCAAGCTTCTTATCAAACTGCTCCCACTCCATCGCCTCGGCGTGAAGCGCTAATTTTTTCCGCTCTAAAAATGTCGGGTAGTCGCAAGTCCAGCTGTAAATTTTGCCGCGGTCAAGCTCCACAATCTTGGTCGCTAAGCGTGTCATAAACATACGGTCATGCGTCACAAAAAAAATGGTGCCCGGATACTCTTTTAAAAAATTTTCAAGCCAATCGATCGACTCAATATCTAAATGGTTGGTTGGTTCATCTAAAAGCAAAACTTCCGGCTTGCGAACCAACGCCTTCGCCAAAAGGACTTTTCTCTTCTGTCCGCCGGATAATTGCTCAAAATTGCTTTCGGGGTCTAATTTCATATGGGAGAGGACTTCTTCGATCTGACGCTGAGTTTCCCAGCCATGCGTGCGGTCCATTTCCGCTTGAAGTTTATCCAGCTGGGCCATCAACTGCGGCGTGTATTCGGTTTCAAGCCTTTGATTCAAATGATGGAAATCGCCCAGCAGTTTGACTTGATCAGGAAGACCGGAAAGAACAATATCAAAAACGTTCCCAGTGATATCGGCCGGGACTTCTTGAGGCAGATGCGTGACTTTAATCCCTTTTTGGTAGCCGATTTCCCCGCGATCGATTTTCATCTGGCCGGCAATGACTTTCATGAGCGTGGTTTTCCCTACGCCATTGCGGCCCAAAAGTGCCACACGCTCGCCGGATTCTACTTGGAGGCTGATATTGTCAAAAAGAAGCGGGCCGCCCAGAGCCAGAGAGACTTCTTGGATGCTGATTAATGCCATGTTTGTAGACTATACCGTAACCTGGCTAAAAATCGGAGAGGTCTTTTGGTGGGAAAGCGGCACGCAAAGCATTTAAAATTGCAAGCAGGTCTATCGCTTCTTGGGTAATTGCGCCCATAACAGGACTCAAATGACCCGAGGCGGCAAAAATCATCCCGATGAGGCTTAAAGTGATACCTCCTACCGCGCTCTGCAAAGCGATCGTCCTCATCCGACGGCCGATATGAATCAACTCATCCACCTTGGTTAGCGAGCTATCCATGATGACGGCTCCTGCCGCTTGACTGGTAACATCGCTGTTTCGGCCGATCGCCACACCTACCGTCGCGGCCATCAAGGCGGGCGCGTCATTGATGCCGTCGCCTACATAGAGTGTCTTGGCCTTACGCGTTTCTTCTTGGACGATGACGAGTTTTTCTTCGGGGCTTTTTTCCGCGTAAACTTCCGTGATGCCCACCCTGGCCGCCAAATAATTTACCTCGGAGGCTCGATCGCCTGAAACAATAATACTGCGATGCAGCTCGTGGCTGGGACCTAAATGCTTAATAAAAGGGACGCTTTCGATGCGAGGCGTATCTCGAAAGCTGAAGGTAGCCGCATAGGTTTCATTGATGAACACAAGGCACTCTAGGCCTGCTTTGCTGGGAAGTAGTTGCTCTAAACCCAGCCACTTGCTTGTATTCACTAAATTGCGTCCTATAACTTGAATCCTTCGGCCATCGGCAACCCCTTTGAGACCTTCGCCCGGGACCTCATGAATCTCAGAGGCTTCAAGAATCGTAATGCCATTTTTTTTCGCGGCCGCGGTAATCGCACGGCCAAGAGGATGCTTGGAGTATCGTTCAAGGCTCGCCGCAAGGCTCAACACCTCACCACTAGTGAAGCCAACAGCGCAAATCGTTTCTGATAATTCAGGCTCTCCGTAAGTGAGCGTGCCTGTCTTGTCAAAAATAGCGGTTTCGCATTTTCCGATTTGTTCAAGAATGGCAGGATTTTTGATCACGATTCCTCGTCGGGCCGCCAGTGAAATAGACCCGATAATCGCCACGGGAATCCCAATCAAAAGCGGGCACGGCGTCGCCACGACAAGCACCGCAAGAAAGCGAGTGGCTTCCCCGCTAAAAATCCACGACAACGCCGCCAGGGACAAAGCAACGGGAGTATAGATAGCTCCCAGCTGATCCCCTAGGCGCCTCAATTGGGGTTTGTTTTGCTCCGAGAGCTTCATCACTTCCATAATCTGGGCATACCGCGAATCGACGCTAAGTTTTGTGGCGGTAATCGTCAACGCCGTATTTCCATTGATAGCCCCTGAAATCACACCCGTGCCGGGAGCCTTATCAATCTCAAACGGCTCTCCGGTCAAATATGCTTCATTCATCACCCCATGCCCCTCCACCACAATTCCATCCACCGGGCAGATTTCGTGAGGAAAAATAAGCAGCGTATCGCCAATCGCAATATGATTGACGCCGATTTCAACGACTTCCGAGCCTCGCCGGCGGTGAGCGATGGAAGGCATGCGTTTGGCAAGTGCTTTTAAAACGGAGGACGCATTTGCAACCGCAACCATTTCGAGTGCATTTCCTCCGGAAAGCATCAGTACCACAATGGCGCCCGCCAGGTATTCTCCCAAAAGGACAGAGGTGACAATCGCGATCCCCGCTAAAAGATCCGCGCCAAAATCACGGTTGAATAGTTTTTTTAAGACTCCATATAAAAGAGGCGTTCCTCCTAAAAATAAAGCACTTAGTAGGGGAAGATGACAGGTATTTATTGCCGAGCGGAAAATAAAGCGTAAACACAGATAGGCAGCAATCATCAAAAGCGTGAAAACTGCGATGAGACTGCTTTTATTTTTTCTAACCGATTCAAGAGCGTTCTTCACTGAGTTTCTAAGCATTTTTTTTGATATCTTGAATCATCTGATCAAGCCCTTGGAGAAACCGCGACCGGTCTTCTTTTCGAAAAGGAGCCGGTCCACCCGAAATTTCGCCCGCGCCGCGCAGTACGTGCATCAAATCGCGAGTCGCCAAAAGGTTGCCTATATTTTCATCCGTAAAAAGATTGCCTTGGTGCCCGATCACGCGCGCCCCGTTCTTCATGCAGCGATGCACCAGGGGAATATCGCCGGTCACCACAATATCGTTTTTTACCACATGTTCCACAATCCAATTGTCGGCCGCGTCAAAATCTCCCTCGACAACTACCAGCTTCGCTTCCCACTCCTGGGGAAGCTTCATCCACGAATTGGAAACAAATGTCACGGCCAGCTCATAGCGCTTGGCCACGCGAATCACTTCAGGTTTGACGGGGCAGGCATCGGAGTCGACATAAATTTGAGTCATTTTGAAGTGGCGGCCTTTTTCTTTTGAAAAATAATTTTCCCACCCTGATAATCCAGCTGTACCGCAAACCGATTGATAAAGGACATACCCAAAAGCCCATCCTCCTGGACTCCAATCTTATCCGCGGCTTCCGGCAAAACGTCGTGCAGCTTCGGGATGAACCAAACAGGCACGTTGGTGGCCCACACCCCCGGGTTCCCCGAATCTCCGTCCAAGACTTCTATGCTTTTAAGCTGGCCCTCTGAAACCTCCACCATGCGGCCGTCAGCCACAAGCGTTTTTTGTTTTTTTAATCCAAAGGTATCAATATGCAGGCGCTTGGCAACATCTGCTGACAGGGTCACATAGCTGGCGCCGGAATCCACAATTAACTTCACACGCTCCTTACCGTTAAGAACTGCATTCACATAAAAATGACCGCCCTTTGTAGAACCGTGGATTTCACGGGGAGCGAATTCTTCGTTTTGCTTTCGAAGCGCTTCTTCCCTCTCCCTCTGGACTTCTCTTTCCTTTAGGATCCTCTCCTCTTCGGGCCGGCGCTCCTGGGCCTCTTTTTTGTTTTGGCCCCATTCGTCCCAAATTTTTTCAGTCTCCTGGGCATCAGACTTCACTAGGCGTGAAATTTCATTTTTTGAAAAGACAATGAGGCCGTCGCCCAAAATAAATTCGATAGAATCCGAAGTCTCTTTCTCTACAAAACCTTTGACCACATTGCCATTTTTAAGATAAAGCGTGTCCGCTAAGAGAATGCCTGGGAGACACAGAGCAAGGAGAGCACTAAAAAAAACAATCCGCCAAAATTTCATTGGAAAAATCTCCGCTGACTTAGATTTAGAAAGAAAAGTCTACTTTATTATAAATAAGATGCCTACTACCTAAATGCCTTGTATTGTGCTTGTCTTCGAAAAAATAAAACCGTTTTTCTGCTATCCACCGCTTTACCCGCTGCTAAAACGCTCCTATAATGAAAGCATGAAACTTCTCTTTACTAAATCCACCGCTTTTATTTTATTTCTTCTACTGACGCAAAACGCGTTTGCATTTCCTGAGACGCCGGCACAGCCCGGTGCGGGATTAGTTTCCCACTTAGTCACGCATGAGAACGGTGTCTGGTCTTCAAAACCTGCAGACAACAGTCAAAAAATTTCTGATTTATTAGCCGTCAATGGAATATATAAACTTGATGATTACGCCTTATGGCTTAAAAAAAATGTGCTTTATAAAATCGATCCGACCAACGGACAGCTCAAGCCAGCCGAAGTATTTTCCCAGCGCTTTGGCGACTGCAAAGATTATTCATCGCTAAACAGCGCTGTCTTGAAATTATTGGGCTACAAACCTGTTGTTTTGGCTATTCACTCAGGAAACTCGGGTCACGCCATCTGCTCTTTTCAAATGAACGACCGTATCGCTTTTTTTGACAATAATACGCTCGTTTTGACGCCCGCCAAAACCGGTGCTGAGTTTGAGTCTTTTCTTTTCCATTTCTACCGCTTCACGCAGCTGGCAAGAATCCTGCCCGTCTAAAATTGGCTTACGCTCAATATTGTTTCAATTATACAGCAACTTCTTTAAATGTTGAGCGAGATTAATCAATGATGCAGTGATAGGCAGTTTGCGGGAAATTACCTTGATAATGCGCACTAGAGAGTATAGGCTGATTTAATGTGTAGATTTGTCCGGCAAAACCACAACTTAAGGAGAATGACTGTGACCCGCTCCCATCAATTTTATTTCTTATTGCCGTTGATTGCCCTTGCGGCATTTGTCTCTGGCTGCTCGGAACAAAGTACATCCAAAGTAGACACCGCCTACGATGAGTCGTCCCCTGCAGCAACGGCTACCGACTCAACTCCCGCGGTTGTTCAGCCAGCGGCAGAAACCACCAAGACAGCGAATAAGCTCTCTTTTGGTAATGGAAAATATTTTTCTATTTATGGAGACGGCAAATCTCCCGACAATCATTTTGCGCCTTCCGGGTGGATGGGTGATTATGGGGATTTAAAAATCAATGATAAGTTTCTTACCAACCCCCATAGCGGAACCACTTCCATCCAGATCGTCTATTCCAACAAAGCCACTCAAGGCGCGCGCTGGGCGGGTATTTATTGGCAAAATCCTCCCAACAATTGGGGAACACGTCCTGGAGGCTTCGATCTCACTGGCGCTTCGAAGCTTACTTTCTGGGCCCGTGGTGAAAAAGGCGGCGAAAGAATTGAAGAATTCAAAATCGGCGGTATCACCGGCGAATATCCGGACTCTGACGTCGCAGGTATCGGCCCCGTCATCCTGACAACGGAATGGACAAAATACGAAATCAGCCTCGAAGGTAAGGATCTCACATCAATCAGCGGAGGTTTTTGCTGGGCGGGTAATCTCGACGGAAACCCTGAGGGCGCTACTTTCTACCTAGATGATATCCGTTACGAATAAATTAATTCTCATCTAGCGCGATAACACCAGCAGTCCACGGTGTGGTCGTTGACAAGACCAGTTGCCTGCATGTGCGCATACATGATCGTGGAACCCACAAACGACATGCCTCGCTTCTTAAGGTCTTTGGAGAGCGCATCGCTTTCGGGTGTTGTCGCGGGGATCTCCCTCAAGCTCTTTGGTTTGTTGGCTAAGGGCTTTCCGCCTACAAATGACCAGATGTACTTGTCAAAGCTGCCAAACTCTTTCTGGATCGCCAGAAATACTTGCGCATTTTTCCGTGCCGCATAAACCTTTAGCCGGTTGCGAATAATATTCGGATTTTTCAACTGTTTTTCCAAATAAGCATCGGTCACCTTCGCCAATTGACGGGCATCAAAATTCTTAAATGCCTTCCGATAACCTTCACGCCGGCTTAAAATCGTATACCAACTAAGACCCGCTTGCGCGCCTTCCAAAATCAAAAACTCAAAGTGCTTGGCCTCCTCGTGCACAGGCACGCCCCACTCTCTGTCGTGATACTCCACATAGAGCGGCTTGTCCATCCCCACCCATGCGCAGCGAACTTTATTTCGTGTGGCCATATTTTCCTTTCAGTAGATAGTTCCTATGATCGCTAAATTAGGTACGTGTCCCAGGATCCCCAGGATTCTGTGAGCATATTCTTCCCCGCTAGACTGAGGCCCATTTACAAGTTAGCTAGGTAAAATCGTGAGCGGCAGGATTTTAGGAAACCGTAAAGATCGAATAAGAAGAATTGCTCTTTCGGGATCCTATATAGCGCAAGGACCACGCGTAAGACTGCCCCTTTTCAAAAAGAGTGTTATCTAATCGGATGGAGGTGACACCCGCCGGCACGTCTTTCTGAAGCATCAGGCCCTTTTCGTAAGTCTGGGTCCCCCGATATAAGCGGAAATCGTAATGGTCAAAATTGCCGCCGCTCTCATTGCCCCAGCGAAACTCCACCTGTCCGTCGCTAGCTCCTATTTCAACTCGATCACCAGGCGACAGAAGCCGCGGAGCCGGCATATCTCCCATTCTGCGGCCGCCGGCATAAACGGTAGATATTGCCAAAAAACTGGTCAACAAAACAAAGAATAAAGTTTTTTTCATCGATTGGTTCTCGCTAAATGGTTGATGTTGGTCAGCCGAACTTTTTTATTATACCAAATGCACTGCACGCCCTAACCCGAATTCTGTTCTAAGTGCCCAGGCTCCAAAAACGGCGCGTCCTACGGCATGAAGGGCTTCTAAATGAGTTTCGGCTTCAGCCAAAATTGGTGTGCCGTTGAGGCTCTCCGCCACCAACTCGTCCGAGAAATTTTTCGTCCATTCCCGAAGCATCGGCGCCGTGATTTCCATATGAAACAAAATTCCATACACATTCTGACCGACCCTAAACGCTTGATGCGCGGTGAAATCCGAAGAAGCCAGAAGTTCCGCTCCTGGCGGTAAATCAAAAATATCGCCATGCCAATGCAGCGCCATAAATTCACACGGCGCCTTGCCCATCACCGGATCCGCCGCACCGGCTGCCGATAAGCGAACCGGATACCAGCCGATTTCTTTTTTGGGCCCCTTCTTCACTTGCGCTCCGAGAGCTTTTGCGATGAGTTGGCTCCCCAAACAAATACCAAGCACCGGCTTTCCTGCTTTCACGGCATTTTTAATGAGTTTCATCTCCGCCGTCAAAAATGGGTATTTCGCCTCTTCGTAAACGCCCATCGGCCCTCCCATCACGACGAGTCCCGCCGCCTGTCCGATTTCCTTAGGCACGTCCTGCCCTTCGTCAGAACGAATGATGCGTATTGTAAAGCTTTTTTGCTTCAATGCTTCCGCGACCATTCCAGGCCCTTCACAAGCGATGTGCTGCAAAACAATGATTTCTTTCATGGATATACTTCTCTCAAATCCGTTAGCTTACTTCAAAAGTTTTTTTCTACCAGACACTCCGTCAATTTATGTACCCAGATTTTATCAATAATGGCAAGAGTTTCAAAGAGTTCCTGACCCATAAGCTTTCTTTGGTTTTTTCATATCCCAGGCGTTAGAATACTTTAATGATTGATATCCTAATTTTTATAGTAGGTTTATATACGATCACCCTGGGAACGATTCACTTCTTCCTGCCTTATCTTCTGGATTTTGACCATGCTATTCCCAAAGAAGGACCAGCCCTTAAACCTTTTCGTCTTTTTGGATTCTCCTACAATACGACCCGGGCAGACGCGCGTGGTATCGCATGGGTGATGAATCACTCCGTAAGCTACACGATTGTTACTATCGGCATCCTCAACTTAATATGGCCTATTTGGCGGGATCAGGCTTATCGCCCCATCGTCTGTTTATGGATTGCTCTTTGGTGGGTCATTCGAGCGTTCACTCAACTCTACCTTGGTAAAAGGCGCGGGGATTGGCTAGTTCTATTCTGGTTTTTATCGTTAGGGATACTTCATTTCTACCTAGCCATTCAATGAAAATCTCAGTTGATCATCGCCCCTGGTCTTTACCAAGCGAACCGTGGATGATGCGCCAGACCTGGCGGGATCTGCTTTTTATCCATTGGCCTGTTCCCGCAAACTCATTGCAAAAATTTATTCCCGAATCGCTCCAACTGGAAACGTTCAACGGCAATGCATGGATTGGGATTGTGCCGTTTCGCATGACAGATGTGGGGCTCCGAGGGCTACCGGGAGTTTCTTTCAATGAACTAAACGTCAGAACTTATGTCACTGACGGAAACAAGTCCGGAGTCTGGTTTTTCAGTCTAGACGCTGAGAGTTTATTGGCAGTACGCCTGGCACGTTGGTGGTATCGCCTACCTTATTTTCATGCCAACATGTCCTTGATTTATAAAAATGGCTCTTATCTCTATCAAAATAAAAGAAAAAATGGTGAACTTGAAGAGTTTGCTGCAAGCTACAAACCAACCTCAGAAATTATTAAAATTTTACCGCAAAGTCTGGAATACTGGCTTACCGAACGCTATTGTCTATACAGCACTGATAAGAAAAATCTTTATCGTGCGGAAATACATCACAATCCATGGCAACTTCAGCAAGCTTCTTTGTCTTTGAAAACAAATACGATGATGCAGTCTTTGAAGGTTGAATTACTTTCTGATAAACCCCTTTTGCATTTCTCAAAAAAACAAGAGGTTATTCTATGGAATATAAAAAAAGTGTCGCGACTTTGAAAAATCTCCATTCACTTCGTCAGCAACAACTTATTCCGCGCACAAGGCAGGAGGTATTTTCTTTTTTTGAAACTCACTCCAACCTTGCTAAGCTGACCCCGCCTTCGCTATGTCTCAAGGTCCTATCCGCAGATTCGGAAAAATTGAAATTAAATGCTCGCTATCGTTACAAAATCCGTCTTTTGGGGGTCCCACTCTCTTGGACAACGCTGATCACCCGATGCGAGCCTCCTTACTTCTTTGAAGATGTGCAATTAAACGGGCCTTATGCCTACTGGAAGCATGTGCATCAATTTGAAGAAACTAACGACGGCACTCTGATGACAGATGAAGTCCATTATCAGTTACCGTTAGGATGGCTTGGGAACACGTTCGGGAAAAAATTTGCTGAGACGAATCTCAGAAAAGTTTTTGATTATCGAAGAGAAAACCTGAAAAAAATATTTAAATAAATATACCGGACCCCGTCCAAATGGCCCTTTTGGGGACACGTTAGCTCGCTGATCGTTGTCCTGGTTACGTTTACACATGCCATCAGTATATACCCAACCCTGAGCGGGTCAAAAAGAACAAAAAAAATCCAGGATCTCTCCTGGGTTAACGTGTCCCTTTTTGGATCATTTGGACGGGGTCCGGTTTAGGCTATGCCCATATCATCATAAAGTGGATTTCTAGTCAAAAGATCATTTGATTCAAGCGGTCTAACTGGCGCTTGACACCCAAAACGCTTAGCGCAATGATAAATGCATGCCCGAAGAGCTCCTATTTCCCCAAGTGTGCCACATCAAGATCATCGCGGACGCCGATGAAGGTTTGATTCGCACGGCGATCGAGCTAGCCTTCGAGATCAGCGAAAAAATCACGGTACTTACAGAGGGTCACCACTCCCAGGGCGGTAAATACGTCACGTACAACATCAGTGTGCGCGTGTATTCCAAAATTGAAATGGATACGCTCGACGTATCGCTAAGGATGATCCCGGGCGTGCGATTTGTTCTCTAGTTAAATTAGTCTAAGCCTGACCCAACTTGATCAACGCCGCCCAGGGATATGTGGGTACAGATCTGGCACAAGATCCGACTGCCAATAGTCGTGGCTGTCGATATTCATGATGGTGAGTTTGCCGCTCCAACCGCCGCCGGTATCCACGGCCCAGACATTGCAAGCATGGACAGGCGTGAGAGTTTTATAGCATTCAGTTTTTTATACCGGCTTCCTGGTGAAAAAGAGCGAGAGCTTTGTTTTCATCAAAAGTTCTTCCCCAGATTTTTCTGCCATAGTGCTTGAAAAAATTTTCTGTTTGCTTCCGAAATAAAAAACAAGCAGTTGATTGAGGGCTTTTTCGAAGGGCCATGCCGGAAACAGATGCTACTTTCTGCCACTGGGTGTTTGTTTTCTTAAAAACTTTTACGATATCGCTGATATCCTGATCGAGGTAACGCGAAAGTTTTCCTATGGCCCAATAGGGCGGCTCCATCAACCTAATTTCGATCTTTCCCTGTTTCCCGTAGACAAAAGTATGTTTCTTGTAGTCCATTAAGGTAATAGAGGACCAACGATCAATATCTTCGGCGTACTGAACTTCAATGCCTACCCGAATACTTGCTTCCTGCGCCGCTTTTGAAAAACTCTCCCAATCTGCGGCTTCCGCCGAAAAATCGATGTCGAGCGTTGAGCGAACATTCCCATACAACGCGCCCGCGGCGGCACCCGTTAGAATTACTTTACATTTTTTGCCGTAAATCTTATCTAAAATTTTGAAATAACGTTCGATCTGCTTTTTATTCATAATGATTTCTAAGGTTTTTTTCTACGCGGCGTATTAAATGCCCAAAAAGCGCCGGACCTATTTCTGTTTTGAGTGAAAAAATAGCGGTGTTCTCGGAACGGATATTCCTCAAATTTTTCTTCTCGGCTATATTTCGTGTCTTAGATTTCATGACAGACGCTAAATCTCGTGCGATTCGTTGCTCGGTACTAGAAGCTTTTAGAACTTGGCCGGAAGCAATTCTGGCAATCCGATCGATAGCATATCGATCAAGTTTTTTCTGCGGGTTTACTACGTCGGGACTAACCCCATCCACCAATGCTCCTGGAGTAACACCCAGGGTCGAAGCAATACGACGAAGTGTTTGCACCGTTAGGTCTCTAGCGCCCTGCTCAATGGCCGAAAGATTAGGCCTTGAAACACCACTCCGCTGGGCCACTACCGCTTGGGTAAGTCCTTTTTTCATTCGCCAAAAACTGATGGTTTGACCGACTGGATGCATATACAAAATGTATCATATTTAATACATTTAGGCAACTGGGAAAACGCCAGGCTCTTGGTCATGAGAATCTCGAGAATCTCGGGACACGTACCTAATCTAACACAGCCAACAAGCAATTCTGTACGTGTCCCCGGATTTCCACGATAAACCCCGTCCCTCCCGCTATCATGATTTTCATCTTGAGCCTCCCGATCGATCATTGGCCATCAAAGTACTCTTGGATCACTTTTTCCCGATAATTGAAGATGCTTTCCAATTGTCTTCTTACAAACAAAAAATTAGCGAGACGCCCCATAAAGCCTAAAGAAATTGAGTACCTGACTTCGTCGGTAACTTTGGTTCCCCCGTCACACGCTTCAAAAGTATGGGTATGATGCCAAAATGAATAGGGCCCTTTAATTTGCTCGTCGACAAAACGGTGAGGCGGATCATAATCCGTGATCAGGGTAGTCCATCGCTGGCGGATCCCGGCGATCTTGATCGTATAATCGATGAGTTTTCCTTTTTCCATCTTGATCGGAAAAGGTGTCAATATTTTAAAATCGAGAGAAGCCGGGGTCAGTCGAGAAAGATTTTCTGGTTTTTTAAAGAACCCAAATACATCCTCAATGTCCCTCGAAATCGTTTGCGATTTTTTTAAAAGGTATGTTTTCATTGCCCGGCTCCATCAACACTCTTTCTTCAAAATGTTCTCGCTAGCTCTGCCTTCGGCCCATTAAGGGACAGCTTGGTGTCCTTGTCTATCATCGTCGAACACCCCCTTGATTATAAACGTGTCAGACTGACACCTTATACAGACACCTTATACCTTATATTATATTATCTTTTCCTACCAAGGACTCGTATATCGCCCATTGTCCCCGTACGAACGAATGATGTCGATGGCGTTTTCTGCTTCCTTGGCGAGTTCAGACTTGGGTTTGAGCTCAATCACTTTCTTGAAGCTTTGGATGGCGGACATGCGTTTCTTTGCACCCGCATAGGAAGCGCCCAGATCATAATAAAGCTCGGCGTCCTTCGGAGCGAGGACAAGCGCCTGTTGCAGCTCCTGAATCGCCGTATTTTTCCGGTTCAAGACCTCCGAGTAGATAGTCGCCAGATACCGCGAAGCCTGAACGCGGTCCTTCAGGATCATCTCCTTCGTCTTTCCGGTGACACTTGGACGGTAACCGGCGGCTTCCAGGTATTCTTTGAATAGATTCAACTCGTCGACAGCTTCTTCGAACTTCTTTTTTTTCAAAAGCAACCAACGGCCCATGTAAAAATGCGCGTAGGGATATTCAGGATCGATTTCAAGCGCCGTTTTGTAGAGCTTCTCTGCTTTTGCGTCTTCTTCCACCTGCTCATACAAAGCGCCCATCATCGTCATGGCGCCCAAATCATTCCCATTCAGGTCAAGACGCCGTTTCAGCGCGGCGATAGCGCCAGCATAATCTTCTTTATCTTCAGCCAGTAAACGGACTTTGCCAAACGGCGCCGGCAGTGCCCGGATAAGTTTCAACAGCGCGTCTATTTCCTCACGGTCGCCGGTGCGGACACTCTCGCGCAGCGCTTTCTTGTAAGACATCGACGCCTGGTCAAACCGCCCCAGCGAAATGTACGTGTCCGCAAGCCGCTTCAAAAGCGGCCGATTGCGCGGCGATAGTCGCACTAACTCTTCGTAAAGCACGACGGCGCTCACCGAATCACTGCTCAGGTAAAACGCATCGGCGATTCCCGCACGCAGGACTGAGTTTTTCGGATCCGCCTCGAGCATGTAGCGTAGGTGCGCGCCCAAAAGCGCCATGTAAGCGCGGTCCTGATACATCCTCTGCGCGGCGGCTTCGTGCAAAGTAACGAGGGCACTACGATTGGCCGGCGTGTCGGGCACGGCTTCGATGCGCCGTAAAATTTCGGCGGTGTTATTCATGTGATTGAGTGCGCTCTCGAGAAATTTGCGAATCACGGCGTCGGGATGCAGAGACAACGCAGTTTCAAATTCCCGCTTTGCTTGGGTGTAGCGCGCCATCGCGTAGTAAAGCCGGCCCAACATCACGTGCGGTGCGACCGCGCGCGGCTTTATTTTTACCGCTTCGGAGTAGCGCTCTCTGCTTTTTTCATAATTACGCTCATAAAACGCTTCGTCGCCGCGCCGCACGAGATCCTCGATCTTCGGTCCGCCCCAAGCCTGCGCCTCCACGGCACACAGGGACAGAAATACCAGGAATACGGCGAAGACAAATTTCAGGCGATGATTATTTGAGAACATCACGAAAGAATCCTGCGCCGAGGATGGAGGCATTGTAAAGCGCATGCAGCCCGATTGCATAAATCGTCGACCGGCTACCAAGTCGTGCCAAAGACATCAGAACACTGCCTCCGAAGATGACCACGAGCGCCGCGTAATTGTGACGAAGCTGGGGAAAGTGAACTGCCGCAAAAAGCACCGACACGATCAGGGTACCGGCAAGAGCGCCGGTCCTTTTCACGATGGCCGGCAGCATGAAACCGCGGAAGAAAATTTCTTCCGTGATCGGCGCGATGACGATGATCGACACAAGCGCAACCGCATTCCCTATCACCGCGCTTTCGGCGAAAAAAAACGACGTCGGCAGATTCGGAATGAGCGGATTGATCCCTTCAAACTGCCCTGCGATCACCGCCATCCCGAAAAAAACAAAAGTGAACGTCATCCAGCCCGTCTGTGGAAGGCGCCATGCGAGCGCCTCACCCATCTTCTTTTCGCAAAACCGGACAAAAATAAGAACGGCAATCGTAAGCGCTGTCTTCAGAATCAGCGTGTTTAAAAAAATATACAGGTAATGCTGAAGCCGCGGCTCCCGCGTAAAAATAAAAAAGTGCTCGCGGAGAAACTCCAAAAACGGGAGCGCCGGCGCCTGATACTCGAGAGCCCAGGAAGCCGCAAAAGCCAGCACCCAAAAAAACAACACCGACCGCAGGCCCCACACAACCGGCTTCTCTTCCAGAAACAAAGAATTCCCGCGCGCCAAGAGACCCTTCGCCCAGGCAAGGATCCCCGTTCCGGAACGTCGGATTTCAAGCGGAGCCAAAGCTTTGCGACAACTTTTACAACGTATCGCCGTCCCCGAAAGCAAAGCATTGCAATAGGGACAATTCATAGAAGCAAAAAAGGGGTCCAATTGAAGGGTGACACATCCATTGGTTAGATTATACCACTGGACTAGACTCAGCCCAAAGACCGGACCTTTTTTTTGAGCCGGATCGCCGCCAGAAGCGCTGTGGAAAGAAAAAGGCGGCCAAAAAGCGGTAGATGGCGGACTGCCGTGAAAACCGCTCCGCGGTAAGACAGGCTGCGGCGAAGAGAATGAACAACACAGTGAAATGGTTCATTTTGGAGGCCGGCGAAAAAAAGAGCATTGTCATCGGGAACAGCGAATACTCCGCGAAGAGCCGGACCTTATCGGAAGTCTTATTTTTACCGCAGAGCCAGGCTAAACCGGCCAGCGCCGCCACGCTCAAGGCTTTCATGGTTACCGCGATGGTGTGGTTGGAATTCCTTTCCCAGCCGATAAAAAATGAGGGGCTGGCCAGGATCCACAAACAAAGCCCAAAAAGTATCCAGAGGCAGATCTCCCACTCTCTCTTAAATAAGAAGAAAAAAACTATAAATCCCACCGGTGAGGTTTTCAGCACGATCGCCAGCGCCAAAAGAATTCCCGCCCACGCGGGGCGTTTCTGGGTGTAAAAATAGAACACCAACAATACCAAAAACAGCGTGAAAGGCGTGCCCGTAAAGAACGAGAGGATGACCGCCGTCAGCGGCAAATAGATGTAGTTCCATGAACGCTCGGTCCGTACGGTATAAATATTTTCTCCGGCGCGAATCGCTTCGGCGCCGCGGATATAGACGGTGAGATCGGTGCGTTTGGGAGTATTGAGAGCGCCTCGATAGACGGTGGAAACCCCAAGCCCCAGAAAAAAAAGGAAAACGAGAAAAATAAGAAGCGGTTTTCTGCGCAGGAAGAAATTTACAAAAGAGTAAAAGGCCGTCACTGGAGAGCGCTCCTTTCAGGTTTTTTATGGAAAGATATCAGAATAGTTTACCGGACCCTTTTTATTCGGGATCAACATCCCCCGCGCGTACCTGCTTTATTTCCGCGTGAGTAAAAAGCATGTCGATGCCCTCATCGGCACGAAACCAGACGCCGTCGGGCCTCCGTTCGAGGATTTGTCCGCTTACGGTCTGGCCGTTGGTGAGGACGAGCGAGTCGCGCTTGACCATGGCTGGCTTTTTGGGCGGCTCTGCTTTTTGGGCCTCGGCTATCGCGGCTACCGTGATCTCGGTTTTCTTTTCGGCGCCTTGGGGCAATTTTTCTTTGGTCTTCCCCACAACGGAATCTCGGGACACGGAATCTCGGCTGAATCTCGTGAATCTCGGGACACGTACCTAATAGACTAAGCCCCTCAGGAATTCGGTACGTGTCCCCGGATTCGCCCGGATTCCGCCCGGATTCCGTACCTAATATACTATAGCCACTCAGGAATTCGGTACGTGTCCCCGGATTCCGCGCAAAGAAGCAGAAATATAAACGGCAATGGGTCGTTTGGGCGCATTTTTTGGGCAATCAAATTTTTCATACGTATCCTCGCTGGAAATTAAAAATATAACACTCTGCTCTTAAATTAACTACTTGCGGAATCTCGGGACGGAATCTCGGAATCTCGGGACACGTACCTAATAGACTAAGCCCCTCAGGAATTCGGTACGTGTCCCCGGATTCGCGATAAACTCGAGATAGCCTCTCTCACGCAGAACCTGCAACTGCTGACGAATTTTATCCTTGATATGTCGATTCTCAGGGTGTTTTATGCCCAGCTCTCCCGCAAAAGAATAAACTTCATCAAGTGAAAAACTTTGGTTAAGCCGCTCGACGCAGCGCATCACATCCAAAAGCCAGCCTTTGGCGACGAGCTCTTTCTCTTCTCTCAAAAACAGTGTCTTTTTCCAACAGGAAAGCACCTTTACCCTTGACTCAATAATACGATTTTTTACAAAATAAATTATTCCGGTTGGCGGGATATCATGCAGAAGAATGTTACAACCAACCCAACCGGCACGGCGAGCGGTAGGTGCAAGCGGCTTCCTTTTTTCAATAATTTCAGGAATAAAAAAGTGCTTTGGGATCACAAAAAAATTTAGAACCTCGGCGCTTCGTGGATCGTAATTTAACAAAAATAGATTGGGATTGGTATTGCCTCGCAGCTTTTGAATCAATGTTCGGTAGGCTCCGTCGACAACTCTTGTTCCAATTTTAGAATTTTTACTTTTGAGCTCATAGTCTTCATGGCAATTCGAGCAGTGAAAATCGGCGGCGGGATTATTATTAGGATATTTATCTATACCGAGAAGCCCACAGTTAGGACAGTAGACCTGGCTATCAACCCAAGCTTCTGTTAAAACTCGCGCTCTTTGGGATGCGCTCCTGAAATGACTGGCAACTGATACGTCAAAATTTAAGCGCAAAACTGCTTCTCGCCGTTTAACATATACTTCTCCAACTAGTGTTTGGCCTTAACATTAACTTCTCAAAATTCTCAGGACGCGGCCCTAATCTAACATAGCCAATAAAGAATTCGAGGAATTCGGTACGTGTCCCCAGATTATTCGGTATTCTTCTCCGTCCTTGTGGCAAAGGACTTACCGTTGCCGATTTCAATAAAATGCTTACCAAATGCTTCAGCCAACAGAACGGGAACGGCATTACCTACTTGCATTGCTATAGCTTTAAAACTTCCGTAAAATTGATAATCGTTCGGAAATGTTTGCAGCGCTGCTGCTTCACGCAAAGAAATTGCTCTCAGCTGAGTTGGGTGTCCAAAACGCCCATTTGAAATTGACGTGCATCGACACGTAAGAGTGGGGCTGGGCTCATTCCATTTCATTCGACCGTAAACATCCCAATGCCCAACATGCTCTTCGTGGCATTTTAATTTTACGCGATCGGGCCAATCTCGGCGAGAACCCCCATTTTTAGGCGTTAATAGCAATCGCATCCGAGTCTTTGTAGTCAATGACTGAGTTTGATGATTTGCTACTTGCGCGTGAGTTTGGCCTGCTCTTATGCGCGGGAAAGCACCTATGGCCTCTCTCACTGTACGATATGGCTGATTTCGATCTTTTCCAAACAGTTCTTCAGGAAAACGGACGGTGTTACCAGCGATTTTTTTCTTAACGGCTATTAGAATAAACCTCTTTCTCCGTTGTGGGACGCCATATATTGCTGCATCCACAATTTTCGAATCAAAGGAATAGCCCATTTTGACAAGTGCCTTCCTAAGTCTTCTGAGAACAGTGCTCCTTTCAGATCTGTTAATATGTGGAACATTCTCAAAAAATAAAAAATCGGGCTTACGTTTTAGCTCGTCAAGAATTCGAACTACTTCTAGCAATAGGGATTTACGTCTATCGTAATGATGTTTAGAATTTTGGCGGCTAAAGGGTTGGCACGGAGCACATGCGGAGAGCAAAAATAAATCTGTTTCTTCTAATTTTAGGCATTCTTCCAAATATTTGGTTTTTAGTTTTCTAATGTCACATTGCAAGAATCGCGAAGGATGATTATTTTTTTCATATGTATCTTTAAACTGTCCATCGAAATCGACACCGATTTTAACTTTGATCCCGGAATCAAGCAGGCCGCGCGTCAGGCCTCCCGCTCCGCAGAAGAGGTCAACCGCCGTTATGTTTAGTTTAGAATTTTTTCTATTCATACCTTTTAAAAAAACCAATTTTGGGGTCATCAATGGTGCCGTTTAAAAGCGCTCTATCTAAGTAAACATTTTGAAACTCGCAACTAGTCTCAGGTAATAGTGCGCAAGCATGGCAGGCCGACACATTCAAACCGTCTCTTCCTTGCCCTTTGGATTGAATACAAAGCGGGTCAGAAGAGCACCAATCCATTGAATGGATCGCATTCCTATACAAAGTCGGAAAGCGGTCTTCCCTGCCCTGCCGGACTAACCCTCCGAGAGTCCCTGCCGCGTCTCCGGATGCAGTATAAATCATCACGCCGGCCATTCTAATATCTCCTTCAACCTGATGACAGTATATTCTTTCACGCAGGGAAGCCGTCCCGTAACCGCATTCCATTCCCAAATATCTAATTAAGGCATGGGCTAATGTGTGAATTAAGATAAAAGCAGGTGTAACATTTTTTACGCCAACTCCATATTGTCTGCCCGAGAGTCGTTCGTGTTCGTTAATAATTCTAACTCGTTTGACAACGTTTGATTTTTTTGCCCAATCACTAATCATGCTTGGATTCAGTCTAAAGAATATGCCTTCGCCTCGAACCTCAATGGCAGGAATCTTATAATTTTTGATCAATGAAATCATACCAGCGCGCCTACCCTCTGCGCCCTCACCTTCTTCAAAGTCGATAGGATAGATTCGCGTGTAGCCCAGAATTGCCCTAGTTTCCTTTAAGGTCTTAATTAATTTCATATCAGAAATTTCTTCAGGATATTTTTTAGACCGCAATACGCTTGGGCTAACCTCATCCAAAACTAGATCTTTTAGAAAAACTTGCTGATTGACTGCGGGCGCGGAGAATACTTTATACTCTTCTTCCCTGTACTTAATCTCTTCGTCAACATTTGTCGCCTGAGCGATGTCAACGGGTTCAATAAATCGGAGATATGTGGGCCATGCGATCTCTTTAACAACACCAATTTGGATAAGGTTATTTTCTACTATTATTCTTTTTTGATCCTCAGGAATTGTGCCCCCTGCATCCTCTAAGGTGTTTCTTAGCCTAACCAAAACTTTATTAAGACCAGCATCATCCTGCGGTGGCAAATATATCGAAGTTCTAACCACGGGAAAGTACGTACTTGATGCTCCCCTATGCTTCATTTCGATATTACGAGGGCAAACGCCTTCTTGCGTGCTGTAGTCCGTTAACGGACGATTTTTACAAAGTTGTCCCGTTATTGCCTTTTTCAACTGATTGAGTCGAAACGGAGCAATTCCGCATGAACATGACAAGCTTTCTTCACCAAGAGAGCCGCCGAAGGACTCGTACTTAAACTGATGGAGAGCTCCGTCATTCATATAGCTAGGGCTTTTATGAAGAAGCTCGCCCCAAGGTAAGTCGTCTATATGCCCGTCGGAACACACGGCGATGAATTTTATTTGCACGACTGCATTCATAAATTTTTTAGCGTCCGATAATTTTGACCTTCCACTACACTCACAAGACCACCGTTCTTTGCCATTGCGGGCATCAAATTTAAATGTATTTTTTATTTCGCCGAATTTTCTACAGCTTTTACAAAAACCCCATGCGGGAAATAGAACTGCCCCTATCGGCTTTTGTTTTGCCGATGGCGGAGCTACTAATTCTTTCACTCTTAACCGAGATAGGCGTTGAATAAATCGTTCATCTGGCATATCGCTTACCGGGTCGCCCTTGCCGTGCCATCTAGAAACGAGCGCGCTTTTTGAGTTCTCGAGCTCAACAATAGCTCCCGGGCCAAAAGGAACAATTAATTGATTTTTTCTTATTTCGTTCCACGATTTGTCCTCATCCCATATTTCTTGACCATTGATAACTCCTACTTTGATTCGGGCGCTTTCATCCACATTCCTCATTGAGTATAAAACATCCCATTGGAACGGCTGCCTCGGCGAGCCCAGAGATGGGTTATAGATTAGCTCTTTATATTCTGCGTTTGCCCGTGAGGACAAGAATTCTTTTAGCTCTACAAACCAACTGGTAAGCTTTAAAGTAACCATACGTAATTCGGATTGATCAACTGCGTTCACTCTTTTAAGAATCAGTCCTCTTATCTCTTCAATCACCTTGTCTCGTTTATCTGCAGAAAGTGTGTTTAAATCATCAACTCCCATCGAACGAAATCTTTGTCGCAATAAGGAGATAATGACGCTCTTCATCCCTCTATCTACAGACGCCATTGAAAAAGGTGTTAAGCTAGAAACCTCGACATGCCTATAGAGTGCCCGATGGTACCCGACAAAATTCTCATAGTAAGAGCGGTCTCTCGATCGTGAAAAATCGTAAACCGTAAAAATAATTCCGGGATATTTTCTGCCAACCCGACTGGATGCCTGAATATATTCTGCATTTGTTTTTGGATGGCTTGTAATTACCATAGCTCCCAAACGCGATATGTCTACCCCAACGGAAAACATATTTGTGGTCAGAACTATATCAAGCGCTTTCTTGCTATTTAGTGGATAAAATAGTTCGGCTAAAATTTCTGCAATATCTTTCGTTTTTCTTGTTCCGGTCATTTCTCTAATGCCCCTGTCCGGGATAAAACGTCTGCGAGAGCCGGATCGCTTTGATAACTCCACCATTTGCGTTGCAATATCTTGATCCAGCAGGCTATGACACTTACCTAGTTGTCTAACGCTATTGAAATAGGCAATCATCGTCCAGTACGGGTCTATGAGTTCCTGCACGGCAGCCATCTCCTCTGGAGTTTTTCCCTCCTCATATGCCGATTTAATTTCATAGATTCCTTGTAATAATGCTGAAAATACCCTGACTTCTGTTGTCGTAAAGGTGTGCCCAGATGCCTGTACTCCAACGTATAACCGATTTTCCTTTGAAGTTTTTTCCACGGCAAAGAACGAATCTTCAATACTTATCCCAGGCGATGGAAATTGAAATACTTCTCTATTGAAAAGATTTTTTGTTTGTTCCTCCGCTCCTCTTATGGTCGCTGTCGCTGCGACAATTTTTGGCTTAATTTTTTTGAGTGAGCACAACTCTTCTATAACGATCTCGAATAATCCAACTAAAGTACCTAAGGCACCTGATATTAAATGTAATTCGTCCTGAATAATTAAGGAGGGGGCTATTTTTTGGTTGCCCGCATCCGCAGCAAATATCCGGGCGGCATCCTTTTTCTTATTTTTTGGGTCCGCTTTTAAAGAAAGATTAGCAAATTTATCGACAGTGCTAACCAAGAAAGTGGGTGGGTTCTCGTATATATCATCATCCACAAATAATATTGGTAAGCCTTTTGAGAATTTACAATTTTCATTTTTACAATATATTTTCGGATTTGTCCTCTTACTGTATTGAAGCGCCGATTCACACCACGGGCACATTGAAAGAATTTTTACAAATTCACCGTCTTCTAATTGCTCTCGATAAACAGACGAAGTGTTGGGAGTTGTATCGCCCCCTACCCAAATTCCCGAACTGATTACCTCGCTACCGTATCTTATTGAATTTTGTTTTCTAATAATTTCGCAGGCGCACATTAGCCTAGTGGCGCGTTGAAGTTGTTGAGTTGTTAAAAGCCTTAAAGTGTAGCGCATGATTGCGGCAGTACCGCCCCCCAACGCTTTATATTTGATTCTTCGGTAGAAAATAATGAAAGCTGTAATCCCAAGATATGCTTCTGTTTTTCCGCCTCCGGTAGGAAACCAAATTAAATCAACTATATTTCTGTCCGATGACTGATCATCAATTAAACCGACGACACTCAGTAAGATAAATGCAAGCTGGAAGGGTCTCCAGCGACAGGTGCTTGGTTCTTTTGGGTCATGGCCAAGCCGCTGCAGAACCATCGCTTTATTCATGAGAACGAACGCTTCAAAAACTTCTGGGTCATCCTCTAACTTTTGAATTCCTGCCTCTATCCGCTCGAACGACATTCTGCATTTAATAATATTTTCTTTAGCAACGTCGTAAAATACCGGGTCGACGTCGCTCGTCTCGATTCGGTCTATCCATAGATCGTATTCTTTGGCAAATTGGCGCAAATCAGACAAAATTTCTTCCTTTTGATGAAGAGACTCTGAAAGTCGTTTCATGTCCAGTACCTGAAGAATTTTTTTATCCTGAATAACTTCAAAATCGACGCTTGGCACAGATTCAACCGGAAACGTAGTCGTTTTTACCGAGTTCGTTCTATTTGAGCGGCTTTTATCCCAGTCGGCAGCGCAGCCATGACCAATGGCAAAGGTAGGCTTATTTCGAAACAACATTTCGTATGTTCGTTCTTTGCCATCCGGACATTCATACGGTTTTCTTGGAAGAAAATGATCGTCGCCGGCACCGGTTAGAACCAACTCTGACTGGAAAAAACAGTTTGGAGTTAGTTTTCTAGGTTTCACTTTCTCTTCTACGGAAACATCGTACTCATTTTCGTTAACTAAACTTACTGTAAGGTACCCCTTATCGGGTTTAAAAATACAAACAAGCTCGAGACCTTTCTCGATTTCTATGGTGACTTTCCCTTTCGCCAATTCTTGAAGAGTTATTGAACCCTCTTTCTTAATCGGTATGCGCACCCAATGCGTGGAACGCCCGCTAGCATTCTTGATCTCTGTCTTCTGTAACTCATACCGGGCGCACGTAACTTTGTATTGAACACCTTCTTTGGCTGGTATGGCTAGCTGGCAACTGATACCCATTGATGCAGGCATATAGATATTGGATAACCCGTATACTTTAGTTTCTAGATCATCGGCAATATCTGCATCTTCTTCGCTAATATCAGGCTGAGTTGCTAATCGATCATCTTCTGAGTCGGTTTTAGATTGAGGGTAAAGAACACCTGCTATGTAGTGATCGATCTGAGGCACGTTATCGCCGTCAAGAATTTCATCGTCTGATTGAGGGCCAACTAGCTCTTTGCGCATATAATCCAACAAATCCGTTCTAACTTGTTCATGATTTAAAGGATTTGGGATCATATTAAGACTTTCCTTTCCACGTACAGTTTAAAGCGCTCTTGATATTGCTTCTTCAAGCTGGAATCGATAAGTAGAAAAAGCATCGCTTTTGCCCGTGTCATAGCTACATATAACTCCACCGTTTGATCAAAACTTTTTATTTCGGGAATAATAACTATATCACTCTCAAGTCCCTTGAACCTCTTTGCTTCGCAAACCAAATTGAGATGTTGATCAGACTTAAATTGGTCGAATTTGGACAATGATTGAAACTTATAACCGTGTATCCCTGACACCGAATTTAAAAAATTAGTTTCATTTTCAAGCGTTAATATTATTTGTCTACCCTTGGAAATATCTTGTTTGGCCAAGTCTGACATAATTGACAAAAGGGTGCTGTTCCTTTCTTCAATATCCTTATAAAACTCAACCCGAGATTTTCGACCTCCGTCGTGAAGGATTTTCTGGAAAATATAATTCGTTATCATTTCCGTTTCTTCGGCAATTTTCTTGGTATTCCTACAGTTCGTACCTAGATTGAATAGGGTTGGCTTGAATTTTTCCAGAATAGACGCAACGCCGCTGTCGGAATCACCGTAAAGACCGGCTTGACGGAATTTGTCGTAGAAAAGCGTCCATCTACCGTTCTGAAATCCTCCCTTAAGACACCCATTTAAAACTTCTAGAAACGTACTTTTTAAAATATCTTGGGCTTCATCAACTATTATCGAGTCGTATAGATGTGCGCTATCAATCAACTTTTGTCGTTTGAGAATAAGGGGTAAATCTATTTTATATTCATTCTCACGGATCGGTTTCTTTATATCGGATAAATCTCCGCAAGTTTGAATTGATTTAAACAGCGCAAATATATTTGTAACCGAGAGATTGATATATTCCGAACACATATGCTGGAGATGCTCGGCTAGAATATCGCTAGAGCAAATTAGAAGCGTTTTTTGTCCCCTTGCCGCCTCACATTTAGCTTTCTCTACAGCCATGAGAGTCTTGCCACTCCCGGCCGGCCCGTTAATGATTAGCCTAGGATTTTGGTCGAGTCCCGCTAGAAGACTAAGCTGTTCACCGGTTAGAGACAGGAGCTCTTCGTTGATGTTTCCGATATAATCTTTTAATGGGACAACACAGTGAAAATCACCCCTCAGATATTGAGCCAACTCATCCACTTCATTGTTCGTAAGGGGCCTTGATTGAGGTTTCTTTAAAGCCCAATATTCATGTAATGCTGTTATATAGTCAGAAATGGGTCTATTGAATCGAATCTTGTCACATACAATTTCAAGGTCCCATTCGGCTGATGCATCTTTAAAATCAGTATCTGGAAATATGACTCCGTACCCAAATAAACATTTCAATAGGTTTGAATCAGCTCCATATTTATTCTTTATTCGTTGTTTTAATGCGTACATCGCGTTCTGAACTTGTTCGAATGGGCCCTCGATTTTCTTTGTCACCTCGCCAAACCGATTTTCAAATTGCCACACCCCGTCAACTCGACGTACAGATCCACCCTTTACCTCAAGACACATAATTCCCCTGACGCTTAGGAAAAGAAAATCAATTTCGCATTCGGGTTTTCTCTTTATTTTCTCAGGCAGATTTAGCGAATGAAAACAGTAAGCTGGCGCAGAAATTAACTGGATTGCAGCAAACGTTCTTTTTTCCGCGTTGCTTTTAACCGAGCTACTTAAATAGGGTGGTATTAATCGTATTTCCATTTATAGCTCAAATACCTTGTTAAGAATCGATACCGGAACAGCCTGAACGTCATCGGACAATTTATTTATTTGCAGCGTATATACGTGTTTCCTCAATTCTTCGGCGCTTGCTGCCAAATCTTGCTGTACCGTGTTAGCGCCTTTATTAAACGATCCAATTAATTGTTTCGCCAGATACCTTCCCAAAATGTTATGTGACGCACGAATTCGTCTGCAAGCGGTTATGATTAATTTCTTTTTAGACCCTATAGTCGCATCATTTAATAGAGTCGAGAGAACGTCTATCAGGCGGTCAAGTGATTGAGGTGCTATCATTTCTTTATCACTTACCCATCCCTTCAAAGTCGAGATCTCTTGAATAACTCCATTTTCTCTAAGTACAGAATTAAGTTTCTCAACAGAGTAATTCTTTTCTGTTTTTAATCGTTTAAGACTATCCCTCCAAATCTTTGCTTCTTCTATCCTATCCGGCATTTTTTTATGAAGTTCTATAGCCATGACCTGAAATAAATCTCTCTTGGAGTCTTCCAAAAACAAAAGCTCATCTCCCTCAGCGAGCACGCTAAGATCCTTATCGATTACTTCCTCCTTAGATCTATCCAACACTTTGGCTATGTAATTTTCAGAAAAGAAGCCGTATTGATCATCTTCAAAAAAAATGCATTTTGAAGGGAGCAATTCTTCTCCGATCTCTCCGGTTCCAGAATATGACGGGATTCTCTTTGAGCAGATAGCGTCATAGAGATCGTTTAAATTGACTTCTCTTTTATTTTTAACAAATTCCTCAACTGAAGCAAGGTTGGAAGGGGCTAACGATGGCGCCAGCGATAATACCTCGCTTGGAGTTAGATCTAAAAGAGCTGCAACTCTTTCCAAGGGCTCAGGAAAGTTATGCAATTGCTGCCGGCTCTGCATGATTTCATAAATTTTTTTCTCTATGTCGTACAAGAAATATAAATGCTTAGGTGCTAAAGGGCAATTTAAGTAATAGGGATGGTTGCTTCCCAGCCACCCAGTAAACAACAAGCTATCGAAGGGGTGAAAACTTTTTAAGTCGGAGAGCTTTAGAAATCGATATGAAAGGCCTTTGCCGATAAATTTGCCGAATTCATCTAGAACGCTATTAGCCGGTAAGTTCTTTAATACCAATCCGATCCCGGTCCTTTCCGAATGAAGATGTTTTTTTATCATTTCATTTTTTTGGTTAACACCGAGACAAAATAAATCTTTAAACCGATCAATCGCTATCGCTAGTCTATCCAATCTTTGGTGTAAGGCAGTGGCTTTATTGAGCTCCTTTAAGACGGGTATAAGGAGCTTTAGTTGTTCGATATATCTATTAACACGGTCATGGCAGGATGGAAGTCCTGCCAGCGGCGAAAGTATAAAACTGCGATACCCATAACCCTGGCAAATGAACTCTCTAAAAATTTCTCCAGCGTGCGGCTCATCGATAAAATCTTTTAAATAGAATAATATCTCTGAATACTCATTGATTAAGGCTTTTGCTTCCTTGGAAGGGTAATCCACTTCCACCATTTCTGATGTCTTGTTTAACAGGTTACTGATTAGTTTATTCTGAATGGCCCCCGTATCGATATTGCCATTTTGACGATTATCTGGCAAAGACTCCGTACCTATGCTTAGAATAAACTCTTCATTCCACTTCCAAATAAAGAAACCTAGCTGTTGCAATTCTCTTAGTGATTTCTGATCTATGTTATTAGAAAGAATTATGTAAATATTTTTTACTGACTCTATCTCTTTTATCCTCTTAAGCTCAAGAAAATTTCGTAATATTTTTGATTCGCCGTCTATAATTACCGTTTGTATATTTTTATCGTTTTGGCATAACTCTATTCCAACTTCCGGAGACGAAACAATTTTGAGCAAAAGAGGTCGATTATCGTTCTTCTTAGCCGCTATACGACTAAATTTATTGTTGGTAGAGTATGCCGCAGCAGGGATCGCTTCACAAAAGGGAAACTTAAGCGTACTAACGTCATAAGCTAAATGAATTTCTAAATTCTGCAATTCCTCTATGTAAGACTTTTTTTCCGTTATAACTAATGATGAAGTCTTGATATTCGGTTGGAATTCATTGATTCCGTGTAAAGCTGCGAATAAATTGTGTCCTATTGCGGCTCGTGCTTTTTTACCTGTGAAGCGCTGGGGGTTTTTGGCCATCCCCGCGTACGGCGCTATTCTTCCCCGGATATCTTTTTCAGATAACCATGTATAACATGGTCCTGCCTTGCCCTTTTTCCCAGTTTCATAAAATCCTATCGAGCGCCCGCGATCCGTTTCTCTAATTCCCCCGAAACAGACTCGTTTACCATCAATTTGAATTAAGTCACCCACAGCCAGTTCATTCAATAAATCAATATTAGGATCGCTAAAATCCTCCTCACATGAAAGCAGAACGTTTATAAGAACAAGCCAATGATTGGTTACAATTCCGAAAGGGCTTACCAAAGCCAAATTTTTGAACGGAGTGTGTTTGGCGCGAGCAGCGATCAGTATATTAAATTTGTCCACATTCGATATGGGATAGGAAAACTTCGTGGGATTGGAAAATGAAACTTGTAATCGACCTAACCAGTCAGGAAGAGCGTGGGAGGAAAATAATCGATCTTGTACTAGTGTCGCGATTATACGCCGGACCTTGTCCCAAATGGGTGCCTAATGAAAGCTAGCCGCCCTGTTTGTTGTTTCATTTTTTATACGACCGTGGGTTCGTTTATTTTGGAGTATATTCTATCCCTTTTAATGGTAGTTGTTTATAAAAATCTCTTGATAAATATTAGGTGTTTTGCGAGCATGAAACGGGGGTCAAGTCTCTTCTTGACTACTTGGGAAGAATCCACGGTATCTCAACGGGATAATGTCCCTAGTCACCAAAAAAGACCAGGTTAGTAAAAAACCCCTCTAACGCAGTTCTTTTGGGAGTAGTTTGAGTATTGCCCGGTTTAAAATCGGTCAGCTTCCGCTTATTTTTTAAGCAGTAATGCTTCGATTTTATTTTTAATTTCTGCCGAAACAAATTCCTGGGCAATTTTTGGGTCGAGAACGTTTACGCTTAAAACTGTTTGCGGGTCATCCCAATCAAACTCTTTGTCATTGTTTACATCATGAATTATTTCCACAAAAAGTCTTTGTGAGGCCAAATCATAAGACCACCATTTCATTTGAGTATTATCAGGTGTGACTTGCGTCAGCTTTGTCCCATCGATGCTGGCAATAAATCCCGCAGAAGCGTCTTTTTCGTTGATCACACCGTCATTATTCGTGTCCGCGGTAGCAATCTTAAGCAGTAGAAATGTTGGTTTGATTTCAGTGTCTTTCTTATCGTATTTTTTTTCGGGCAAATAAACGCCATTGATAAACCCTTTTTGAGTAAGAAGTGGCCGCGATTCACCTGTTTTCTTGTTGATAAACACGAGGTTGTAATAAGGCCCCCACGAATAAGAGGAGTAACTGCCGCTACTATAGCTATCATACCTACTTCTATAGGCTACTTCGCTAAACGCTTCCCGCGCTTGTCCGTGTTTTTTCTTTTCAAGCGTGACAGGAATCATATAAAAATCGGACCCTTCTAATGGCAAAGGCAAGCCATATTCAGCTGTGACTTTCAGGTTTCCCTTGTCCTCCATCGGGTCTACCGCAATGCCATTAACATGATGTGTTTTATATTGAAAAACCGCAAAACCGATGCCAACAACAATCGCCAAAGTGCCTAACAAAAATAAAGCGCACGCGACAAGACCGGCTATTTGCCAAATCTTTTGCGAGATTTTTGTGAGATTCATGTGCTTATCGTCCCCTCCCATTGAATGCCTTATTGTACTTACTGTGCTTGCCCTTGGCTTTTTTGACGGGATATTTCAATGCATTCACTTTCAATTTTTTCTCCAGAGCTTCCCCCATATCAATCCCCAGATCATGACTCATCAAAAGCACCCAATAAAAAACATCCGCTAATTCCGCGGCGATGTCAGGGGTGTGGGTTTGGAGGTATTTTTTAATTTCTTCCGGAGTTTTCCACTGGAAATGTTCCATGACCTCGGTGGCTTCCAAGACTAGAGAGAGGGCTACGTCTTTGGGATTGTGGAATTGTTTCCAATCGCGGGCGTCACGGAATTGGAGGATTTTTTTCTGGAGGCTAATGATGTCAGTTGCAGGACTCTTCGAGGTGGATTGGGGCATGCAGACAGTCTACCCGCCTGGGTCGGGACGGTCAATCCTTTGGAAATAGGTTAACCGATAGAAAAATCCTGATATTTTTTTGACGAAAAGGGGGGTCTGTGTCGTCAAGTAGAGTAGGAGGACTTACCATGCAAAAAAATAAATCTATCCAGGTTTCAACGTTTCTTTCTCATGACACGATTGAGAGAAGAATATATTTCATCAGAGGCAAAAAGGTAATGTTTGATAAAGACCTTGCCGCCCTCTACGACGTGGAAACACGTATATTAAACCGGAATGTTTTGAGAAATTCCGATCGCTTCCCGGAGGATTTTATGTTTCAGCTCAGTGAACAGGAGTTCAAAAACTTGATATCCCAATTTGGGACATCAAGTTGGGGCGGCCTTCGTAAAAGGCCTAGGGTATTTACTGAGCATGGAATTCTGATGTTATCCTCGGTTCTTAACTCCAAGCGCGCCATCCAGGTAAATATTCAAATTATGCGCACATTTACCAAGCTAAAAGAATATATCCTGAATCATAAGGACCTTCAGAAGAAGATCGAAGAACTTGAGAGGAAATATGACTCTCAGTTTAAAGTGGTGTTCGAAACGATCAAAGAGATTGAAGAGCCTCTTAAACAGAAACGAAAAAGGACTATTGGATTTCACGCGAGGCCAGAGTAAGGATATTTTGCAGGCTTGATGTTCCAATTTGGGACATCAAGTTGGGACGGCTCGCGCAAATACCGCCATGAAAAAATGTGTCATCTGTACTCGCGTCTCGACCAATGGCCAAAACGAACTAGTCACAAATTGTGACCGGTTCAAATCCCTGAAGCAGTCCTCCACAGACCCCAACATTGGAGGTCACAAATTGTGACCTCCAATTTCCGTTGGAAATGAGTTAACCGATAGCAAAAATCCTGATATTTTTTTGACGAAAAAGGGGGTCTGTGTCGTCCTGTATGGTAAGGAGGGTTTTATGACAGAAAAATATATTTTTACACTAAGAAACCAAAGAGTCATGCTCAGTACCCACTTGGCAGAGCTTTACGATGTAGAAGTTCGTTCACTGATCCAGGCGGTTAAGCGTAATAAAGATAGATTTCCAGATGATTTCATGTTTCAGCTAACGAATAATGAATTTGAGAACTTGAAATCACAATTTGTGATTTCAAGTTGGGGTGGCATTCGCCGCGCAAGCCCTTATGCATTTACAGAACAAGGCGTGGCGATGCTCTCCAGCGTTTTAAATAGTAAGAAGGCTATACAAGTAAATATCCAGATCATGCGCACATTTATGAAATTACGTGAATTGGCAATCACTCACAAAGACCTAAGAATCCGCGTGGATGAGTTGGAGAAAAAATACGACCAGCAGTTTCAGGTTGTATTCAAAGCGATCAAAATGCTCGTGGAGGATAAACCCAAAAATGAAGAACCGCCGAAGCGCTTTTGAAGGTATCAGCTAGAAAGTTTGAGATGCCAAATTGGCATCTCAAGTTTGGGTGGATCCTGTCAGAGGCCAAGCATTCAAGGTCACAAATTGTGACCTTAAAGCGGGGTCAACATAGTCAGTATATGCCCCAACCCTGAGCGGGTCAAAAAGAACAAAAAAATCCATGCTCTCTCGTGAGTTAACGTGTCCCTTTTTGGGTCATGGGGACGGGGTACGGTATATTCGGGCCATGCTTTTGATGGTGGCGATTAGATAGGCGATGGATCGTTTGGGGTTGTCGGATTTTTTTTCGCCTATTTTTTGGGCGGCTTGGTGGATGATGGCGGGGCCGTATTGGGATTCGAGGTCGAGGAGTGATTTGATCGCAGATAGATTGTTTTGGGCGAAAACCTGGGAGGCGGCATTCAGGGCGCGATCGAGTTTGGCCTGTCCTTCTTTTTGGCCGAGAGCGGCTATGGATTCTTGAAGGGCTGACGGGTCATACAGCGGGGTGGGAGTGTAGCTATTGGGCTTTCTGTCGGAAAAATCTTCGCGGTCCATGGGGGAATATTGAATGTCGAGCAGGTTCTGGAATCTTAAGTCTCTGGTGCCGTCTGAAATCAAAGACTTTGAAATGGAAAATTCATTAGCGAGGCCTTCTCTTGAAATAGTAAAACTGGGTGACGCCAGATCGGTATTAGAAATTAAAATGAGATACATAACCTTGGCGGGAAATGAAAGTTTTTGGGGCCAGTGATATTTCCAGTAAGTGAGTGGTAGATCAAAAGAATCGGCGGCCTCCGGAGCTTTCAGCGTGATTTGGGCGTTTTGGCCATGAGTCGGGTTTTGGAAATCAATCAGACGGTATTTTCCCTTTAGCTTTGAAAGGGTCTTGGTAATCTGCCGGCGATAATCTACGGGTGCCATACCGCTCATGGCAAGAGAAGACGCAAGGTCGTCGTAATCCAGAATCACTTTTGAATCCGCCGTTTGGCGGTACTGGCTCAAGAGGTAAAGATAGACATCCAAAGCGCGTTCGTCGCCGTGAGAGATCATTTCCTGGAACAACGCAGGATTGGTCAGAAAATCCCGCGGGATTTTGACAGAAGGCGCGGCTACCACCGCAACATTGGGCTGAAGTTCAATCTTGCCCCATTGATCAATAAGATCCTGCGCAAATTCGGATGAACGCACCATCGCATTGACTTCATTATTTTTAGTCAGCGCCGCCCGGGACCAGTTGCTGCTGCCAAATAGCGAAATCTCCCGATCAATGACAATCGCCTTGGCATGCGTATAAGTCCCTTCGGTATCATAGAAAACCTCCACCTGATTGGCCCGTAAATATTCAAACGCCGGGGCATTCTTATTTCTATATCCCTCCGCAGGCCGCTGGTCTTCCGCAAAATCAATCGTTTGATCAAAAATAACTTGGACCCAGACTCCCCTATTTTTGGCATCGACCAGCGCTTTTAAAAGCTGGGAGACTTTGGTATTGGGGTTGGCGGGGTCGAAAGAGACAAGATACATGACAACATAGATCGATTCTTTCGCCTGGGAAATTTCAGTGAGAGCGGTGGAGAAATATTCGGACGATGGAATATTTTGAATGTCGGCTTGCGAGGCATAGACCGGTTGGAAAAAAAGAATTCCTATAACGAGTGCTTTAAGCAGTTTCAAGAGATGGGGTCATCTTCTCTTGTAATGGTTATATTTTTCACCTTGGGAAGTTTATGCGTTTCCTTGTTGTTGACGGTATATTGCAGCTGGTCATAATCAAACGAGACAAAATAGCAGCGAAATGCTTCTTTACCGTCAAACTTTACTAAGAATCCGCCTTCGGGCATGGGGTGCTCCTTTTTTTATAAGTGAGGGGTGCGGTCAATGGGTGACTTGACCCCTTTTACTTTTATTCGTTCATCTTCAATCAAGAACTACGCAGCCCACTTCAACACACGATGAGAATCCACGCAATCTCTCAGGTATAAGTTGATCAGGCTTTGATAGGGCACTCCTGTTTTGTTGCCCATTTCTTTAAAATAATGGATCACGTCGTTTCCAATACGGATCGTCACTTGCCTTTTGAGCGCCTTGGCGTATGGATTACGGCGGCTCTTTAGTTTGGTTAAATCGTATTCTTTTCTCATTTTATTTGTCCTTCGTAGTACGCCTTTTCTTTGGCGGTTGCCCGGCGTGCGGATATTATTCGAATGATAGAATCTTTCTCCAAATAACAATGACAGACAAAGAGCACTCTAAGCCGATCACTTATTCCCAGCAGCATAAACCTTTCTTCTGAGTGAGAATGCTCAGGGTCATAAAATTGGAGCGCGTATTCATCATAAAAAACATTCTTGGCTTCTTCGAAAGAAACATGATGCTTTATTTTGTTGAGCTTGTTCTTATCTTCATCCCAAGCGAATCGGATCTCATTCAATATATTTACAATGTAAATATACCATAGATCCGCTCGCCGGACAAGAGATCGGATCCATAGCCTACTTAGCATGCCTCCAAATGATCGTTGATAGGTGATATCTCTACCCTACTAGACGACGGAGGATGCCTTTTTCGTCAAAAAAATATTCTAGATTTTAGCTATCGGCTAACTTGAAAGGACAAGGGGTCAAATCTCCCTTGGCTATATGAGAAATTCCGTACAGAGGCAGTTATTGCCAAGTAGTCAAAAGGAGATTTGACCCCTTCACTTTTGTTTTACGTGTCCCCCGAATTGGAGCCTGCTGATGAGGCGCTTCTGGTGCAATGAGTGGTTGGACGTCGCCGCAACAAGTCTCTTAAGGTTTGGGACGTCGCCAATTTATGAAGGTAATCCACGCGTTCTTCCTATCCGCATCCACTTCTTTTCCGAACCCCAGTTCTTTTCGAATTGCGCTGCGCAAATCCACAACCACATCCATATTAAGCGGTAAAAGATCCTCACCAGAAACTTCAAGATTGAGACATTTCTTGAAAAGTTTCGGAACCTCCGCGCTTTTGCATGCAACCACAAGCCGGTTGACGCAAGACCGAATTTTGGCGGTTGATATCGCATCTTGTATATCAACTTTTGATGGAACCCCAGATTTACACCAATCATAGTCGGCAAAACGAGCATCAATAATTTCGAGAGCTTCGAGACATGCCTCGCGTTTAAGCTCCCAACGCCTTTGATCGCTGAGTTCCCTTGATTTTAAATACCACGTAAGACCGGATGAAACTAATCCAGATGACAAGATTGAAATAACTACCGTTTCTATTCTTTCCATATCTTCTGTCCCTCTATTAAATGGGTCAAGTCTCCCGTTGGATGCACCCGCCTTCAATACCCCAGGCAGAAGCAATATATCTCATATCTACTCTCATTGACAAGGCGCGTTATTCTAATAATGTCATTGGCGCCCTGATAACAATTTCATAAAAATCGCGAAGCGATTCCGATGCGGGAGGATATGGGTAGCACAGGGAAAAGGAGGGCTCCTCTCCTCTTCCCTGTGATAAAGGCCCATCCCTTTCGAAGGGGGTGACAGCCCGGCCGTTCCCGAAATTTCCCGACGAGGCTTGCCGAGGAGGGATATAGGCAATTAGGACGGGCGCCAAGAGGGGGAAACTGAAAGTTTTCCCCTATGGAGAATCCCGTGGGGGCAAAAAAACGCCTCCTTCACATAATTACTTGTGTAAAGGAGGCGATTTTTTGACCCCAACGGGATTCGAACCCGTGTTACTACCGTGAAAGGGTAATGTCCTAAGCCAGGCTAGACGATGGGGTCTAAAATTTAGACGAGTTCTTTTTCGGGTGCTGCCGCGGCGCCGTCGTCTTCGGGCTCTACGGAGGTGATGCTGACTACTTTGTCGTTATCCTTCTTCAAGTTAATGAGGCGCACACCTTGCGCGACACGGCCGGTCTCCCGGATGTCTTTGACTGAACATCTTACCACCATGCCGGTTTGCGTCATAATCATTAAGTCATACTTCTCGGTGACGCACTTCATGCCGACGACTTCGCCGTTTTTGTCGGTGACTTTGACGTTGGTGACGCCTTTGCCGCCGCGGCCGGTGACTCGGTATTCTTCGACTTCGGAACGCTTGCCGAAACCTTTTTCGGTGACGGTTAAAAGATTGGCTTTTTTGTCGACGACTTCCATGCCGATAACATAATCCTTATCTTCAAGAGTGATGCCTCGCACACCGCCGGCGTTGCGGCCCATGCTGCGGACGTCATTGTTGGGGAAGCGGATGGCTTTGCCCTTACGGGTCGCGATGACGATCTCTTCTTTGCCGTCGGTCAGAGCGGCCATGATGAGCTCATCTTTTGGATCTAAGCCGATAGCAATGATGCCGCTGCGGCGTGTGTTTTCAAAATCCGTCAGTTCGCATTTTTTGATCTGACCAAGCTTGGTGCACATGACCAGGTACTGACCCTCTTCGAATTTCCGGACAGGAATATAGGAGGTAATCTTTTCTCCCTGAGACAGAGACACAAAGTTGGCGATGAATTTGCCCTTGGAAATACGGCTGGCCTGGGGCAACTCGTGTACTTTAATCGTGAAAGCTTTTCCTTTGGAGGTGAAAAGCATGAGCGTGTCATGCGTGGACGCGATGAAAAGATGCTCCACAAAATCTTCTTCGATGCCGCCTGAGCCTACGCCGACTCCCCCGCGTTTTTGCTTACGGTAAGTGGTAACCGGCAGGCGCTTGACGTAATTTTGGTGGCTAATCGTGACGACGACATCTTCGTCGGCAATCAAATCTTCCATGTTCATGTCTAGATCGATTGAACGCGAGATGTCCGTGCGGCGGTCGTCGCCGTATTTTTTCTTGAGATCCGCGAGCTCTTCCTTCACGATCTCGAGGACTTTCTTTTCAGAATTGAGGATCGATTCAAAATAAGCGATTTTCTTTAAAAGCTCTTTGAACTCATCTTCAAGCTTGTGAATTTCAAGGCCGGTGAGCTTTTGCAGCTGCATTTCCAAAATGGCCTGTGCTTGGCGCTCGGAAAACTCATATTTTTCCACCAAGGCGACTTTGGCTTCGGCCGGGGTCTTGGACCCGCGGATGGTTTTAATAATTTTGTCGAGGATGTCGACGGCTTTCATCAAGCCTTCAACGATGTGCGCGCGGTCTTTGGCTTTGGCCAGGTCGAATATCGTGCGGCGCGTGATGATTACCTTGCGGTGCTTGATGTACTCGATGATGATTTCTTTAAGCTTCAACACGCGGGGGCTTCCGTCAACAAGTGCCAGCAAAATAATACCAAATGTATTTTGCATCTGCGTGTGCTTGTAAAGCTGATTCAAAATGACTTGCGAATTAGCGTCGCGCTTAAGATCAATAACCAGGCGCATTCCGTCCTTGTCGGACTCATCGCGCACGTCGGAAATACCTTCAATTTTTTTGCTGTTTACTAAGTCAGCGATATTTTCAATGAGATTGGATTTGTTGACCTGATAAGGGATCTCGGTGACAACAATCGCTTCGCGGCTTCCGCGAATCTCTTCAATGCTTGCTTTGGCGCGAATCTTAATGATGCCGCGGCCTGTCTCGTAAGCCGACTTGATTCCTTCGGTGCCGCAAATCGTAGCACCCGTCGGGAAATCGGGACCTTTAATATACTTCATCAATTCCTTGGTCTGAATCTCAGGATTTTCAATGGTCGCGGCAATGGCATCGCAAACTTCGGTCAAGTTGTGCGGAGGAATATTGGTCGCCATACCGACGGCGATACCGCTGGAGCCATTACACAAAAGATTGGGCAGTGTTGCCGGAAGAAGTGTTGGCTCTTCCAAGCTCTCGTCAAAATTGGGGGCAAAGTTGACGGTCTCTTTATCGATATCGCGCAGGATTTCGTCGGTGATGCCGGCAAGGCGTGCTTCGGTATTGTGATTTATAAATCCATTGGCGACAAATGAATGACAAGCACTGTCTACGCGCAGAGAATAAACGGTCTGGATTCCATTGTCTTCAATTTTGGCAATGGGGTCGAAATAATAGCGGTAGTTAAGCAGATTTTCAAAAAGTGTTTGTACATGAGTCCGCTCTTCAACGGCCACCGACAACATGACACGGTCGCCTTTTTCGGAAAGATTGTTGTATCTGTCAAAATTGTTCTTCAACGCAAATTCTTTGGCGCTCCATGTCGAATCGTCCCCCGCATGGGAACGCACAAAATCACTCAAAAACGGCACATAATCGGTGGATGAGCAGACTTTGTGATACGATTCGATCACAGAATTTAAAAGGGTATTTTTCCTCGTGGAAATAAATCCTATTTCTTTTTGAAACGCCCTATAGTTTTCAAGCCCGCGTATGTAAAGCTTGTAAGTTTTACGGTAGGAATCATACCTTTTGGCGGAAACAATGCCAAATCTTAGAAGTATCACCTGAATCTGACTTATCAGTTTTTCGCTTACCGACACACAAGAAAGCTCGACCATCTTTTTCCCACTGGAGGTCACACCGCCGTCACCCTCAAAATAAGCCCTTAAAAATGCCGCCACCACACGGCGCGGAGAACGAAATATTAAATCCGGTACCGTTTTATCCTTGGAACGAACAGGCTCTAATCCGATCGCCCTTAAAAACTTAACGCAATGTCGGGAGTGAATCTCTCGGGTGAAATAATTTTTTTTGCCGTACGAACTTGGCTTTCTCTTAAATGAATGAAGACGACAATCGGGAAATGTTCTCCGCCACTCTTCATCAAAGTCGTTGAGCCACGCCTCATCGCTGTTGCAAAATTCAATTTTGTTTTCTTTGATCGTGCCTTCGGCGACAAGAGCGCCCAAAAGAGAAGCGAGATCTTCGTTTAAAACCACCGGCAGTGTTTTTTCAACGATTCGGGTAGACTTAACCTCCGGCCAAAAAGATTTTGTGTCCACATACTCTTGGGGCCACAGAAGATCATCGCTTCGGTCGATGACGACCACATCCCCTGGGCTCAGCTTCCCTAATAGTTTCCATTCAAACCCGGGCCTGCCATCTTCTCCGCCCGCCCATACAAGCAGAGGATGATTCGTGGTGGCTTTAATTTCATAGCCACCTTTTGTGGTTACCTTGAGCGTCCGGTGCTTTCCACTGTCAAACCATTTGGCGGCGCTATTGACTTTTTTATCACGAGAAAGAATCTTGATCGAGATATCCTCAGACTGGTCGGGCGATATATCCGCAATAGGAACAAGACCCTTGTCTGTGACCACGAGCGTATCCCCAGTCACGCAATAACGCATCGCCGCCGCGCTGTCGCCGTCTACTGAACCAAAGTTACCTTGGCCGTCAACCAGCGGATAACGCAGTGAAAAATATTGGACCATGCGCACCATCGTGTCATACACGGCGGTATCGCCATGCGGATGATATTTACCGAGGACTTCTCCGACGATACGAGCGGATTTTTTATACGAGCGGCTGTGGTCGAGACCCAGCTCTTTCATCGCGAAAAGAATGCGGCGATGCACGGGCTTTAAACCGTCACGGACATCCGGCAGAGCGCGACCGACGATGACACTCATTGAATAATTTAGATAGGACGTCTTCATCTCCTGCTCGATGAAAACGGATCTTATTTTTTCATTCGCTGTATAAGAATTTTTCTGCTGTTCGGCCATAATTCTCCATTTGTCATTCCCGAAAGTATTTATCGGGAATCAAACCTATACATGATCCCCGATTAAAGATTTCGGGGATGACAGTGCTAGACGTCTAAGTTTTTTACTTCACGCGCATATTTATGAATAAATTCGCGGCGAGGCTCGACCTCGTCACCCATCAATGTCGTAAATGTCTTGTCGGCTTCGACCGCGTCTTCGAGTGTGACTTTCAACACGGTGCGCTTCTGGGGATCCATCGTCGTCTCCCAAAGCTGCTCAGGGTTCATTTCTCCGAGACCTTTGTAGCGCTGTATCGAGAGACCTTTTTTGCCAAGCAGTTGGACATGCTTGAGCACGTCATGCAAGCTCTCTAAGTAAACTTCCTCTTCGTCCTTGAGAGAGGCTTTGTAGAGCATGCTTTTGCGGAAAAGCTCTTTGGCTTTCGGAGACTTCTCGGCCTCTTTGGCGTCTTTTTTGTTGGCCAGCAATGGTTCAAAATCCTCGATGTCTAGGCCTAGCTTTTCAATGGCTACAATCGTCTCGGCCATCTCGTCCGCTTCAAAAAACTCTACCAAGTCCAGCTCCTTGGCAAATTTAGTCCGGGAGTCTTGGTCCTTGCTATTCTCGCCTAAGTCGATGTCCTTACCCTTTTTCTTCTCATGCTTGGAAATGGCTTCTGCCAGCTCTTCGTCATCGTACAAAAACTGGTCTACACCCTCCACTTTTATACGATAATAGGGTAGTTTTTTGGTTTTCTTGCTCATCAAACCGAGGTATTTTGGCAATTCTATCCCACGACGAGTAATCCCACCCGCCGTGTCTTGGAGGGTGGCTAGGAGGGTCAATAGCTCGGTGAGCTTCTTGCCTTCAATTTTTTGCTTATCCTTCATGCGCTGAATGGTAAGTCCTTCGCTGCCAAGATCCAAAAGAAGACTGCTCATCTCCTCTTCAGTCTCAATGTATTGCTCTCTTTTGCCTCGTTTAATTTTATAAAGTGGAGGCTGGGCAATGTAAATATAGCCCTTTTCAACCAACTGATGCATCTGGCGGAAGAAAAAGGTTAAAAGCAGTGTCCGAATATGACTCCCATCGACGTCCGCATCGCACATGATGAGAATCTTGTGATAGCGGAGCTTTTCAATATTGAATTCTTCGCCGATGCCGGTGCCTAGCGCGTTGATGATGGTACAGATTTCCTCGTTGGACAAAACTTTGTGGAGGCGCGCCTTTTCGACGTTTAAAATTTTACCTTTAAGAGGAAGGATGGCCTGAAAACGGCGGTCGCGTCCTTGTTTGGCAGAGCCGCCGGCCGAGTCTCCCTCAACTAGATAGACTTCGCAAAGCTCGGCATCTCTTTCCTGACAGTCGGCAAGTTTTCCAGGAAGCGATCCGCTTTCCAATGCCCCTTTGCGGCGGGTGAGCTCTCTGGCTTTTCTGGCGGCTTCGCGCGCTCTTGCGGCGAGCACGGCTTTCTCGATAATCTTATTCGCAACGCTTGGGTTCTCTTCAAAAAATCTTCCGAGGCCTTCATTGACAATCGCTTCGACAAAACCTTCGACGTCGCTGTTGCCCAATTTAGTTTTGGTCTGTCCTTCAAATTGCGGATTGGGAACTTTGCAGCTGATGACCGTGACAAGTCCTTCGCGGATGTCATCGCCGGAGACACTGACATCGTCCTTCAAAATATTTTTGCCTTTGCAATACTGATTCACGCAGCGGGTCAGCGATGCTTTAAAACCAGAGACGTGCGTGCCGCCCTCGGTGGTATTGATGTTGTTGACGAAGCTATAAATATTTTCCGCGTAGCCGTCGTTGTACTGCATCGCGATTTCGACGTACGTGTTGTCCTTTTCGCCGAAGAAATAAATCACTTTCGGGTGGAGGGCCGTTTTGGTCTTGGCTATTTCTTGGACGAAAGACACGATGCCGCCGCTAAAGCTATATTCGTTTTCTTTTTCTTTGCCGACGCGTTCATCTTTTAGGGTGATCGTCAGGCCTTTATTCAAAAATGCTAATTCTCTTAGGCGGCTGGCTAAAATGTCATAGGTGTACTCGATAGGGACATTGAAAATTTCTTTGTCGGCTTTGAAGGTGACCTTCGTGCCTGTAGATTTAGATTTTCCAATCGTGGTGAGCTTGGAAACCGTCTTGCCGCGCTGGAATTTAATATGATAAACCTTGCCGTCACGCTTGACCTCGACTTCGAGCCACTCGGAGAGCGCATTGACGCAGCTGACACCGACGCCGTGAAGACCACCGGAGACCTTGTAAGAATCTTTATCAAATTTTCCGCCCGCGTGAAGGACTGTCAACACGACTTCAACGGCTGGCTTTTTCTCAGTCTTGTGCATGTCCACGGGAATACCGCGGCCGTCGTCAGTGACGGAAACACTATTGTTGGAATGAATGACGACATCGACATGAGTCGCGTGGCCCGCGAGCGCTTCATCGACGGAATTGTCGACGACTTCATAGACAAGATGATGGAGACCGCGTACGCCGATATCGCCAATGTACATGGCGGGGCGCTTGCGGACTGCTTCCATTCCCTCGAGAACTTGAATACTTTTGGCGCCGTATTCGGCTGGATTGGCCACGGGGGTCTTTTCGTCTTTGCTATCGTTTTTAGTTGCTGCCGCTTTTGCCATCAAAATTCCCCGATCTTGAATTGAATGTCCGAAATTCTATCTTTTCCTAGCTCTTTTTGCAAACTTTTTAGGATTTTGCGTTTTTGCATGGATAGTTCCTGCATCCAAACAGAGTTATCCACATACACTGTCAGGACACTTTTTTTAAATACCACCGGCCGCGAATGTTTGAATCCGGCCTCTCCGACTATCCCCGACCACCGTGTCTCAATGTCCTCACGGGTGTACGTTTTCCCGCTCTCAATCTTCTCAAAAACTAATTTCATTACCTCTTTAATAGGTACCGGGTTAACACCCATCTCTACACTGTCATTATTATAATGTCATTCCCGAAATGTTTAATCGGGAATCAAACCTGTCCACTGTCATTCCCGAAGGTTTTAATCGGGAATCAAACCGAGTATGATCCCCGATAAATAATTTCGGGGATGACATTAGGGATGACATTAGGGGTGTCATCAGCTGACCTGCATCGGCAGAACAATATACGTATAATTTTCACCACAACGGATCACTGCCGGCTTTTCGGGATCAATAAATCCAAAGTGAATACTTTCATCCTCAATATTTTTTAACACATCAATTAAAAAGACGGGATTAAAACCAATCGTTAATTCACCACCTTTATAATTTACTTCAATCTCTTCACGGACTTCCCCTAAATCGGGAGTATTCTTGGTAATAATCATCCGGTCTTTAATGAGATTGATCTTGATCGACTGTGAATCTTGATTGGTTAAAATACTCGCGCGTCTTGTGGCTTGGAGAAAATCTTGAGTACCTAGTTTTAATTCTTCTTTTATTTTTTTTGGAATTACCTGATCGTAATTGGGATATTCGCCTTCAATTAAACGAGAAGTGATATTAATAGCGCCGACATTAATCTGGAGTTGGTTTTGTTTGAAATAAAAAATTACTTCTCCCTCTTCGGTTAAGTTGCGGCTTAATTCTTGAATGGTTTTCATTGGGAGAATCACGTCTCGCCGAAAATTTCCTGAAACTAAAATTTCATTTTCGATCACCGCGAGCCTTCTCCCATCAGTGGCAACTAATTTTAATATTTTATCTTTAAAATTAAATAATATTCCATTCAATACATACCGCGTTTCATCATGACTCATCGCGAAGGCGGTAAGTTGAATCATGTTTTTTAGATTTTTTTGCGGAATTTTAACGATATCTATTTCTTTAGGATTAATGGATTGTAAATCAGGTAGTTGAGGAAAATCATCTTTTGATAAACCCACTAAACGAAAATAACTTTTTCCTGATTCGATTGTAATAGATTGAGTCTTCTTCACTGAAATATAAATGGGTTGTTGAGAAGGTAATTCTTTAATGATCTCACTAAATTTACGCGCTGGGATCGTAATCGCACCTTCCTCGATGACTTCACCACCTACTTTCATCGATATCCCAATTTCAAGATCAGTGGCGGTGAGAAATATACCGCCTTTCTTTGCTTCTAATAAAACATGGGAAAGAATGGGTAATGTATTTTTACTGCTTACCGCATTTTGTACGGTCTGAATTCCTTTTAATAATTCTTCCTTAATTGTATTTATTTTCATGAATAGTAAACCCCTAGCTTTATATTATTTAACATTCTCAATTAAAACAGTAATAGTAGTAGAGTTTGTGAATTCAGCATAAAATTTATAACCACTTAAAAATAAAAGACTTACAAATACTATAACCTGTGGATAAATAGATGGTTATCAACAACCTGTAGAACTAAAACTTAAAAGCGTAAACTTATCCACAATTAATCACAGGTAAAATTATTTTTTTATTTCAACAATTAGCTTATCGATTAAAGTTTTGGTCTTGGGCTCTTTTTTGATATCTTTTTTTATCTTATCACACGCATGTAAAATAGTAGTGTGATCTCGCCCGCCAAAATGTTCTCCTAATTCAGGAAAAGAAAAACCCGTCATTTCACGGGATAAATACATTGCCACGTGCCGCGGGTAAGCCACACTCTTGGATCGCCGCTTGGCCGTCATATCCGATGGCCGTATTTCGAAGTATTCTGCCACTTTCCTTTGAATAAGGTCAACCGTGATTTTCTTTTGGTTCTCCACAATCAAATCTTTTAACACGTCTTGCGCTACAATTTCATCCACTTCTTTTCCTACCAGCTTAGAATAAGCGACGACGCGGATCAGTGCGCCCTCGAGTTCACGAATATTGGATTTAATTTTGTCCGCGATAAAAAAAGTGACGGAATCGGGAATGTGGAGGCCTTCGCGCTCTGCTTTTTTTCTCAAAATAGCGGTGCGGGTTTCAAAATCAGGAGGCTGGATATCGGTCACTAAGCCCCATTCAAAACGCGACACCAGTCTCTCCTCGAGATTATTGATATCTTTGGGGGGTTTGTCGCTGGAGACGACGATTTGCTTGTGGGAATCATAAAGCGTGTTGAATGTATGAAAAAATTCTTCCATGGTTGCTTCTTTGCCCGCGATGAAGTGAATGTCATCGATAAGGAGGCAGTCGACGGAGCGGTATTTTTCTCTAAACTTGACGGTCGTGCCGGTTTTGATCGCGTTGATGAGTTGATTGGTGAATTTTTCGCTGGTGATATACAACACTTTGCTCGAGGGATTTCTTCTGAGCACTTCTTGCCCTATCGCTTGCATCAAATGAGTCTTGCCTAGACCGACGGGTCCATAAATAAATAGAGGATTGTAAGATTTAGCGGGCGATTCGGCGACGGCCATCGAGGCGGCATGGGCGAAGCGATTGGACGGTCCCACGACAAAGCTATCAAAAGTGTATTTGGTGTTGAGCACATTTTCTATTGGCATGGATGGAGTGCTGGTAAAATTTTGGGCCATGCTCCGAGGGGCTGGCATCGTGTCGCCAAGCGGCTGGCTTTTTTCAATCGCCTCCGTCTCTATAATGAAGCGGATGGATATCTCGGGGTTGTTGAGTATATTTTTCAAGGCGGAATAGATTTTGTCCTGGTAGTGATCCATCACCCAGGATTTAAAAAAGTCATCGCGGACAATCAGGACGACTTCGTTTTCGTCCAACTCTCTGATTTTAATAGGCTTAAGCCAACGGTCGAAAAGCTGGGAATCAAACTCTTTTTGGAGGCTTGCCAGGGCCTTGGACCACAATTCCAAGGGGTCTTGATTGCTTAACTTATCCACACGTTATCCTTAAAGGTTTCTCAGTCTGATTAAATAGACGTCATAACATCAATTAATGCATATATTTATGTATGTAAAACGAATATAAAATCAGAAATTAAATAAAGCTAAATTATTAACAAGTTATGCACAGGCTACCATTGATAGATTGGGGGCCCATGATGAAGTCGGTATTATAGCAACGGGGTCTTGGATTAGCAAACGAAATTGTGGCGTTCTGGAGGGGCCCACGATTGAAGGGTTGGGTTCTTACCGGCGGCGGGAGATTCCCTGCTTGACGTGCCACCTCGGGTCTATGCTATAATCCCTCTTTCAATTTATAACTAAAACGGAACAGGAAGCCATGAAAAAAACACTGACGAATAAATCGAATAGAAAACGCAAGAGAACCCACGGTTTCCGAAAGAAGATGAGATCGGCTGACGGTCGCAAGGTGCTTAAGAGACGTCGTCAAAAGGGCAGAAAGCGCCTCACCCCCTAGTCTTGGGTTGGCTTTCGCTGACGGTTTCCAGCCGGCCAGCAACTCTTCGAGAGTCCAAAGTACTAACGCTAAAAATCCTCGTGCCAAAAAAGGTAGTCAAGCTCGCTACTAGGCGTAACCGCTTACGACGGCTGATTAAGGAAGCGTTGCGGCTTGAGTTTAGTTTAAAAAAAGAGAAGGTTTATACCTTCCGTGTGATGAAAAACCCGGGAGAAATCGGCCTTTCCCAGGCCAAAGAGGCGATGCATGAGATATGGACGCCAAGTTAATTTAATTTTAATGAAGAGCGTGATTTTTGCGGTGGGAATTGTTTCTGGTTTTTTTCGGGCGTTGGGATGGCGTGCTTGCCGATTTCATCCGACGTGTTCGGTTTATGCAAGAGAAGCGTTTGAGACGCAGAATTTTTTCAAAGCGTTGTGGTTAGTGACGCAAAGGATTTTGAAGTGCCACCCTTTTTCAGAGGGCGGCTATGACCCGGTTGCTTCCAAATAACGATTGTCATTCCCGCGAAAGCGGGAATCTAAACTAATGCTGATCCTCGCTTTCGCGAGGATGACATTTAAGTAAAAAAAGAAAGTTTACCTCATGGATAAAAAAGTACTTTTGGCGCTGGCGTTCGCTTTCTTGATTCTTGGTTTTTATCCGGTGGTGTTGCAAAAATTTTATCCTGAGTACGGCCAAGAACAAAAAGCCGCGATTGTTTCCAAAAACGTCTCGGAGAATAAGACAACCGTTGTCAGTGCCAAACCTTTCGAGAATATTTCCGAAACGGATGATGTGCTCTTTAAAAATGATAAACTTCGCTTAGAGTTTAATCCCAAGGGCGGTGTTGTCCGTAAGGTTTCGTTTATCGATTACATGGATATTGAAAATAAGGGCCCCTTGAGCCTTGTTTCCGCCAAATCTTCTATCGGTGCACCTCTTTCAGTTGAGATTCTCTCCCCCAGCGCGATTGTGCAGGATCAGACCGCTAAGATTTCTATGGGCGCGGACAGTGTAAGTTTAGTGTCCCCTGTTCTTAGTAATGAAGTGCAGGTCACCAAAAATTATGCATTTCGCCGCTCGGGTTATTCGGCGGATCTTTCGGTTGTTTTTAAAAATACCTCTGAAAAAGCCATCGATCTTCAGTATGAACTTTTCGCCGGCTCGAGCATCCCCGCGCGGCATTCGATTGATGCGCAGTACATCGCGGCTAATTTTTTCTCCATGGTTGAAAACAGAGCTAAGTTACGGCACGTCACCGAATCCAAGCTTGGCAAAACAGTCCACAGCGAAGGATCTCTGGAGTGGGTTGCCATCAAGGACCGGCACTTTTCTATTATTGTGAAACCCAAACAAGCCAATACATTTAGCGGAGTTGTCACGGGTCTTGGCGATCATCATTTTTCTGCGGCGCTTGTTTCCCCGAAAGTGTCCTTGGCCGCGGGCGAGTCCATCACTCACGAATTTTTAGTGTATATGGGCCCCAATGATTTAGGCGAGCTGCTGCCATTAGGCCTTGAGGACATCGTCAATTTTGGAAAGATGGATCTGATAGGAAAAATATTTATCGGAGCGCTTGAAATGCTCCACAAAATTTTTAGAAATTATGGACTGGCGATCATCGCGCTCACACTTCTAATCAATCTATGCCTCTTCCCTTTTACCCGGCAAAGCCTTCTTTCCATGAAACGCATGCAGGCCGTACAGCCGCAGATTGCTAAATTGCGCGAGCAGTATAAAGACAACCCCACGCGTCTCAACAAAGAAACCATGGAATTTTATAAAAAGCATAAAGTGAATCCATTTGGCGGATGCTTGCCGATGCTGTTGCAGATGCCGGTATTTATCGCGCTCTACGTGGCTATTTCAAAATTTGTAAAATTGATTGGCGCGGATTTTCTATGGATTCATGATCTTTCTTCGCCGGACGCGGTCCCACTGCCCTTTACTCTTCCTTTCTTGGGCAATGAGATTCACGTGCTGCCCATCATCATGATTGCCGCCATGGTCCTGCAGCAGCGCATGACGACGATGAGCATGGAAGGCCAGGATCCTATGGTCGCTCAACAGCAAAAAATGATGATGGTGATGATGCCGGTAATTTTTGGATTTATTTTTTACACCATGCCCTCTGCGCTGGTGCTTTACTGGCTTACCAATACGATTTTTATGACGTCGTATCAGCTCTATTTAAAAAAATCTACCGCGACTTAATTTAAGTTGTGTCATTCCCGAAGGCTTTAATCGGGAATCAAACTAGGTATGATCCCCGATTAAAAAATTCGGGGATGACAGTAACATAAAATTTATGCTTATCCCCTCTGAAAAAAAATATGATGTGATTGTTGTCGGCGCCGGCCACGCAGGTTGCGAAGCAGCGCTGGCGGCGGCACGTATGGGTCAGTCCACTCTGATGCTGACGATGAATATCGACTCGGTGGCACAGATGTCCTGTAATCCCGCTATCGGTGGCATTGCTAAGGGCCACATCGTGCGTGAAATTGACGCGCTGGGTGGTGAGATGGGAAAAGTGACGGATCGTACGGGCATCCAATTTCGCATGCTCAATCGTTCTAAAGGCCCCGCCGTGTGGGCTCCCCGCGGTCAGTGCGACAAAAAAATTTATGCGATGACGATGAAGCACGTGCTGGAAAGCCAACCCAATCTCGATCTTAAGATGGGTGAGGTCAAAGAACTTTTGATCAATGGTAATTCTGTCGAAGGTGTTCTCACGAATATCAACACCGCGTATTATGCAAAAGCCGTGATCATCACCACAGGTACTTTTTTAAATGGATTGATTCATATCGGCGAAATCACTTTTGGCGGCGGCCGTGCCGGTGATAAACCTTCCGTAGGACTTTCCGCGTGTCTAGAAAAACAAGGGCTGGAAGTGAAGCGTTTAAAAACGGGCACTCCCCCACGCTTAAATGCGCGCTCGATTGATTTTTCAAAGTTGGAAGCTCAGCACGGGGATGCCGATCCCGCACCTTTTAGTTTTCAGACGCACAAAATCACTCAAGAGCAACTGCCTTGTCATATCACCTACACGAATGAAAACACTCACGACCTGATTAAAAAAAATATTAACCTCTCCCCTATGTACTCGGGGAAAATCCAAAGCCGCGGTCCGCGCTATTGTCCGTCCATTGAAGACAAAGTGTTTCGTTTTGTGGATAAACTGCGCCATCAGCTATTTCTGGAGCCTGAAGGGCGCTTCACGAATGAAGTTTACATTAATGGTTTTTCAACAAGTTTTCCACAGGATATTCAAATACAACTTATTAGAAGTGTGCAAGGTCTTGAAAATGCAGAGCTTATGAGATTTGGTTACGCGATTGAGTATGATTTTTGTTCGCCCACTCAAATAAAGCCAACGTTGGAAACTAAAAAGGTAGAAAATCTTTATCTGGCGGGTCAGATTAATGGCACCTCAGGATATGAAGAGGCGGCGTGCCAGGGGCTCATGGCTGGGATCAACGCTTGCTTAAAGAATAGGGGCCAGGCGCCGTTTATTTTGGGGAGGTCGGAGGCCTATATTGGAGTTTTGATTGATGATCTGGTTACTCACGGCACGGAGGAGCCTTATCGGATGTTTACCTCACGCGCGGAGCATCGCTTACTTTTGCGCCAAGACAATGCCGATAAGAGATTGATGAGCTATGGGTATGAGTTTGGACTTATTTCAAAAGAGCAGTTTTTAAAATTTAATCAAAAACAAGCCCGCATTATTGAATGGATAGACAAGCTAAAAACCAAGCGCTATCAGCAAGTCTCTATGGAGCAATATCTCCGTCGTCCCGAAGTGAAGTTGAGGAACGTGATGGGCTTATTAAATGAAGAGATAGGGGATAGGGAAGTCGAAGAACAGATTGAGATCGAGGTCAAATACTCAGGCTATGTCGAAAGAGAAGAGAGTATGGTGAGTCGCTATCGCAATAATGAAGAAAAGAAAGTGCCGGAAACTATTGTATTTAAAGAAGTTATGGGTCTACGTAGAGAAGCTCAGGAAAAATTTGAAAAGATTCGCCCAGTATCCCTTGGGCAGGCGTCTCGTATCTCCGGTATCACACCTTGTGACATTTCAACACTTGCCATCTATATGGAGAAGCTTCGCCGCCTGAGCGCTTAGTTTCCACGTGGAAACATTATAGTGTTAGCGGGAACAGGCTTTTCTTTTTTTGCGTTCCGGCCGGCATTTCACTGGAATGCCTTCGCTCCGCTTCAACTGGGCTTGGGACTTTCGTTACTCCTTCAACAGGTTGAGTAAAAAAGGTTTTGTAGAGCGGCATAAGCGTCGCATACCTGCACGCAAAAAAAGAAAAGCCTATTCCCGCGAGTGCCCAAATGTAGTTTCGGCCGCCGCGCAAAAAAATAAAAGCCCGGTCCTCGCACATACACATCCTCAAACGTAGTTTCCACGTGGAAACTAGTAAACATTGTTTGACAGTAAACGAGCTTTTGAATACACTGTACGCATGCCAAAAATTATTTCTATTTGCAATCAAAAGGGCGGCGTGGGGAAGACTAGCACGGCCGTTTCTTTGGCTTCCTGCTTGGCTCTCGAGGGGAAAAAGTGTCTTTTGGTCGATCTAGACCCTCAGGGAAATGCGACCAGCGGTGTAGGTATCGATAAGAATTCTGTCGCCAAATCGATTTATCATGCGCTTCTGGAAGACACAAAAATCGAAGAAATTATTCTCCCTTCTTGCGTTGACAATTTATATATGGTGCCATCCAATGCGGATCTTTCCGGGGCCGAGGTAGAGCTGGTCAGCGAGATGGGGCGAGAGGGGAGGCTTAAGAGGATACTAAGCCGCCTGGATGCCTCCTTTGATTTTGTCTTTATTGACTGCCCGCCATCTTTTGGTCTTTTGACGATCAATGCGCTTACAGCGTCTCATTCCGTAATTGTCCCCATCCAGTGTGAGTATTACGCGCTAGAAGGGGTCAGTCAGCTGATTAAGACCATCACCATGATCAAGAACAACCTCAATGAAGACCTCCAGATTGAAGGCATCTTGATGACGATGGCAGATTTTCGTACAAAACTCACTCAAGAAGTAATCAATGAGGTCAAAAAACATTTTGGCGATAAAGTCTACAACGCGGTAATTCCTCGGAGCATCAAGCTGAGTGAAGCCCCTGGATTTGGGAAGCCGATTTTTCTCTACGACAAAGAATCCGAAGGCGCAAAAAAGTACAAAGAGCTCACCAAAGAATTTATTTTATCAAACGCAACTCTATTAAATTCAAATAGATAGGTATAGGAGAGAGCCATGGATAGAAAAGTTTTGGGACGCGGTTTAGAGGCTCTTATTTCTCCGGTAGCAGCTGATACAAGCGCCAAAGAAAAAGTTCAGATTCTTAAGACCGAACAGGTCTATGCCAGTAAATTCCAGCCGCGCATTCACTTTTCGGAAGAAAAAATTGAAGAGCTTGCGGACTCCATCAAAGAAAAAGGGGTGATTCAGCCGATTTTGGTGCGAGCGATGGGCACAGACCGGTATGAATTGATCGCAGGAGAGCGCCGTCTTAGAGCGGTTAAGTCATTGGGATTAAATGAGATACCGGCAATTGTAAGACGGGTTTCTGACGCGGATCTTTTGGAGTTGTCCATTATTGAAAATGTCCAACGCGAGGAGCTCAATTCAATCGAGGAAGCCAAAGCCTATCAGCGCTTGGCGATGGAGTTTGGTTATTCACAGGATAACATTGCCTTGAAAGTAGGCAAAGATAAGAGCTCTATATCTAACCTATTGAGATTGCTTAGCTTACCACAAAAAGTGCAGGATTATTTGTCACAAAATCTGATTACATTTGGGCATGCAAGGGCGTTGATTCCTGTGAGTGATGAGGCGCGACAGCTTAGCTTTTGTCTTAAGATTGTGGAGCAGGGGCTTTCAGTTCGCCAGGTGGAATCGTTGGTCAACCCAAGACAGAAAACCAAAATTTCCGCCATCCGAACAAAAGATCGCGATATCAAAGCTCTCGAGGAAAGTCTTGAGCGCTCGCTTGGCACTAAAGTGCGCATTCGCCATGGAAAAAAACGCGGTAAGATTGAAATTGAATATTATTCCTTAGATGATCTGGACCGTGTCTTGAAAATCCTAGGGGTGAAGAAAGACTAACGGCGCTTGACGAATTTTTATTTTTTTGTCATAATATCGATCCTATAACTTCATACACAGCAAAGAATTAGGATAATATGAATCAGCCGACTCTCGTGATTATCAAGCCAGATGGTTTACAAAAATCGTTAACTGGCGGCATCCTGACCAAACTATCCGAAACAAAACTTGTCATCATCGGTTGCAAAATCAAAGAAGTCAGCCGCGCGCTTGCCGAAGAGCATTATCGTGACATGAAGGAAAAACCTTTTTTTGAAGAAATCGTCAGTTATCTGATGGGGGAATACCACACCAAGCGCGTCATGGCGCTGTTGTATCACGGGGAAGACGCGATTTTAAAAATTCGTAAAATTTGCGGCGCTACCAATCCTGAAGAAGCCGATCCCAGCACGATTCGCGGATCTTATGGGCGCATTACGACGAAGGGCGTGTATGAAAATGTGATTCACGCTTCTGGAAATCCTGCCGACGCGGAACGTGAGATCAAACTCTGGTTTGAGCCGGAGGAAATTGTTTTTAGTAATCTTTATCCCACCAAAGAAACAACTCTGCAGAACGTTAAGAAAAAAATTTGGTCTTGATTCGACCAAAAAATATGGCACGATGAAAACAACTTCGAAATGTTCGGGTAGGCTGTTTGTCATATCGGCATCGTCCGGTACAGGCAAGACGACGCTTGCGCGCGAGCTTTTAAGAGAAGACAAAAATCTTGTGCAATCCGTTTCCTATACCACACGCCATCCGCGGCCCGATGAAAAAAATGGGCAAGATTATTTTTTCGTCACCAAAAAAGAATTTCTAAAAAAAATAAAAAAAAATGGATTTCTTGAGTGGGCCAATGTGTTTGGCCGTACTTATGGGACGCCCAAAAAAGAAGTTGAGGACCACTTGCGGCAGGGGCGGGATGTGCTCCTTTTGATTGACGTGCAGGGAGCCAAGAAAGTCAAAAAAACAAAACCAGATGCTGTATTTATTTTTTTAGCCCCACCCTCTAAAGAAGAATTGCTCCGCCGGCTTTACAAGCGCGGGACGGAAACTCAAAAGGAAATCAGTGTGCGCTACAAAGTAGCCACGAAGGAATTAAAAGAACTCAATGAGCTGGCGCTCTGTGACTATCGCATTATTAATCGCCAGATTCCTGTGGCTACGGAAGCGCTGCGTGGAATTATCCGTGCGGAAAGAATGAAAATCTAACGCCCCCTAGCCCCCTCTTTGAATTAAAGAGGGGGGAGCGTGTGGTTTCTCCTCTTTAAATAAATAATGAGGAGGGAGGGGGAATAGTTAGCGTGGTCCCCCCTCTTTACTAAAGAGGGGGCTAGGGGGCGTTGAATCAAAGAGGAATTAAATGAACACTAATCCAAAAAATATTTTGCTAGGCGTCACCGCCTCCATCTCCGCTTATAAAGTATGTGATCTTATCACCGAGCTAAGAGCGGAAAATTATTCCGTGACGGCGGTGATGACGGAAGACGCGCATCATTTTGTGACACCACTGGTGCTTGAAAGTTTTACGGCCAATGATGTCATTGAAAATTTTTTCTCCGTGGCGGGAAGAAAAAAACCGATTCACATCGAGCTTGCCAAAAAATCGGATGTCATTTTAATCGCGCCGGCGACAGCGGATGTCATCGCCAAACTTTCTTACGGTTTTGCGGGGGATGTGCTGACATGCACGGTGTTGGCAACTCAGGCGCCTGTCATCATTGTGCCAGCGATGAATGATAAAATGTATTCGCATCCGGCGACGCAGGAAAATATCGAGCGACTCAAAAAACGCGGTGTGATTTTTGTCCCGCCCATTGAAGGCCACTTGGTGTGCAGTGACCAGGGGATGGGGCATATCGCTGACAATGCGGCGATTCGAAAAGCAGTCCACGACGCTCTGGCCAAAAAAAATTAATGCGGTTTCTTATTGTTTCGGGCCCCACGCGGGAACCTATCGATCCTGTCCGGTACCTATCCAATTATTCAACGGGCACGATGGGGCGTTATTTGGTGGAAGCAGCCAAGGCTCGGCGTCACCAAGTGGATTGGGTGGAATGTCCTCAAACAGTCGAGACAGCGCGGGATCTTTTGAGGGAGCTCAAGCGCCGTTTACCAAAAAATGACGTGTTGATCATGGCGGCGGCAGTCTGCGATGCCCGGCCGGTGGCGGTTTCCTCACAAAAAATAAAAAAAGAGAAATTGTCGACTCTGCGCTTGATTAAAAACCCCGACATTTTACAAGAATTATCAAAAAGTAAGAAAAAGGGGCAGGTTTTTATTGGATTTGCGCTGGAATCCGGTAATCTATTAAAAAATGGCTATGAAAAACTTCGTAGGAAAATGTTGGGACTTATTGTAGTGCAGAAGGTTGTGAAAAATAATACGCCGTTTGGAGATAAGCTGATAGATGCTTTTCTGGTAGATGTTTGCGGCTGTGTAGAGCCTTTAAAAAAGATTTCTAAAAAAAAACTAGCTCGACTTTTGATTCAGAGGGCAGAGGTGTTAGCCCGAGGTGTTAGCCCGAGGTGTTAGCCGCGGTGTTTATATACAACTAAGAATTGCATCGACCACTTGTCCGTGCTAGTATTAATCGATTATTTCATTTAGCCAAAGCAATAGCAGATAAGGTCCAAGGAGGATTGTGATGCAAATAAAGGCCCCTCTCTCCTTTCAATTTGAGGTCTATGGGTTTCTGATTTTCATTGTAGGTCTTTTTCTTTCAGGGTTGCCGGAAATCGGGGGTTATATTTCCCTTATTTGCTGGCTTATTTCTCTCATTCTTGCAGGCAGCGGAATTTACTTCGGCCTGCAGGAGCGCAAGATGGAAGCATCGCAAAAAAGTAACCTTTCTGTTGTCGCAGTCGTTATAGGAGTTGTCATTCTTGTGACCCTATTGATTTTTATCCTTATCGGCTTCTTGAGTTCAACCCCGTCAGAAAATGCACAAGGAGCGTACAAGTTTTAAAGACAGTTTAGCGGTGTTTTGGTTGTTGTTTTTATCCTACCACTGCACTGCAAAAGCCTCAGGCGTCATACCGTCTAGCGAACTGTGCGACCTGAAGTCATTATAGCTCATACGCCATTCTTCGATCGTTTTCCAGGCTTCTTCAAGATCCAGGAAGTGATGTTAATACCGGACTCAGTCCAAACCCCGCAAGAAGGGCGCAGTTAGCCGATAGCAAAAAGGTCTGAACGAAAATCCCCTCCCAAGGCGTCTAGTTATATAAAGGGAGGCTTTCATGCCAAGAAAACCACGCAAGACCAGTGCATCAGGCGTCTACCACTTTGTCACCCGAGGAGTGAACAAAAAGAAGCTCTTTCATAAGGATGACGACTATAGAGCTTATCTGCTTCTCGTGAAAGAGTACGCAGATAGGTTTGATGTGCAGACGTACCATTACTGCCTTATGACCAATCACATCCATCTGGTTTTAAAATCCCCGGATCTTGAGATGCTTGGCAAGTTCGCTCATTTTGTCCAGAGACGGTATGCGTACTATTACTGCAAAACCCACCGATGGTCCGAGCAGGTCTTTAAGAGAAACTATTCGAGCTTTCCCATTGAGAGCGACGCGTATCTCTTGGAATGCGGACGTTATGTCGAGCGGAATCCGCTCACAGCCAAGCTTGTCGGCTCTCCGGAGGAACATCGCCTACGGAAAAAAGGATGACCTCATCACCGAGTCGCCTGTATATTCAATTCTAGGGATATCTGATGATGAGAGAAGAGCGGTTTACCGCTTCTATGTCACCCATGAGCGCATAAGCGACACCCAGGAGAAACAAAATCTTTTCTAACTGTGTACTTTTGGGTGATTGGGACTGAGTCCGGTGTTTATATACTGTGTTAGCCCACTGTGTTAGCCCAATAATAAATTGCGTGACTGGCGAGGTGGTTTTTGTTAACTTAATGGGTTCGGCGCGGTCTATTTTGTAGGTAATTCTCTGGCGCGATGGCCGAGCAGTTAGGCAGAGGTCTGCAAAACCTCGTAGACCGGTGCGACTCCGGTTCGCGCCTCGGAATGTTTGCGGTGTTGTGTTCTTTGGTGTTTGGAGTGTTTAGGTGTGCGGCAGGGCCTGCCGCTGCGGGAGCCCATTGCGTCCTCGGGCTTCGCCCTGCGGGTCAATGGGCGCCCACCCTCCGCGTCACCCGCCGGGAGTAAAAAGGTAAAGAGCGTTGTTTTATGCGCCATTCCTCGGCTTGGAGAGAAAGATTGTCTGGGCGAGTGGTGGAATGGCATACACGACAGACTTAAAATCTGTTGGGCTTCGGCCCATGAGGGTTCGACTCCCTCCTCGCCCAGGGTTTTTGAAGGATGGTCGCGATTTGGGTTTAAACGGAGAATTTACAAATGAAGCATGAATTGACAACAACAGCTTTTACACTGGAAGGCTACACGATTAGTAAAAATTTGGGTATTGTGCGCGGCATCGTCGTACGTTCACGTTCCATCTTCGGGACTATCGGCGGCTCACTACAGACAATACTGGGTGGAAATATTTCACTGTTCACCAACTTGTGTGAGAAAACGCGGACTGAAGCATTTGATATGATGACGCGCCATGCCGAAGAACTTGGTGCCAACGCGATCATCGGCGTGCGTTATGATGCGACGGAATTAATGCAGGGCGTCAGCGAGGTGTTGTGTTATGGCACCGCGGTTGTCGTGGAAAAATTATAAAATTTTAAAGAATAATTAGGTTGGTTTCCGCTAAAAAATTGGCGGAGACAAGGTCAGGAGTCAGTTGTCTTAAGAAGCGAAGAACTATTAATATTTTGGAGGAACACATGAATTTATTTTTCATCACCATGGTTGTGATAGTGGCAGTATTTCTAACATTGGTTTTTTTTCTACGGCACATTCTTGGCGGTATGGTGGGCCTGTACCGGGTCGTTCCTGTTAATGAAGCCCATATTCGCGTATTGCGGAATACAAAATCTATTTTTTCCATTCGTGAGGGCAAGAGCGCTTACTGGTTTATTCCCTTTATTACGAAATTAAATCGGTTGCCGCTGTCTAATCTTGCCATCCCTGTTAACGACATCAAGCTCAACGATAAGAACATGGCCAAATTTGTCTGCGATATCGTTTGCTTTGTCAATATCAAGGATTTAAATTTAGCGGCTGAGCGCTTGGTGCTTTCTGACAGCGAAAAAGAAATGGGTTTTGATTTCATGCGCCTTTCCGAGGATTTGCGAGCGATAATGGAAAGTATCGGACGTACCGTGGTTACCAAGCAAACGATTTTGGATATTTATATGAATCGCCAGCTGTTGGATGAAGCGATCACCAAAGAGGTTGAAATGGTATTTCCTAAATGGGGAATTCAGTTGGTCGATCTGGAATTAAAAGACATTAAGGATGCAGCGGGCAGTACCATCATTGCGGATATCGAGCGCAAGGTGGCCGCTGAAATCAGGCGTGACGCGGATATTCGTGTGGCAACTACCAATAAGGAAGCGGAAATTGCCAAGGCCGAAGCCGAGGAAATTTACCGCAAACGTCAGATCGAGAAAGATCAGCAGATTGGCATTTCTGAGCAGAATAAGAATCAGCAAATCGCTCTCAAAGAAGCCGAGGCCAATATTCAAAAAGTCGAAGCCGCCAGAAAAATCCAGGTAGGTACCGCTGAAATTGAAAAACAAAAAATTGAACAGCACGCGCTGGCACAGCGTATCAAATCGACGGTAGAAGCCGAAGGTCATTCCAACGAGATTGAAGCCGTAGGCCGCGCGGAAGCGAATGTCATCCAAATTAAAAAAGAGGCTGAAGCCGCTGGTACTTTAAAATTGGCCGAAGCGCTCAAACAGTTTAATGAAACGGCGTTAAATGTGAAAATGCTCGACATCCATAAAGAAGTGATGATGGCGAAGTTTCACGCGATGGCGGAATCGATTCAGAAAGCCGATATTAAATGGATCATGAGCGGAGCAAATGCGCAGAAATTTTTTGGTTTAAACCTTGATGCGGAAGGCGGGGCCAATCTCCAACAATTTTTCGACGAGAGCGGTCTTGATCTGGAGAAGCTAAGATCGCTCCTGCACAAGGATAAAGAAAAAGAAACTACGGTCGTAACAAAGATTAAGTAAGATTTTAGGGCAATTAGCTCAGTTGGTTAGAGCGTTTCCTTGACATGGAAAAGGTCACAGGTTCGAGTCCTGTATTGCCCAAGTATTTAGTGTGGTGACGGGGCCTGTCGCTGCGGGAGCCCATTGCGTCCTCAGGCTTCGCCCTGCGGGTCAATGGGCGCCCACCCTCCGCGCCACCCGTCACGGGTATCTAGGAGTAGGCAATACAAGACTCGAAAAAAAGCAGTGGGTAGTAGAAATTAATAATAGGATTAAGCATTAAATAAATTATGTCTAAAATCGCCAAACAATGCACTGATCTAGAAAAACAGTATATAACGGCCTATAAGAAACATCCCGAAAATACACGTGAATCAGAAGCATTGATGAAAGTCGGTCTTGAGTCTTTTTCTAAAAGTAATGCTAAGACCCGCTATTGAAATTTTCAATCGATTGGTATATAGTATTACGGTAGTGCCATCGATAAAGAAAAAGGAGGGTTTATGAGCGCCATGACGATTTCGCCTAAGTTTCAAGTGGTGATACCCAAAGAAATTCGAAATCATTTGCATTTGAAGGCCGGGCAAAAAGTGGAAATACTGGAATACGACAACCGGATTGAATTGATTCCTATTCAACCCATGAAAAGTCTTCGTGGATTTTTGAAGGGGATTGATACGGCTATCGAAAGAGAAAAAGACCGTCTATGAATGTAGTGGACTCTTCTGGTTGGCTCGAATTTTTTGCCGAAAGTAGAAATGCCAAGGTATTTGCGAAGCCGATTGAAAACGTTGCGGAGCTTTTGGTGCCTTCAATTACCATCACGGAAGTTTTTAAAAAAGTGCGTCAAACCAGCGATGAGCAATCAGCTCTGAAGGCCGTCGCTCACATGCGGCAGGGGCAAGTGGTTGATTTGGATACCAATTTAGCGATGAGCGCCGCCCGGTTAGGATATGAATTGAAATTGCCGTTGGCGGACAGTATTATTCTTGCGACAGCACGCTTGTATGAGGCTGTTTTGTGGACGCAAGACCAAGATTTTAAAAATATCGGAGGGGTGCGGTATATTTCTAAATGACAAAAATCGTCAAACAATACACCGACCTCGATAAATTACGCCACAGCTGTTCGCATGTACTTGCGCAGGCGGTGAAACGGATCTATCCCAATGCCAAGCTTGGATTTGGGCCGCCGGTGGAAGAGGGATTTTATTATGACATTGTGTTGCCCGAGCCACTGAGTGAAGAGGCGTTGAAGGGTATCGAAAAGGAAATGGATAAAATTATCAGATCCAATTTCCCTTTCGAGAAAAAAATGGTTTCACCCGCAGAAGCCAAATCGATCTTTAGCGCTAAAAATGAAACATTAAAATGCGAAGTCATCGACGAGCTGTCTGCCAAAGGGCAGGAGCTTTCGATCGTCACTGACGGCGAATTCTGCGATCTTTGCAAATATCCGCACGCGGACTCGACTGGGTTGATCAAAGCTTTCAAGCTCACAAGCATCGCAGGAGCCTATTGGAAGGGCGATGCGAAAAATCAGATGATGCAAAGGATCTACGGCACCGCCTATTTTTCAAAAAATGAACTCGATGAGTTTATCCGTGTCCGCGAAGAAGCCAAGAAACGCGATCACCGGAAAATTGGGAAAGAATTAGACTTTTTTTCGATTCAGGAAGACGGCGGGCCGGGGCTTATTTTTTATCATCCCAAAGGGGCTTTCCTGCGGCACTTGATCGAGCAATTTGTCAAAGAAGAGCATTTGAAGCGCGATTACCAATTTGTCATCGGGCCGCAGATTTTGAAGAGCGATGTGTGGATCAAGTCGGGGCATTATTCGCATTATAAAGAAAACATGTTTATTTTTAAGACCGAGGACGAAAAAGAGTACGCGATCAAGCCCATGAATTGCCCGGGGCACATGCTGATTTTTAAGACCAAGATTCGCAGTTATCGTGATCTGCCGCTACGATTTTTTGAATTGGGAAATGTCTGCCGCAATGAAAAATCGGGAGTATTGCATGGGCTTTTGCGCGTGCGGAATTTTACCCAGGATGACGCGCATATTTTTTGCATGCCGGATGCGCTTCAGGAAGAAATTGAGCGCGTGGTAGATTTTGTATTCTATACGCTGGATACTTTTGGGTTTAAAGAGAGAGAAATTGAAATCAGTACACGGCCCGAGGGGTCGATTGGGACGGATTTGGACTGGGACCGGGCGACGGGGGCCCTTAAAGGTGCTTTGGATTCGAAGAATGTCGTTTATAAAATCTGTGAAGGCGAGGGTGCTTTTTACGGGCCCAAGATTGATATCAAGATTAAGGACGCTTTGGGGCGTTCGTGGCAGTGCAGTACGATTCAATGTGATTTTGCACTTCCGGAGCGTTTTGATTTAGAATATACAGGGTCGGATGGGAACAAGCATCGGCCGGTGATGTTGCACCGAGCGATCTTGGGAAGTGTCGAGCGCTTCATGGGGACGCTATTAGAGCATTATGCGGGAGCGCTGCCTTTGTGGCTGAGTCCGGTGCAGGTCAGTTTGATTCCGGTGAAAGACACGCATCAGGCATTTGCGGAAAAAATTTTAGGGGAGCTCAAGACGGCTGGGTTACGTTGTGAAATTTTATCCCCCTCCGATACGCTGGGGTCTAGAATTCGCACTGCACAGACGGAAAAAATACCCTACATGATTGTTTTGGGTGACAAAGAAATTCAGGCTGAAAAAATAGCGGTGCGGTCCAGGGTACTGGGTGATTTGGGCCCGATGGCACTTGAGGATTTTTTAAAAAGAACAAACAGCGAACTGCAGGCAAAAATTTAAAAAAAATGTCATTCCCGTGAAAGCGGGAATCCGTACTAAAACAGATCCCCGCTTTCGCGAGGATGACAGAACGTAACGAATAAACACAGGAGGTTTTTCATTTCAAAGGATAAAACGCGTATCAATGAGGGGATCCGGGTCCCTCAAGTCCGGTTGATCGATCATAATGGAAATCAGGCCGGTGTAGTCACCGTGCAGGCTGCACTTCAAATGGCACGAGAAGCTGAGCTTGATTTGGTCGAAGTCGCCGGAGCGGCCGTACCGCCCGTCTGCCGCATCATGGACTTCAGCAAGTTTAAGTACGACCAAGAGAAGAAGGAAAAGGAAGCCCGGAAGAAGCAGAAAGTGATTCACCTAAAAGAGGTGAAGTATCATCCTTTCATCGAGGAAAACGACTATCAGGTGAAGCTTCATAGCATCGAGCGTTTTCTTAAAGAAGGGGACAAGGCCAAAATCACGATGGTGTTTCGCGGACGCGAGATGAACTACGTGGACAAAGGCAGAAAAGTATTGGAGCGTCTGGCACAGGATATCGCCCCTCTGGGTGAAATCGAAAGAATGCCAGTGCTCGAGGGTAAGATGATCACGATGATCATCATGCCTAAATGACGCGACGCGTCATCCCCGAAATTTTTAATCGGGGATCATAACAAATAATGGTTTGATTCCCGCTTTCGCGGGAATGACAACGAAAGGGAAAAATGCCAAAGTTAAAAACAAACCGATCTACCGCTAAACGTTTGCGGAAAACGAAGAGCGGCAAATTCAAAAAGATGCGTGCCGGTAAAAGGCATCTATTAAACCACAAGTCGTCAAAGCGCAAGCGCCAGCTCAGAAAAGGCGATTTTGTCGCGAAGACATTTGAAAAGCAAATAAGGAGATTGTTGCCGTATGCCTAAAGCTAAAACAGTTCCCGCGGGTCGCGCACGCAGGAAAAAATTTTTAAAACGCGCTAAAGGATTTGTCGGCGGACGCCGTAAGCTTTACCGTACCGCTCGTGAAACGGTTCAGCGCGCGATGGCATTTGCCACACGCGATCGCCGCGATTCGAAGTCGGTTATTCGCAAACTCTGGATTACCCGTATTTCCGCGGGCGCTGTTGAAAACGGCCTGACTTACAGCCGTCTGATCGGTGGACTAAAAAAAGCCAAGATTGAAATTGATCGCAAGATCCTGGCGGATTTGGCAAACAGCGAACAAAAGGTTTTCAGCGAAATCTGTAATATCGCGAAAGCATAAATTTGCTTAGTTAAATATAAACACCAGACAAGCTGTGCTTGTCCTGGTGTTTCGTATTTATACGCCTGTCATCCCCGAAGTCTCTAATCGGGGATCAAACCAGACATGATTCCCGATTAAAAAATTCGGGAATGACATTGTTGGGATGTATCTACGGGATATTATGATTGAAGACTTAAAAAAAATCGAAATTGAGGCTCGGGCAGAAATTACGCTTTTGACGGAAGCCGCGCATTTTGAGGAAGCCAAAATAAAATATCTTGGCCGAAAAGGGCTCTTGGCGGCTGTTTCTGCGCAAATGTCTCAGGTCCCCTCTGACAAAAAGCGGGAAGCAGGACAGGAGCTCAACCGAGTCAAAAACGCGATCGAGTCTCTTTTTTCCGACAAACAAAAAACACTCGGCACTTTCTCTGCCCACGCCTACAAAAAAATTGATGCTTCGATGCCAGGCACGTTTTATTCTCCAGGGACGCTTCATCCGCTCACGCAGGTCATCGATGAAGTCATTGGTATTTTTAGACATCTGGGATTTGATTTAGTCGAGGGGCCTGAGGCGGAGACGGAGTATTATAATTTTGAAGCGCTCAATATTCCGCTCAATCACCCAGCGCGAGACAGTTTTGATACTTTTTATCTTGATAGCGGCAGACTTCTTCGCAGTCAGACATCGCCGGTACAAGTGCGCGTGATGGAAAAAACAAAACCGCCGCTTAAAATTATCGCTCCCGGAAAAGTATATCGTCCCGATGCGACGGATGCGACGCATTCTTTTATGTTTCACCAAATCGAAGGGTTGATGGTCGATGAAGGAGTAAGTTTTGCCCATTTAAAGGGAGTCCTCTTTGCTTTCGCGCAGGAGTTTTTTGGCAAAGGGACCAAGCTGCGTTTTCGGCCTCATTTTTTCCCTTTTACTGAGCCGAGCGCTGAGATTGATATTTGGTCGGAGGCTAGAAATTCATGGTTGGAAGTGCTCGGGGCGGGCATGGTGCATCCGCAAGTTTTAAAATCGGTGAAGATTGATTCGGAAAAATATACAGGGTTTGCTTTTGGGATGGGTGTTGAGAGATTAGCCATGCTCAAATACGGCGTCGAGGATATCCGGCACTTTTTTGAAAATGATTTGCGGTTTTTGAGGCAGTTTTGATTTTATGGAAAAAGAGCTAGTTATTAAATTAAACAAAAATTTTGAGCAGGCTGCTTTTGAAAAAGAGGGTATAGAGTTTTGGTTTGCGCGTAACATACAAGAGTTACTCGAATACACTGAGTGGAGAAATTTTGTTCAAGTCATTGAAAAGGCTAAATTAGCCTGTGGGAAGGCAGGGCAGAGAATAGAAGACCATTTTGTTGACGTCAACAAAATGGTCTTATTGGGGTCTGGTAGTGAGAGGGAAATAGATGATATAGCGTTGACTCGTTATGCTTGTTATTTAATAGCGCAGAATGGCGACCCGAAGAAAGAAGCTATAGCTTTTGCCCAAAGTTATTTTGCTATTCAGACGCGTAAACAAGAGCTTCTTCAAGAACGAATCAAGCTCGTCGAAAGACTTCACGCGCGACAAAAGCTAGTCACCACTGAAAACGAACTTTCAGGGCTTGTTTACGAGCGTGGGGTCGATGGCCCGGGTTTTGGAAGAATGAGAAGCAAAGGGGATCAGGCCTTATTTGGCGGATATACGACTTTACAAATGAAGAGCAAGATGAGGATTCCCGAAAATCGTCCGTTGGCCGATTTCTTACCTACAATCACCATCAAAGCGAAAGATTTGGCGACTGAAATAACTAACTTTAACGTTAGAAAGAAAGATCTGAAAGGCGAGAGCCCCATTTCAGGAGAGCATGTAAAAAATAACAAAGATGTTCGGGACTTATTGGCAAAGAGTGGGATTAAGCCTGAAAATTTACACGCGGAAGAAGATATCAAAAAGTTGGAGCGTAAAGTTAAAGCTGATGATAAAAAAATGGTGGTTGAAGCAAAAAAGATAAAGAAAAAATGAAACTTCCCATTCGCTGGTTAAAAAAATACATCGAGTGCAATCTCTCCGCAGAAAAGCTGGAAGAGATGCTTACGATGTCAGGTACCAAAGTCGAGGCGGTTGAGAAAAAAGGGGACGAGGTTGTCATCGAGCTTGAGGTGACGACGAATCGGCCGGATTGTCTTTCGATTTTGGGGTTGGCACATGAGATGTCGGCACTGACGGGAAAGAAAGTGACTTTGCCATCTGCTTATAAAAATAAAGAAAAGGCAAAGCCATCCCGAGCCAAGTCGAGGGACCAAACCAGACATGATTCCCGGTTAAAACATTCGGGAATGACATTTGGTATTACCATCGAAGACAAAAAAGCCTGTCCGCTTTACACCGGCCGGTTGATACAGAATGTGACGGTGAAATCGTCGCCACTAGAAGCCAAAGAGCTTCTTGAGTTGACGGGCACACGGGCTATTTCCAACGTGGTGGATGCGACCAATTTTGTGTTGTTTGAATCGGGACAGCCGTTGCATGCGTTTGATTTTGACAAGATTAAGGGCGCTAAGATTATTGTGCGGTATGCCCGTAAGGGTGAAAAATTTCTGGGAATTGACGGCATTGAATATACGTTAGATGAAAAGACACTTGTTGTGGCGGATGTCGAGCGGGCGATTGCCATTGCCGGTGTGATTGGCGGCAAACTTACTGAAGTGACACACGCAACCAAGAACGTTCTTTTAGAAGCCGCTTATTTTGACCCGGCGCTCGTGCGGCAGGCAGCCCGCAAATGTAAAATCTCAACGGATTCGAGCTATCGTTTTGAGCGTGGGGTGGATCCTGCGGGTGTGGCTAGCGCTTCAAGACGTGCTTCCGAACTCATTCTGGAATGGGCGGGGGGGCAGGAGGTTTCGGGTCTTGTTGAAAAGGGTAGTCTGGGTACCAAGAAACTAGCGGATATTGTCTTACGTGTCGGCCGTGTTGAGAAGATTTTGGGGATGAAGGTCTCTCAGAAGAGGATAGTGGCTATTTTGAAGGCGCTTTCTATAGCAGCTAAAGTTTCTGGGAAAGATAAAATTTTGGTCCAACCGAGTTCGTATCGACGCGATATCAGCCAAGAGGAAGATTTGGTGGAGGAGATTCTCCGCATTGAAGGTTTTGAGAAGATCCCTACGCTGATCCCGTCGACTCGGTATGGCATAGCGAGCCCAGAGAGCCTAAAGGCAGTACGGACCCCTGGAATAAAAAAATTCATGGAAGCCCTTGGATTCTCGGAAATTATCACGTATAGTTTAATGTCGGCGAAGGTTCTTAAGGATGCGGGTTTTGATCTTGAAAAGGCGCATCGCGTCGTCAATACCACAAGCGCGGCACAAGAGTTTTTTAGGCCTTTGCTTTTGCCGGGAATGTTGGAGGCAGCTGTCTTTAATATTCACCGCAAAGCGGCAGGGCTTAAGCTATTTGAAGTCGGTAATTGTTATCAGGACAACCGTGAAGTGACGGTGCTGGGTCTTTTGATTTACGGCTCTTTTGAAAATAATTGGCAACGGAAGTCGGACGCGTCATTTTATGATTTAAAAGGAATTGTGGCCAACGTACTGCAGTTTATCGGGGCTCAAAACGCTAGCTGGAAAGATGCCGATCAAAGTATGGGATTGGATCAGACAGTAAATATTTCGCAAGAGGGTCTTCTATTGGCAAGGGTCGGGTGCGTGTCGGCGGCAGTGTTGAAAAATTTTGATATTCCTCACCAGGGGTATTACGCCGAAATCATTTTAGATGAGATTCTTGCGAGGCCTCTTTTAGCGGGTAAGGTGAAGCCGGTTTCTAAATTTCCTGTGGTGCGCCGGGATCTTGCTTTTATTGCGGATGAGACAATCTCGGTGGTCGAGCTCCAAGAGCTTATGAAATCGAGCGCTCAGCCAAATTTGAGGGAAGTGGTCCTTTTTGACCAATATATAGGAAGGAATATTGCCCCAGGCAAGCGAAGCTTAGCATTTTCATTGGCTTATCAGAAAGAAACAGGGACTTTTACTGACAGTGAAATTCAGTCGCTTCAGGAAAACGTGGGGCGTGATCTTAAATCTCGCTATGCGGTCGAGTTTAGATAATGGATGAGTGGATACAGAAAATCGGAACGGCGGCCTGCATTGTGATGCCGTTTTTTAATATTCCGATGATTCTTCATATGATGAAACGTAAGAGCTCTAAAGATGTCAGTATTTCGTGGGTGCTTGGAATATGGGTCTGTACCGTGTTGATGACTCCGCAGGCGCTGAGATCTCAAGACACGGCGTTTCGCGCGTTTGGTGCGGTGAATATTTTCTTTTTTTCAATTCTTACTTTTTTTGTTTTAAAATATCGTAACGGCCCAACGTCCGACTCTTGAAAGGGATTCACATGATAAAGAAATCTTTCTCGCTTTTTTTGATCACTTCTATTCTGTTTACGCCATGCGGATTTACAGAAGAATCTGATATTTTGGCTAGCCGGACAAAAGGACAGCTGGAGAAAGTTTCTGCTGAAGCCGCCCGGAGCAAAGAGCTCCTTGAAATTTGGAAAGATCATGTTCGGACTCTGACCCAGGAAAGAGACGAGGCTTATCACGAAATTGAGACTTTGAAATCCGGAAAATTAATGGCGCAGAGTGGAAAAATTTCACCCGCTCACTTCGGTGGGATCGAAACGCAAGCGCTCCCGCCAAACGCGATGATGCCGGTGAAGCCGTTGCCAACGGTCGCGACGGCTAATGTCCAGGTGATGGAGCAAGACATTCAAAGTTACCAAGGGACCATTCGAGAGCTTCGCGGCCAACTAAGCCAGATGCAAACAAACAATCAAAGAATGCAAAAAGAAATAATGGAATCCGGCAATGACAAGACCCTTATCATTAAGGATAAAGAACAAGGCGTCGAAAAAATTGAAACGTTGTCTAAGCAAGTGATGGCGCTAAAAAGTGAAAATGAAAGATTAAATAATCTTCTTCTACAGGAAAGTTCACCGGCTAATGCGCCTTTGCAAACCGCTGTATCTACAACCTCGAAACCAATTATCGATGATTCTCAAAAGTTTTTACAAAATGCCTTTAATGCCCAATCGGTCCGGCTGAAAAAAATTACTGAAGAAAAGGAAGATACGATACGGCGTTCGGATGAGCTTCAAAAAAAATACGTGGACCTCCAAGCTTCTTTTGAAAAACTAAAGAACGAAAAACAAGCGGGCCCTGCTGCCGTTGTGCCGCCGCTTGACCTGACCGAAATCAACCGCCTTAAATCGCAGAATATAGTTTTAAAAAATGATTTGGATAAACAGACCTCTCAGTTAGCGCAACTTTCACAGGTCCAGTTTTCAAGTGCGGCGGCTAATAAGGAGTTAGAGAGCCTCCAAATGAAGATTGAACAAAACGAAATGGAAATCAAAAATCTAAAACTTAGCTTGGAAATGGCCAAAAAGGAAAGCAGTCATTTCTCGGAAAGCGCAACGCAGGTGAGTCAGATGCAAAGAGAGATTAATCAATTAAAGGCATCTAAAGACAGTGATGTTCAAGAGCTTGTCAATGCCAAGTCAAAATATAATCAAGTCTTGGCGCAGCAGGAAAAAATGAAATATGAATTGGAATCGCTTAAATCGCAAACTGATAGTTCAAAATTTTCAACAGAAAAAATTGGTCAATTGGAAAATGAGAATAAATCTTTACAGGGCATTAATAGCGAAATGACGTACAAAATGAAACGCCGCCAGGAAGCGATGGACCAGATACTTGAAAATCTGGAAACCGCCAGAGCGGAAAATAAAAAACTCTTGGCGGAAAAAGTATCTCATGAAAATGATCGGCTTGCTCTACGTTTGAAGGATCAAGAATGGGATGCAAAAATTAATGCGTTAGCCGCAGATAAAGCATCGGCGGATCGATTAAATTTAGAGCTGCGGCAGGAAATGGATGACCTAAAAAATCAGAATCAAAAAATGAAAGCCGAAACCGAAGAATCAAATGAGCGTTTTAAATCTCTTGAAGCTAAAAAAGCTGCCGAAAGTGACCAGGTGAATTCGCAGCTTCGGCAGGAAAGAGACGATTTAGTAATTCGAAATCAAAAAATGAAGGAAGAGGTTGTAGAGGCTAGCCGACTTTTACAGTCCATTCAAGTGAGCAAGGCCGCTGAAACTAATAAGATTGAAAGTTTAAAGTCTCAAATTTCTGCTGCAGAACTAGCGATCAAAAATCTCACGGTCTCTGCTGAGGCTCTCCGATCCGAAAAAGAAAATTTTCTTGCCCAGAACGAGACAATGAAAAAAGCAATGGTTGACCTCGAGCGTGAGGCCCAAAGCAGCGAGGATAGAGCGAAAACCTCAGACCAAGAAATTAATCAGCTCAGGAATGTTAATACCGCTCTCCAACAAGAACAGCAGGAGCAGTTAAAAACAATTGAAACTTTAAAAGCCAGCTTGAAGCAAAGCTTGGATGATGTTCAGAATCTCAAAAATAACTTCCAGTCTTACCTTGAATCCATGGTCACGAGCTTTGAAGACCGCCAAAAAAAAGGTACCCCAGTCGCGACTTCTTAAGGTTGAGGGCGGTTAGCTCAGTTGGTTAGAGCGTCTGATTTACATTCAGAAGGTCAATGGTTCGAGCCCATTACCGCCCAGGTTTCCGCCAAAGGCGGACCCGCCTCTGGCGGGCGGGCCCTGTGGAATTCACACCTTAGAGGTGTGAAACGGTAATCCGTTAATATTTTAAATATTTGCTTTTTATCCCTCTATCAGGCATATTTTACCAATACACATAGACCATGACCCATCGACCCCCAATCGCTAAAAAAGCGACCCGAACGGTGTTTCTTAAGAGCCTCTCGCTCACGCTAATTTTATGCCTTTTAATTCAAGAGTTTTCTTATGCAGCACCTCAACTTCAAAAGATGGATTTAGGATGGAGGATGGAGGATAGAGGGGAAAAGCAAAAGAATTTAAACTGGGCTAAAAAATT
>CAMDWQ010000010.1 GCA_945877765.1 Candidatus Omnitrophota bacterium | reverse complement strand
ATGGCATACCTCCTTCGTTTTAGGGTTATCGTTTTTGGTAGAAACAACAACCTTGAAGGGTATGCCATTCTTTATTTTAGGTACAGAAAAAACCTACTGATTGTCTTCCTGCTTAATCTTGAAAGTGTCCAGAGGATGGTACACTACGACCGTAATCTCGGGAATCAGCGTAAGGGCTTGTACAGCAACTTCAACACCATCAGCACTCAAAATTCCGGCGTGCACGTTACGGTCACCCCGCCGGAAAAAATCCAGTGACATCTGCGTCATGTCTGCATAGAGCTTTTGCGTAATGTATTCCCGCGCATCTATGCCTAGTTGACTCTGTAGATAGGTGTAGTAATTTTGAAGCATCATCGTGGCGAATGAAATAAGTCCTATCCAAAAACTGAGCGCAAAGAATTGATGCACGGATTTGTTCATAAGCGCCCCATCAACAAGGTGCTGACTTAAATAGGGGTTCAGCAAGCCCATGGGGATAAAAATGAGACTAAAAGCACTCAAGAGCCCTTGGCGGAACCAAAACCGCTTCATCAGCCCGACCATCCGCGTCAGCTTGAGAAACGTATCTTTAGCCAGATACCATTCCCCGACATCGGGTCTTTTTTTAGACTCCAAATCGCTGTTGATAATACGGTTAAACATAGATGTTTTTAGCATTGTGGTATCATACAATTGGCAACTAAAAAAAGCAAAGAAAATGCCCCAAAAAGACGATCATTCTTGCCCTCAATCAATAGTTAATCTTTTAGGCTTTTCCATCAAAGACAACCCAAAAAAAATCGCCGCAGGGAAAATCTGCAAAAGACATCGATCAAGACTCGTATCCAAGTGGTATTGCAGTGGCAGTTTCGTCATCCAATAAACCATCAGATACCCCATCTGAGACAACAAAAGAAATAGCAATAGAAAGAAGTTCTCTTTTCTCTGAAATTTTTTGGCGCAAAAAAAGTAAATGCCTAGAAGGACCCCCCAATGATAAACCCAGTTATTCTCCTCAAAAATTTCCCTCCAATAGGCGTGCGCGACTACGCCCAATCTCTCCCATTTGTCTGGCCGAATCCAAAGGTCGGTAAAATGACCCCAGGAAACCATCTCATCCGCTGCCCCCGATCTCAACCTAAAGATCAGTGTCACCACCAAAAAAATAGAAGCTCCTGCAAGAAATGAAATAAAAAGCCTCATGGCGCTCCGCTTGTCACGTTCAACGCACAAGACGGCCAAAAGAGCCATCGCCGCAGCGAAAATGATCATCTGCCCCTCACTCTTTACCAATGTGCCTATACCAAACATCAGCCCGGAAACAAACGCAGCCCTACCCTCCCCTTCTTTGACAGCAAAATACATATAAACCACTCCGCCAAGCGTGTAACAGGCAACAATCGCATCCGCATACTGCGACGAAGAGATACCTGTCCACGCGGGCGCTGAAACTAGAAAAAGAGCCGGGATCCATGAGTGCTTGATACCCATTTTTTTGGAAGCGGCGATCAAAAGAACCGCCGTAACAACATTGATGATCGCTAGGATTAAAAATGATGCGGCGATACTCTCCCCGCCAGAGGCTATCCATCCCCAACAAAGCAGAAGCGGATACAAAACAGGATAAGCGTTGTGCGAAAAATCCACATTGGGGTCGAATAGGCTCTGCCAGGATCCACTATAAATAAAGCGGGCTTTAAGCTTCCATATCGCCCAGACATCAAGTCCATTTCCATAAGGAGATTTCAAAAAGCAGGTAGTAAATAAAACAATTGAGAGCATCAAAACAAACCAGTCCATAAAACCAAATCCATTCTTAGTAAAAATTGGAAAGACTGGCGCTTTTTTATTTTTAAAAAATATACCAACTGAAAAAAAGATCAGTACCAATAGATCTGCCATCAAAAAAATAGACCCCGAAATAAGGAGATTAAAAAATAAAATAGCCGCCGCGAGCCCAAATCCAAAAAGCGGCGCCGCGCAAACGCGTAAAAGCTTCCAATCTTCTGACTGGCTGCCCGGCCAAACCAACCATCCGCACAATAGGAGAAGTCCGTAGATTAAAAAAATCTCAATCATCATGCTCTAAACTCCCCTTCCCGAACCGCCAAGGCCCTACCCGCTTCCTTTTCTAATATTCTCAAATTCTGACCCTTAGCGTATACCTGGGCTTCTTCATTGGATAAAAAATCTAAAAATACGTAGGGGCCGGGCTGACCATTTCCCCTGAAGATTAAAATTGGTGCCAGCGCATATTGGGCGATATAGCCAGCTTCCCCGGCAATAATGTCGGATTCTGGCAAGCGAGGCTCTCGGACATACAGCATGGGCTTTGTTCGATACGCCGGACTCATTAATCCCAGAATCCGATCTCGCCACAAAACTAGATCCGATCCTGGCTCTTGATGAGCGGATGGGTGGTACCAATCAAAGTTTTTTTTGACTTGCTTTAAAAGCCCAAAGGAAATAGAGACCACAAGCAATCCAGTTAACAGAGCTAACGTAATACGTTTCAAAGAGTTAGCAACCCTCCTAAAATATTTCAAAAAAACCATTGAAAACAGCCAAAAAATGATTATACTCAATACTATGTTAGTCTCAAACCGAATTCACAACGTTCTATCCGCGAAGCGTGCTACGACCGCCGTATGGCCGGTTATGGCAGCGTCTTTTTGCCATTGCTATCGTCTTATGGCGAAGCAAGTCTCGGGTGGCGGGGTGAAGGAAGGTTTAGCTAGCTAACAAGCACTAAACAACGAAGGTTCCAAAACCCCCGCTACCTGATAAAGGTGGCGGGGGTTTTTGTTTTCGGAACATTCACAACAAGGAGAAATAAAATGATTAAAACCATCCCTTATACGGGGAGCGCGCGAGTCGGGGGCTTAAAGCACCCGGTGAAGCTGACCGCTCTCCTCTATCTCAAAGACGCCCTGCGTCAGGAACGTTACGAAGTCTGCAGCGACATCATCGCCGTCGCCAAGGAGTTCGGAGCCACCACCTCGGAAGTCCAGAGGTTGCTGGAAGACCCAAGACGCTCACCTGGATAGAGGGAAACGAAGCAACGCTTGACGGCTAGTTTGCGCGGCAACCCTGCGCAAACTAGCTCTGAGCCACCTGGTGAAGAATCTGGGAAATAAATGTCTGGTATTTAACTCCCAGTTTTTTAGCTTTATCTTTGAGACATTGAAGATCCGTGCTGTTAACTCGGATATTAAGAACAGCATTCTTTCGATAAGATTTAATGATATCCGCGATACTCTGGTGATCTTCTTTGGATACAGGCACATACTCATCCGCATGCCCCTCAATCCATTTTTCATATTTTGATAATTTAATTCGTCTCACAACCGCCCCTGTTTGTACATTTTAGTAAACTTTCGACTCGGATATAATGTTTTTAGGACAATCTCCCGTTCCGTTTCTACGATGGGCACTGCCCAAATGCGCCCATTCCGCTCATACAACATTATTTGTTCATAGGATTTAAGGGGGTGTTGAAGCGTCTGAATATGATTCCAGCCAAGAATATCTTCGAAGCCCACGCCCCTAAGTTTTTTAAGCCTTTCATTCTTAAGAAAATGCCAACGCACGGTTTTCATGTATTATATGTCAATATATTTGTATATACAATTTATATTTTATTAGCCTCCTAGTCATCTATTTCAGATCGATCAACAATTTCTGCGGCATTGGAGGCTAATTCGACCAAGCCCTGCCGGATAGCGGCTAACTGGCTAAAATATTGATTCAGCTCGGGCTCGCTGAAACATTGGATCCATTCCTCATACGAAGCCTGCGCCGCGTGGCAAGCCTCCACAAATTTCAAACCTCGTAAGATTATTTTTATTTGCATGATACCCTCCCCTTACTTACTTGACGACAGAGGGCCTGCTTTTCGTCAAAACTTTATTTAGATTTTTTTTCGATTAACGGGCGAGTTGAACTTTTTAAGCGCTAAAAAATTCAATGCTCTATGGGTATATACCTATAATCCAACAAACAACAAAGGGGTCGCTTGAGCCCTTTTCTTTTTCGCATCTGGGCATCTGCACGCATCTGGGGACACGTACCTAATTCCCACACCGCCACGTTACTTGTTGTAAGTAGTTCTAAAATTTCCGATTTATTTATGACGAAAGTGAGGTTCTGTGTCGTCCTGTATGGTGGAGGGACACTTACATGCCTAGAATCGCACGACTCATAGTTCCGGGACTACCGCATCACATCATCCAGCGCGGGAATCGAAGACAACGGGTCTTCTTTGCTGACAGCGATAAAAAAGCTTACCTGGAGATCTTAAAAGCCCAATGTGAACGCTTTGGAGTTGTTATCTGGTCCTACTGCCTTATGGATAATCACGTCCATTTTGTAGCCGTTCCCAAGAAAGAAGAGTCGCTCCGATCAGCTTTCGGTCAAACCCATAGACGATATACACGAATGATTAATTTTCGGGAGAGATGGCGTGGGTATTTGTGGCAGGGACGATTCTTAAGCTATGTTCTAGATCAACAGCATCTTTATGCTGCGGTTCGCTATGTTGAGACAAACCCTGTCAAAGCAGCTATCGTAATCAAGGCTCAAGATTACCCCTGGTCTAGCGCCAGAACAAGAGTCCTAAAGCTTAAAGATGAACTGCTTAGTGACTTTTTTCTTACCGAAGAAATCCAAGATTGGTCAGATTACCTAGCCTCGGCAAGCAACAAAGAAATAAACCTAATCCAGGGGCATCTCTCCAGCGGCAAACCTCTGGGCTCTGACGAGTTTATTGAGATGCTGGAAGATAAAACTGGAAGAATGCTTAGAAAAATTAAACCTGGGCCAAAACCAAAGTAAGTTAGGGTGAATTAGGTACGTGTCCCCAGACTCGGGCACTATCGGAGTGTGACAATTCTTCCTTATTTTCCGGTCAAGAGCGAGGCCTTATCTGCGGGAAACACATGCAAATCCCTGCGCGGAAACGGAATGGTGATACGCGCCGCTTGAATTGCCTTATAGATGGCAAGATTAACATCATGCTGTGCCAAACGCGCTTGTGTGGTCGGCACCCAATAACGAGCACTGATGTTGATGGAAGACTCGCCAAACGACTGAACACCCACAAACGGTCCCAGCTCTTGCGATACGGCGGGGATTTTTTTGAGTGCCTCCAAAATCACAGCGATCGCCTTTTCCGGGTCGTCCGAATAGCTGATCCCGATCACCGTATCCGCCGCGTGATTGAGGAACGAATTAGTGATGACCTCGCCAACAATATCCTTATTGGGGATCGTGATGCGCTCGCCGTCGCCGTTAAGAAGAACCGTGCACGGGAGTTTTACTTCTTCCACGACACCGCTGTAGCTCTTGACGGTGATCGTATTGCCGACGACGAAGGGCCTCGTGAGGATGATCGATAACCCGGCTGCATAATTCGATAGCGGGGCTTGAATGGCAAAGCTCGCGCCAAATACCGCGGCACTGATCGTCGCGATAAGCGGATTGATCGTGATGCCCAGTTTATCCAGCGCCATGAGCACCGCGAAGGCCATGACGACCATTTTCACGATACCCGCAATGAAATGACTAAGCGTGATGTCCAGATGCTTTTTTTGAAGCGCTTCGTAGCTGAGCCGTGAAACCCAGGCCGCCAACTTCCATCCAATAAAAAGGATGATCAGCGCAACGATCGCCTGCAAACCGTACTTCACAGAATAAAGAATTGCCATATCGTAAAACTTCTGCATATCCATAATCATCCCTTTTAGTATATCCATCAGCACCTCCTATCGAATCCTCGATCACCACACAGCGACGAGGCGACACACCAAGCTTTCAAATTTTCTAAAACCCCAAATGCAACTTCAAAGCCTCTGCTTGTCTACAGAGCGGACTTGATGGCATTTTACTTTTGAGGACTTGATTAGATCTGAGGTCTTTTTGCTTTTTTGTTTCCAGGTAGACCCAGACCGCTTTTTGGATTAGCGTACTACGCTGAGTATGCTCCCGCTTAACCTCTTGATCCAAAGCCTCTTTCAAATCCTCAGGGAATGTGATATTTAGATGTAGCATGGCGTCTCCTATAAGTGGCTTCTTTATGCATACATTACAGCAGATACTATGTCAAGCACTACAACAATACCTGGTCAGTCGGACCTCTGGACTCTGACGAGTTTATTGAGGAAAATCAAACCTGGGCCAAAACCAAAGTAAGTTAGGGTGAATTAGGTACGTGTCCCCAGACTCCAGACTCCTAAGCGGGTATCGCTAAATTGGGCTAAAAATAATCAGATTTCTGTCTACGAGGATTTTTTGACGCCGTTAAGACCGAGAATAATAATTTGTGGTCGGCTACTTTAAAATATTCCAAAACTCTTCCACGGAGACGATCTTAAAGCCTGGCTGCGGGGGGATTGTTTTTAAATCCAAGTCGCCGGTGACAAGGTGGCCAGCTTTTGCGCCCATGGCGCAGGCGATGAATTTATCATCACTGGTATCCCGTGAGATAGGATGGGCTAATTTTTGGTCGGAGATCATATAACATATCTCCGGAAGAAGGGTTGGCCAATCACGTTCAATGATCGGACTCGCGCCTTTTTTGTTGAATCTATCAATGACTTTAAGATACTCGTCATAGATGTCCGGCGTTATGCACGCGGTAAATTTGGCGTCAAGCCAGGCATCAACAATGCGGCCTGGAATTCCACCAAAATAGATTCCCGAGATAAGGACGTTGGTGTCTAAAACGACCCTCACTTTGATTCAGCTCTTACCTTACGGATAGCATCGCTGACATCAGACAGGGTGAGTCCCGCCTTCTTGGCCCAGGCCCTTGATTCTTTAACCAATTTCTTGGCTCTTTCAAGAGCGGGGCGCTCGATCTTTTTTAGGATAACGGTGTCTTTCTCACCCAGAACGATAAACTTCTCACCTTGGGTCAGATGAAGCTTGAGCCGAATCGTCTGGGGCAACACTATCTGACCTTTGGATGAGAGCATTGTAATTTCAAGATGTTCCATGGAATCCTCCAGTTCTTACTGGTAAGAATACCATGTCGGGAGCCAGAATTCAAGGTTTTCTCTCATTACTGGATTCTTCTGAATTCTGTCCATCACTTAAGCTCGGGAAGATTTAATTCATCCAGTAGCGCATTGAGACTAAACTCAACCCCTTTTTCCTTTTTTTGCTTGTCGATGCCTTTGATGTGGATTTTCATAAGCTCGACGAGACTGGCATGCATGAGGGGATCACGGGATGCCTCACGTGGCGTTTTTCCGCCAAGCATGGGGATCGGCTCATCAGGAAATTTTTTATAGGTTCGCTCATAAGATTGGCTGGCAAGCATACTCTCCAATTGCTTCCTGTCCTGGTGCTCAGCCTCCAATGGCTCTTTTTTTTCAGCCATCTGCTTGGCCAAATCCACGATTTTTTCTCCTTGCAATAAAATCATGCCTTTGAAATATTGTTTGGCTATCTTTTTAGCGAATCTATATTTCAGCTTCGAAAACGACCCAATAATCATGCGGTCGGGACAAAGGACAACGAACCCCAGGATGCCCACCCCAAATGGTTCGTCATCAGAATGAAAAGCGCTGTTCATCTTTTTTTCAATAGCCTTGGACCGGCCTCGACGTAGCCAGGAATAATATTGCGCCCCCGGAATTGGTTTTTGGTCAAAAGACGGTCCGTTTTCTTTCTTAAAGTCAGGTTCTTTTTCCAAAACCCGTAGGATCTCCTCCGTGGGAACTAAAAGCCGGTAGACGGCCTTGCAATCATAGAGATCCATTTTTCTTAACATCATAAGACTGCGTTTTTTGGCCATCTTTTGGGCTAGGCCGCAGAAAAAACCAAAGTTTTGGGAGAGACATTCCTTTTGGGTTATGGTGGGACTTTTTACCGTTTCTTTCATCAATCGCTTTTTTGTTTCCATTAAAAAATCGTCAAAAATATTGTCCATGATCTCAACGCCGTTGTTTTCAATACGGCTAAAATAGCGATAGTGGGTCAGCCACGCCAAAAGTCGGGTGTATCTGACTACTTGAGAGGCCGTGCTACGATCCAGCACAATAAAGCTTCCTCTTTCGGGATCGAGTACGTCCACGCATTCCATCGCCTGGTGATCGAGGACTCTTTGGACCTCGATGACTGTGGCGCGGGAGCTCAGACGGAACTCCATCATCTGGCGCTCGTCATTGGACAGCCCAGGCCAGCCTTCTTCCTTCCATTCGCGGGCAGGGCTAAGTCCTTTGGCAGATCGTTCAATAAAAAGAATGTTATAGGCCGCGGAGGCAGCCGCGGTCTGCATCATATGCTCTAGTGAATCGTCTTCAAAAGACATACGATGCATCCAATTCTCAAAATGATTTTGTCCAAAACATTCTTTAATGCGTGAAAGCATCTTTCGAGCAAGCGCGCTGTCTGTCTTAAGCCACAGATCATATCCGGGCACTGCAAATGGAAAATAAGCGCAGCCGGAGGCACAGGCAATCGAAGATCCCCGCATAGACCCGCAGCAAGACGGGCAAATCCCCTTGTCCATTGCCGGGCAAATGTTGCGCGGACGAGCCCCGCAGTTAAAACAACGATCCAGTTGACTGATAAGAGGGGTCACGCTTTTTCTAACAACCCGGGAGATACGTTCCAGACATGTCCATCGGAAAGCTTGATGGAGGCAGTTTTCTTATTGAGCTTGATGATGACTCCCTGGCTGTATTGTTCATTTTCATTTAATTTTTTGATAGCTTCAACAAGACTCTGCAGGTCAATCATTAGCAGCTCCATCATTATTCATCAAGAAGTTTTAGTCACTTGTTTAAAAAACAGGGCATTCTTTTATTCCAAGGGATATTTTAAGAATTTAAAAGAACACTGGCAAGGAATTATTACCGGATCTCATTTAAGCCAACCGTTCGATTCGATAACCTTGGGCAAGGGTAAAGTTAGCCACAAGCTTTGCTTTCTTTCGAGCTTTTGGAGGGACAGTAATTTTTCCAGTGGCTTTCCTCGCGAGAAGAAAGGTTGCTAACCGGTGATCGTCGACCTCTAGCATGTCTTTAATATTCTTTTGACTCATCTCTTTCGGGAAGGTCAGAAAATAACTATGGTTCTTCTTCTCATCCAGCACCAATACCTTCATATTCAAACCCCCCTCGATTTTAGCTCTTGTTTTTCAATCTGCGGGAAGTCTGGCATAGTGCATGCAAGCTGTCAATAGCACTTCTTAAAAATATTTAAGTTCTTACGAGGAATATTTAAAGATTATGAAAGTGGCTAGTCGAAGCTCGGTGGGTATCGCTAAATTGGGCTAAAAATAATCAAGTTTCTTTCTACGGGGATTTTTTGACCCTAGAATTAGGAATTAAAAATTCTTTGCAGGTCCTATCTTTTAATTCGTAACAGCTCACTTTTCTAAATGTCATTATACCAAGCCATTCATTCTCACATAAAAAATTCTTGAACGCTTTTCCCTCTGTCTGGCCCTGAGAAAACCCAAGAACTTGAAAATTATCAACATCTGGCATCTGTGAAACTGACTTGGGTTGATAGGTAAACCCTTCTTCGGTGATAAAAATAAAAGACCTCGTCATGCTTTCACCCCTTGCACTTTTTGGCATACCCTACCTCACGAGCCAAGCTTCTTATCGTTAGAAATATATGGTCACGCTTTCGATTTTCTTGGTAATGCTTGGATTCGTCACGCCAAACATAATCTAGCAATCTAACAAGATTTTTTTTAAAGTTTATAGACTCTTGGACTCGCATGATCCGATCATTGATCAATCAAGGAAAAGTGTCAAGTCAAGTGATCAAGGGCGCCGGTAACGGCCTCGCCCGATAAACTCGAGGTAGCCTCTCTCACGCAGAACCTGCAACTGTTGACGGATTTTATCCTTGATGTGTCGATTCCCAGGGTGTTTGATCCCGAGCTCTCCCGCGAAAGAATAAACTTCATCAAGTGAAAAACTTTGGCTAAGCTGCTCGACACAGCGCATCACATCCAAAAGCCAGCCTTTGGCGACAAGCTCTTTTTCTTCTCTCAAAAAAAGTGTTTTTTTCCAACAGGAAAGTACCTTTGATTTCGACTCAACAATACGATTTTTTACAAAATAAATTTTCCCCGTTTGCGGGATGCCATGCAGAAGAATGTTACAACCAACCCACCCGGCACGGCGAGCGGTGAGTACAAGCGGTTTCCTCTTTTCAATAATTTCAGGAATAAAAAAGTGCTTTGGAATCACAAAAAAATTTTGAACTTCAAGACTTCGCGGATCGTAATTTAACAAAAATAGATTGGGATTGGTACTGCCCCGCAACTTCTGAATCAATGTCTTGTAGGCTCCGTCGACGACTCTTGTGCCAATTTTAGAGTTTTTGCTTTTGAGCTCATAGTCTTCATGGCAATTCGAGCAGTGAAAATCGGCGGCGGGATTATTATTTGGATATTTATCTATATCGACAAGCCCGCAATTAGGGCAATAAACTTGCTTATCAACCCAGTCCTCAGTTAAAACTCGCGCTCTTTGGGAGGCGCTTCTCAAACCCCTGACAACCGATACATCAAAATTTAAGCGCAAAAATTCTTCTCAGCTTTTATAATTCATCACTATCGTCCTCTGCCTCCTCATCGTTTTCGCTTTCCCCCAAAATACCATTTATACATTTATTTATTTTATCAATGTAAATTTTAAATAACGGATCGTCCGTATCCCGAGCAGCCGCACCAATATCGTGTGAAAGTTGGCTGTTCCTGTGCCTAGTGATATGCCCTAATGCTGACTCAAAATCAATTTCGGCATGAAATTCACAATTAGACCCAACAAAACTAGGATAAAATATGTCCTTTTTCTCCCTTAAAACACGAACACACTCACCAAAAGTTAATTGTCGATAAATATCACGTTTTGATAGGCCGTGCGTTGAAAGATATTTTGATGCCTTGCCATAAAGATCCTTTGAAAGAACATCCTCTGCCCTATCTTCTTTAAATTTTAATTCAAACAAATCCTTAAATCTTTTTTCAAGAGACTTTATTTCAGAGGATCCCGATGCATCTATATTTCCACCAAATTGCCAGTCATTTGTTTCTTTTCGAATGTATAAAACAAAATCCCTCAAAAGGTTATCTTTTCCGCCCTCGCTGGAGGCCATCAAACGAATCTTTTTATAATCTTCATCCGTTTTTTCGTTTAAATATTTACCAAGAGGCTTTAAATATTTTTCATAATCCGATGCTTTGACAGCGTTCTTTTTAAGCACACAGTTGGAAACAATTCTCTCAAAAATTCTAATTAATATCGAGTTGGACCCGTTAGAAAGAGCCAAGCCCTTATCCCCCCTTTCCCAATCCTTTCTGAGAATATCTTTTATGACAATAAAGTATATTGAAAGTGCTTTGGAGAGTTGGCGAACCGTCTCATCGGGGTTTTTATTCCAAAATGGATTTTCAGTCTTGCTATACGTAACATGGGTCCCTAATTTTGTTCTTTTTAAACTCAAACAAATTCCCGACATTTTTAAATAGCCGTGAGATGTTTGCATTCCCTTTGATGGAATGTGGATTCTTCTAGCTAACGGCTCCATTTCGTTAAGACTTTTGACAACGCTTGAAATAATGCCGTCAGGTTCGGAAGGAATCATGTCACCGTTAAGATCCCAAACTAAATCTGGAGGAACAGGCTTCTGGTTTTTATTGATGTCTAAAAATAATTTGCATTGTCTCTCCATGCTAAGATCATGAAAAGCAACAACAGGCAAATAAATAGGTTTTTTTGTGTTTATAAAAGAGTAGAGACGATGCTGTCCATCTATTATCCAGCAACTACGATAATCTTTCGGAAATTCTAAAATTCCATATTTAACACCATACTGCAATAATTGTTGCTTGTAATCAAGCTTGGTTTGCCATGGTGTAAATTTTAAATATTTTCGGGATTGCTCACTAATGCCTATTATGATGTTATTGGGTAAGATATTCCCAGTCTCAACATATGAAGCAATTTGTTTAAGCTTTTTTTTGTTTATGATCCTTTGATAGTATCGTTCTTGCCCCTTTTCACGTCTTGCGACACATGAAACTTCGAGTAACGTTCGTGGGTCTGCAAAAAATAAATAGACATCAGATCCAGCAATATTTGTGCAAGCCGCTGGGATACTAACAGTGTTTCCACTTGCCGGCCTAATCCCTATTTCACCCAAAAGTTCATACTTGGCATATTCGCCGATTTTGGAATATAGATCCTTGTAATAATCAATACAGTTATCATCCCATATATAAATTCTGCATTCGTCTTTGTTCGCATAATCAATATCTTCTCGACGCACCGGAATATTACGCACCGAAAGAATATATTTAAAATTTTTGTAATGCCCATACTTCTCGCTTTTTCTAAAGCCTTTTTGGAATACATCCCTTTTTCCTCTTAACTCCGCAATCTTGGCAATTAGCAATTTTTTCCCCAATGCTTGCTTCATCGTGCATTCTATGATCAGGAGTGTATCCTCATGACCTCCGCAAACATCAACCTGATTTTCGCCTATTAAAAATGAATCTCTTGCCCCATCCACATCTTTAAATTGGAGATCCTCTAAGAAAGTCTTAATTGACAACTCGTAACTAGTGGCGCGGGTTTTTCTTTCGGAGGGTGATACGATGGGAACTATTTCTTCAGTCAATGCTATGTCCTCATTTTTTTAAAAAACTGATTCGCTTGATATAGATTGTATCCAATTTTTATCTGATTAACCATTTATAAAAAATTAATCGATTTATTTAGGTCTTAATAAAATCAGCAACACGAGTTAGAGGGGATCATCTCACATTTTGCATGGATTTGCGGATCCGTTGCCACTCATTCATTCAGCTTTGGCAGATTGGACTTTGGCGGCGAGGAGGCGAGTGCGGATGGCGGTGAACTTCGCTATGCCATATTCAACAAGTGGTTGGGTTTTTAAGATTTCATCTACTAGGGCGATGGCTTCGTCGTATCGGGAGAGCTTTTCGTAAACGTTGATCAATTTGTTGCCTGAGAGAGTCCTGTTTCCAGGATCGACATCGTATGCTTTTTTATAAGCTTTTACAGCCTCCTCATATTGCCCTGCTCTATAATAAGATTCTCCTGTTCCAATATTATCCCAACCTTCGTTAAGCCCCTCTACAGTCTTAGCAAAGCTACTAGCCTCATCCGATGCTGATTCTAGTCCTGGCTTTTCATCGCCAACGTAAATTTTATTTTCATCGATTGAGCGAACAGCTATCTTGGAATATGTCGCTCTTGAGTTTGTAAAATAAATAAATAGCAAAATTAGAGTGAGTAGCGATCCTGCGAGTATTAAAATAGCTTTATTTTTCATTGGGGGGTCACATCTCTTAATTTTGTGGGATCAATTTTCCAGATGCCACTCTCTAGATTGGCTGCGCCTTTTGTTTTTAGATCTTCAAAAAAATCGTCCAAGAGCCCTTGATTTGTCTGATCTTTGTAGGCCGCCTGATACAAATCCCTCATGAATAAATTCACTTTTCTATTTCTTTCCTTTAGTGCTCTGATGCGATTTCGATCAGCCTCAACCGCGGTTGGGGTGCTTCCTGTAACAGCAGCGATTTTTTTATCCCATTCCTCTGCGTTATAGGCATAATCGCTGTGCCAGGCACCCTCAATTTCAATATTGATGTTTTTAAAATCAACGTTGGCTGGGTTTTTAAAGTTTGCCCATCCCAAAAACGGCACAGGCGCGTCTCCCTCGAGCGAGCTGTCTAATAGGCCGTGGCTCGACCCCATGACATGAATAATACGCTTTAAGCTTGGATTTGTAAATTGTGCGGTGTAGTTTGGGTGGGGCCCTTCATAGATAAGCACTGTTTCTACATCATATTGCATTTGCTCGATGGCACTTAAAACGGGGGCTGTGGCCCCTGAGTGAACGAATGCGATAGCATCTTTTAGCTTTCCTTTTTTGGCTTGCAATGCTTCCATTTGTCTGATGGTTTCAAGTACGAGATTATTGCCAAGACCTGTCTGTTCGCTAAATTTTCTTAGGTAATCTTGTACTTTTTGATAAAAAGATTTTTCTCCGTCCGAGGCGGATGAATCCAGAGATTCGTTGTTGATCACCTTTTGGATGATTCTATCGGCGGCGACGTAGGTCAGGCCTAACACGCCTAACAACAAAACTAAAAATACGGGATTGAAATCCCCTAGCCAATCCAAACCGTTTCCGGCGACTTTGGTAAATTCATAGAGATCCACCACAATTTTTTGACCCTCAGTAATCACTTTAGGATCATCGAATTCCAGATTATCTGTATAAAACTTCAAAAGCGGATCAAGGGTATCTTCTTTCCTTCTTTCATTCTCAAATCCATTACCAAATAGATAGTAAGTGATGAGCTCTTTTTGCAATTGGTCAATCACGCTAGACCCAGAACTCGAACTCCCCGAGCCATCCAGCACAGCACTAATAATACGCTCAGCAAACGCATACGCATCGTTAACGGAGGTTGTATTTGGATTTTCTTTATCTAGCTCAATCCCGTAAACAGTGCCATTGACTACCGTAAAATCTATCCTCTCATCCAACGTCATCCTTCCATCGGTCAGGTTTCCGTCGGAATCAAAACGAATGCCATCCGTTCCTTCACCCAAATCTATATCCAGGCGGACTTGGTCGGTGTAGGTTGTGATTTGTGTCACTTTTCCATTTTGGATGGAGGCTTCAAATGATGAGCCGCCGGCGATCATTCCAAAAGATTTTCCACTGATAAGCCCAAAGGATCCGGCGCTGGTGATACCAAACCCTCCTATCTGATAAAGACCGTTTCTCTGAAAGCCGAGCAGGTTGTTCATGGCGTCAAAGATTATCGCTTCTCCCGAGGAGGTGACTGTCTGATAGGCAACTCTTCCGTCGGGGAGAGTGACTTGAGTTTTAGGAGACGCTAGAGCGCTTGCGATACCGCCCAAGCGATAGATGGCTTCAATACTCTGTTTGTTGAAGATATTGGTCAAATAGAGCTCTGCGGCGTTCTTAAAACCATTTTGTGCCACCAATGTTGAGAAGTTTACAATATTGCCGAGAACATCGCTTTGGTTAGCTCCAAAAATGCCGACAACGGATTGCTTTAGGGCGCCAACGACTCCCGCAAAGAGATCTTTTTGAAGGAATGTTCCTTCAATGGCTCCAGAGATAAGCCGTGAGCTTAAGGCTTGAAGAAGCTTGTTGTCGGTAATTCTATTGGCGGCAAAGTCGACGCCGTACGCGATAGCTCCTCGGAAAATGCCATCTTGGACGGCCTTAATGACATCTTGGCCGAAGATATTCCCAGTCTGGAAATTTTTCCCTATCGCCAATGAGATTGGCGCTGAAATCAATCCTGTCAGCCTCGGATCCAACCCCAGCGATTTTCCGAGTTTGTCTATCCCGTATTGAGCTAAGCTGGTTGTAAGCTCCGGCGCAATCTTAAATAACTCTCCCCCCACATTCCCCGTCCACACCCCATTCACCAAGGGGCCTGTCGTCATCGATAAGATTCCCGAAAGCTGGGGGTCAAGCCCGGCGGCTTGGAGGAATGTTTTGGCGCCTAACTGGAGACCTGCTTTGAGGCCGTCGGCTAGGCTGAAGCCGAAATTGAAGCCTTGCGAGGTAAATCCTCCGTGCATCCCGCCTGTCACAAACGTTGAGATGATGCTCGTGACAATAGGGTCCACGCCCAGCGCGTCGAGGCCTTTGGAGACGACGTAGCTAACACCCATTCGGATGACATTGTTGAGAATGGTCTGGCCAACAGTAACCTTTAGTGCCTCACCGGCGGCGGCTTTGGCGAGGGTCGGGCCGAAAAATTTGGCGAAGCCTGTGAAAATTTTCATGCCGACAAATTTGATGCCGGTCCAGAGACCTTTGACAACGGCGCCGACGCCTTGGGCGAACTGGTATAGAAGGCCGCCCAAACCCTGTAGGATCTGGCCGACCATGATGCCAATCTGGGCAATAATCGTACCGATGCTAGCAATGATGGCGCCGATGGTCGCGGCTATATGCGCAAGCATCGTGAAGATAAAAGGGATAAACATAAAGAATCCACCCTTGATCTGTCGGGCTTCATCTGAATTTAATACACGTGCGGTGGCTGATTTCTGGGGGCCGGTGAGAACGGGGGCGGCGGTAGATTTTTCAACAAGGGCTACCCCCTTCCACGATTTTAGAAAATCGGCCTTGGACATGGTGCGGGAATCACCGTTGTATTCAAGGATAGTCACTTGGTCAGCGGTGATCGCGGTAAGCACCGAATAATGAATACCTTCTGTGTGTAAAATCGCTCGTGCAGAGGATGTTCCTGCAGAAAAAATGGCGAGCATGTCTTCATAGGTAAGATTTAGTGTCTGTGCTTCCACCCCGTAAAAAGCGGCGACTTTCTGAAGCGAATAAGCCGACAGGAGCATTTCCTCCCCTTCTTTCAAATAGGGGTGAATGATGCCCGCGAAGATATCAATGAGAATGAGCTTGGCGGCCAATTCGTCGCGGTTGGGAGAAATCCCCCTGGACTTGATCAGCGCCATCAAAGATTCGATAGCGGATTCGCCAAAATGCAGGGCTTGAGAACGAAGGTAATCTTTTATTTTTTGAATGTCTTGCGCGGAGAGGTTAACGACTTCGGAGGGAGTAAGACCTAGCGAGGCAAGAAGGGTAGCTTTTTTGCCTGTGTCTGCAGAAACATATTCATCCAGCGCCGCTTCGACATCCCCGCGAATCTTACCAACGCGACTGGTTCTTTGGATAAACTCAGCTGAATTTCGCAAGTTGACGCCCAAAGCCGCGGCGTTGATTTTTCCATTTTGTGCAATTTGCGGATAATAGGATTCAATCTCAGCGCTGGTGGCATCGCGACCTAAGATAGAGCGGTAATAATCGGAGATGACGGGCTTGGACTCTTCTTTCTGGATTTCTTTTTCAAAATTGCTCGTCTGCACTGCGAGCGCATCAAATGCCTTTTGATAATCGGCCTCAATTTCATTTTTTTTCTGCTGGAGCACAGCGGCGCTGAAATTGAAAATCGCTTGAAGCACCGTCTGGTGATATTCATTTTCCCTGTTGTCGATATCTCGGATAATGTCCCGCACCCGGTCAAGAGCCTTGGACTTTTCTTTCTTGGCGTCCCTGCTCTTGGCTTTGATATCTTGAGTACTACGTAAAACTTTTAGCGCTTCCAGTCTCGCGCTGGAGTATGCCAAGTACCCATCGGCAACCTGTATCCAGAAAGGGTCTGTTCCTACTTCCCCCTCGAGCGTCTTTGGATTCTCTTGGCGATATTTTTCTGCGTGCTCACTGATGAGCTCATCGGCAACAATGCCCATCGATGACCTTCCTGGTTCAGGTCCGCCGTCGAGAACATTGGCGCTGTGCGCCAACGACCTGATGCGAGCACTTTTAGCAATGGGCTCTCCAGCGGTAAGATTATGCTCAATGGCAACATCTTCAAAAAGAAATAGCTTCTCAAAATTGGCCCGGTCTTTGGCGTCCTCAATGTGATCGGCGAGCTCTCTTCTTTGGCCGACATTGGTAATGGAAGTCAAAGCACCCTGTGCATCGTAAGCGTACTCCACAAGAACATACCCGTTGATGTCCGTCACCAACTGCACTTTTTGGTTTTCATACGTGGTCACCGTGCGATCCGCCTTGGCAATGGAAATAAGATCACCATTTTTATCGTAATCGGACACCACGGCCGTATCGCTATCAAGCGAATAGCCAATCGATTCCTGAATCTTGTCCCAACGCACCGTCCGGAAATTGACATTGGTATCGAAATAAAGCAAGGAGGTATCCAACGCCGCCTCGCCGCCCTTCAAACTAAAATCGGGAGTAATGCTTGGCGCTTGCGTAGAAATAATCTCGTATTCCCTCTCATCTCTTTTAAGACTTGTGACCAACGCCTCACCCTGCTGAATATTAAATCCAATACTCGCCCCAACGCTTGGGTCCACATTAGCGATTGAAAATGTAGGCACCTCGGGCTGTGGCTGATTTTTTTGATATAAAAATACTTTAAGGACATTGTTTTCGGTTTCAAAAATCACTGTGTATTCCACGCCGGCAACATAAGCAGCTTGGCCCAAATTGGTAATCACTGACGATCCGCCGGTCACTGGAGTCTTTCCTATAAATTTAAACACACCGTTTTCCTGGCGAATCCCCAGAGTCTGATAAGGGGTAAAATTTTGAAATTCTAGATAAGTTTCAAAGCCTGAGTTGAGCGTATTATTTTTAAAATCAACCGTATACCGCAAAAGCCCGGTTGATGGCTTGAAGTTTTGGTCGCTTGCCGAGCCTACTATTGATGGCAATTGGGAAGTCAGTCGGAGAGTCCCGTTTTGAATCGTCGCGCCATTTCCGTGAATCCATCCGCTAATAAACGTCCATTCATCAAAAGTTTGCACATAGGTCCTACTCACCGGAGCACGAAGGCCGCGCGCCAGAGGCATCACCCCCAAAACTGTCTTCGCTCCGATCTCACCGACAATGGTCTTACTGCCGTCCGCGTGTCCCGTGTAATAAAAAGGCAGATCCCCCATCCACACGAGCGTGCCGCCATTCTCCATAAAAGTACGCGAAAGCTTTCGATAAGAAATAGAAAAAATAGAATTGGGGTCATAGATGGTATCCGGCATCACATCGTGCGCCGAGACAATCACCGCGTGAGAACCTTCTAATTTCATGACTTCCGCAAGCTGGTTGGCATCAATCACCCGAAAGCCATTGGCCGCCAGAATATTTTTTAGAGCGACTGCAAAAAGCGGGTGGACATAATTAAACGGGTAGCGGCTATCGTAATAGACATATTTGGCGGTAGCCGTAGTTGAAACCTTATCTATGATTCCCTGGGCATACTCATTGACTGTAAATTGATTAAGGTAACGGTCATTCCAAAGTTGAATAAAACCGGAGTCAGGATAGAGCTCATTATAATTTTTGTGATAGGCGATAGCATATTCATCACTATAGACCGATGTCTTAAGAATTTCCCCCGCATCCCCCACATAACTCTGGTAGCTACTGTTCCAATTTTGAGAAATAACGGCGGTGAATTGGTCGTAGGGTATCGGAACACCCTTTTTATCAAAATAGCTATACTCGGTATCATAATTTTGCAAAGAGACGTAGCCTTTTTGGCTATCTCGGAGACCTTCGATGGCTGTGCCAATAGCGGCACCTTTTCTACCAATAAGACCCCACGATCCCCTGAACTTTAGATTTCGTATCTGAGCGCTTCCCAGCGACTCAAGGGCTTTGTAAGCGCGCTCGGTCATGTTGAGAGCGCCTTCATCACCGACCGCCATGAGGACATAATTTCCCACAGGGACTTGCTCAATAAACTGTGCCATCCGGTCGGCTTCTGAGCCCCCAAGCTGCCAGATATCGAAAAGATCGGACTTAATAAGTTTGCCTTTGGCATCGACAACGGCGACGTCATACCCACGGCCTGTCCATTGATCCGACGAATTCCGCCAGAAATTGGTATCAAAATGCCCCACACCTTCGTCATTGGCAAATAGACCTGCGTTCCACCCATCCACAATCCCGGCAGACAAAACACTCAGTCTCAGAAAATCACCGGTATTCGGATCCACTGTTGGCAGATCGCCCCCAATTAATTTTGCCGTACGCTTTACCACGCGCGTCTTGGATATATTTCCAGCCCCATCCAAAATATATCCATAATGATAAGTGACGCCGCCAACATCTGTGCGGCTTACGAGACGGCCATCGGGCGTGTAGCGGTACTCCTGCCCAGCTTTACTGACACGGACTTCTTTCAAATCCCCGCGATTATTACGGATATAAACGGCAAGCTCCCCGGTCTTATGAATCACCTGGTCCACGAGGCCTTGCTTAATCAGTACTTTTTGATACAAATCCTGATCCGCCTCGGAAACATTAATCACGGTCCCGTCTTTTAGCTGAATTTTGTCCACGGTGTCATTTTTATAAAAGAGCGTCATTCCATCCTCAGTTTTGGCCGAATACAAAAATTGCTCCTCCACGGCATTGCCCGCCTCATCTTTTAAATGATTAAACCGGTATTCCAAACCTCCTTGAGTGATGATCGATAGAAGCAGGTTGTTGGCGTCATAGACTTTCGTGGCGCCATCAGCGTCAGTAACAAGCGTGTTGGCGCCCTCATAGGAATAGGAAAACTTTGCAAGGATACTCTGACCGCTCATGATCTGCGAGCGAGAAATCCTCTCATCCGTATTTTCATAAAAATAAAGCGTTCGCGTGCCGTCGGCATTGTCCATCTGCGTGAGCCGACTACCTTGATAATGCTTTAGCTCCCCCGTTGCCTCATCTTTGACGAGTGTAATTTCATTGTTGGCAGAATCCGTCTGGTAGCTGTAGGTATAAAGCGCTTTCGCAGATGCGTCCTCGACCCGCCGGATGCGTCCGTATTGATAATACGTGACTGTCTTTACCGCTTGAGTCGCGGCGTCTTTATTGATGACTTTTTGGATCTGCCCGTTGACATCGTACTCGTAGGTCTCTTCAGAGCCATTCTTGAGCAGGCTTGCCACCTTACCGCCCGCATATCGCTCCACACTTTTATCCACACGTGTCCCGGATAAATAGTTGTAGTTGGCGTCAAGATCCATGGCGATCAAAAACTTTTCGGCTTCCTTTTGATGATTAAAATTGGATACGATCTGAGACCCTTCAAGGAGATCCATGGCGTCATTTTTTAAAGGTTTCCTAGAAACGTCCAGCATCTGCTCTTGGGAAAGATTTAAGTACTGCAAGTAATCCTCGGGCTCAATGTGCTTTAATTGAAAATAATCCATCTCCGCGATAGAAATTTTCCATGGGGCGGCTGCGGGCATGGGCGTCGCGAAAACCAGGCGGAGGTTAAATGTTTTTCTACCCACAACCAGCGCATCCGGTTGGATTGAAATCAGATGATTTTGATATTGATCAGTGAGAGGGATATCAAACCCATTTTGAAGCGGCACCCAAAGCAATAATCCTGACGCGGTCATCCAATAGGGAGATAAATGAACATCGGTAGAAGAATTTGTTTCTTTTGCTCTCAAAAATACAAAACTGTCATTTTGGACGGAAAGCATATTGTCCGGCCATTCAAGATCGTAGCGATACGCTTGAATATCTATAAAATTCCTGTCACCGGTCCCCTCCAGCGTGCTGGAATCAAAAACAAGACGGGCCTCGGGATCTAATGGGTCCAGTCCCTGCGCCGAACCAAACCACTCCGATTCTCCGCTACCAATTGTTGAGGATCCAACAGAACCTTGTCGGTAGTCATCACCGGCCAAGTGATAATTCGTTTGATGAATCGGTTTTTCTTCGGTGTTGGCAGGATCAAATAAGTACTCCGCTATCGGTTTACCGATCCACCCATTTCCGGTGTTGTATTCCACAGCGATGCCGGTCACATACCCTTGGGCATTTTTGGTGTACGTGTAATGGACTTTTTTTCCATTGGGCGCTGTTACATCCACGATAAGGTCTCCTTCATAACCCAAAAGCGTCCCATTAGCCCTTAGGAGGGTTGCCAATTTTCTATCTTTGAGTGTGTACACCTGGCCATCAGGGGTGTGAATTTCTGCCGACACCAAAAATCCACGGGCATCAATCACAGGATTGTTGATCAAAATATTCTCATATTGGATACTCCGTAGAGTGCCCTTGGAATATACCGCCGTAAACTTTTCATTTTCATAGCGCTCAAGCGAGGTCACGGCGTCAAAATATTTTTGATCGCGTAAACTCGTGCCCGAATATTTATCAATATCGGCCTGGCTGATGTAATTAGCCGAGAGGATGGATCCATTGGCGAGGGTCAAGGGATCTGTTTTTTGACGTGAAAATTGATAATAGATACTCGCCATGCTAAAAACATCCCCATTTTGATTTTTGGGAGAAGGGGTTGCCCAACCATGCCCTGTAAACTCGCCGTAAGCGCCTTTTCCATTTTGATACACAGCATAAGGAGCCCTACTCACACCCGAAGCATCTGTCTTGACGAATGTCTCAAGCGAGGCGGTCAACTTTTGATAGCGAGATCCATAAAAACGGTATTTGACGTCATTTCCTAGTTGCTTATAACTGCGGGCAATTTTTAGATAAAGATTGGCCATCTGAGCAGACCACTCAATGGAAATCACACTGCGATCTTTACTCTCAGGTGAATAACTAAAACCCTGAATATCACCGACCGGAGTAAAAAGACCCGTGTATTTCTCCGCGGCACGAATCATATTCTCGACTTCTTTTAGCCGGGCTAATACATCCGCTCCAAAAAATGAATCATTCACCACGCGCTCAAACGGCATCCACGCCAAAACGTCCGTGGCAAAAACATTGGCACTGTCTTTAAGCCACTCCCCGCCGCCCTTGTGTTCCCCGCGGCTAAAAGCGTGTAAGGTCGGGTCATAAAGAGTCTTTACGTAGGCCCAGAGACTATCCGCCGCGGCAAGATATTGCGCGTCATTGGTCGCTGTATAGAGCGCTTGGTATAAATAGAGGGCGGATAGATTATTTTCCGTGGACTTAAGATCTGAGAAGGGGGGAATCCCCCATTGACCTGCAGGCCCCATGACGATACCGCCTGACGGATCCGAGAGCGTCTTGATGAAGGCCGCTCGGGCTTTGGCAAAATTGAGATATTTTACGTCCTGTGTTTTTTGATATTGCTTCAAGGCAGCCAAACCAATCCACGCGTTGGGTCCCGCCACCACACTGTTTCGATCAAATCCCGCCTGACCGCCCAACGTCGATAGATCGCTATACATGCCGCCAGATGGGACGTACGTCGTATTAATCATTTTTTCCGGGTTACTGATAATGTAATCTAAAATAGCTCCGCCACTAGACGCTCCCGCCAAAAGATACAGCGCCACATCGTAGGTATAAGAAATAGTCAGCGGGTCATTGATACCCACATGACTTTCCGGCAAATGGGTAGTCGTATTTTCGATCGCCTTGAAATAACTCAATAGGTCCATCGCAGGAAGTGCGCGTCCCAAATCGACTTCTCCCCCGTCCTGATTCACCAAATCATCATCCACAAGCTCGGACGATTTTCCAAAAGCAGGATTATAAATCCGCGTACCAGAGGCGTCTTTAAGAATAATCTTCAAGATCTCCCCATCACCATCGAGGGTGTATTCGTAGATAATCTGCTCGCCATTGGGCTTGGTCATGCTTTTAAGCCGATTATTTTCATAAAATAGACGTGAGCCGTCAGCGGAAATGATTTGCCTGACTTCCTTACCTTGATAGGTTAAAGTCATCTGATTTTCATCGGGCCCAGTAAAAGATCCGATCGCATCCGTCAGAGTACCGTCTAGCGCGAACACAAGATTTGTCAACACCATGCCCGACTTAGTCTGGATTTTAAAGGGAATGCCGTCATTGACATAGACAGCGCTTCCATCGTCAGAGACGTACTGCGTCAAAATACTCCTAAAAGCGGCAGAGTTCCCGATAATAGCCGCCGGCGAATAGACATACACCCGCCCGTCCGCCATCCGCGTCACCGAAGGCTTGCCGTCCACAAAATCAGTCTCCGTGCCATCAGCTTTTTTTTCACGAATCATTTTTTTGGCCTGATAGGTCCTCTGAGTCCCATCGGGCGCGGTCATCTTGGCATCATGAATATTCCCTTGCGCATCAAAAATAATATTCTCCACTCGTGTCCCGTCCGCCTTCTCAACGGACTCGATTTTATTTTCCGCGCTGTAATGAATCGTCGTATCACCCACTTTTACCGAGGAAAGATTTCCCTGTTCATCATAGGTGGATGTCGCGCCGCTCTGCGTGAGGCTTGAACCTAAAAGATTTCCAAAAGCACTCTCCGTGAAATCAAAATGGATGATTTTTCCCTGCGCGTCTTTGGCATCCACCAAAAGATTATTTTTGAAATTAAGCGTCGTGTTGTCCTTTTCTAGGATCTGAGCAAAACTTCCATCCGTGTTATACAAAATTGAATTAAACGAAAAAGCGGCGCTCAGAGTAGCGATGTTTAATTTCGACGCGCTGAGCGTTCTTTTGGACACGGAAATTTGCGGTTTGGTGATACCTATAATCTTTGCGGTGTAGGCGCTTGTGACGACTACTGCGACTGTGCGGTCATAGGCGCGGCAAAGAAGTGTCGGATTTGCCCAGTAATCAGCGCTGAGGGTGGCAAGCTTTGTGGAGGTAGCGAGGTTTTTTCCGGCGGGTTGATTCCATAGATACAAGCTTCCGTCGGAGAGTATAAAATACTGGGCAGTACCGCTACTACTCTTAAACCATTTTTCCTGTTGACCGGCCCAATTTAAGAAATAATTACTACTACTGGGAATAAGAGCGTACTGGCGATCTAGATTTAGCGCGGTGCTTTCTAGAGCAGCTCTCTCAAAAGCAAGATGGACCTTTGTGGGGTCTTCCCAAAAATGGCTGTTGAGGGTGGCTGCCAGTGTCGAGGTGGTGAGATTCTTACCACCCTTGGCATCCCAAAGATACAATTGACCTGTGGGAAGAATATAGTACCAGGTATTGTTGTTGGCCTTAAACCACTTTTCATTCTGACCGGCCCAGTTGAATTGGTAGGTGCTGCTTCCGGGAACAAGGCTATATTGAGTATCAAGCTGGAGAACTATTGCCCTATCGGAGGCATCACAGAGAAATGCCGGATCTTCCCAATAACTGCTGTTTAGCGTCACTACAAGCGTGGAGGTGGTGAGGTTCTTACCCGCAACGGAATTCCAAAGATACACCTTGCCATCAGGGAGAATAAAATACCAAGTATTATTGTTGGCCTTAAACCATTTTTCATTCTTGCCCGCCCAGTTGAACTGGTAGGTGCTATTGCCGGCAACAAGGCCGTATTGGGTATCAAGCTGAAAGGCGATCGCATTGAGAGGCTGTGAGAGCTGATTATTGGCAAAAGTGTATTCCTTTTTTTGCGCGTCTATTAAATTAGCAGTTTTGATCTTATTTTGGGCATCCCAGGTGATGCTCGATAGAATAGATCCGTCCAGAAGCTTGATTGATACCAGTGCCCCCGCTTGATAGGTCCACTGGTTATTAGCCAAATCCGTAAGAATCCCGTCTTTTAATTTGTCTTGAGTATCCCAGGTGATGGAAGAGAGTACCCAATTGCTGGGAAGCCTAATGGCGGTAATTACCTTGTTAGTAAAAGTGTAGGTGCTGCCGTCGATGCTTTCGAGTAAGGCATTAACCACTTTTCCATCACTACCCCAGATAATATTTTTTAGCGAAGAGCCATCTTTCAGAAGATACTGCATATCATTCACATACGTGTTGCCATTCGCATCCACATATGACTTAAACGTAACTTTGACTTGGCTATTGATGGTCTGTGCTTGGAAAAGGGCTTGAGAGCCATCTTGCAGAGTGATGCTTTGAAGAATTCCTGCCTGATAGACCATCCGCTGAGATAGTCCTTTCTGATACACTTCCTTTAATTTGCCTTGGGCATCATAGATGGTTTTAGCTTGAGAGTTCTCAAGGATAGTCTCAAGGACCTTCCCATTGGCGTCTTTGGTGTAGGCGTAGAGGGTTTCAACACCACTCTTAGAAATGGTTTTTTGTATCTGGCTGTTGGCATAAAAGACTTGGGTTCCATCGGGAGTCTCATAGCCTATGACTTGGCCATTTTGAAAAACCTGAATCGAACCGTCAAAGAGTTTTAAATCCGCATTCTGGATTTTGCCGTCCGCGGCTAAAACAATATTTTGAAGAATCGTTCCATCGGGCCGCTGGATCTGGGCTAGCTTATCGCCTGCATACTTAAGAATATCTCCGTTTTGTGTCGTTAAAGAAAAGTTTAATTGCTCTAGGTCTGCTAGGTTGTTTTTCTGATCAACCAATCCTTGGGCATAGCCTTGCGATTGATTATTTAGGGGCGCTTCCCCGCCGGTACGCCGTTGGTCTTCTAGGGCAAAGCCTGCTTTGGCGGCGTTTAAGAGATCCCGTGGGTCGGCGGCATAGAGGAGGTTGGAGAAGGAAAAGCTAATGATCAGAGCTAACGAAATAATTTTTAAATAAGGCGAGCGGCGCATTCATTCTCCTTTAAGAGCTTTTCTGACAAATCATTCTCAACCCCTCCCCATCAACGGCTCCCTCTGTCATGGTTTTAAAATTACACCACGATTAATTTAATGTCAATGTTTTTTTGATTAAATATCAAATAAAATGACGTGGGATATAAAATGCTTAAGAACCGTTAGTTATGGATTAAATTTGATTAACCCCGCATCCCACAATGTCATCACACAGTGTCATTCCCGAAATCTCTAGTCGGGAATCAAACTAAGGTATGATCCCCGATAAATAATTTCGGGGATGACATTGGCGTGATGTGGGGCTCGGGGGTTTATTTTTTTTGGGAAGAGTCAAACAACGAGTCTAACTGACCCGAAATACTACCCAAGACACTCTGAGCCGTCTGGCCAACGCCGGAGTTAAAAATATTGGAGAGTTGATCAAGGCCCAAATCACGGATGTTAATACCGCCAGCTTCAAAATTATACAGAAGATCGCTCACATTAAAATTGATTAGAGAGCGCAGTGCACTACTTTTTAGCGCGCTGCCGATGATGATGGGAACCAGCGCCTTGACATCTTTGACATCACGATAAGTTTCGTCGATATTGAGAGCAAACTCCTGAACCGACGGAGTCGCCCGCGAGAAATCTTTATAAATCACCTTATCGACGCGTAGCCTCATTACGTCAACACTGACTGTGGCGGTGCTTCCCGCTCTCGGCGCTTTCTTTTTACCACCGGGAGGCTTTAGCTCCGAAAGATTAAGCTTGCCTGCTTTATTGCGCTCAATCTTAAGCTCAGCCAAATGGACGTAGATTTCCTTTAGATGTGGCTTGCCTGTCAAAATAGAGCCGAGGTCAAAACCTACCCGCGCCTCAGGAATAGAGAACATCACTTTTTCGGAATAGGCAGCTGGATTATAAAGATTCAAATCATTAACGCTGATCACCGACTTAAGAAGACTCGAGTGAAAATTGCCGATACCCAGCCTCAAGCCTGTCGTCTTCTGAAAAATATTTGCAATGACAGACTTGGCAATCATGTCCTTGCCCACCACCAGAAGCACCGCGGCCAAAAAAAAGATGCCGATCAATCGAAGTAAGGTTTTTTTCATGGAGCCTCCATTTTTTGACCGCCCTAACGCCAGAGTTTTATTATACCCCCCAAAAGCGGTGCGCTGTCAATCGTGTAGTACAATGATGCTATGGTCCTCGAAAAGATACGCTCAACGCTAGAAAGTCACTTCTCCCCCCTTCTAATGGAGTTAACGGATAAAAGTCACACACACGTCGGTCATCCAGAGACAATGAAAGAAAAGGAAATGCTGTTGGACTTGGTGATTGTTTCGGCGGGATTCGAAGGAAAATCACTACTTCAGAGACACGCCGCCATCTATGAAGCGCTCGCCATAGGCAAAAATTCCAGCATCCACGGCATCACGATTCGTGCCTTCTCCCCCCTAGAATGGGAAAAAAGAGCAACTTCATAAAATCAGCTCAATAGCGAACCTTAAGCAAGGTTAAGCCTTGTGCTTTGGCCGTAGCGCCTGCGCGCGCACGTTTCTTGGAAAGAATAATTGCCGAAATACTATCGGCCTCGATTCTGCCTTTACCCACCTCCATCAAGGTCCCGGCAATAATACGGACCATATGCGTCAAAAAACCATCCCCCTCAATAAGAATACGAATAAGGCAGCCTTTTTTTTGCACTGAAATTTTTTTGATCGTGCGGACGGTATTTTTTTTGTCATCCCCGCTATCCTTGAACGATAAAAAATCATGCTGGCCTAAAAAAAACTTAGCCGCATTTTTTATGGGATCTATTCGAAGGGGACCCGCGTACCAAAGCACAAAGGGCGCCTCAAAAAGGGGTCTTGTGGGGCTATTGTAAATGTCATATTGGTAAATCTTGGATTTGGCGCTATATCGCGCATGGAAATTGGGCCGCACTGTCTTGGCGCTAAACACAACCACATCCGCCGGCAAATAATGATTCAGCGCGTCTTTAATTTTAGCATCGGTAAGCAAGTGGCGTGTCTGGAAATGAGCGACAAACCCCTTGGCGTGGACGCCGCTGTCGGTGCGGGAGCTGCCAAAGACAACGACTTTTTCAGAGAGAATTTTGCAGAGACATTTTTCAAAAAGCTCTTGAATCGTGCGGTTATTTTTCTGGCTCTGCCAGCCTTCGTAACGTGTGCCGTCAAAACCCAGCACAAGCTTGATGGTGCGAGGACTTTTTATTTCTGGCAAAGAATCTCAGCGATCTGCACCGCGTTAAGAGCCGCCCCTTTGCGGATCTGGTCCCCAGCCACAAAAAGCCACAAACCGTGAGGGTCTGAAGCGTCGGTGCGAAGACGACCCACCAGCACATCATCCTTGCCGGAAGCTTCGATAGGCATGGGAAAATAATTATTCTGACGGTCATCCACAAGCTTCAAGCCCGCCGACCGGCTAATGATCTTACGAATATCTGACACATCGGGTTTACGCGTAAGCTCCAAATAGATCGACTCGGAATGAGCACGGTACACCGGCACACGCACGCAAGTGGCAGTCACTTTGATTTTGTCATCGTGAAGAATTTTGTGAGTCTCTTTAGTCATCTTCACTTCCTCTTCATTATAGCCGCTGGCTTGGACGGAGCTATTATGAGAAAAAAGGTTGAATGCAATCTGGTGAGGGAATATCTCTTTCTTGGCTGGCTTTCCCCCCAAAATATCCCGCGCCTGGTTTTCAAGCTCCTTCATCGCTTTAGCCCCGGCACCAGAGGCAGCCTGATAGGTCGAAATAATCGCCTTTTTAACACGGTTTTTGCGGTGAATGGCAAATACCGGCACCAGCATAATGATGGTCGAACAATTGGGATTGGCGATAATCCCTTGGTGTTTCTGAATGTCCTGGGGATTGATTTCCGGGATGACCAGGGGCACCTTGGCATCCATGCGAAAAGCGCTGGTATTATCAATCACCACCGCCCCCGCCTTGACTGCAAAGGGTGCAAATTTTTTGGAAATAGAGCCGCCCGCGCTGGCAAGTACGATGTCGATGCCATCAAAGGAATCTTCTTTTAGCTCCGCAACGGTGTAGGTTTTTCCCTTGAAAGAATATTTTCTCCCTACCGACCGCGCCGACGCCAAAAGCCTTAGCTCGGCAACTGGAAATTTTCTTTCCTCAAGAATTTTGAGCATTTCTTCGCCAACAGCGCCCGTGGCGCCCATAATGGCAACGTTGTAAGCTGATTTTTTCTTCATAATTATCCTAAATTTTAAAGTTATTTTCCCCTCCCTTTGAAAAGAGGAGAAAATCAAGTGCCCTTTCCCCTCCTTTCGAAGGAGGGGTGGTGCCGAAGGCGACGGGGTGGTTGACACATTAAACAGCATGCGTAAACCCCTACAACCCCTCCGCCTGCGGCACCTCCCCTTCGTAAGGGGAGGAAATTGTGTTCTCTTTCTCCCCCGACACTTCCCCTTATTACAGGGAGGAAAGTGTTTTTACAACCAAATCACCCACCTGAGTGGTGCTATATCCCATCTTCCCCGCAGCCAAAGACTTAAGTTTATTCTGCGTCACACTCATCACCGCTTTTTCAATTTCTTCAGCCGCTTTGGTTTCGCCGAGACTGTCCATCATCATCCCGCCCGCGCAAATAGCAGCCAACGGATTGATTACGTTTTTGCCTGTATATTTGGGAGCCGAGCCGCCGATCGGTTCAAACATCGACACGCCCTCCGGATTGATATTGCCTCCCGCCGCGATTCCCATGCCTCCCTGAATCATAGCGCCAAGATCCGTGATGATATCGCCAAACATATTGTCGGTCACAATGACGTCAAACCACTCTGGGTTTTTCACCATCCACATACAAGTAGCGTCGACATGCGCGTAGTCCGCCGTCACGTCGGGGTATTCCTTGGCCACTTCCTGAAACACTCTCCACCACAGATCCATCGCGTAGGTTAAGACATTGGTCTTACCGCAAAGCGTAAGCTTTTTTCTCTTGTTACGCTTGCGGGTCAACTCAAAAGCATAACGGATACAGCGCTCGACCCCTTTACGCGTGTTGCGCGAAATCTGGGTTGCGACTTCATTTTTTTTGCCTTTATTTTTAAAACTGCCTTCACCAACATATAAGCCTTCGTTATTTTCACGGACAACGACAAAATCAATATCCTGAGGACCTTTATCCTTAAGAGGTGTCCAAACACCGGGATACAGTTTCACCGGGCGAAGATTGATGTACTGCTCAAGCCCAAAACGCGCTTTTAGCAAAAGACCTTTCTCAAGAATTCCCGGCTTCACATCCGGGTGTCCCACAGCCCCCAAAAGAATCGCGTCAAATTTTTTAAGTCCCGCCATTTCCTTGTCGGACAAAACTTTGCCTGTTTTTAAAAATCTCTCACCGCCGAAATCAAAAGGAGTTAGGTCCAGCTTGTAGCCATTTTTTTTAGAAGACGCGGCAAGCACCTTGAGGGCCTCGCGCACAACCTCAGGGCCGGTGCCATCGCCGCCAATGACCGCAATTTTATAATTTCTAGATTTATTCATTTTTTTCATTTTTACTTTCTTCTCCTGTCCGTATTTTCATCCCAACGTCATTCCCGAAAGTATTTATCGGGAATCAAACATCACACAGTGTCATCCCCGAAATCTCTTATCGGGGATCATGCCCAGGTTTGATCCCCGACTAATGATCTCGGGGATGACATCCTGTCCCAAGGTGTCACTGTTCAACTAATAAAATTATTCAATCGCGTGAGCCGTCGCCTTGTCCGCCGCCGGACTCGACGCGTTGGCATGCATCTTTTTTTCAATGCGCCCCGCTTCAAACGCCAAGCGCCCCGCGTGTACCGCCAATTTCATCGCTTCGGCCATTTTCACCGGATCTTTAGCACCAGCGATGGCCGTATTCATCAAGACACCATCCGCTCCCAATTCCATGGCGATCGCCGCGTCAGAAGCCGTCCCCACGCCGGCATCCACAATCACCGAAATTTTTACTTTTTCGATCAAAAGTTGTAAATTCAATAAATTCTGAATGCCCTGCCCCGATCCAATAGGAGCCGCCAGAGGCATCACACACGCGGCGCCGGCATCCTCAAGCCGCTTGGCCATGATGGGGTCATCTGTGGTGTAAGGCATCACTACAAAACCTTCCTTGACCAAAATTTTGGTCGCTTCCAGGAGGCCCAACACATCCGGCATGAGCGTTACCTCATCGCCGATAACCTCCAACTTCACGAGGTTAGAAAGCCCTGCCGCCCGCCCCAACCGAGCCACGCGAACCGCCTCTTCCGCGGTATAGCAGCCCGCGGTATTGGGAAGAAGAATATACTTTTTGGGGTCTACAAAATCAAGCAAAGATTCTTTGGACCTGTCGAGGTTCACGCGGCGCACCGCTACCGTCACCATCTCGGCGCCGGATATCTCCAACGCCTTTTCCATGATCTGGAACGTGGGATATTTGCCAGTGCCGACAATCAAGCGGGACTTGAGCGAATAAGAGCCTATTTTTAAAATATCCTGGGAGCTCATACCGCCTCTACCACCGCACCCTTCTCAACCACCACGATGCCTTTGGGCGTCACGGTGAAACGTTTTTTATCCAATTCCAAATCATGTCCTACCGTGGCACCAGGCATGAGCTTGACATGCTTGTCGATAATCGCATTTTTAATTTTGACGTAACGGCCCACTTCCACACTTTCCAGAAGAAGCGAATTTTCCACCTCGGCATAGCTGTTCACCCGAACATTGGGAGACAAAATACAGCGGCGCACCGAGCCACCCGAGATAATGCATCCATCAGCCACCATGGAGTCCAGCGCCTCGCCGCGACGGCCGCCGGTGAGCTGATTATTAAACACAAATTTAGCGGGCGGATACTGTAGTTGGTGAGTGCGAATCGGCCAATCACGGTCGTAAAGATTAAACTGCGGCATCACGTTGACTAAATCAATGCTGGCCTCGTAATAAGCATCCAAGCTTCCGACGTCACGCCAATACAAAGCTTCTTTGGTGTTGGGATCTACAAAATTGTAAGACATGATTTTGCGCTGGCCTTTTTGAATCATCTGAGGAATCACATTTTTTCCAAAGTCGTGAGCCGTGTCTTTTTTGGCATCCTCGGTCAATTCTTCCTCGAGCGCTTTGCGGTCAAAAATATAAATGCCCATCGAGCCGTACACATTCGCCGCATCCCCCGGAATCGTCTTGGGTTGCTTGGGTTTTTCCTCAAAGCCAATCACGACGCCCGCCGCGTCCGTCTCTATCACGCCCACATGCGGCGCCTCTTCAATCGGCATGGGGACCACACCGATCGTAAGATCCGCTTTCGACGCGCGGTGAAGATCGATCATCGGTTGATAATTCATTTTATACACGTGGTCTCCGGCCAGAATTAAAACCTGATCGGGATTTTCAATATCAATGGAATAAAGATTTTGATAGATCGCATCCGCTGTCCCCTGATACCAATGCTCATCAACTCTTTGCTGGGCTGGCACGACATCGATATACTCACCGACCTCCGCATTTAAAATATTCCATCCCATACGAATATGCCGCGAAAGGGACATGGATTTGTACTGCACCAAAATATGAATACGGCGTAGTCCAGAATTAATGCAATTGGAAAGGGTAAAATCAATGATGCGGTAAATGCCGCCAAACGGCACCGCAGGCTTTGCACGGTCTTTGGTCAATGGAGACAGCCGCTCTCCCTTGCCGCCAGCCATGACAAACGTCAGTAGTTTTTTCATCTTAAGTATTTATCCGAAAATGGGTTAGAAAACTTACAAGTCTCGTCATTATAATCCCGATGAAGGTCTAATTCAAGGAAATCGCCGAAGAAAGAATCCCATCCTTCATCACCCGCACTTCATCGCTCATATGGCGCACCGCCCGCTCGTCGTGGGAGACGAACAGCAGGCTGATTGCACGCTCCTTTTGCAGCGTCAAAAGCAGATTTAAGATTTGAATTTTTGTCACGGCATCCAGTGAAGAAACAGCCTCATCGCAAAGCAGTAGCCTCGGCCCCAAACTAATCGACCGCGCGATGGCAACCCTCTGGCATTCACCCCCCGACAATTCATGAGGAAAGCGGGCCAAAAAACGCTCCGCCAAACCCACCGCATCCAAGAGCGCCCTAATTTTCTCATCCACACTCTGCGTTTTTTTGTCCTCGCCAGAAATCATAAAAGGCTCTCTTAAAAGCTGAGCCACTTTCATCCGCGGGTCCAGCGATAGATACGGATCTTGGAATATAATCTGCGTTTTTTTGCGAAAATCTCTCAATTTTTTCTCGCTTAAGTTATCAATTCTTTTTTCTTCAAAATAAATTTCGCCGCTGTCGGCAGGCACAAGCCTTAATATAATTTTTAAAAGTGTGGATTTTCCTGACCCGGATGCACCAATAATCCCCAGAGTCCGGCCAGAAACCAAAGAAAACGACGCCTCTTCAAGCGCTTTGACGCCGCCTTTTTTAAAACTCTTAGCTAAATTTTTGACTTCAAGTAACACAAACACCCCCATCATCCCCAAAACAACAACATGTCATCCCCGAAATTTTTAATCGGGGATCATACGCTGCGTAAGCTTGATTCCCGATAAGTACATTCGGGAATGACGTTGGAGTAAGATGTCATCCCCGAAACTCTAAATGTGTCATCCCCGAACCCTTCACCCCGTCATCCCCGAAATCTTTAATCGGGGATCAAACCATAGCTTCTTCATATAAATCTTTCATCATTGGATTTATTTTCTGAATAAGGCTCAACTTCCAACCCCTATTCCATCTCTTAAGCTTTTTTTCTCTTAGGATCGCACTTCTAGGATCTTAAAATATTTCATAATATAAAAGCTTCTTTACCTCATGCTTCTTTGTGAAACCTTGCACCAACCCATTACTATGTTCATGCATACGCTTAATTAGATCGGATGTCACCCCTATGTACAATGTCATAGATTCGCTTGCCATGATATACACGTAATAACTTTTAGTTCTCATGGGTGATTTGTTTTAAGGTTTGATTCCCGATTAAAGATTTCGGGAATGACATTTGGACTGACACAGGGAAGAATCGATTTTGGCGGCACATTCCAAAAACTCGCCGCAAATAGTTTTTTGGCATAGTCCGTCCGCGGGTGAAAACCGTCCGCACTCGGCGTGAGTCTTTCAGTCATTTTTCCTTGATTCATCACATAAATCACATCCGAATAAGAACAGGCGTGAGCCATATTGTGCGTGATAAATAAAATGGTTAGTTTTCTTTCCCGCTTAATTTTCAAAAGAAGGTTTAATATTTCTGTTTCTACGTTGGCGTCCAAAGCCGTTGTGGGCTCGTCGGCAATCAAGAGTCGCGGCTCGGCAATGAGTGCCATGGCAATCGCCGCCCTCTGCCTCATACCGCCGGAGAGCTCATGCGGATAGCTCTGATAGACACGTAGAGCGTCCTTCATCTGCACAGCCTCCAGATATTCCAGTGCGCGATTTTTTGAATGGTCACGACTGACATCAAAATGGGCTCGATAGGCTTCAGCAATTTGAGGACCCACACGCAAAACAGGATTCAAAGATGAGGCGGGATCTTGAAATACGTAGGCGATTTCCTTTCCACGAACATCGAGAAGCTCACTGTCATTGAGAGTCAAAAGATCCTTTTTGGTGCGGCTCCCCCGCCAAAAAACTTGTCCGGTCACATCCTTTGTTTGCGTTAAACGCGTCAAAGCAAGACTGGTGACACTTTTCCCTGACCCCGATTCTCCCACGATGGCGGTAAAAGAGCCCTCCGCCGCCTCAAAAGAGATACCGCGGACCGCTTCAATTTTTTGAGAAGGATTCACGGGATCCTGAAAAGAAACTCTTAAATTTAAAACTTCAAGAATCGGCAGCTTTGCTTCCACTACCGGCTCCCCCGCATTTGATGGGAAATTTTCTCACCCAGCACATTGACCGACAATACGGTTAAGAAAATCACAAGCCCCGGAAAAAGCATCATCCACCACGCACTGCCAAGAGTCGCTTTGCCATCCATCAAAATATTTCCCCAGCTGGGCGTTGGCGGCTGCACGCCAATTCCCAGGAAACTCAGAGCTGTCTCCGTTAGAATGGCTGCCGAAACACCAAGAATCGCATGAACAATCACCGGGCCCAGCGCGTTAGGAATTAGGTGTCGGGTAAGAATCCAGCGGTTAGAGGCACCAAAGGCGCGCGCCGCCAGGACAAATTCGCGGTGTTTTAAAGTTAAAATCTCCGCCCGAATCAATCGTGCCGTGCCCATCCATCCGGTGGCGCCGATAATTACCACAATGGGAATCATTCCAGGCCCAAGAATTGCGATGACCGCCAGAATCAGAAAAAAAACAGGAAAGCAAAGCATCGCATCCGTCAATGACATTAAAATCCGATCCACCCAGCTGCCGAAATAACCAGCCACCGTCCCGATCAAAATCCCCATGACAGTAGCAATTAAAACCGCCGCAAACCCGACACCGACAGAAACTTGAGCGCCGCACAAAATTCTAAAAAAAAGATCGCGCCCGAGCGGATCCGTCCCCATCCAGTGATGCAATGAAGGGGCTTCTAGCGGGCTTAAAAGATTCATCGATTGCGACGCGCTACTTAAAAAAAAGGGCGCCGCCACCGCCGCCAGTAAAATCGCCCCCAACCAAATAATCGCCGCCTTCATGAATGCTCCCCCACCCGGATCCGCGGGTCCGCAAGTGCATAGCCAATATCCGCCAGAAAATTTCCCAAAAGCGTCAGGCAGGCGCCCAAAGTCAAAATCCCCATGATTACCGGATAGTCACGCGTAAAAACAGAATCAAAAAAAAGACGCCCCATTCCTGGCACGGAAAAAATGGTTTCAAAAATGACGCTCCCCCCCAAAAGACCCGGAATCGAAAGCCCTAAAATTGTAATCAGCGGCAAAAAAACATTGGGCAGGGCGTGCCCATAAATCACACGATTTCGAGATAGCCCCTTCGCGCGCGCCGTACGGATATATGGCTTTTCTAGGACCTGAATCATGCCGCTACGCACGTAGCGCGAAATTCCCGCGACAGAAGTAAAAGCGGCTACACCAATAGGCAGGATCAAATGACGCCCCAAATCCAAGTACTGCTGCCACGTCCCCATCTCGTCATAAAAAAGCGAATGAAGCCCCGAAATTGGAAGCCAACCAAGCCTCACTCCAAAAAAGGACATAAGAATCAACGACAGCCAAAACGTCGGCACTGAAAAACCAGCAAATACGACAACCGTTAGCACCTTGTCCCCAAGAGTCCCCGCCCGAACCGCGCCGTAGACGCCCAGCGGAATCCCAAGAACAAGAATCAGCAGCAAGGTACCCAAGTTAATCGCAAGCGTGACCGGAGCCGCTTGTAAAATCTTCTCCGTCACGGGCTTCCCATCAACAAATGACGTCCCAAAATCGCACCGCACCAAGCGCCCCATCCAGTCGGCGTATTGCACAAGAATCGGGCGGTCAAGGCCATAAAGACTTTCAAGTTTGGCTTTGGCTTGAGCAGTCATTTTCGGGTTAAAACTTGCCTTCGCATCCACCGCGCTTCCCGGCGCCAGATGGATCACCAAAAATGTGATCAGGGTGATCCCAATCAAAAGTGGTACTGTTCCTGCTGTTTTTTTTAAAAAATATTTAGTCATTATTCATCCCATAGAGGGGAAAATTGAGCACTCTTTCCCCTCCTTTCGAAGGAGGGGTGGTGCCGAAGGCGACGGGGTGGTTGACACGTCAACAGCATACGTAAACCCCCACAACCCCTCCGCCTCCGGCACCTCCCCTTCGTAAGGGGAGGAAATTACGCTTTGAGTTTATATTTTTGCTCATCCTTTGGCACATACCAATGAATGAAATTAAATCCAACCCCTTTTGGCGCCTGCCGAACCCCTTGAAACCGTCGGTGCACCACAGGCAGCGCTTCAGGAACATAAAGAAATAGATAAGGCTCGTCATCACTTAAGATTTGGTGAATACGATGATAAATCTTGGCGCGCACCGTTTCGTCAAATTCCCTTCGGCCTTCATCCAGAAGCGCGTCCACTTCCTGGTTTTTATACCCGATAAAATTAAACTCACCCTGTTTGGTTTTGGAAGAATGAAAAATATCATAAATATCCGGGTCATACGAAAGCTGCCACGCCAGCATCACGGCATCAAAGTTTCTCTTATCGATGAACTCTTTTAAAAAAGTCCCCCACTCGACGGTCCTGATATCCATCTGGACACCCACATCCCTGAGCCGTTTTTGAATAATCTCGCAAGCCATTTTCCGCTGGTCGTTGCCTTGATTGGTGAGAACAGTAAATGAAAACTTTTTGCCGTCTCGGCTAAGAATTCCGTCCTGACCGACAGCGATAAATCCCGCTTCTTTTAAGAGGGTCCGCGCGGCCGCCGGATCAAACACGCCCTCAGGGACATCGGGATTGTATGCCCAAGTCCCAGGTAAAAACGGACCCGTCGAGACTTTGCCAAGCCCCAAAAGGGACGCTTCAATAATTTCCTTCTTATTGACCGCTAAGCCCAGAGCCTTGCGCACCCGTTGATCAGAAAAAAATGGGTGTTTGAGATTATAGCCAAGGTAACAGTAACCAAAACTAGGGTAGCGAAACTTCTGATAATTTTTTGTGAAAAATAATGTGTCTGTTTGTTTTTGGTGCTGAAGCGGTGTCAATGCCGCCATGTCAATGTTGCCCACGGACAGCTCCAAAAAGCTCGTGGTCTGATCAGGGATTATGCGATAGATATAGCGTTTGATTGGCGGTTTACCCTCAAAATAATCGGCGTTGGCCCAAAGTTCCAAAGACTGGCCCGTTGTCCATTTTTTTAACCGATAAGGTCCGGTGCCTATCGGATGGCGTGTAAAATCAGTCTTGAGTAGATTCTCTTTTTCCAACAGATGCTTAGGCACAATCCCCATCGACCAGCTGGCAAGCCCCGGCGAAAAAGTCTCTTTATAAATCACTTCAATCGTGTACGGGTCTACTACCGTCAAAGACTTCACTTTTTCAAAATCGCCGCCGTAAGGAGTTGGTGTGGCAGGATCTGTCAGCTTCTGGTAAGTAAACTTCACATCCTCAGCCGTAAACGGCTCACCATCCTGCCAGCGCACATTTTTACGCAAATAAAATAGAATTCGCAGCCCGCCGTCCTGGATTTCCCACCGCTCGGCTAAGTCTCCGATCAATTTTAAATTCTCATCGTATTTGACCAGTCCATTAAAAATAAGCGCGGTGACCGCGTGCGAGGCACTGTCGGAAGCCAAAAAAGGAATAAGGTTTGACGGTTCGCTGATGGAAGAAGTAACAAACGCGTCCCCCTCCACCGGGGCTGCCAGACAGGGAGAGACGGTCAAAAAAAATATCCCCACCAGTAATGTTGGTGGGGATACAAAAATATTTTTTTTCAGACGAATTTTAGCTTTTAGGAGCATCCGCTGCTGCCGGTGAAGTGGTCGCAACCGCCGCCACAGCAACTGGAGCGGACGCAACAGGTGCCGCGGGAATCTGGGCCGGCATTATAGCGCTTGTTTTCTTTAGGATGTCTAAGTCCATTCCTTTTGCCATGAGCGATTTACCACGTTGGGTTGACAAAATTCCAAGCGAAAGCGACGTCACGATAAAAAGAACCGCGCACACTTCAGTGGCACGCGTCATAAACATATTGGTTTGCGTTCCAAAAATACTCTGCGGCTGAGCACCGCCCATCATTTCGGAAAATCCGCCGCCGCGTCCTGCCTGCAACAAAACGACTGCGATAAGCACAAAACACACAAACACATGGACAATCATCAGAAAAATATACATTTAAAACTCCTCTATTGTCATTCTTTTGTCATTCCTCTGTCATTCCCGAATGCTTTAATCGGGAATCAAACCTAAGCATGATCCCCGATAAAAAATTTCGGGGATAACGTTGCATCAATTTACTTTAACGCCGCCACTTGGGCGTTTTTAACGATATCAGAAAAACCATTGGCATCGAGACTGGCGCCGCCGACAAGCGCACCATCAATATCCGCTTGCCTCATCAGCTCCGCAATATTGTCCGCTTTCACGCTGCCTCCGTATTGAATACGAATGCCGCGCGCGACCTCTTCTCCAAATAGTATTGAAATTTCTTTGCGAATAAATAAATGCACTTCCTGGGCTTGGGCCGGCGTTGCCACTTTTCCCGTCCCTATTGCCCACACCGGCTCGTACGCCAAAATAATCCGGCTCATCTCGTCGGCTGAAAATCCTGCAAAAGCGCCTTTTAGTTGCGCCTCAATGACTTGAAACGTCGTCTGACTTTCTCTTTCGGCCAGCATCTCGCCCACACATACAATCGGCGTCAAACCATTCTTTAGCGCGGCCTTCGCCTTCTTATTTACTGTCTCATGAGTTTCATTAAAAAACTGACGCCTTTCTGAGTGGCCAACGATGACATACTTGGCCCCCGCGTCCTTTAGAAGACTTCCGGAAACCTGACCGGTAAAAGCCCCCTTCTCCTCCCAGTACAAATCCTGGGCACCCAGTTGAATATCCGAATCAATCAAAATTTCCGACACGGCCGCAAGGGCGGTGACCACCGGACAAATCACCACATCCACGTGCTGAGTATCAGGGATTTGCCGCTTTAAAAGCGTCACCAATTGCGCCGCTTCATTGATTGTCTTATTTAATTTCCAGTTACCGGCAATAATCGGTTTACGCATGAACTTTTTCCTTATCTTCCAAGGCCACAACGCCAGGAAGAGGAGTCCCTTCCAGGTATTCCAAAGAGGCGCCGCCGCCGGTCGAAACATGCGACATCTTGTCTTCTAAATGGAAATGAGCTGCAGCCGCCGCTGTGTCGCCGCCGCCGATAATCGTCGTTACTTTTCCCGTCAAAGAGGCAACATGCTCCATGAGCGCGCGAGTCCCATTGTCAAAAGGCCGCATCTCAAATACACCCATGGGGCCGTTCCAGACAATCAGCTTGGCTTTGGAAAGGGTGTCTTTATATTTAGCAACGGTTTTGGGTCCAATATCCATTCCCATCCAGCCGTCAGGAATATCACCTTCGACAATCCTTGAAACCGCGTTTTCCTTAAACTCCTGAGAAATGACGCGATCCACAGGAAATTGGATGTCCGTATTTTTAATTTTGGCTTTTTTTAAAATTTCTTCAGCAAACGGAAGACCTTTTTCCTCAAACTTCGAATTTCCAATTTTGATTCCCATGACGCGGTAAAAGGTATACGCCATAGCCCCACCGATCAATATCGTATCCGCTCGATCCATGAGACTCAAGATGAGTTTGATTTTATCCGTTACTTTAGCACCGCCGAGAATCGTAATATAGGGACGTTCCGGATGAGAGACAGCCTTTTCGAAATATTCGATTTCTTTGCTCAATAAAAACCCAGCGCCAGACGGAAGGTATTTGGTGATCGCTTCGATGGAGGCGTGAGCGCGATGACTTGAACCAAACGCGTCATTAATGTAAATGTCCCCGTTTTCAGCCAACTGCCTTGCAAACTCAGCGTCGTTTTTTTCTTCCAGAGGAGAAAAGCGTAGATTTTCAAGCACCGCCACAGGAGACTCGGCGTCCAAAACCTTCAGCTCCTCCTTCACGCGCGCACCCACGCAATCAGAGCATTGAATCACATTTTTTCCAATCAACTCCGATAGCCTTTTCGACGCAGGAGTCAGGCTCATCGACGAAACTTGCTTTCCTTCAGGGCGCCCCAAATGGCTCATCAAAATAACATACGCGCCCTGCTCCAGCGCATGCTGAATCGTTGGAAGCGAGGCTTGAATTCGATTGTCATCGGTAATGCGCAGTTCTTTGTCCAGCGGGACATTAAAATCCACGCGGATAAGAACACGTTTTCCCTTTAGATTAAAATCGCGAATGGTTTTTTTCAAGCTAGATGCCTTTTTTCGCCATGTGAGTTAGAAGGTCGACCACACGATTGGAATATCCCCACTCATTGTCGTACCAAGAAACAATTTTGAAAAAGCGCTTTTCGCCCTTCAAGTTGTTCTGCAGGGTCGCCAAAGAATCATAAATCGAAGAACGTTCATCATGAATGAAATCACTAGAAACAAGCTCTTCGTCCGTGACGCCCAGAATGTTCTTAAGATACGACTGCGAAGCTTTTTTCAAAAAGCCGTCGATTTCTTCAATCGAAGTATCGCGTGTCGAGCGAAACGTCAAATCCACCACGGACACATCGGCTGTCGGGACACGAAACGCCATCCCGGTCAATTTGCCCTTGGTTGCCGGCAGCACTTCACCGACCGCTTTGGCGGCTCCCGTTGTCGAAGGAATGATATTGATTGCCGCTGCCCGTCCGCCACGCCAATCTTTCTTGGATGGGCCGTCCACGGTCTTCTGGGTTGCGGTGTATGAGTGAATGGTTGTCATCAAACCGGTCTCGATACCAATCCCCTCTTTTAAAATCACATGCACCAGAGGCGCCAAACAATTGGTGGTACAAGACGCGTTGGAAACAATCGTGTGCTTGGCGGGATCATATTCGTTTTCGTTGACGCCAATCACAAGCGTCTTAACATCTCCCTTAGCCGGCGCGCTAATCAAGACTCTCTTAGCACCTGCTGTAATGTGGCCTTGAGCCTTTTCGGACTCTGTAAAAAGACCTGTGGACTCAATGACAAGATCTACGCCCAACGCCTTCCAGGGAAGTTGGTCGGGAGACTTGGTCGCCATGACACACTGAATTTTGTGACCATCGACAATCAGAATATCGGCTTCAGTCTTGGAGGGATCGCTTTTGGCGGTTTTGATGTCATGCTTAAAGTGGCCATGAATAGAATCGTATTTCATCTGATAAGCAAAATAATCGGCATCGGTTGAAATATCCACCACCGCGCGAACATCAATCTCTTTCCCCAAAAGCCCCTTGTCACAAATCGCCTGAAACACCATCCGCCCAATACGTCCAAACCCATTAATTCCTACGCGAATTGCCATAAACTCTCCCTTTTACAAAAATGTCCTTATAGTGTCGTCCCCGAAATCCTTAATCGGGGATCACGTCTAGGTTTGATTCCCGATCAAAACTTTCGGGAATGACATGTTTAAAATTTAGCCTCTTATTATAGACGCAGGCATGGCGGGTGTCAAATGAGCTCTAGGGCCCTTTCCAAAGTGTACCTCATTTCAAAAGCTCCCAATGACCGCCTTTGTCAGGGCCAACCCGGCTGAGTAAACCTTTTTTCTTTAATTGATCGATATTTTTGTCAATGGCGGTGGTGCTGATGCCAATTTTATTCGACAGTTCTTTCTTGGAAACAGAAGAATTCTTTTTTATCAGATTGATGATTTTCTTCTGGTTTTCTGCCAACTTTTCTACCAACCTATCTACCAACCCTTCTACCAACCTGTTCTGGCCACCCTGTTCCCACTTAGGCCGATGAAAAGTCAGAAGAAATCCTGTACTGATTGATTCAAACTCCACTCGTATCCCGGCGGTTTGGCATTCATCGTAAATTCGTTTTAACCCGCTTGCCCATTTTTCGATATCTTCGGACTTGTACATGGTTTCGGCAATCAGGGGATTGCGTAGAATAGAGCGTCCTTTGCCCTTAAAAAAATCTTCTAGGTGAATTTCTTCAGGGAACTTTCCTGGATTGTAAATCTCAATTCTGTCTTTAAAGATTGCAATCTCATTACCTTTAGGATTGGAATAATCCCTGTGGCAAAGCGAATTCCCGATGGCTTCGGAAAATGCCCTGACAGGGATTTCAGGGATTTCCTTGCGGCGGCTCTCGCTCATGTCTGCACGCCACATGATATGTTTCTTGATGTATTCTTCCGATTGAGTGCGCAGGCTGAAGAGATTTCCACTAAACTTCTGGATGTCGATAAAGGTGATCTTATCGTTCGTGGCAAAAACGGCGGCTTGGACTTCCATCGAATTTTCATTGCAAAACAGAATCTCGGCGGCACGGGTCAAGCGACCTCGATTGAGAAGGTCCAGTTTACTTAACGTTGTTTTGACATTGGTATACTTAAAATTAATACGCTTGGCTGCATTGGCTTTTTGCATGTACTCTCTGACGGTTTTGACACTCACGTCTGAAAGCTTTTTTTTCGAGATTTCTTCCTCCCAAAAAATCTTATTTTTCCGGACAAACTGATCCTCCATCTCCTGGATGCTTAATTGCTTATCCGATTCACCGACTCTCATGTAAGCACGGCCATAAGCAAAATAGGGCCGATGATTCCCATGAAACTCGACTTTGATGCAGTCTTTGCCTTGGATTTTCTTTGTTTTCACCTGCGGAAAAATCTTGGGCTCGATGTGCGCAGAAATGGCTTCGGTGATATCTTTTATCGTATTTCTGCCGATCATCTGCCCAAGAACACTGCCATCATCCTTGATTCCAAAGTAGAGCTCGCCCTTACCGTGCTTGTTGAGCATAGCGGAAATGGAAATAACAGCTTCTTTGAGCTCAGAGGTGGAGGTTTTGAATTCAAGCGTTTCGGATTCTTTGGATTTCATATTCGGTCATTTTAATGACCCAGGATTGGATTGGCAAGAAATGATTGATCAATGAACTCAAGGGTCCAATCTACCTGGTCATCGATCATGTGGTCGTCTCATATAAAATTGCTAGTAGGCGTCCGCTCGGTTGTCAGCCGCAATCATTAAGATTGTCTTGCCTCTATCATCGATCGAATAAAAAAACCTAAAATCACCGACACGGTACCGCCAAGTTTCGGGCTCATAGTTTCGAAGCTTTTTGATATTTTTTCCAAAATAGGGATTCTGACGAATTTGAGAGTACACAACATCGGCAAGCTTTAATTTTATTTTAAAACTCTTCCCGCCAAAATCGCTCTCTAAGTCCTTAAGATAGCTCTCTGTCTCAAATAGTCTAAACTTAGCCTGCAAACTTCCCTTTCAGGCGGCGCGCATCCGCATGCCCCGCTTTGAGCTTTGCCATCAATTTCTTATCCGAATGGATTTGAGCCGTTTCAATCGCATCCGTATAGGAAGAGTCGTCTATTTTTCTTAAAACAACAGCGGTTATAAAATTTGAAATAGGCCGATGCTCCACAAGAGCTGTCGCGGAAATGCGCCCATACTCTTCATCACTTAACCTCAACGTAATCACTTTCGACATGAGAGACCTCCTTATGCTTCATTTATATTCTATCATATTCTAATTAATTTTCAACCCCCCTTCTAAATAAGCTCTAAAGCCTTTTTGGCCTCATTAAACTCAGGATCTATCTCTAGCGCCCTCTCCCAAAGCCGCCTGGCTTCCTCCGTCTGTCCCGCTCGCCGGAGAATCAAGCCCAAATTGGTATTGGCTCGAGCGCTGTTAGGGTTGAGGGCCAGCGATAATTCAAACTCTTTAAGCGCTTTCTCATTGTCGCCGCGTTTCCCGTAAACCATGCCTAGGTTGTTATGCGCCTGCGAAGAATTGGGCTTTAACTCAATCGCCTTTAGAAAATATTTCTCGGCAGAATCCGCCTCGCCTTTGCGGTCATACCAAAGCCCCAGGTTATTGAAAGCTTGGGAGTTTTCGGGGTCAATATCGATCGCTCGCACATAGTAATCCTTGGCTTCGTCATAAGAGCCTTCCCGAGTCAACACCAAACCCATCGCCAGATTCGCCTTTCCCGAGTAAGGGTCAATTTCAAGAGCTTGCTTATAGAAATCCTTGGCCGCCAGCGTATCCCTTTTTTCCAAAAGCGCGTCCCCAGCGTTGATATAGTTCCGGGACCAATCGGTATGGACTAATTCCATCCTCGAAACCACAATGCCCCCTGCCAGCGCCGCCAGCAATAATAGGCTATTGATTAGTGAAAATTTCTTTAAATTTTCCCACAAATCCAACACCCCCATGGCCGCCAGAGGAAAAAACACAGGCAAAAGTGGTAGCCGATAACGTGCCGTCACAAAAAAACTCACCAGTCCCACCAAATACGTACCTATCCACGCAAAAGTCACCACCCGATACCCCGGCTGGCGCATGAGCGACACAAAACCCATGAACACCAGCGGCCCCAGCACCGCAAAATTCATCCAGGGAATCTGAAGAAATTCATTAATCTTGGCTCCAAATTGATAATCATCCACATCAGAAATCTCGCGACTATCAAAAAAGAGCGCCAATTTTCTCCCGCAAAGCTCCGCAAACTGCCTGGGGTTTCCGCGAATAAAACTCCATGCTTTCTGGGCCCAAAAATTAGAAATCTCCGATGGTTTTAGCGGCCGGCCCATCTCCTCCTCAGCGACTTGCCGCGAGTCGGCAATTTGAGCCTCCACATTGGATCCAGTACCTTCGGGGGCCACAAAGACGCCTTGAGATTGGCTGTTATTACCAATATAAAAATTAAACCCGGCATGGGAAGTAAGAAAAACGTGATCTTGTCCCCGCACAAAATTATGAATAGTGACCGGCGCCAATATTCCAAAATAAAACAAAAGGCAAACAAGCACCGCCGATAGCTTGCCTTTTTTCCCCAATGTACAAAAAAATAAATATATAAAAAAGAGCGTCATAAAAAGCAAGATACCGGCCTTTGTCAGAGTCGCCAGACCCGCGGCCAAGCCTAAAAAAATAGCATTTTTAAAATTGATCTCGTCTATAAATCTCAACACACACAGAAATGACAAGGCATAAAGCGGCAAACTGAGCGTCTCGGCAATCAAGACCGTCTCATTAAAAAATAGAGGTCCGTAAATCCCCGCAAAAAAAACCGCCAACAACCCTACTTTTACATCCCGAAGTTTACAGCCAATTTTATAAATAAGAAATAGCGTCCCCATCCCCAGGGCGATTTGAAACGACTTCACAAATAAAAGGGAATTGTCGGAAACCTTGTAGCAGAGTGCTAGAAAATAAGGGTAAAGAGGCAAGCCATAAAACACGCCGGTATCCCACTGACCCCCAACCAGACGCAGAGCCCACTGGTGGTAATATTTAGGATCCAAAAGAAGCGGATCATAAAAAGGCCCGCCCATGCTGGATTTTAAGTACAAAATCTTGACAGCAAGCGCCAACACCAAAAGGACCCATAAAAGGAAGGGGGTCTTCTGCTTTAAAATTTCAGGTGCTATTTTGGATGTCATCTTTTTTATCTCCACTCTATCCCTCCCTCAATTCATCAAAGTAAACTTTCAAACTAAAGGCCACGGGAACATTTCCCAACTCACGGGGAAAACCACCAAAGGGTGCGGAGCGCTTGAGCGAATCCAGAGCCATGCGCTGAAGAGGTTCTGCGGCATCCGACTCCTTTGTAATCACGTTTGCTTTCACCAAAGAACCATCGGGATTTAATACAAAAAGGATGGTTACGACACCCAGAGCATCATCAGCCTGCTGGTATTTTCGGCGAAGGTTGAGGTGTATCTTTTCCTTGAGCTTTCCAAAATAGCTAAAAAAAACTTTTCCCTTCTGGGGGTCCGTCATAAAATCCATGGCCGTCTTAGGCCGATCGGCCAATGGAGCTGCCCCCGACGCGGAAGTTTCCTTTTTAGCTGCAATTGGTACAGGCAATGCCGCCAATTTTGCAGCAATCACTTTTGAAGGCTCTGGGCGCGCTTCGATCTTTTTGCCAACCGGAGTCTGCTTCACCGGGAGAGCCGGAACGGAAACTACCTTTTCAACAGAAAGAGGCTTTTCATAGCGGACAAGAGCAATGGGAATTGGCTCCGAAGTCGGCGCGGAGTCACCCAGCATGCCCGGCAATAGGGAGTACCCCAAAAAAGCATGCGCTGAAAAAGAAAATAAAATGGCGGCGGTTGTAGTCCTCATAGGAGAACATTATACCCTAAAAAAAACATCCTGACTCTATTGACAGATGCGTGATAAAATGATATATTTTTAGATAATAACACAACAAAGGGGGACACCATGGCCGTTCATGCCCAACAAGTTTTCTTATCTGCTAGGATTCCAATGGACCTGAAAAACAAACTATCTGAATACTGCAAAAATCATGGGATCAAAATGGGCTATTTTATTACCCAAGCCATCCAGGAAATGCTTCGGGAAACCGCTCAAGACAGCCAGGATATTTCCATGGTTCAAGCTGGTCTAAAAACAGCTGAATATGTTTCTCAGAAGGAGTTTGATCAATATCTCTCCAAAAGAAACATTCGGTAATGTACCAAATTTTTTATGAGAAAAAGATTTTCAAGGAGCTCGATAAGATCCCGGACCACGATGTCAAAAAAATAAAAGAGGTTTTCAAAGGCCTCTCTGAGAATCCATTTCCAAGCGGCACCAAGAAAATATCCGGAAAAGACAATCTCTACCGATTACAACAGGGAGACTACCGAATCCTCTACTCTCCCAACACAAAAGATAAACAAATTCATATCCACTTAGTAAAAAACAGAAAAGACTCCTACAAAAATCTCTAAGAATCCATTCAATAAACTCCTCGACCAAAAACTCCCCTGATAGCATAAAATAAATTTTGGTCATCAACAAAATCTACACCTTCTTTACACTGTCTGGCACGATCCCTCCCCGTACGCTTAAAACAAATAACCCCGTCCGAGGCCTTTTGGGCAAGTCAGACGGGGAACAAATCTAATGGGAGAATATACGATGAAACTATGCCCTGTCAAATATTATCTGGTATTAAAAATGGTCTAGACAGACGTGGCCACTACATGCAAAGAGTAGGTGCTTTCCGGGTGCATTTCTATTTTCTGGGTCAAGAAATGGAAAACTTCTTCCAATGCCTTTCCCGACAATCCAGTTCTTCTTTGAATTGAAAGATTGCGCTTAAGCAAAAGTTGAATTTCAAGTACTAAGTGTTCCGGAGCGTAAAGTTTAAAGCGGCTGTCAAAAAGTAGCTCTCGAGTGAGCGCTCCTTTAAGGAGAGCGGCTAAAAGAACATTAGCGTCTACGACTAGTTCCAATTTTTAAGCAGTTGCCGCTTTATGTTTCTTCCAGACGCTCTTTTTGATCTGGCGACCGTATTTTTCTATATCCGCTTCCGTAAGTTTACTTTTAGAGAAAAAATGATTCATCTTCTCCAGTAAGAATGCCTTCTCACGAATAGCCTGACGGGCTACCTCAGACCAGTTTATTTCCTTAAAATGGTCCATCGTTTCTTTTAAATCAGCCGGAATCGCTAAAGTCATATTGGGCATTTTTGCCTCCTTAGTTCTGATGTAAGTATACTATGTGTATACACCTATTACAAGATTTCTTAAAAGGTTGTGTTTACCACGAATAGCTAACCGTCACTGCATAGCTTCGCCCAGGCGCCGGCACAAAAAAATTGTCTTCTACGGTGTGATCCGAATTAAAACTAGAAGGCGCCAACCCCAGACTACCGCCGCTCTCGTAGCGCTCATCGAGTAAATTATCGACTTCAAAAGAAAAGCGCCATTGCCCACATGTATAAAACGTCCTAAAATTAAAAACCAAATACGCCGGGAGCCGGCGGCCGTTGCGGTCGTTGTTTAAATCGTTCGTCAAGACCTGCTTGGCTACGGAAACCATGCCCAAATCCAATTCTAGATTTTTGACTGGCTCTACCCAGATATCCGCAGTAAAACGGTTACGCGGAACCATCGGAATATGGTCGCCGCTGATCTGGTTTTCAAAAGGGTCTGTCGCAAATGGATCCGGGGTTAGGTTGGATTTAAAAACCGCTTCCGTGTACGTATGAGAAATACGTAGCCTCGCAGAAGATACGGGTTTCCATTCCGCAAAATTCTCGACACCGACACGCTCGGTCTTTCCAAAATTATTATTACGGCCAAAAAGATGCTCGGCATCCGTCAATCCTGGATCAAAACCAATTTCATTGGTCCGGCGGATTAAAAACCAGGTATTTTTAAGCATCACTCCGCCCTGCTTCCAGCGGAGTCCCGCTTCGTAATCCGAAGATTCCTCCGGCCTCAAAGCGGGATTTCCGCCAAAAAGTGGATTCGCGTAAAGATCGCTAAGTGCTGGCGCTTTAAACGAATGGCTGTACGTGACGGAAGCAGCCAAGGGCTCGAAAATCTGATAGGAAGCACCGGCCGACTGGCTTAGTTTTGAAATATCGGTAGGTTCATTATTCTGAAGGTTGATTCTATCGTTATTTCGAAACCCAATCCAGTCGTACCGTGCGCCGTAATAAGCGCCCGCACGTTCATTCCAAGATACGGCCAACTTTGAAAAAATCCCCGTAGCATCTTTCGTTGAATCCGAATCCACCGTGCGCGCCAGGCGCTGCAAAGTCGATTTGGAGCGGTTAAAATCTTCTTCATCAATATCGTGATGGGTATAATCCATCCCTACAAGAAAATCCTCTTTTAATTTCCAGGGGATTTCCTTCGAATGCTCGGCCTGGAAAGTAGTGCCCCAACTGCTCGTATTCAGATCCAGTTCATTGTCAGCTCTTTCAAAAGTGGCAAAATTGGCCACCGACAACTCCGCTGTGTCTCTTAAAAAAACATTCCCGGTCAGCGCCACTTCCTCTAGAGGCATCAGCCGGAAATCCAGAATGCCAAGGTCCGACTGAAGTTCGGAAAAGTTGCGCGGCCGCTCCGTGGCTTCGGGGCCGTAGAGCCGCAAATACGTCTCGCGGATGCTTCCCGAGCGGTCCAAATGAGCCCTGCCATGCAGATACGTAAGACCCAGCCCGATTTTCTCGGAGACTTCCCACGACCCTTTGGTATAGAAACTTTCTTTTTCGACGGAGGTATTTTGACGAAAACCCCGCGTGTGATAAACATCACCGGTTAGATACAGAGAAACGCTTTCTTTTCTAAAACCTGTTTCTAAACTCTCACCCCACTGGCCGAAACTTCCCACAAGACTTGTGGCCTCGCCAAAAAAGCCGTCTTTTTTAGGCGCCCGGCCCGCAAAATTCACCGTCCCGCCGACGGCCCCCTCCCCATAAAGAAACGACGAACTCCCGCGGCTAATTTCGATCCGCTCGATGAGGCTGGTGGGAATGAGAGGGAAATTCATGTTGTTGGATTTGGGTTCGTTCAGGCGCACGCCTTCTAAAAGATAGACCACATCCCCGCCCTCATTGAAGCCGCGAAAATCAACCGTCGGCTCTTCGCCGTTACCAACCAAATCCGTCAAAGCTACTCCGGGTATTTCGTTCAAAGCCTCCGGAACATTTCTTGAGCCGGAGCGCTCGATGTCTTTTCGAGTGACCACACTCGTGGAGCTCACCGAGTCCGATACAAACTCACCAAAAGGACTCGCCAACCGCTTACTTCCCACAAAAATACCTCCCAAATCAAACGTCGCCCCAATCAATTTCTCGGCGGCGTCAAAAGGAAGTGTTAATAGGGTTTGATTGTTATTTGGTTTACTTTTTTTTGGGTCATCAGCCAATACTTGGCTTGCAGTAGAAAAAAGAAGTAGGAACGTGCAGGAATAGGAAACCAATAGGGATTTTTTCATTCTTTATGCCTCGTAAAGAAAGGTTGATCTTGAAAAGATGATGGCAGGTTTTCTGACTCCCTCTTCTTTCGTTTGGCCTTCCCATGAAAACTCTCACAGTGGCATTCTCAACGAAAGTAAAACTATAGAGGTTACAGCGGCGGGACCGCGGCTGATTTTCACAGCCTTCCCTATTAAGGCCCGGTTAGGGGCTCACCGTCATCTTTGTTATTTAATTGTCGAGATCAGTCTAGTAAATTTATTTACGGCAAGCAAGGTATTTAAATAAAAATTTAAAAAAACGTACTGTATCACGCAAAGGATGGATGTGACTTGTGCCGCCCTCGTAGACTGAACGGACGGGCACTGATGAGATGCGTGAATGCGTGCGCGCCGCTTCAAGAATCATTTCTGACTCAATTTCAAAACGACTGCTCTCAAGCTGAAGCCGTCCGATCGCCTCACGTTTGGCGGCGCGGTAACCACACTGAGTATCCGGCACCTTCTGCCCCGCAGCGGCTGAAATTAGGGCGGACATGATGACATTGGTATGGCGCCGAACAAAAGGCATGCCTTTGGGATTATTCATCCGGTTACCAATCACCAAATCAATTTCTGGATTTTCAAGCGCTTTTAGAAAAATTGGTAAATCTGCCGCATCATGTTGGCCATCGGAATCCATAAAAACGACGGCTTGGTAGGAAGTTTTTTTGAGAAACCATTCAATCCCCCGGCGTATCGCTGCCCCTTTTCCTTCGTTGGGAGCATAGGAAAAAACGTGGGCCCCTGCCAGGCGTGCTTGGGCGGCCATATCATCCTTGGAGCCATCGTCCACAACAAGCACGGGGAAGCCAAGATTTTTAACGGCGGTCACGACACGAGGAATATTTTTAGCTTCGTTGTACCCGGGAATAATAACGCAGACGTCTTGGGGCTTCACCGAAAACTAGCTTTGCTGCTCGCCGATGGACGAGTCCGCCTTCTTTCTGGCGGATATGGACCGAGACAGGGCTTCGAAAGACTCCTTGGCATGAAAAGAGCTTCGTACATACGGCGCGCTCTCCACCCAAGTAAATCCTATTTTGAGCGCTTCTTGCTTATAATTCTTAAACGTGTCGGGATGGATGTATTCCGCGACTGGCAGACCAAAGGTGCTCGACTGCAAATACTGCCCCAGCGTTAGCATGTCGCATCCATGCGCGCGCAAATCCCCAAGAACAGCTAAAACTTCTTCTTTTTTTTCTCCCAGGCCCAGCATGAGCCCACTCTTGGTCAACACCTTTGAGGACACCGCACGAATTTCACGAAAAATCTGAAGCGACTTTTCATACACCGCCTGCGGCCGCACGCCCCGGTAAAGCCGCGGCACTGTTTCCACATTGTGATTAAAAATATCGGGGCCCGCCTCCATGATTTTTCGTACGGCAAGCATCTGGGTGCGTTTAAAATCAGGGGTTAAAATTTCAATGATGAGCTCAGGGGATATTTTTTTTAACTCCGAAATCACATTCACAAAATGACCCGCACCCTCATCTTCCAAATCATCACGGTTCACCGACGTCACGACCACGTGCTTAAGACCCAAGCGGCTTGTCGCCTCTGCCACACGGCGCGGCTCATCCTTATCCAACACTTCAGGGCGCCCCATGCTCACCGAGCAAAATTTGCAGGTACGCGTGCAAGTATCGCCCATGATCATGAAAGTAGCGGTTTTCTGGGAATAGCACTCATTACGGTTGGGGCATCGCCCGCTTTCGCAAATGGTATGAAGCCCCAGCTCTTTTAAAAGAGCGTCTGTTTTAGGTGCTTCCAGCCCCGGAGAAAGGTCGCGTTTCAACCAATCCGGTAAACGACGCTCGGATGCAACGATTTTCTCTAAAAGGCGAGACATGGTGATTTATTTCAAAGCTTTGATGATGGCATCCGCAAACTGGCTGGTGCCCACAGCCGTAGGGTCGTTGCGGTCTTTTTTCAAATCATAGGTGACGGACTTACCCTCTTTGAGTACCAACGCGACAGCCTCCTCAAGCCGCTCGGCCGCCTTGTTTTCACCGATATACTCAAGCATCAAGACGCTAGAAAGAATCATCGCGGTAGGATTGGCTTTGTTGAGCCCCTTGTACTTGGGAGCACTGCCGTGTGTCGCTTCAAAAAGCGCGATGCCATCCCCAATGTTGGCGCCTGGCGCTATCCCCAACCCGCCAATGAGCCCTGCACAAAGATCCGAGAGAATATCCCCGTAAAGATTGGGCAGTACCAACACATCATAATCGTTGGGGTATTGGACCAACTGCATGCACATATTATCGACAATGCGCTCTTCAAATTGAATCTTCCCCTCATATTCCTTAGCCACTTCGCGCGCAACACGCAGAAAAAGCCCGTCAGTACACTTCATGATATTGGCTTTGTGCACCGCAGTAACTTTTTTCCGATTATTTTTAATGGCCGTCTCAAAGGCTGCCTTAACAATACGCCTTGTTCCAAACTCAGAAATCGGCTTAATACTAATCGCCGGGTTGGGATGCATTGCTGCTTTTGGATTTAGCTGTTTAATTTTTTCAATCAGCTGCTCACATTCGGCGCTTTTAGCTTCAAATTCAATCCCAGCATAAAGATCTTCTGTATTTTCACGGACAATATACAAATTAATGTTTTCGTAGCGGCTCTTGACCCCGGGATAAAGTTTGCAGGGACGAAGACAGGCGTAAAGATCCAATTCTTTTCGAAGCGCTACATTGACAGAACGAAAACCAGATCCCACGGGCGTGGTGACAGGGCCTTTAATGGCCACTTTATTCCTGCGCACAGAATCGAGCACTTCCTGAGGCAACGGTGTGCCTTTCTTTTCCATGATATCCGTTCCGGCATGCTCTATCTCCCACTCAATCGCCACGCCAGTAGCATCCACGCAGCGCTGCATGGCTAGAGATACCTCAGGCCCAATTCCGTCTCCGGGGATCAATGTAATTTTTTTTGCCATTTTTTTTCTTGCCCTTCTCTATTTTTTATCTATTATTTTAATCTTTTATCCAATTATTTTATTCGTCCAATCCGTGATCCGTCCGATACCCTCTAAAATATCTTTCTCGCTCGAGGCAAAACTAAAACGCACATGCTTGTCGGATCCAAAACTTTTTCCCGGAATGACAGCAACGTTAATCTCTTCCAAAAGACGGTCACACAATACCTCCGAACCAAGCCCGATGCTCTCAATATCACAAAACACGTAGAACGCGCCCTGCGGCACAAACGGTTTAAACCCTTTGGCTTTAGAAATAAGCTCCACCATCAAGCGGCTTCTTTTTTCAAATATTTGACGCACCTCTTCGCGGTAGGTTTTTGGCAGTTTCAGCGCCGCCACGGCCATTTTTTGGCTAATAGAAGTGGGATTAGACGTTGAATGATCCTGTAAAATGCCAATTTTTTTGACGACCTCCGCATCACCCGCCAAATAACCGATACGCAAGCCTGTCATCGAATAGCTTTTTGAAGTGCCATTCACTACAAAGGTTCGCTTCTTAATTTCCTCGTTAAATGACGCGATGGAAACGTGCTTTTTATTGTCATAGAGATAATATTCATAGATTTCATCGCTAATGCAAATGAGGTTTTTTTCAACGACAATCTCCGCAATCGCCCGCAAATCGCTTTCTTCCATAATGCCGCCAGTGGGATTGGAGGGGCTATTGAGTATCAAAATCTTGCTTTTGGGCGTGAGTGCTTGACGCAGCCTCTCGGGGGTCAGGCGAAAGCCTTCACTTTGCAAGGTGGGAATAAACACGGGCGTTCCGCCGGCAAGATAGACCATCTCAGGATAACTCACCCAGTAGGGCGCCGGGATTAATACTTCATCCCCTGCCTCACACAGCACCTGAAAGAGGTTGTACAAAGAGTGCTTGGCACCACAAGAGATCACAATATTCTCAGGCGAATAGCGAAGACCCTGATCTTCAGAAAACTTCTCACACACCGCTGATCGAAGCTCTGGAATTCCAGAAGTAGGCGTGTATTTGGTGAAGCCGGCGTTCAGACAACGAACCGCTTCATCCTTTACCGCTCCAGGGGTGTCAAAATCAGGCTCGCCCGCCCCAAAACTGATCACCGGCAAGCCTTTGGCCTTCATCTCCTTGGCCTTAGAGGTTAACTTAAGGGTGGCCGAAGGAGAAACTTTTGCCATGCGCTGGGCTATTTTAAAATTAAAATTGTTTTTCATCGGTACACTCATAAGGTATTTGTGTGATTATCCGCCAAAGAGGGACCCGCCTCCGGCTCGAAAAACCAGAAAATATTATAGCAAAAAAGCCTCTTTTGCGCTTAAACAAAAGAGGCTCTCTTCCATTGTCATTCCCGCAAAAGCGGGAATCATACTTGATCCCCGATTAAAGATCTCGGGGATGACACATGACACGATATAGTTTCTTAGTTCCCTCCCTGCTTTCTAAAAAACGTACCAATGTTTTTTAAGAAGCCGGACTTTTGAGAGCCTTTCCCCTTCGTGGGGGCAGCGTCAGGCTTCGCCTTCGCTTTCCCCTCATGGTCGTGACCGTGTTCATGGTCATGATCATGTTTTGAATGGTCATGCTCTTGAGAAACATCCTCTTTCTTTTTCTTTTTCACCACGGTCTTAACTTTAATTTCTTTTTCCGTGAGCTCCAAAAGAGCTAATTGTGCCCCATCCCCTTTACGGCGGGAAAGTTGCAGAATTCGAGTATACCCTCCCTCACGGCTCTTAAAACGAGGCGCTACTTCGGTAAAAATTTTCGACGTTAGCGTGTGGTCCTGAAGGTACGCAAAAACACGCCGGCGAGCAGCCAACGAATCCGTCTTTCCCAAGTGAATCACTCGGTCTGCCAGGCGCTTCGCTTCCTTAGCCTTCGCCAGCGTCGTCGTGATCTGCTGATGGGAAATTAGACTCGTGACCATGTTCTCCAGCATCGCGCGTCTCTCAGCCAAGCTGCGGCCGAAACGTTTGCTGCGGCGATTGTGTCTCATTATTGCGACTCTCCGGTGTATTGCTTCAACTTATCTGCGTCCAAACTTACACCAAATCCAAGACCCATCTCTTTAAGGATATTGGTAATTTCAGTGAGAGATTTCTTGCCAAAATTCCGGTATTTAAGCATTTCCATCTCGCTCTTGAATACAAGATCCCCGATCGTCTTAATGTTGGCCTCGCGCAAACAATTAGCGCTTCTCACCGACAGCTCGAGCTCTGAAACAGGCTGCCCAAGTCTCTTATAAAAATCTCTTTCTTTGTCATCGGTTATATCGGCTGCCGTCTCTTCTTCCGGAAGCTTACCGAAATTAACAAACACATCCAAATGTCTCTGGAAAATATTGGAGGCAAAAAGCATCGCATCTTTAGGGCTGATGCTTCCGTTGGTCCAGACTTCCATGATCAATTTGTCATAATCCGTCATTTGTCCAACGCGCGTATCTTCCACATGGAAATTAACGCGCTTTACCGGAGTAAATATCGAATCAATGGCGATGACTCCGATCGGTTGACCCTCTTTTTTATTGCGGTCTGCAGGAACATAACCACGGCCCTTCTGGACTTCAAGTTCCATGCGAAAAGGGACGTTCTTGGTTAGTGTTGCAATATGAAGTTCGGGGTTTACAACCTCAATCGTATCGTCGGTGATGATGTCTTTGGCGGTAACAGCGCCTTTTTCGTTCACTTCGATACGCAGAGTCTTGGGTGAGCGCGTATGAGAGCGCAGCACAAGATTCTTGATGTTCAAAATGATCTCTGTAACATCCTCCACCACACCAGGAAGCGTTCCAAATTCGTGCGAAACGCCTTCGATTTTGATAGTAACGACAGCAGAGCCTTCCAGCGATGACAACAAAACACGCCGCAAGGAATTTCCAATCGTGACTCCGTAGCCCCGTTCAAACGGTTCGGCCAAAAACTTGCCGTAAAAATTTGTCAGCGATTCTTCATCGCATTCGAGTTTTTTGGGTATTTCAAACGATCTTAACGCTATCCCCATGATATTTCTCCTTTAAAAGATTGCTCATTTCCGCGGCGACGCATTCGTCCCGCCGCAGTATCGGACGCCTTGCTCTTATTTAGAATAAAGTTCGACGATTAGCTGTTCCTGAATTGGCATGTGCACATCGGTTCTTTCGGGAAGCTTTTTGACGGTGGCCTTAAAATTTTCAATATCCACTGTCAGCCAATTAGTAGCATCGGTATCCCGGTGTTGCTCAAAAGCTTTTTTGAATGTTTCCTTCATCTTGTCGCCCGTGTGAATAGTAATCACATCATTGATGCCAACTTGAAAAGAGGGCACATCCGTTTTACGGCCATTCACCTGCACATGACCGTGGCTTACCGCCTGACGAGATTGGCGGCGAGAATTGACAATGCCCATACGGTAAATCACATTGTCCAGACGACGCTCCAAAAGCACTAAAAGCGTCACACCGGTCACGCCTTTAGATTTGGCTGCCTTCTCGTAGTAATTACGAAACTGTTTTTCGTAAACACCATAAATGCGTTTTACTTTTTGCTTCTCACGCAGCTGCAAGCCATAGTTGGAAAGCTTCTGCCGGTTGAGTCCATGCATGCCCGGGGGCACATCGCTGCGCTCCTGAAACTTCGACTTGGAACCCAAAGAGCTCCGTGGGAAAAGATCTATTTTTTCCCGACGGCTCAAACGCCACGCGGGACCAGTATAGCGGCCCATATCAGACTCTCCTTCTCTTGGGAGGACGGCATCCGTTGTGCGGAATAGGCGTCACATCCTTAATCAAACTAATTGAAAGACCCGCGGCCTGCAAAGCGCGAATCGCAGATTCTCTTCCAGAGCCAGGACCCTTGACATAAACTTCAACGGTTTTCATCCCATGCTCCAAAGATTTCTTAGCCGCCTGTTCGGCAGCAACCTGCGCCGCAAAGGGCGTTGATTTCTTTGATCCTGAAAATCCCGATGACCCACAGCTTGCCCAAGACACCACATTGCCTGTACGATCGGTGATCGTGACCTGTGTATTATTAAACGTTGCTAAGATGTGAGCCACACCTTCAGTGACGTTCCTTACTACTTTTTTTCTGGATTTAAACTTTTTTGCTTTCGCCACTTACTTTACTTCCTCCTATTTAGCTTTCGACGCAGCTGCGGGTTTGGCGGCGGGTGCCGTTTCTTTTTTCCTCTGAGCGCCGATCGTCTTCTTTGGTCCCTTACGCGTTCTGGCATTCGTACGTGTTCTCTGACCGCGTACGGGTAGACTTCTTTTGTGACGGCTTCCACGATAGGATTGAATATCCATCAAACGCTTGATATTCAAGGCTAAATCGCGTCGCAAATTTCCTTCGACTTTGTAATCCTTTTGGATGATGGCTGCAATCCTGGAGGCTTCCTCATCGGTAAGATTTTTAGCGCGTACATCCGGATTAATTCTCGCTTGTTTTAAAATATCCAGCGAATTATGACGGCCGATTCCGTAAATATAACTTAAAGAGACATAAATCTTTTTTTCCTTTGGGAGATCGACCCCGGCAATTCTCGGCATATCGGTAATTATCCTTGTCTTTGTTTGTGTTTGGGATTAGAGCAAATCACGCGCACAACCCTCTTGCGCCGCACAATTTTGCAGTGTTCACAAATTTTCTTAACGCTCGCTCTTACTTTCATTTTGATTCTCCAAATGTCATTCCCGCGAAAGCGGGAATCAAGCTTAATTACGATCCCCGATCAAACACTTCGGGGATGACAGCTACGCTGTCATTTCACGCGGTAAATAATACGCCCGCGCGTCAAATCATACGGTGATAACTCCAACATCACCTTGTCCCCGGGAAGTATACGAATGAAATTCATACGCATCTTACCCGACACATGCGCTAAAACCAAGTGTTGATTTTCAAGCTCTACGCGAAACATGGCATTGGGAAGCGACTCCTTCACGGTTCCTTCGACTTGTATCGCTTCTTCTTTAGCCATCCCTAAATCTCCCTAAACCTGTTATGCCGTTACTACTTCGGCTTGATTCTTTCCTACAAAAATTGTTTGCTCAAAATGACCTGAGCGTTTGCCGTCCTTGGTGACTACCGTCCACCCATCCTTCAATACTTCAACATCAGCCGTGCCCAAATTTAGCATCGGCTCAATCGCCAGCGCCATCCCCTCCACGAGTTTCGGTCCCTGGTGCGGTTTTCCAAAATTGGGCACCTGAGGATCTTCGTGAAGATTCCTGCCGATCCCGTGTCCTACATACTGACGCACCACGGAGAGGCCATTTTTTTCGGCATAAGACTGGACGGCCCATGAAATATCAGATACGTGATTTCCAATCACCGCTTGCCTTATTCCTTCATTCATAGCCGCTCGTGTTACTTCCATGAGCTTGCGACTTTCGGCATCCACCACTCCAATACCAAATGTTCGCGCTGCATCTGAAAAATAACCATCAAGCTTAACGCCGACATCAATACCAATGACATCGCCATCTTTTAATATTTTTTGGCCCGGTATTCCATGAACAACCTCTTCATTCACTGAGGCGCAAATGGATGCCGGAAAGCCGTAATACCCCTTAAACGCTGGCAGCGCGCCTTGAGAGCGGATAAAATCTTCCGCAATTTTGTCCAAGGTGATTGTCTTTACCCCAGGCTTGGCTTCTTTTTCCATGAGCTTTAATAGCTCAGAAACAATGCGCCCTGCTTGACGCATCTTGGACAACTCAGCCGGCGTTTTGTATTCTATTCCCGACAAGGTTTCTTTTCTTAAAGATAATTTCTAGAGCGATGTTCAGGTCGTCCACTTCCAGGTCGCCTGAAATCTCCTCAAGAAGATTTTTCTTTTTATAATAATCAATGAGCGGTGCTGTTTGTTTCTCGTAAACTACAAGGCGATTTTCAATCGCTTCTTCGCGGTCATCGGGTCTTTGCATCAGGCTTCCCTGGCAAACATCACAAACCCCATCAACCTTCGGTCGAAAATTGGTCATGTGGTATGTCTTACCACACTTACTGCAAATTCTACGCCCACCTAAGCGGCGAATAATGACAAGCATGCTTGTTTTAAAATAAAGCGTGACATCCAGAGGCATGCTTAAGCCTGCAAGCATTTTCCCGAGGCTCTCACCCTGCTCTGCTGTTCGCGGAAAACCATCTAAAATAAATCCTTTAGCAGCGTCCGGCTTCGAGAGCCTTTCCCTGACAAGCTCAATCACCAGGTCATCGGGTACCAAAGCCCCCTGATCCATATACCCTTTAGCCTTCAACCCTAGAGGAGAAGCTGCTCGCAATGCTTCTCTGAGCATATCCCCCGTTGAGATATGCGGAATATTTAAATCCTTAGAAAGAACCTGCGCTTGCGTTCCTTTGCCTGCGCCCGGAGGGCCTAGAAGAACAAGCCTCATACAGTCTTCCTTAAATTATTAATAAGCCGCCCGCTGTCTACCTTTGATGCGGCCGTGCTTCATAAATCCTTCATAGTGTCTCATAATGAGCTGCGACTCAATTTGCTTAATCGTATCAAGACTGACGCCCACGACAATCAGAAGCGCAGTGCCGCCAAAGAAATCCGCAATTTGAGGTGGAATACGCAGAGCATAACTTAGAAAATCAGGCGTCACTGCAACGATTGCTAAAAAAATTCCGCCCGGTAATGTGATGCGATTAATGATGTAGTCAAAGTATTCTACTGTTGGCGTCCCCGGACGCACCCCAGGAATAAAGCCTCCGTATTTCTTCATATTCTCGGCCACATCCACTGGATTAAAGGCAATAGCCGTATAGAAATAGCTAAAAAATACAATCAAAAACATGATGGATAACTGGTACCCAACATGCCCGTGCGAAAGAGCTGATGCTGCCTGCTGAATAAATTGGTTCGGCACAAATACACCGATTGTTGCTGGAAATAAAATAATAGACTGCGCAAAAATAATCGGCATGACGCCACCGTTATTGACCTTAAAAGGAATAAAAGTGGACTGTCCACCAAACACCTTACGCCCCACCACGCGCTTGGCGTATTGAACGGGAATCTTTCGTTCGCCCTGAGTCAAAAGCACTACCGCCATGATGGAGGCAACCATAATACCCAGCATAAAAATAATTTTAATCGCATCCACCTGGCCCGCACCGCTTGCAGCCGCATGTCCCGGCTTCATCAGCTCAATCATCTGAAAAGCAGCCGTTGGGACCCTCGACAAAATACCCACGGTAATCAAAAGAGACATCCCGTTGCCGATACCCTTTTCCTGAATCTGCTCACCCAGCCACATAATAAATGCTGAACCAGTGGTCAACGTTAATACCGTTAGCAGACGAAACGACCAGCCAGGAAACTGAACGATCTCAAGGCCGCCAAAACGCGCTGGATTTTCTAGCCATAACGCGATAAAAAATGACTGGATAATTGAAAGAATGATCGTGCCGTAACGAGTGTACTGATTAATTTTACGGCGGCCCATCTCACCTTCTTTGGCGGTTTTTTCAAGAGCAGGAATCACGACTGTCAAAAGCTGCATGATAATGGAGCTTGAAATATAAGGCATGATCCCTAATGCAAAAATCGTCAAACGGTGAATCGCTCCGCCCGAAAATAAATTCATGACCCCAAACAAATTGTTGCCCTGGGTCCTGGTTAAATTATCAAAGAAAATCGCCAGCTTCGCTCCATCAATCCCGGGTGTCGGAATAAATGTGCCAAGGCGGTAGACAATAAAAATACCAAATGTAATTAATATTTTCTTTTTTAAATCCGGAATTTTAAACGAATCGACAAATGCCTGGAGCATTAGGACGCCGAGGGTTCCGAACTTCCGGCCGCTGCGATGATATGGGCCTTGCCGCCGGATTTTTTAATTTTCTCAAGGGCGGATTTCGAAAAAGCGTGCGCTTTAATCGTCAATGCATGCTTGAGCATGCCGTCTCCCAAAATTTTAACTTTGGGGTCCTTGCGATTGACCAACCGAGCCGATTTCAAAAATTCGGGCGTAATTTCAGTACCAGCACTAAATTTTGAAAGACTTTCCAAGGAAACGACTTCATATTTTGCTTTTGGCGTAAACGTAAATCCGCGCTTGGGGATACGACGTATAAGAGGCATCTGCCCACCTTCGAATCCGGGACGCACTCCGCCTGAAGCACGAGAGTTTTGACCTTTGTTTCCGCGTCCTGAGGTTCTGCCATGTCCTGAACCGCGCCCGCGACCCACCACTTTATGTCTTTTTTTTGCCCCTTTGGGTCTTTTTAGCTGATCAAGCATTGGTCGTACTCTCCATTAACTGCATCAAACCATCGGCCGTGGCTCTCACGACATTGAGAGCATTATCGGACCCGAGTGACTTCGTTAAAATATCTTTAATCCCAGCGGATTCGCACACCGCGCGAACAGCACCCCCAGAAATAACGCCAGTTCCAGGCATCGCCGGCTTCATTAAAACTCTAGCCGCCCCGAAATGCCCCATGACTTCATGAGGAATTGTCGTTCCCTTGATGCGGACATTAAACATACTTTTTTTTGCCTGAAAAATTCCCTTTCGGATGGCATCCTGAACTTCATTGGCTTTGCCCAGTCCAAAACCAACGCGTCCTTTCATGTCGCCCATCACTACCAAAGCTGAGAAAGAAAATCTTTTTCCACCTTTTACTACCTTGGCAACTCGGTTTACAGCCACAACCTTTTCCATAAACTCAGATTGAGTTTCTTGTTGGCTATTACGACGGGGGCGTCGGTCTTTCTTTTTTACCGTCTCAACAACCTCAGCCGCGACGGCGCTAACAGCTGCCTGATTTAACGGTGTATTGATAACATCGGAATTAGCTGGTGCTTTTCCCATGCCTTTAGGTTTAAAATCTTTTTTATCCACGAAAGAGTCCTTTTGGTTGTTTGTTAAAACGAAAGACCTTGAGCCCGGGCCGCTTCGGCAAATGCCTTCACGCGACCATGGTACAAAAATCCCGAGCGATCTAGGGCTACCTTCAAGATGCCCTTAGCTTTCGCTTGCTCGGCAAAATATTTTCCAAATGCTTCGGCTGCCTTCACATTGCCCGTGCATTTAATCCCTGACTTTTTCTGAAATTCTTCCGATTTGGTAGAAATTCCAAACAAAGTTTTTTGATCATAGTCATTGATGACTTGAGCTTCAAGATGCTTGATGCTTGGTGATAGACAAAGCCTTGGTCGTTCTGGTGTTCCCACTACTTTTTTACGCAAACGGTAATGGCGAATGATACGGCTCGAATTCTCTCTAATCTTTGGTCTCATTATTTGGTTACCGTCTTTCCGGCTTTTCTTCGAACCACTTCGCCTGTATAGCGTACGCCTTTGCCCTTATAAGGTTCCGCTTCGTATACTTTACGAATCTTGGCGGCGAATTGGCCGACAAGCACTTTATCAATACCCTTGACCACAATAATTGTGGGCTTTGGAGTTTCAACCGTCAATCCTTCAGGTACGTTAAATATAACGGGGTGTGTGAATCCAAGCGCCAAATTAAGAGACTTGCCCTGAATTGCCGCTTTGAATCCGACACCCTCAATGGTTAATTCTTTCGAAAATCCATCGGTAACACCCTTAATCATATTAAAAACACAGCTACGTGTAGTCCCTTGAAGAGCACGATCAACTTTTGAGTCACTAAAAGGAAGTACGGTAAATACGCCTTCTTTGGAAGAGGCTTTTACTCGTGAGTTCACACGAAATGAAAGTTTTCCCTTGGGGCCTTCCACATTGACCATTGCATGATCCAAAGAAAGCTTGACTGCCTTTGGTATCTCAATAGGTTTTTTTCCGACTCTTGACATAATCTACCAGACCTTTGCGAGTACTTCCCCGCCAACATTTCTTTTTCGGGCCTCATCACCAGAAAGAATGCCTTGGGGAGTAGACAGAATACAAATTCCAAAACCATTTAATACGGTTGGTATTTCACTTTTCTGCGTATAAATACGCAGGCCCGGGCGCGAAACCCGTACTATCTTATTAATTTTTCTTAATGACTCGCTGGCTTTGCGAAGATAAATACGTAAAATACCCTGTTTTTTATCGTCAATCAAACGATAATCATAGATGAAACGCTCTTGGCGCATCACTTTTAAGATCTCAACAAGCGCTTTGGAGGCCTTGATGTCTACCCGCTCTTTTTTTACGCGATTAGCGTTTCGAATACACGTCAAACCATCTGCAATTGAATCACTTAGCGACATACTTTTTTCCCTTTTATCTTTTTTAATCTTTAATTTTTAATCTTTTATATTTTCTCTTTATTGCTACCAGCTCGCTTTAACCATTCCCGGAATGTCTCCCTTGGAGGCTAATTCGCGAAGACAGATCCTGCATAATTTAAACTTACGATAATATCCCCTCGTCTTACCGCACTGCTGGCACCGATTATAAGCCTGTGTCTTAAATTTGGGGGCCCTTTGCTGCTTGATAATTAAAGAAAGTTTGGCCATGATTGTTCCTGCTTTAAGCCGATACTACTTGAGGCTTAGGGGTTACTGGTTTCTCTACACGCTGCCTAAAAGGCACGCCCAAGAGAGCCAAGAGTTCGTAGGAGGCCTCTCTTGACTTGGAGTTAATCACAAAGGTAATGTCCATTCCTTGAGTACGTGTGACCTTATCGCTCTCAATTTCAGGAAAAATATTCTGCTCGTGGATACCGCAAGTAAAGTTTCCCGCTTCATCAAAGCCGCGTGGATTCAACCCGCGAAAATCACGGACACGAGGAAGTGCGACACGAGTCAATCTTTCCAAAAATTCATACATCATGCGGCGTCTGAGCGTGACGCGGCAGCCAACGGGAGATTTTTCACGAATTTTAAAATTCGAAACTGCTTTCTTGGCGCGAGTAATCACCGCGCGCTGACCCGTGATATTTGATAGTTCATTCTGCGCCTGTTCAACAATTTTAATATCCTCGGCGCCTTTTCCCACACCCATATTCACAACAATCTTTTTGAGGCGCGGAGCCTCCATCGCGTTCTGATACCCATATTTTTTAACCAGCTGGGGAACTAGTTCCTTCTCGTACATTTTTTGAAGAGTTGTCAGTTTTCTTTCCATGGTTTAAGCGAATACCGCCTTACTTTTTGCCGCTACTCTTTGTTTGGATCCATCCTTGGCCACGAGCGTCTGGATACGGGTTGTTTTGTTGGTGCTAGAGTCCAATAGACTTAAGTTAGATAATTGAATAGGGATTTCCTTGCTCAACACGCCGCCTTGCGGATTTTGCTGACTGCGCCGTACATGTTTTTTTGCCATGTTGATACCTTCAACCAACGCCCTGCCTTTTTTAGGATAAACATGAATCACTTTCCCTGTTTTTCCTTTGTCGCGGCCGGCTATGATCTTTACTTTGTCGCCCTTGCGAATTCCTAGTGACATGCTTAAATAACCTCCGGTGCCAATGAAATAATTTTCATGAATCCTTTGTCGCGAAGTTCGCGGGGAACAGGTCCAAAAATACGAGTTCCACGAGGATTCATTTGAGCATCGATAATTACCAATGCGTTTGAATCAAAGCGAAGCGACGTCCCGTCGCTGCGGCGAATCTTATTTTTAGTTCGAACAACAACACCCTTAATGACTTCGCCCTTTTTGATCGAAGCGTCTGCGGTAGCTTCCTTGATGTTCGCCGTTATGATATCGCCCACCTCCGCACTTAGCTTACCCGATCTACCAATGACACCAATACATGAAGCTTTCCGCGCTCCCGTGTTATCAGCTACCTCTAATAACGTTCTCATGCGTATCATGACTTTTTAGCTCCGGCAGCTTTTGCGGTCTCTTTTAAGTCTGCCTCTGCATTCGCACGCGCACGGCCGATAATCTCAACCAAACGCCATCTTTTATCTTTGGAGAGAGGCCGAGTCTCTACTATTCTTACACGGTCCCCAATCTTGGCGTCATTTTTCTCATCATGGACTTTAAACTTGTTTGATTTTTCGATGACTTTGCCGTACTCAGGATGCAACGCCTTACGGCTGATCTGCACAACGATGGTTTTTTGCATCTTATTGCTCAACACGACACCGACGCGTTCTTTCCTAAAATTGTCTCTATCGCTTTGATTTTGGCTTGTCATTTTGCTTCTCTCTCTTAAGCGTATTAATTTGTGCAATTTGGCGTCTCACCTCTTTGAAAAGATGCGGCTTATCCAACTGCCCAGTAATTTTCTTTTGTCTTAAATCAAATAAATCTTTTTGAAGCCCCGACTGCTTTGTCTGCAGTTCTTGTAAACTCAAATCCCTCAAAACGCTAGCTTTCACGCGGCTCATAGCATTCCCTTTCGAGTCACAAACCGAGTGGGCAGAGGTAATTTTGAAGCTGCTAAACGCATGGCTTCCCTTGCGATCTCCTCAGGCAACCCCTCCACCTCAAACAAAATCCTTCCTGCCTTCACTACGGAAACCCAGGATTCTACCATGCCCTTGCCTTTTCCCATACGAGTTTCTGCAGGTTTTTTGGTTACCGACTTGTCAGGAAAAATCCGGATATAAACCTTACCCATTTTGACGCAACGAGAAATGGCAACGCGCGAGGCCTCAATTTGGACATTGGTAATCCAACCATTTCCCAAAACTTGCAAACCATACTCGCCAAAACTTAATTCCGTGCCACTATGCGCCTTACCTTTGCGACGGCCCCGTTGAGATTTGCGGTACTTAACTCTTTTAGGCAGGAGTAACATCAGTCAACTCCGTAGTCTCTTTTTTATCAGATGCGCCAATCACTGCTGGTTCCTCTTTTTTGATGGAGCGGAGAATCTCTTCCTTCTTAATGATGTCTCCCTTATAAACCAAAACTTTTACACCAATCTTTCCATACGTTGTCATCGACTCTGCAAAGCCAAAATCGATGTCTGCGCGAAGTGTGTGTAACGGAACGGTTCCTTCAAGGTACCCTTCGGCGCGCGCAATCTCTGAGCCTGCCAAGCGGCCTTTCGTCTGGATCTTGACTCCCTTGGCTCCGTTGTCCATGGCTTGCTGAATCGCTTTCTTCATCGCGCGGCGAAACGCGATACGCTTTTCAAGCTGCAGAGCAATATTTTCTGCCATCAATTGCGCATTGGCGGACGGATTCTTAATTTCACGGATATTGATGTGGACCTCTTTATTGCCCGTCATTTTTTGTAATTCTTCACGAAGGCGGTCAATATCAGCGCCTTTTCTTCCAATAATGACACCGGGGCGAGCCGTATGAATATTGACACGAATCTTATCACTGGCCCGCTCAATTTCAACTTTAGCAACGGCCGCCTGAATAAACATTCTGGTAACGCGCTTACGAATTTTAATATCCTCGTGCAAAAAGCGAGAAAAGTCTTTTTTGCTCGCGTACCATAAAGAATTCCATGTACGGATGTACCCAAGACGAAAACTAATTGGATGAACTTTTTGGCCCATTATTTGGCTCCTGCCATTTTTTTTAGGTTGACTTTTTTAGGAGCCGCTTTTTTTAATATTTCTTTAAAGGGCTTTAGTTTCTGAGCCTTAGGAGCCGCCTCGCTGACTTGAACTTTCGGAGCCGCAACCTGATACTTCTTCAAAACATCCAATTCGATATAAATATGACTTGTTCTTTTGCGGATAACTGAGGCCCGTCCCATGCTGGCAGCGCGAAAACGTTTCATGGTTGATCCCCCATCGGCGAGAACCTTGGAAATAAATAGATGCCCACTATCGGCACTTGAATTCTTTACTGCCGCGTCGACAGCCTGATTCAATAACGTCCGAACAATTCCGCTAGCCCGCCGTGGAGAACCATTCAAGATTGCCTGCGCCTGATTCACGGTCTTGGCGCGTATCATATCGATGACATAACGCACCTTGCGAGGGGAAATTCTTACAAAATCAACGGCTGCTTTTGAAATCATTGTGTGCTTTTATCCTAGTAAATTATGTCAACTCTGCGGTCATCTTCGTGATGCCGCCGTGTTTACGGAAAGTTCTCGTTAGCGCAAACTCACCTAGCTTATGCCCTACCATATTCTCCGTGATGAATGTAGGTAAATGAGATTTGCCATTATGGATCATCATGGTAAGCCCCACAAATTCAGGCGTCACTGTCGAGCGTCTAGACCAGGTTTTAATCGGCTTTCTCTCGCGCTGCTTTTGCATCGCTACTACTTTTTTCATTAGCTTCGGATCAACAAATGCACCCTTTTTTATTGAACGGCTCATCTGGGTCTCCCTGTCAAAATATATCTAGAAGTGTGTTTTTTTCTGCGACGCGTCTTGAGCCCCTTGGCTTGCTGCCCATTGCGAGAAGTCGGTTGGCGTCCACCCGAAGATTTTCCTTCGCCACCACCCATCGGATGATCCACAGGATTTTTAGCGACAGCTCTCGAAGCGGGGCGGCGGCCAAGCCAACGGTTTCTGCCGGCCTTCCCTAAAGAAATATTTTCATGCTCAAGGTTGCCAATCTGCCCAATGGTTGCGTAGTTACCAACATGAATTAATCGGATCTCGCCAGATGGAAGCTTGATGTTGGCAAACTCACCTTCTTTGGCCATTAAAGTGGCGTAGCCGCCCGCAGTGCGAACAATTTGTCCGCCCCGGTTTCTCGCCAGCTCAATATTATGAATTTGGGCTCCTAGAGGAATCTCACGAATAGGCAGCGCGTTCCCTGCCTGAATTTCTGAACCAGACCCACTCATTACGGTCATCCCAATCGTTAACCCTACCGGTGCTAAAATATACCGTCTTTCCTTATCCGCATATTCAATCAGAGCAATTCTGGCAGTACGATTAGGGTCATACTCAATTGAAAGTACGTTTCCAGAAACGCCGTCTTTATCTCTTTTAAAATCAATCAACCGATATAGCTTTTTATGCCCGCCGCCACGTCGACGCGAAGTCATGCGTCCATGGGAATTGCGTCCGCCTGATCTTCTTAGATCTTCCGTAAGAGACTTCTCGGGCCTTTTGTGGCGCGGGGAAAGCTCTGAAAAATCCGATATAGCCGTCCAACGAAGTGACGGTGTGCGAGCATTAAATGTTTTAGTTCCCATGATGAATCCTTTTTAGGCCAAATCTATTTTGTGACCGTCTTTTAAAGTGACGACCGCTTTTTTCCAGTCAGGCGTTTTACCGATCTGCTGGCGTACTTTTTTTAACTTTCCGTTGACGACCTGCGTATTTACGTCTTGGACTTTTACTTTATAGATTCCTTCAACCGCTCGCTTGATCTCAATCTTGTTTGCATCTTTCTGAACACTAAAAAGGTACTTATTGGAACCTGCTAAAACTGCTCCCTTTTCTGTTCTTAGAAGCGTTTTTAAAATAACGTAGGAGTCTTTCATGATTTTAACCTCTTGATAAGACCCGAATAAGCGGCCTTTGTTACTAAGCACTCCTTATGAGAAACAACATCGAGAACATTGACTTCGTCGGCTGTCTTGATGGCGACAGCTCGGATATTACGCGCTGCTAAAGTTAAGTTCTCGGTTTTTTTATCGACCAAAAAGAGCGGCTTTACCAATTTAAAAGCATCCAATATCTTTGCCACAATTTTTGTCTTTGGCTGATCAAGTTTTAGATCACTAACGATAAAAAATACCTTCTTCTGCAATTTATCCTTAACTCCCTCAATTACCGCTCTTCTCTTCAGCTGCTGAGGCAATGAATAAGAATAATCGCGCGGAGACGGTCCAAACGCTACTCCGCCGCCTCTCCATATCGGAGAACGCCGTGATCCATGTCTTGCTTGACCGGTGCCTTTTTGCTTCCAAGGTTTTTTTCCGCCACCGCGCACATCTCCACGATTTTTTGTGGAGGCTGTTCCTTCACGCTCACCTGCTTGATACATCAAAACAGTTTGATAGACAACATCCGTGTTAATCTCAGAACCCTCAAAAATTGAATCCAAACTAATCGTATCCACAGATTTGGCATTTAAGTCATAAACATTCAAACTGCCGGCTTTAACTGTCTCGCTTTTGGTCGTTGTGGTCCGCTTGGACTTGGTCGCACGAATAGCAACTTTTTTATCCGCACCCTTTTTAGCAACGGCCTTAGCTTTTTTTGCGGCTGCGCTTTTGGCGGCTGGTTTTAAAACTTTCTTTCTTTTCTTTTTTGGATCAGGCATTTTTGATCTCGAGTCTTATTTTTTCTTAGCGGCTCCGCCCTTACCGGCAGCAGCTTGCTTGCTGGCTTTGAGCGGATCCTTCGTGGCTGTATTTTTTGGCGCAACCTTAGCCTTCACGCCTTCAGGCTGTTTCAGTGACCTGCGAATATAAAGGATGGCGTTATCTCCGCCAGGGACTGAGCCCCTGATGACTAGAACATTATTTTCAATATCAACTTTTAAGACTTCAAGATTTTGCACCGTTGTTGGATATCCACCCAGACGACCTGGCATGTGATGACCGGGCCATGTCCGGGAAGGAAAAGAGCTCGCTCCAATTGATCCAATGCGGCGGTGAGACGTTGACCCGTGAGTTCCGGGACCGCCACGCCAATGCCATTTTTTCATACCTCCAGCGAAACCCTTACCGATGGATTTTCCCTGGATATCCAAAAGATCACCCGGTTTAAATATATCCGCCTTAATTTCTTGGCCTACCGTGAAATTTTCGTCCGCATTTAAACGAATCTCTCTAACCCAACGCTTGGGCTTCAAATTATTTCTGGTGAAATTTGTCTTGTACGCCTTGGATAAATTTTTTTCTTTCACGTCGTCCCCATAACCGACTTGAGCTGCTTTGTAGCCATGTTTTTCTTGGCTCTTCACCTCGGTGACCACACAAGGCCCCGCCTCTAAAACAGTGCAAGGGATAAAATCGCCCTGCGCGTTTAAAATTTGCGTCATCCCAACTTTTCTACCTAGAATCGCTTGCATTTTACTTGATCTCAACATCGACGCCGGCTGGCAAATCTAATTTGCGCAGTGCATCGATAGTCTTTGCTGTCGGGTTTAAAATATCCAAAAGTCTTTTATGCGTCTTCATAAAAAACTGCTCACGAGATTTCTTATCAATCACCGGTGAACGGTTAACACAAATGAGTTCCGTGTCTGTCGGTAAGGGAATCGGACCCGAGACCTTTGCGCCCGTTCTTTTGGCCGTGTCCACAATTTCAAGAGCTGACTGATCCAAGACTCGGTGATCATAAGCCTTAAGTCTGATTCTAATTTTTTGGACTCCGACAGATGCCGCCATGGTTAAGCCAAAATCTCCGAGATAACTCCGGCGCCGACAGTACGTCCGCCTTCACGAATGGCGAAGCGAAGTTCCTTCTCCATGGCGATAGGGGTGATGAGTTCGGCGGTGATGGTGACAGAGTCGCCGGGCATGACCATTTCGACGTCTT
>CAMDWQ010000009.1 GCA_945877765.1 Candidatus Omnitrophota bacterium | reverse complement strand
ATCTCAAAAGCTTCTTTACACGAAATCCTGGCAATACTGGAGATCGCGTATTGCCAAAAGTATCTATCCCAGACAGAAAGATCACAGATTCGCCGAGAGATCTTTTCTATCATCAAACAAATCCAGGGGATGATCAACTATCTAAAACTATAAAAGTAGCTTCCCCTCCATCCTCCATCCTCCATCCTCCATCCCGTATTTCCATTTTAATCACCGGAGGCTACCACACCCCCAATCTTAAGTACCTCCTAAAGAAACACAACATCTCCTACATCTCCATCACCCCTCAAGTGACTCATGAGACGAACACTAAAAGGTATGAGGAGATACTGCTAAATCAGCCTATACCGGCCACACAAACGTCCCTGCTAAATGTCCAAACCACAAAACTTACCATGAATAAATATTTTGCACCCAATCCATTAGGTAGCCGCCTGGTGGGGGATTTATTTCAGCGATTTGGGATCCAAAATTTAGAAATTGTGCCGGGTGCGAGGTTGGCTCTGGACGAGGTTAAAGGGACAAGTCTTTTATCGGATAAACCTCAGTCTGGGAATACGGCTGCGCGGTTGGCTGTGGGAAGTCAAAATTTAAGGACTGACCCCAGACCTGCTATTAAATTTGATCTGGTGCTTCGATTGGTATCTTGGCCTTTTTCAGTGGTTGGTTTTGCGTGGGCGGGATTTGTTCGATATGGTTTTTTCGGAGGTCTCGCAGGTTTGATCGCGGGCCACATAGTAGGTAGCATTTTGAAAACGGTTTTTCATATACTGATTCGTAAGATGCTCGAACACAATCTTCAGATTATATTTTCTTACCCAAAACTGACTGATGATCAGATCGAGAATGGATTTCGTATACTGCGTGAACTCATCGATAACCCTTTAGCGCAATCGAGGGTATTTTCAGCCAGTCTTCTTTCAAAAGGGATATGCGCGGCGGCCGACTATGTTTTTCCGTTGGATCCTGCCGGCGGCTATGGATCGATCAACCAGCATAGGGAAATGTTGCTAAACATCATTCAATTGATTTTTAAAGGATCGCCGAGGAAATCGAAAGTAGCTCTGTATGTTTTAGAACGGGTGTTTGGGACTAGGCAGAATACAAAAGCTAGCCATCTGCAAGCACTCAGAATCGTCCATGATAATGTCGTTAGCGATTTCAGGGAGGAAGATAGTGAATTGATAGGCAGTCTTATGCGTTACATTATAAGTGCTAGAGATGAGGAGGAGAAAAGTCGAAATGTAGATACAAGTATTATAGAGTTGACTGAAAAAATACGACTTAAATTTAATTCTAGAGTAGAACAAATCAAAAACCAAAAAAATCAAAAACCTGCTGCCGCCCGCTTGGCTGATTTAGACTCTCAAGTAAGTTCTCTCAATTCAAATGTGATGATTAATATGCAGGTAGATTTTGAGAAGTTTGGAATGGAGTGGGCCAAAAAATTTGCCCGTATGATTAAACATGAAAACTCTAGCTATGTGAGTATAAAAGCTGTATTTTTGCAGACCCCTGATAGATTCAAAGTGGCGTATGCCAGAGCGCTGATGTCTCATGTGATTCTTGCAGAATTATTAGAGTTTGCTTCAAGTGAAAGCGGTCTGGCCACGACGACTAGCAGCAGGACCGATATATCTGTTATGTTCAACCCTTCAGAAGAGACGAATAATTTAGATATAATAATAAAACCTTATTTTGAAGAAGAGGATAAGGCCGGAACTGTAACGTATTTAAAAACATGCATTCTTGTCCATGCATTTGTCCAGCAACTTGTCAAAGAAGGTATCATCACAAGTGGCGACTCAGATCCTCATATCCCAGTCCTGATGCCGGGCGGCATCGAACTCTTAAATTTTGATAGCCGACGCGTTATACCTCTTAGTGAAGTAGCGGCCTATGCGCGTACAAAACTTAATCAATTAACATCTACGCAGGGTTCTAACGCCGTTAGCGATCAAGGTGCACGGCTGGCTTCTACCGATCCCACTTTCGGCCGCTTGGGAAAGCCTGCAAGCGAAACATTTTTACCTACGGACGAGCGGCTCTTTGATTCCGAAAACCGTGAAATCAATCTGCGCCTTCTTTTTTTAAGGGGTCAAATCGCTTCTTGGCTACATGAAGGGTTACGTCGTTTTGAGACTATTTCTTTAACCATGGATCGTGCAGTCAAAAAGAGATTTGACTCCTTTAGCTTTAGTTATTTAGAGCAGCCAAGTTTTCAGGCCGGGGCTAGGTTGGCGGATAAAAATACCACTCCACACCTCCAAGGTGTACAACCGGTTGTGTCCGAACCACTATACTTTAAGAGCGATACTCAAATACCCGCACAATTGGCAACTTATCTGGCTGACAACGTCCTGGATGGGCCGGTCGGGATTTTTGCTCCAGGGGCTGATGTGAAAGCATTGATGGATCTGGGGTTTAAGCCGCAAGCGGTTGAAGATGAGATAACCCAAGCAGTAAGCGACGCGATTGGGCAGTGGGGAATTCACAAGTTTGAGTACGATCCCATTGACCACATATTTTATATTCAATTCAAGAGGCCTGTGACCGTGTCTGGCCGCCTGGTGTCGCGAGTTTATTTTTCCATCCCGCAAATAGGCGATCTAGAAGAGGTGATGATATGGGGAAATAGTTTAAAAAAATTAGAAGAAGGAATTCAAGAAGCGAAGGTAAGGATTTTCAAAAGCCTTCTTGGCCCAGGCAAAACCATCCCAGGAAAAATCATCCCCTTAAAACTATATGTACATCCAAGCGCGGATATTTTGGCGCTAACTGAAAGCGTGGAGGCGAGTTTTAAAGCTTCCAAAAATAGCGCCAATCAAATGCAGAAGGATAGTCGTGATACCTTATCTTTGTCCGATTATCGATTGACGGATATAAAAAGGTTTCACGCGTTGAGTTGGCCAGAAACTGCGTTTCTAGAAGCCATCAAAGTAATAGAAGATTTAGGTGATCTTGAGAGGAAAGGAAAATCTAATTTAATTAAATTTGAAATACTTTTGATTAAATCGGCTTGGTGGACACTCATCTTAGCCGGGCTTACAGCAATTTTTATCATCGCTGGACGCCCTGATCTTTGGGTAACTGTTCCAGTTGCCATGATGGTATTAGCAGCCCGAGTCTTCTTGGGTATTTATTATTTGAGGAATATTTCTCAACATATACCTCCAGCGGGTTTCATCCCCAAAGGTTTTAGATCCATTAATAACTCATTACGCAATATTTATCTCAGCTCTGAAGATCGTCCAGAGGCGATGATCAATTTGGTTGAATATCTTAGATTGATTGCATTACGACACCACTCTAGTGATTATCGAACATTTGCCACCAAGGCTTTGGGGACGATTATAGAGGCGTCCAAGAGCGACTCTCTTGAAAAAGAAGCCTGGCAACGCCTTTTGGCTAAAACTGCAGTGGCTGGGCAGGGGGCAAGGTTGGCAAGCCAGACACAAAGCCGAGGCCAGAGAAAGCTAGAGGAAGTAACAAACGAATGGAAAAAAGTTCTGCAGAGAATTGAAGAAATCAATTTCATACGCCAGCAATATGATCTAGCGCCGATTCGGGTGGGAGTTACTCTCGCCAATGTTTATCATGCAGTTGGCGAACATCATGGTTTAAGAGCGCTCACCGATAAGGAACTAAACGATTTATTTCAAGGTGTATTCGCCGCGAGCATTGAGCTGCCCCCTCTAGCAGTGAAGCGTTTCGCGCAAGATGGGAGCGGGTCTGCAGTTGCTCAGAAAAATGAGCTCTGGGGAACAATTCTTTTAGAAGCAAATAAAATGATGCCTTTTTCGACTGAAAGCGATTGGCCTCGCTTGTATGGAGTCAATGCTTCAAGGGCAACGCGATACGCAATGCATCGGATGCGTAGTTATTTTATGGGCGTGGATTTTGAAGCAGCGTCCCAAAAAACAGAAAGAATACTTTTGTACGGAGAGAATCCGCTGATGGCTCGGTGGGGGGATAAGGATCCGGACGCACAGGATATGAATGCAGAGGATCTTTTTGAAAGTTTGTCGCTGAGTCCTTCACAAATAAATGATTTGAAGGAAAATAAAATTCTTTGGGTGGACTCTGATGATAGCCCCACTATTCACGAACCGCTCGTGTTGTATTATTCTCCGGACCCATCCTACCGAGAGGTCATTGAAGGGATTAAAAAAAGGTACGGCAAGGATTTAAAAGCCATAGGATTGGATGAGGAGCTGCTAAATACGATCATTGTTTCGCGCTATCTGACGCAGATTCATATTCTCTTGGGAGATGTGGTGCAAGGGAAGATGATGGGCCAGAAGCTTTTCCAGATAGTCAGTCATACGGATCCTCTGGCGTTACCTCCGGGACTCAGCTGGCTTCGGCTGCTTCATATCGGCGGTGCGATGCATTACCGCACTTTGCGGGCGATATTAGAACAAACAGGGGTCTTTAAAGGTTCAAGTGATTCGATGATTCAAATGGATAGAGTTTTGGACGACCCTCGGATAGATATTCCTGACAATATGAAGGGGTCCGCATTTTTGGCAAGCAACATTGCGGGTATTCTAGATCATACGGAAGTCATCGATAATGATTTGAAGTTTAAAGATGTGGGATATTTTATTGAGTTGTTTGAAGATTTTTGGAGAGTGGAGCGCGCTTCTTTTGCGCATATCCTTTTTTTTGAAAATGCCTTGCGGTATTATGAGGCAAAAGTGTATGCCTCAGCCGAAATGCTTCTTAACATCGGCTTGGAATGGAATCCACTATCACACGGTGGTTGGGGAGTCTTAGGCAACGTTTATGCTGCTCAAGGGCGCTTTGAGGAGGCCATCACTGCTTACGAAAAAGCAGTCGGAATTGATCCTCAAAATTCGAGACCCATTCTGTTGGCCTTAGGTCAAATATATGGAATTCTTTTTTCTGCAACTGAAGATGAAGAAAAACAAGAACGGTACTCCAGGTTGGGTAGAGGCGCTATTGAAAGAGCGGCCCAGATCGCCTTAAAATCACATAGCGAGGGCGCCCGGCTGGCGGAAAACACCGCTTCACAATTCCAAGGTGTGAAACAACAGGAGAAGTTCGAGTTTGTAGCAGACACCTATCCGGCTATTTACGATGCTCTTCGCCCGACGCCTGAGGAGGTTAGGAATGGTGTTTACCGGCTCTTGATCATTGACGGTGTTCCAGGCTCAGGAAAGTCGACCTTTGCCAAGAATCTTGCCGATCATTTTGGCAAAGAAGGAGAGAATGTCAAGTTTGTGCCTGCGCGTGTCATTGAGACGGACTGGTTGTACCACAAGGGCTTCGTGTGGCAGATTTTTTCGCTTTTTCAGTTTTTTATTTTAAATTTCCCCGGTATTTATTACATGCCGCTAGGTTTTTTTGAAGACTTTATCATTCATATCGACATGCAAATGTCTACTGTGCGAGAAATAATCTTCCGGATGAAGAGGCTTACCAATTTCGGATGGAAAACTATCCAGATTGATGCCGCGCCACTCCATGACGAATTGAATGGGATCCACACTATTTCTTTGGAGGCTAATCGGGATACGTTCTTCGTGGTGGTGGGTTCCTCTTCGGCACCGCTTTTTCGATCACTGCGTCCCATGGCGCGCACGCTTTACGTACACGCGGACAAGACCATCGAGGCCCGGCGTAAGGCGCGTGGGGACCATTTTGTATGGCTTAAATCTAGGTTCTCGATTGCTGGCCGCATGGTGCGCCTTCTTCACGACCGCCTTGGCTATGATTATGAGCTCGACTTGAATGACCTTGAACAGCCCATTCTCAAGAGCAGGGCAATTTTGACTGCTCGTTCTTCCGGGACTCGGTTGGCAGATAGGGATGAAACAAGAAATGAACTCCTCCTACTTCTCACGCCTGAAAAATTGGATGCCAACGGCCACTCCTCACTTGATCTTAAAAAAGCCCTTCAAATTTTAAAAGACGCGGCAACCACTGCCGAAGCCATTGAAATTGGTGAGTTTCCAAGTGTGACCCAACACCAAGGCAAAGCCCTAAGAAGTGTCTCTCAGGCTGATTCCGAGTATTCCCTATTTATCGGGGATATTCATGGCCAATCGCAGAGTCTTAAAGCCAGAATCATCCCAATCTTGGACGACATCTTATCGGGTAAGGCAAAAATATTTTTCGTGGGCGATATTCTGCACCCCTCCATTCGTATGACCGACGCCAACTACTGGAATAGCTTCAGGGCGCATTTGGCTATTTTGTACCTGATGAACCAAGCTCCTGAAAATGTTCATATGGTCTTAGCGGATCATGAGGCGGCGCATGTTAGCGGGAATGAACCTGTTGGTAAAATGGACATATCTGATAATAATAAGGAGCACAATCAAGGAGTGGATCTAGAATTGTTGATTCAAAACGAATCAATGCATCGAGGGCTACCACGGGAGCGTCTGCAAAATCAACTGCGGGAAGTGCTGATGCATTTATCGACAATAGTCCGTTTTGAGACAACCTCTGACGATGAAGCCGATATCGTGCTGATACATGCCAATAGCCCAAGAGGAGATGTTAAGGGCTCTGATTGGTACCAGGAGGATGTGTGGTCAGACAGAACAGATCCGAAAAAAATGAAACTTAACGGTGCTTCTAGAGATATGGTGCGGCTGAAAAAGCAAAGTTTTGAGCATTTAAGCAAGTTTGTCAAATCACTAAGAAGAGAAAATAAGAAGCTCTCTCCAATCGTGGTTTCCGGAGACGTTCTGCCAGGAGTTTTACACAAAATAGTGCCTGCCCAAAATTTACACCTGTTCATTAACCCAAAAAGAACGTCCTCAGCGATGGCCGCAATTCTGAATAACGTATCCTTGAAAGGCAATCAATACCTGCAGTTTGTCCTAGATGCCAGTGCGGTCAACCAAAACCGAGGTATTTATAGTCTTCGCGTGGATCATGATGGACAGAAACCGACAGTAAGATCTTTTGAACACACCTACAGGGTTGGAAAAGATCCAAAAAAAAGGCGAATGGTCTCGGTCCCCATTCCTAAAAAGTTTGGTGGAAATGAAAAGGGCGCCGGGGCGAGGTTGGCGGAGGTAAGTTGGTCTGATCCAGCCAATGCCCCCTCTGACCCAAGGCAAGCCCAAGCAATCATCGAAGGGCTGCAGAAAGCTCTTGCTGGTGTAGATACCGCGATGCTTCGCAGATGGTTTGGAGAGGTTCTTGTTGCACCAAGAAAACAAAAAAAAGTATCTCTTTCCAGAGTGCCTGAAGGGCTCAACTACCTTGGGCAGGGCGGGGATTACATTGTTTTTGCCGCTAAATCTCTTCAAGGTGAAAAAGGCAGATCTTTCGTGGTAAAAATCGAATGGAAGGACATCAAGGCAGAGGAATTTAGGAAAATCGGGGGATTCTCTTACATCTCATTTCCTTTGAATGGCAAATCCAGAAAAGAGCTTGCCGCCAGTTTACGACAAAAAAAGATAACGCTCATTTCTTATGATTTGGATTGGCAAATGGACGGAGGCACACGACGTGTGGTTGTTCAAAGAAGCGTAGGTATTTTGAATAATCTTCTTAAAAATAAAATTAGCGCTCAAGACATCCGTCTCTTTGGCCAACACCAGAGATCGTTGATGGAAAAAGGGTTTCTTGATGCGGACCCGCACTTGATCAATTCCGGGGTGTACGATGGGCGGCGCGTTGATTTAAAAAATATTCGGATTATTGATGACGGATTTATATACCCCACCCAAGAGGTGGATGTGCAAAAGGACAGTTATTTGACGCCATTTGAATTTTATATCGATCAATTGACCGGAGAAGCGGCGGGCTTAGCGAATAATATTCAAGACGCTATGCCGCTTTACGAAGAAATATTTGATCATCCAACGTCAACTGAATTAAAAAAAATAGAGGAAATTTTTAAAAAGGCAAGGTCCGAGAAAAAAATAAAACTTTTTTTAAAAACCATCAGAAATAAAAAAAATAAACCTATCTTGAATGAGCTTAGATCGAAGCTGCGCTCGCCCATCACGCTTGCTAGCCTAATTGCAAGAATTGAGGATGATTTAAGACTTAAGCCAATAGACCGGGGGCGTATTGACATTGACTACGGTGGGATGGAGTCAATGCTCATCAATGGTCAGCCAAGTCAATTCAAGCAACTAAAAACAATGCTGGAGTTGCTTTTGGCTGCTGCGCTTGGTCATTCGAGCAAAAAGGAACGAATACAACTTCGATTTCATTCCAATGATCAGGGACTTTTGAATGTCGATGTGACTAGTCCTTGGCATCAACCATGGTTCCAGCGGCAGAAACCCGTTGTCGACCTTGTCAACAATTCACCAATTTCTACCAGTGCCAATGCCCTAGGCCGTGCGATTACCGTCAAAGAAGACGCCGCAAATTCAACAGCCACATTTTCCATTCATGGGATAGATCTTAATTCTAGTGCTTCCGCCGCGCGGTTGGCCTCTACCGCTCCCACCTTCGGCCGATCCGGAAAGCCTGCAAGCGAAACATTTTCACCTACGGACGAGCGGCTTTTTGATCCCGAAAATAGGGAAATTAATCTACGCCTTCTTGAGCAGTTGATCCAACAAGCTGATAAGCACGCACGGATCGGAGGAAGTGCCAGATATTTGCGTACCGGGTATGCCCATATGGAAGAGCGCGGGTTCGGCAAGGATGACACAGGAGAGTGGAAGTGGATCGCCAATGCGCCCTCTGTCAGCAGAGCCTCTAGAGATATAGATGTAATCTTGCGAGATGATGATTTAGATACCAGAGCCTCGTTTATTGAAGCTTTTCTAAAAATTCTTAAACAGAGAAAAGATGTCCAAGCAAAATCTGTTCATTACCAGCAGACCGTTGGAGATTTCATCGAGCTAACCTTCCAAGCCTCTGCTGCGGGTGAATCTGCAGTCATCCTACCGATAGATTTCCCACCGGCCCCATTATTGAATGTTCTGGCCCAAAAAATTGATGAATTTGGTGATGCGGACTCGAGAGAACAAAGTCCCGGAGGGTTCATTAGAAACTATTTTGCCGCGGAGTATACGGTGGGCGATCCGTATATTTACGAGGCGATGTTAAGTCTTTTTCACTCGGATATGCCGTCATTTCTGAGGTCAGTGGCTTGGAAGAATAGGATTCCGAAACTGCAGGCGTTGTTGCGTCAGACGGATCAAGCTAATATTCTCAGGAGGATTAAAGAAAAAGAAAAGGAGCCCGTGCTTGGGACACCGCTTAAAGCAGATTTCAAACAATTTGACGATGCAGCTCACCCTGTTTTCGTCACCTATTATGACGAACTCGCGGATCCCTCAAGCCAAGTCATTATTTACATCAATCAGGCTTTTCTTGATGCGATGAGAAGGTCGGATGGCACCAATGGCGATAAAAAAGATTGGGTCGGGAAAACTTATGTTGAAAAAAATCCACTGGATCTAGCCAATCAATACACAGATGTTGATTTGGAAGCTTTGCAAAAAGAACGTGGCGAACCTCTCCTTAAACCGGAGCGGAACGAGAGCGGAGATAAGCCGATAATCGTAGATACTGCCAAACTGCGTTTCTATGACTCCGAAGGCAAGCGAGTGGGAGTGTTGGGGATGTTTAGCCCTCAGATCTCGGACGCTATGAATCCTGATTTAAAGGAAACGCTGCGCCGGGTGTTGGAGGCTCAGAAAGCGCTGACGGATCAGGTCGCCGCGCGGTTGGCGGAATCACCGTCAAACAAAAATGAATTATATAATCGGTATAATTCTGATGGAAAAGCATTCTTCAATAGGGATGCAATTAGTCCATCGGTCATAGACAGATCCTATCGAGATAAGCTGAAGGCGATTATCACTGCAGGGCAGAATAAAAAACTCAGAATATTATCCATAGGATCCGGCCCCGGCATTATCGAAAAAGAATTGATGGAAGAGCCGCCAGGGCATGTGGTGCATGCAATCGAGCTGAATAGGCGGCAAGCGCTTTTTACGCAAATCAGACGCGTCCCCGTCCTACAGCAGAGCGCCGAAGATCCCTTTGATTTAGGGGATCCGTTTGACGTTATTCTGCTTGCAGATTCTTATGGACACATGAATCCGGATAAATTGATCCCAAACATCCTTGGGCACTTGGCTAAAAATGGACGGATTATTATTACGACGCTGGATACTTCTCATGAAGAGGTTCTAACCGATTTCAAATTCATTGAGTATGCCATCCCTACCTTAGAGTCACTGACCCAAGCATTTGGCGGTTTTGAGGTTCACCAAAGAGAGCGTATCTCTTTTAGAAATTATCAAGACTGGGTGATTTATGAGATCCTCAGGAAAAAAGACAGCGATGCCGAATCAGGTCTCCACTCAACTGTGTCCGGTGATATAGGCGCCCGGCTGGCCTCTGCGATTCCAATCGACACAGAAGAGACAGAGTCAGTTTTGTTGATAAGTGATTCGCAAGAGAAGGTTAACAGATTAAGAGAACTTATTCTTCGTCATACCCCCATTATTGACGCTATTAATGCCCAGCGGAGACAACTCAGCTTTCTGAGTTTTAATTCTTTGTATGAGATCTATAGGATAGATGATAAAGCACGATTGAGTCTTGATGACAAGAGTGCGCGTATTTTTACTTTCAATCTTCGTAATGGATATTTTAAGAATTATAGAGATGAGCTCATAATGAAATACTCAATACCTACTATGTTAGAAAAGATCAGTATCTCTCAGGAGCAATTTTTTGGATTAGATCTAATACCTGAAAACCCAGGGATCGAAACCACACCCGGAGATTTGTTTAGGCATTACGGACTTGGTGATGCTGTGAATCACCTTCCTCTGGAGCGAAGAAGCTCATTTTATTTCAATGCACAATCGTGGGCTTTGGATATGGTTGATGAAACGGAAACAGCAACATCCGCTCAAACCAACTTTTATTTCAATCTAAGAGGCGAGTGGAAGGGCACGGTGATTAGAAGTGAAAGTGATTTTATTGGTTGCCTCTTCGAACCGGCCAAGAATAACCCGTTGGTATTTGGGATGCATTTTCACCCCAATGGAAATCTTTACCCATCAACCGTTGATATAACAGAGATTTCCTATAGCGGAGCACCTGAGATGATCGTTAGCCCATCAGGAGAGGCAACGGTCTGGTTTCCAAAATCACTTCCTTTCTTACAGTCTTTTGTTGGTGGAAGCCAGTGGGGTGTGTTTTCTGAATCTGAAAATTTAGTCGTAGAAGCACTTGTCGATAAATTTTTTGTTCGCGCGGATCTTGATTTGTCGAGTGAGCAAGCCAGTATTCGGAATAAGGGTGGCGCGCGGTTGGCGGAAGAAGAAAGCCTTGAAAATACATTTGCGCTTCAGATTACCAACCTCCTTTCGGATCTTAAGGAGCCCTATCGTCATCCTATCCAAACGGGAGATCTTCTTCTTATAGGACCTGGTAAAAATGCTAAAGAAATCATTTCTATATTGATCGCATTACCGAAGATGCAATCATTGACGGTGATCGACCTGTCTGATGGGATGTTTGAAGGCATGAGAAATGAACTTTCAGTTTGGGCGGGTGCCGATGATTTAAAAAAAGCACTTATCTTAAAAGTAAATTTTATTCAATCCTCGCTAAGTGATATGACTGGATCGTTTGATTTGATTATGTCCAATAGTGTTATAGATGAAACCTTGCCTTCTTTCGCGGGACTGCCTTTAGTTGAGATGAAATTTTTGATTTTAGATATATGGGTAGCCTCAATTAAGCAAATGCTTAAGCCTGAAGGCGCTTATGTTACTTCTACGTCAATCCCAGATCCTTTTATGAGAAATGGTTTTTCCATTCGTTATTATGCGAATGAACCAACGGCATTCGGTGACTTTATTGCCGTCAAGAACGCTGACTATTTAATTCCAGTTGAAGACAGAGGATTACCGGTCAACCACGAGCTTGAAGTTCCATTAAGAGCAAGTGTTTTTCTTGCTTATTTATTAGATACGATTGAGTGGCATTTAGATTATAAAGTTGGCCGTGCTTACTGGTTTAAAACAGCCCAATGGGAGGATGTAAAAGCAGAAGTCATCATGCTCGTGAGTCATCTTACAAGCCGTCATCTAGAAAGAATGACTTCCTCACAAAATGATGCGTTACGTAATCTTTCAAGCTGGCAGCAGATCTCTCTTCGTGACGTATCCAATCAAAATATTTTGCTTTTTGGCCAGCAGGTTACGGCGGCACGTGAAGAGGGAGTTCAAATTGCAAATTCTATCCCTGAGCTTGAAAGATATCAAAATGAAGCTGAAGTGCTCACAAAAGCTAAAAAAATAGTCCAGAGGATTGAAAGTCTTGATGCGAGACTCAACGAATTACGTGAATCAATGATGGCTGAGTATCTAAAAAAAGTCGCAGAAGTGATGAAGCCTATAGATGTGATTGGCAAAGAATATATTGAAAAAATTCGGAAAGTGGTTGGGGTGGACAAATTAGAAATATTCGAATTTGATGACGATGCCAACTTTTCAAGAGGAGAAGCATTGGAAACTATTCTCAAATTACCAGAAGCAACAACGAAAGAAGTGCTAATTCTTGGCGGCGGCAAGGGTGCTGGCTTACTGGCTTTGGGTCTTGCGCTTTCGGAAAAGAGCATAAGATTTCTTTTGCTTCCAGAGGAGCGGGAAAAGGCCGCACTTCTTGATCGGGCGGCTGTCGAGCTTGGAATTCCACCGGCCCAGTTTTCGGTGGAGGTTGTTGATTTTCTCAAGCCCGGAGGTCTGTCTTATGCTTCGGAAGAGACTAGGCCGTCTCTGGTGATCGTGCCTGACATGGGACCGGTGAAAGATACGAGGGATAGGCTTCGAATGGTGAATGAGAGTATTCCTCTTACGGGCGGATACCTGCTAGCCTGGCAAACGATCCATGCGGATGAGTCTAATTATGGCTTTGGCCAAAACAAGGATTTTTTTATAAATCAAAGGACAATCGACTCAAGCATGCGAACTAGCCCCAATGGCCGGAGCCTGGAAGACTATCAGCTAATTCAAGTATTACCACGGTCGATGCGGCTGTCCAACTCGCTCAGATCGAATGTTGAGCCACGGGAATTGCTGTACCTATTAAAGGAATTAGCTCACGGGCCGGATGAATTGCACGTGACCGAATTGGTGAGGCAACGCCTTCATGATTTGGCTAAATATCGGACACCCGTGGTTTTGGATAGTCTTTTGTTAGCGCTCAATGACATGGATAGTGACTATCGAGCCAGAGTGTTGTCTATCGCAGAATCAGTGATGCGTACGATCCCACCAGAGAAGAGATTTTTGTTTCTGACCAGTCTCAAAAAGATTCGGACAAACGGGGAAGACGCTCAACACGATTTGGTCGGCGCGCGGTTGGCAATCTCAGAGGAAGAAACAGCCAGATTGGTTAATTTCGATCATCAATCTATATCAGACATGAACCCGGCGGGAAGAATAGTATCCATAGCACGCAAAATTAAAAGAAATCTTGGGGTGAGTTTATTTATTAGCCAAGACAATGGGGTTATAGCTGATCTAAGTATTCAGAGAAATATCATGGCTCTGCCTGATCGTAGCTCTTCAACCCGTCTGGTGGCTAGATACCCTATCGGTAATACGAATGTAGATGCAGCCTTGAATATTATGGAAAGGTTTTTAGCGGATAATGATGCTCTTTATAAGTATGCAGATAACGATAGGTATGCAGGTTACGGTGATAAATTCAGGAAATACGTCAATGAGATTGAGATGATATGTTTCCAGAACGATCAATCTCTGATAGACAATGCATTCACAGGGCTACTCCCTCACCGATTTAGCATAGTAAAAGATGGAGAAAAGCATGATTTGGTCCTAGAGAGAGTAGGGGGAAAAAATATTCTCAAAGCAGAAGAAATCCAGAGTCTTCCGCCGACGGGAATGGAACCCTTACGCATTGCAGAATTGGCTAGTAGGCCTAGTTCTATTAGTTTTGTGATTCGTGATGATAAAGGAAAGTTGATAGCATATTTTGTGGGGATAATAATCATTATGGATGAACAGCAGAGAATATTGGGCAATGCCTCACTAGCAAGATCGGATGATTATAAAGGACACGCATTGTTTAAAATGTTGTATCACTACGCATTAAAGGCGGCTCTATCTGCGAATCTTAGCAAGTCAACTGCTCAGGTTGGATCCATAGGAAGAAATTCACCGCTATTGCCCACACTTCTAAATTTGGGAGGTACGATCACCAGCATTGATCTGTATCCTAGCTACCCTGATTTGGCAGATGTTTCTTCCGCAGCTAATCAAGAGTTGGCTAGGATCAACCGAATTACGGATGACGACGAAAGAGCAACATTACTTAAAAACTTTCTTAAGTTATACCCAACAGCAGCTGTTGTTGTGACGAACGACGTCGCTGTTGCGCTAGAACATCTATCCCGAGAGAGCCCCGCAGGCCAAGGGTCACGTGTTGCAGCAACCGATGAGCAAAGCCTCAGCGGGGATCCGAATGGTGCCCGGTTGGCAACCACACCGATTTGGATGCCTGCCAATGAAGGCGAGTTAATATGGGTCTATGATCAAGAAAGTCACAACTTGGTGCAGGTCCGTGTGGACAAGATCAATGCGGCTGGTAATTACATTGTGGTTCAGACTTCCAATGGACCAGAAAGTCCTGATTGGAATAAAGTTTCACGGATACTTCTTGAAAATCACCCCACCCCAAAAGATACAATCGCAATCCGGGGAAAGACCCCTATTTTAGAACAAATCACAATGCTTTTTACGAAGATTGAAGGGGGTAAGGTTAATCTACGTTTTGTAGTGCCTGATGACAGCGTACAGCTTCCAATCATCGTGCGGGATAAACTTTTGACAAAAAGTAATTTTAGTATTCAAACAAGGCTAGTGGAGTATGACAAAAAAAAGAGGGAAGAACAGACGTCCTCTAAGGCACTATTAGAATATGTGGCAAGAAATACGAAATTAATAAAAATAGATCTGTCATCGCCGGTCGATAAAGAGGCTTTAAGTGATGCCATTAAAAATGAGCAGCCGCTATGGATTGATCTTTCTCACATAGAAGATCGCTCTAGGCTTAGTGGGCACGATGCGGAGTCTTCGCGCTTCTATTATCTTGCAAGGGCAATAGAAGATATTTTGATAAAAGAAAACCCGGGTGACCACTCCGCTTTCGGGGCAACTTATATCCTCAAAGAGATGTTAAGAAATGCTTTAGACCATGGGAATAAGAGGAATTATAGACTCCCGATAGTCATCAGAATTCAGTTCAACCGCCAGGAGAGACATTTGCAGAAGATGGAAGTCCTAGATACCGCTTTTCCAGAAATAGAGGAGTATCATCCCCGTGGCACGTTTGTAAATAAAGAGGTAAAGGATTTCTCATTTTGGGAATATCACAGCATACCTTTAACATTTGAAGGCAGGGGAATAGGCACATCATCGTATGTTGAATATCGAGACGCGGCACGGTTGGCATCCGAAGCTCCTACCCGTCATTTGGGGGCGCTAAAGGCGACCATGCAATTCGCACCAACCATTTATGCCAACGGCACCATTGAACGTCACGACAGGCTCGTTTTCGCCGCCCAAGCCATTATTAGTGCTCGCCGTGATTTTGTGGAAGGAAGCCTCGTGATAGGAGACCAGACCCTGCGATTCACTTTGGACCATGATGCCAAGATTCTCCGTCTTTATTTTGAAGACTCTATGGAGGTTGTCTTGAGGAATTACAAAGCCATCATCACAAGAAATCGTAAAGGTCAAAATATAGACGCGACGTTGATGCTCTCCCAAGACGAGCTTCTTTCTCAGCTGGAGCTAAAGAACAAACTCGCCGAGCAAACCAACAAAGTCCGGAGTCTCACCGAATCTCTAATCACGCCTGAGTCTAAATTTTTGATTATCAATCTCAAAGGACTTATGAGTCAAAAAAAATTACCCACGGATGAGCTTTTTACCCACGCGCTCGTGAACGCCATGCACAAGGCAACTAAATTCAACGTCTATTTTCAGATCGTTGGAATCACGCCAAAAAATAGGAAAAAAATTATGGACCGCGCAGAGGCGCTGTATCCTTCACAGACATTTATTTTGAAAAAAGCTCCATCAAATATTAAATCGATGAAGAGCGCTTCGTTGGAGGCGATGGACCCTAAAAATATTCGTATTCTTAGCCAAGACAGGCTCCATCTGATTATTCAGGTCCCCACCCAAAGAGGTTTTCTCAATTTCGATGCTTTGATTCATGGATTAATCGCGGAAGCGGAAATAGGAAAAGAGGGAATAAAGCATCCACGTAACCAGCAACGGTTAAGAGAAATTTTCCAGGCCCTGGGGTCTGACGTCTCCGCCGCGGCCCCAGTCGAATTCTTGAATTTCGTGCAAGGCGTGGGACTCACCCCCGACATCGTCCAACGACTGGCCATTCACTGCTTGAATGTGGCTAATATCGTCAGTGCCTACAACATGACCGCCCGCATGGCCGAGCAAGCCGCCTAAGACCCCGCGCAGTAAAATGTGTTGCGGAGGATTTTGCTTTGGGATAAGTTGAAGCGGGAGAAACCTTTTGAAATCCAATCCTTTAATCTTAGGTGCAGGTCCGGCAGGGTTGGCCTGTGCTCACGAACTTTGTGCCAACGGCATCCAACCCCTGGTAATGGACAAAAACGAGCAGGCGGGTGGGTTGTGCCGCACGCTTGAATTTGAAGGCTCGTTGTTTGATATCGGCGGTCATCGTTTTATTTCCAAAAGCCGTGAAGTCAACGAGCTCTGGCGCCGTATTCTGGGGCCGGATCTTTTGCTGGTTAAGCGTAAATCACGGATCTATTACCGCGACCGGTTTTTTAATTACCCGCTCAATCTTTTAAATGCCACGACAACGTTAGGATTTACCGAGAGCGTCCGCTGTCTAGCCAGTTATTTATTCTCCCGGTGGTCAAAGGCTGGGGATGACAGCCATTTCGAAGGGTGGATGACTCGCCGCTTTGGTAAAAGACTGTATGAGATTTTTTTTAAAACCTATACCGAAAAGGTGTGGGGGATTCCCTGCCGTGAGCTTTCCAGTGATTGGGCCGTGCAGAGAATTCAAAGTCTCTCTTTGGGGAAAGCGGTTCTTAAAGCTTTTGGCAGTTTCGGCCCCACCCCCAAAACTCTCAGCGAAGAATTTCTGTATCCGCGGCTAGGTCCCGGACTTTTTTGCGACCGGTGGAAAAACTTATGTGAAGAAAGCGGCACCGAATTTCTCATGAATTGCCGCGCCGAGGAGATTCGCCGGGAAGGCAACCGGATCACGGAGGTGACCGCCGCGGGCCCAGGCGGGGAATTGCGCGTCAATCCCGTCAGTCATCTTTTTTCAAGCATCCCCATCACCCTTTTAATTCAAAAAATGAAGCCGCTGCCTCCCCCAGAAGTGCTCGAAGCTTCGCGTCAACTCAAATTTCGCAGTTTCATGGTCGTGAATCTCATTTTTGACCAAAAAAATATTTTCCCGGACAACTGGATTTACGTGCATTCTCCCGGCATCAGGGCCGGCCGCATTCAAAATTATAAAAATTGGAGCATGGAGATGGTCTCAAACCCCGACTGGACGACGCTGGGGGTCGAATATTTTGTGAATGAAGGCGAGGGCCTTTGGAATTTTTCAAATGAGGATATGATTCAATTGGCTCTGATGGAACTTGAAGAGATGGGGCTGGTTGCCCCCGCGCGGTACGTCAAAGGATTTGTGGTAAAAATTGCCAACGTCTATCCGGTTTACAGCCCTGAGTACCAAAAACATCTAAACACCATCCGCAATTTTGTGGAGAACATCGAAAACTTAAGTCTCATGGGCCGCGAGGGGCTTTTTCGCTATGACAACAGCGATCACGCGATTTTGACTGGTTTATATGCGGCACGTAATTATATGGGGAAAAATCCGCAGGATGTCTGGAGCGTCAATACCGAAAAGGCGCACCTGGAAGAATGGACGGCGGAAAGCGCATGAGTTTTTCAGTCATCATCCCAGCCCGAAATATGCAGGGGACAATGAAAGCAAGTCTTGAGGCAATCTTTGCTTCCTCGGCCGCTCCGGGGGAAGTCCTAGTTGTCGATGATGCTTCGACGGATGCAACGCGTGAAATCGCCGCGGGTTTTCCCTGTCAAATTATTCCCGTGGCGCTGCGCTCAGGACCCATGGAGCCGCGATTTGCGGGGGCGAGGGCCGCGCGGTATCCCATTTTAGTTTTTGTTGATGCGGATGTGTGTGTGCGCCCCGATACTTTTGAAAAAATTCTAAGAAATTTTCAGGACCCTGCGGTTCATGCTTTGACCGGAATCCTTTCCTCGGACAAACCCACAGGCTCCTTTTTTTCGGATTACAAAAATTTCTACATGCGACATGTTTTTTTGAAGCAGCCCTCGGAGTCCTCTTTTCTCTATGGATCGCTGTGGGCTGTCCGAAGAGAGGAAATGATTTTTTTTAGACCTATCACCCAGCCTTTTGGGAGTCTGGTGAGTGACTCTGAGGCGGGGATTCGGTTTGCCCGACGTGATAAAAAAGTGATCCTGGACCACACACTGGAAGTGGATCATTTAAAAAAGTACACGATGAGAAGCCTTTTAAAAAATGATTTCGTCATTCCGTTTTTATTTTCGCTGATGTTTGTACGCTATGGGGGATTTGGGCAGATTTGTAAGAAAAGGAGCTTTTCTCACGCGTCACTGGGTCAGACGGCGGCGATGGCGGGGGCGGCTGGGGCGTTTATTTGCGGTTTGGGTGCTCTGGTTTTTCATTCATTGCCCTTGGCGGGGGCGGCGTTTATTCTTGTCAGCTTATTTTATATTCATTGGCTGCCATTTTTGGAAGGGATGCGGGGGCGGGGAGTTGTATTTCAGATAAAAGCGGCGGTTTTAAAATTAGTGGATTCCCAAGTGATGTTTTTGGGGATGATGTCGGGCTTTATTTTTTCCTTATCCGGATTTTTTAAGAGAAGAGGCATGGCTTTCCGATGAACCCGTCTGTCAGCGTCATCCTACCTAGCTATAATTACCGCCGCTATGTTGGCCAAGCACTCGACTCGGTGATGGCCCAGACGTACCGCGATTTTGAACTGCTTGTTGTCGATGACGGCTCTACCGACGGATCGCTGGATTTTTTAAGAGACTACGCATCACAGTATCCTGGCAAGATGCGCGTCTTGACGCATGAGGGCTGCCGAAATCTTGGCTTGGCTAGCACCTACCGGGAAGCTTTAAAGCACGCCCGTGGAGAAGTGGTGGCTTTTTTGGAGTCGGATGACGTTTGGCATCCGCGGAATCTTGAAAAAAAAATGAAAATCTTGGAAGAAAATCAGGAAGTCGGTGTGGTTTTTTCCCGCTACAGGCCCTTTGGTTGGTTTCGAGGAGTCATCTATTGGAAAATTTATGAGTTGGCGAATGCGGCGGGGATCCCGATGGGGCGTCCGGTGGATCTTTTTTCTGTTTTTTTAAAACGCAATCCTGTGGCTTCGTTTTCTCATTTTATTGTTCGAAAAGAACTCTTGGACGGAATACCGCCGCTAGAAACAATGCGTTCCAACAAGGACTGGTGGATCCTGGCTCATCTGAGTTTGCGGACGTCCTTTTACATGATCCCTGAGTTTTTGTGCCGTTGGCGTATTCACCGATTAAGTCATGGTTTTGGCCGCGCGGATAAAAAAGTTTTGTGGAAATTGCACGGGTTTTTGCTCAGGCTCCATCAGTCCTTGGAGATAAAAAATAGGAGCGAAGGTAACCCGGGACAAAAGGCAGAAAGACAAAGACAGCTTTCCAAAGCTTTGGCGTTTGGGAAAAAACTAGATGAGCGGCAGTGGACGGTGCTGCTGGAAACGCTGACCCGACCCTTCGCGCTCGTCCGCTTTTTGTGCTATATTGTGCTCAAGAACATTTTATTTTTACCCAAAATAAAGGAAGCCCGATGAAAAAATATTTATTATTCTTGGCGGGGTTTTTACTTTTGACGTCTTTTGCCTGGGCGGATGAACCGGATTTGGAGGGCCGCGTGGGGACGATTGATTACACCAAAAATACGTTGGTGATCCGCAATGTGCTCAAGAATACGATCGGTAACCGCGATTACCGTGTGGTTGTCAAACAGGGCATGATCAGCGATTATAAACGCAACGACAAATTACGAATCTGGCTCGGGGAAGACCACAAGCAGGCGGCGATGATTGAAAGAGTCAGCCGCTAGTACCCTCGCTTTTCTTTTTTTCTTTCTATTTTTATTTCTGGCTCCGGCGCAGGGAAGTGAAGTTCCGCGCCGGGGTCTTTTTGTCTCGGCGATTGAGAACCCTTTGGTTCTTTCGGACCGGCAGTCGATCGAGGTGCTGGTTGATTTCGCCAAAAAGGCGCGGATTCAGGTCCTTTTTGTCCAAATTTATCGTTCCAACCGCGCTTGGTTTCCCTCAGCCTTAGCGGATTCCACGCCTTACGAGAGTTGTTTTAAAAAAGTCGGTGAAGATCCTTTTTCGTTACTCATCAAAAAGGCACATACCCACGGAATCCAAGTCCATGCCTGGATGAACCTTTTAAGCTTGAGCACCAATGAGGAGGCGCCGCTTTTAAAAAAATACGGCCCAGAGATTCTCACGCGCAATCTCCAGGAAAAAAAGACACTCGCGGATTACAAAATTGATAATCAATATTTTTTGGAGCCGGGTGATTTGCGGGTGCAGGATACGCTTTCCAAGATTGTGGGGGAAGTCGTGCGGGCCTATCCCGCATTGGATGGCATCCAACTGGATTACATCCGCTATCCGGATGTTCACCCCTCCTATGGTTACACCCAGCGGAACATGGATCGTTTTAAGCAGTCGACGGGGATCTATCAAATCAGCGAAGACAGCCCCGCCTGGAAACAATGGAAATACGCGCAAGTGACGGGTCTTGTCCGCCGTATTGTCCGGAAAGCGCGCTCGATTCGTCCTAATATTCAAGTTTCTACGACGGGGCTTATGTCTTACTCACGCGCGTCGCTAGAATCTTTTCAGGACTGGCGGGCGTGGCTTCAGACTAATCTCGTCGATTTTGTGACGCTCATGTGCTACGGAAATAATTTAGACGAGTTTAAAAAACAACTAGAAGATGCTGTTCGAAATACCGTGGATTTAAAAAAAGTGAATATCGCGGTCGGTACTTACAAATTTTTGAAGACGCCCGAAGTTTTCCAACAGCAATTCAGCGCCTGTGAAGAAGCCAAGCCCCGCAGCTGTGTGGTTTTTTATTACGGTAATTTGCTCGAAAACCCAGAATTAGCCCAACCGCTTCTCTCTAATGTCATTCCACAACGTCATTCCCGAGAGCTTTAATCGGGAATCAAACTAAGGTATGATCTCTAACACCTACGTCATTCCCGAGAGTTTTAATCGGGAATCAAATCTGCGTATGATCCCCGATAAACAATTTCGGGGATGACACTGTGGGGGTGATGTATGATCCCCGATAAACAATTTCGGGGATGACACTGTGGGGTGATGTATGATCCCCGATAAATAATTTCGGGGATGACACTGCGTGGTGTTCGGGAATGACGTTGCGACGACACTAGGCGGCATTAATCGATTAAAAAAGTTTGATATTTTTATGACGAAAAAGAGGGGTGCCGTCGTCAAGTATAGTGAGGGTTGAAAATATTAAGGAAGCAATGAAGACACAAACTACCGATTTGTTAAAAATTTTAAAGCATAGTTTTGGCTTTAGCTCGTTTCGGCCTCTGCAGAGAGAAATCATTGAAGACTCACTGTCGGGGCGGGATGTGTTTGCTTTATTGCCGACGGGCGGCGGGAAGTCGCTGTGCTATCAATTGCCGGCACTAGCGCGCTCCGGGCTGACGCTGGTCGTTTCCCCTCTTATTTCACTGATGAAAGACCAGGTGGATGCGATGGAGACAAGCGGGATCCCCGCTACTTTTTTAAATTCATCGCTGGATGCCGCTGAATCTAAGGAGCGGTTGGAAAAATTGGACCGGGGAGAATACCGCCTTTTGTATGCGGCGCCGGAGCGGCTCATGCTCCCGGGTTTTGTCGAAAAGTTGCGGCGCTGGAAAGTGACCTTGATTGCGGTCGATGAGGCGCATTGTATTAGTGAATGGGGTCATGATTTCCGTCCGGAGTACAGGCGCCTGGCCGAATTGCGGGAGGCTTTTCCCGAGGTGCCCCTTTTGGCGCTGACAGCTACGGCAACAGGTCGTGTCAAAGAGGATATTGTCCGTCAGCTTCATCTAAAAAATCCGGCAATTTATGTGGCGAGTTTTAACCGGCCCAATTTGACTTACCGGGTTTTGGCTAAGCAGAAAGCTTATGAGCAAGTTTATCACTATTTAAAAAGTCACCCACAGGACAGCGGGATTATTTATTGCCAGAGCCGTCGCTCGGTCGAGGAGTTGGCGGAGCGTTTGAGCCAGCAGGGGATTGACGCCAAACCCTATCACGCGGGGTTGGGTACGGAGGAGCGCAGTAAGAATCAAGAATTGTTTTTGCGCGACGAAGCGCGTGTGGTCTGTGCCACGATCGCTTTTGGGATGGGGATTCATAAATCCAATGTGCGTTTTGTGATTCACTATGATTTGCCAAAAAACATCGAGGGTTACTACCAGGAGACAGGGCGCGCCGGACGAGACGGGCTGCCGGCGGAGTGTTTGCTTCTTTTTGGAGCGGGCGATACGGTCAAGTACGCTCAATTTATTGAGCAGAAATCGGCAGCGCGTGAGCGGGATATTGCGCGGGAGCAATTACGCCAGATTTTACATTATGCGGAGACCAGCTCCTGCCGGCGTACGGCACTCTTGGGTTATTTTGGCGAAGAGACGTCCGTTGCTAATTGCGGCGGGTGTGACAATTGTCTTTCCCCGCGATCAACATTTGACGGCACGGTGCTGGCGAAGAAATTTTTATCCTGTGTTTTTCGTATCCGTGAAAAGGGCGGTTTTAGCGTCGGCTTAAATCATGTGGTCGAAGTACTGACCGGTGCCAATACCGAAAAAATTCGCCGCTGGAAGCACGATGCCATCTCTACCTATGGGATAGGCAAAGAACGCCATAAGCGGGAGTGGTCCGCCATCGGCCGCGAATTGGTCCGTCTAGGCTTATTGACTCAGCGAGCCGAAAAATTCAGTGTGTTGGAATTGACGGAAGAGGGGATGAATGTTTTAAGCTCGGACCAGCCGGTAGTGTTGACACAACAGTTATTGCCGCCACCAGAGACAGCTTCACCATCGACAGCACCCAGAGCGCAGAAGTCCGGTGAAATTGTTTGCGATGAAGCACTTTTTGAACGACTGCGCCGCTTGAGGAAAAAATTGGCGGACGAAAAAAACGTCCCCGCCTATATTGTTTTTTCCGATGTGGCTTTGCGCCAAATGGCACGCGATTTACCCGCAAACGCTATCGAATTTAGGCAGATTAGCGGCGTAGGGGACAAAAAACTCCAGGAATTCGGCGACATTTTTATTTCTGAAATCTCAGACCACAATCAGACTTCCTAAATAAATTTATTTATAGAATCCTTTAATACCCTCCCACCATGTCATCCCCGAAATTTCTAATCGGGGATCGTACTAACTTTTTATACGGAATCACAAGCTATAGTAATCTATGATAAATTATGATAATCTATGATAAGGCATGATGAGTCACGCGGAGAAATTTGAATGAAAAAAAAGATACTAGTGGTGGATGACGAGGTAGAGATGGTCACCCTCCTAGCAGAGTTTCTGGGGAAGTCTGGTTTTGAGGTCATTACTGCCAACGATGGTGGCGAGGCACTTGAACATGTCCACCAGTCGCTTCCCGACATTATTTTGATGGATATCATGCTTCCTAAGATTGATGGCTGGGCGGTCTGCCAAAAGCTAAAATCAGATGAAAAGTTTAGAAAAATTCCTATTATTCTCTTTAGTGGAATTCTTGGGGCAGATTCGGAGGCCGATCCAGCTATTGAGAAATGCGACTACATGGTCGCCAAGCCCTTTGAAATGCAGAATTTGCTTCTAAAAATAAATCAACTCATCTCACGTTAAAAAGTCTTATTTTTTACCTATTTTATTAATCAAAAATTATCAATAATTGACTTTAATTGCGTATCGGAAGCGTGTATACTTGTCAGTTATGGAGCTCTTATGATTAAAAAGATTGCCGTTGTGAATGGTGTGCGTACGCCTTTTATCAAAGCATGGACTCTTTTGGAGGACATGCCTGCCCAGAAGCTTGGCGCTTTGTGCGTGACAGAGCTATTACAGAAAACTGGGATTGATCCTCATCTCATCGATGAGGTCATTATTGGGTGCGTGGGTCAACCGATTGACGCGGCCAACGTCGCGCGCGTAATCAGCTTATACGCAGGGATTCCCAAATCAAAACGCGCTTACACCGTTAACCGCAACTGTGCGTCAGGTTTTGAAGCGGTCACGAGTGCGGTGGAGAAAATCTCCGTGGGGATGGATGAGGTCGTCATTGCCGGCGGCGCTGAGTCGATGTCCAATGCCCCTTTGGTTTTTTCAAAACCCGCCGTGAAGATTTTTATGAAGCTCCAACGTGCAAAAAGTCTCCTAGATAAAATTTCTGTCATGTCCCAATTCCGACCCAAACATTTTGCCCCTGAAGCGGCACTGCAAATGGCGCTGACGGATCCCACCTGCGGCCTCAACATGGGCCAGACCGCCGAAGTAGTCGCCAAAAAATTTGCGATTTCACGAGAGCGCCAGGATCAATTTGCTTTGGAAAGCCACCAGCGGGTCATCGCTTCCCGTGCCAAATTAAAAGAAGAAATCATGACGGTATTTATTCCGCCATCCTTTGATAAATCGGCCGTCGAAGACAACGGCGCACGCGAAGGTCAGACGATGGAAGCACTCACTAAACTTAAACCTATTTTTGACCGCTACTCGGGGACTGTCACCGCCGGAAATTCTTCCCAGATCACCGACGGCGCGTGCGCGCTTCTTTTGATGGAGGAAGACAAGGCCAAGGCGTTGGGATATGAGATCCTTGGCACAATAGCGGCTTACGATTATGTGGGGCTTGAGCCCAGCGAGATGGGCCTGGGGCCGGCATTTGTCATCGAGAAAATTTTAAGAAAAACGGGACTGGCTTTGTCCGATATCGGGCTTTTTGAAATTAATGAAGCGTTCGCCGCGCAAGTGCTGGCGTCCGTGGAAGCGCTGGCGTGCAAAAAATTTGCCGCCAAGTTTTTCCCATCGGGACAACCCATGGGCGAAATCAATCCCGCTCTTTTAAATGTCAATGGCGGCGGCATTGCGCTAGGGCATCCAGTAGGTGTCACCGGCGCTCGCCTTATCCTCACCTGTCTTAAAGAAATGAAACGTCGCGGCCTTGAAAGAGGTCTCGTCTCGCTGTGTATCGGCGGCGGCCAGGGCGGCGCAGTCCTTCTGGAGAGAAATCGATGAGCGGCGCCTGGAAACTTTCGGTTGAAAACGGTATCGGCAATTTAGTTTTTGATCATCCGGATGCTGAGGTCAATATCCTCACACCCGAGCATTTAAAAAATTTAAGCCTGACGTTGGATGAGGTTTCCGCCCAAGCTGATCTGAAGGCACTGCTCATTACTAGTGCTAAGAAACGTATTTTTATCGCGGGCGCGGATATCAAAGAGATTGAGGGGATTAGCACCAAAGAAGACGCCTTTTTCAAAGCTGAAGAGGGAAAGAAAGTTTTCCAAAAGCTGGAAGATTTGAAAGTCCCTACCTTTTGCGTGATCAACGGTGCTTGTCTTGGAGGCGGCTACGAATTAGCACTTGCCTGCAAATACCGCACCGCTTCTTTTTCCTACAACGTCAAAATCGGTTTACCCGAAAGCAATCTTGGCATCCTGCCTGGATTTGGCGGAAGCATCCGTTTGCCCAGACTCATCGGGCTCATGAAAGCACTGCCGGCGATTATCACGGGCCGCATGATGTCTGCCGAAGAAGCTCTTAAGGCCGGTTTGGTGGACAAGTTGTTCCCGGAATTGACGCTCCTAAAAGATTCGATAGCCTTCGCCGAAGTGATGGTCCGTAAAGGCTGTCCCAGGCCTGCGAGAAAGAAAAATTTCATTACGTGGTTTTTGGAAGACACGCCCATGGGCCGCTCGGTCGTGTTTAACCAAGCGCGAAAAGACGTGATCAGTAAAACTAAGGGAGTGTATCCCGCGCCGTTTGAAATCATTCTTTTATTGCAAAAAACTTACGGCAAACGAGGAAAAAAAGTCTACCGCCTGGAGAGTGAACATTTTTCAAAGCTTGGGACTTCCGGCATTTCCAAAAATCTCATCAAAGTATTTTTCTTAAGTGAGAAGTACAAAAAATTTCGCTGGACGAAGCTTGAAATCAAATCCGACGGCATCGAAAAATGCGGTGTGGTCGGTGCCGGCGTCATGGGTGGCGGCATTGCCCAGCTGGTCAGTCAAAAAGAAATCCCCGTGCGCGTCAAAGATCTAAACGAAAAAGCACTCGCTGGCGCTCTGAAGGAAGCGATGAGCATCTTTCAAAGCGCTTTAAGACGCCGGAGGATCAAAAAACACGAAGTTGAACGAAAAATGAATTTGATTTCCGTGGGACTGGATAATGCAGGCCTAAAAAACTGTGGCATGATCATTGAAGCTGTCGTGGAAGATCTTGGGATTAAGCAGAGGGTATTTAAAGAGCTCGACGGGCTTACGGATAAAAATGTAATCTTGGCTTCCAATACTTCGTCTTTACCGGTGACCAAAATGGCAGAAGTTTGCACCCATCCAGAGCGCGTGATCGGCCTTCACTTTTTTAATCCGGTCAACCGCATGCCGCTAGTGGAAGTGATTCGTGCGGCACAGAGTTCGGAAGAAACCATTGAACGCACCGTGCAATTCGCGCGCCGTCTGGGCAAGACCGTCATTTTGACCGAGGACAGGCCGGGATTTTTGGTCAACCGCCTTCTTCTGCCCTATCTGAATGAAGCCGCGTATCTTTTGCAGGAGGGAATGTCCTCGATGAATATCGATGCGATTGCCGAAAATTTTGGCATGCCTATGGGTCCCATAGAGCTCGTGGATCAGGTGGGAATTGACGTGGGTTACAAGGTTGCTCATATTTTGCAGGAAGCTTTTGGCGACCGCATGAAAGTCGCTAAAGTTTTAGAGGATGTAAAAGCCAAAGGACTTCTCGGGAAAAAATCAAAAAAAGGATTTTATGTGTATGACAACGGTAAAAAGACACCCAATCCCGAGCTCAAAACAGCTTTAAAAACCAAAGTGTCCAATGAGGACGCGCTGAAGCGTATGATTTACATCATGATCAACGAGGCCGCTCGATGTCTGGAAGAAAAAGTCATCGACTCTCCCGGCACCGTTGATATTGGCATGATCATGGGCACCGGTTTCCCGCCTTTTCGCGGGGGCCTGCTTCGCTATGCCGATTCTGTCGGCATCGGAGCTATCGTCAAAGATCTCGAACGATTCCAAAAAGAAGTCGACCCCCAGCGCTTTGCGCCTTGTGTCTATTTATGTGATCTGGCGAAAAAAGGTGAAAAGTTTTACCCCTAAGAAATTTCGTAACCCTTTAGCATTCCTGAACGAATAACACCGCTTGTCATCCCCGAAATTTTTTATCGGGGATCATGTTAAGGTTTGATTCCCGATAAATACTTTCGGGAATGACGTTGGCGTTGGTTTGTGTTAGTCTAGCCCTAGAGAGGTCAAATCAAGGAATAGGCTAATGCCCGATACACCCGAACCCAAGCCCAGTATTTTTGAAAACGATATTCTTAAGAAATTTTTTGGGTCACCGGCGTCTGCTCCCAAAAATTCGCCGGCTCCGATGTTTACCAACCCTAATTTGCCTCGGACGCAAGCAACGCCTGCACCAGCACCTGCAATTTCTCAACCAGCGGCTCCTCCTCCAGAAGTAGCGGCGGCACCGGTTGCCAGAAAAAGATCTAAACCTGCAAAAAAAGAAAAAATAGCCAAAGTCCGTCCACCGGTCGAGCCTGAAATTCCATTTGTTGCCGACGAACATTTTTTTCAGAGAAGAGGCCGTGTTTTTTCGGTGATCAACCAAAAGGGAGGTTGTGGAAAGACAACGACGGCAATCAATCTCTCGGCGGCGCTCGCCCAGCAGGGTTTTGAGGTTCTTTTAATCGATATCGACGCACAAGCCAATTCCACGCTGGGTTATGGGGTGCGTGTGGCTCCCGAGGAGCGCACGGTGTACCACGTGTTCCGCGAATCAATTTTTGTAGATCAAAATCGCACACCCTTCGACTTGATCCGTAAAACCGCAGTACCGCATGTGTCTCTTTTGCCTTCTTCCAAATTTTTAGCGGGGTTGGCTGTTGAAATCCCGGCAAGCAAAGACTGGGAATATATTCTTCGCAATTATTTAGCGGCCGTAAAAGATTCATTTCACTATGTGATCATTGATTGCCCGCCGGCTCTCAACGCGCTTACAGTCAACGCGCTGACCGCATCGGACGAGATGATTATTCCACTCCAGACACATTACTTTTCGATTGAGGGAATGAAGGAACTTTTCTTGACGATTCGCTCGATACAGGAAAAATTAAATCCCTTGCTAAAAAACGGGCTGATTTTGCCGACACTTTTTGACAAACGCGCCCGCGTCAACCGTGAGATGCTTGAGTCCATCCGCAATTATTTTAAAGACCAGGTGCTTGAAAGTATCATTCATATGAATGTCAAACTGGTAGAATCCGCGATGCATGGGGAGCCCGTATTGACTTATGACCCCACCGCGCGCGGCGCCCGCGATTATCGAAGCCTAGCTCGTGAAGTGATCTTAAAGGACGACCAGCTATTCAACGTCAAAGCGGAAAATGTCCTGGCGAAGTTTATTCTCCAATGAAAAAAAATAAAAAAACAACTGATTCGATCTTGAAAGATATTTTTGACCCCATCCAAGCCGCCCAGGAGAAGGCCACTCATCCGCTGACCGATTTTTCGACGCCTACTGCCCAGCCAGTCAATCGAGTCAAACCTTGGATCGAGGAAGCGCCGATTGTTGTGGAATCCCTGCCTATCGTAGAAGCCGTGCTTCCTATTCCAGAGGTTTCTCGGCTAATCGAAGAAATAACGGCCGCAAGTCCGATACAACAAACGCAGGATGATTCAGAAAAATCGATCAGAGTTTTAAATTTTATCGCGGTGATTGTTGGTGTGGCAGCGCTGGCTGCTGCCTTGTTAATCCTAGGGCTCTTATGGCAGGCGGCCAACAGGGAAGCCAGACCGCCGAAGATTTCCACCGCGGTGACAAATCCTGTGCTGCTCAAAATTGACCGCTTGAATCATGAGGGGATTCGTTTTAAAAATCATTCCATCAAAAACAATAAACTCATGCTGAGGGGTTTTGCAGCCAAGCAATCCTTCGTGGTTCAATTCGTAGCGGCTATCAATCATTCGTCTTATTTCAAAAATGCGTTGATTTCTTCGATGCAGGAAGTAAGAACAGGAACGAGTGTAAAAAATTACGAATTTCAGATTTACGCGGACGTCATCGCTTAACGAATAAAACATACAAAAAACGAGGTACTTGATGAAAATGGGAATGTTAAAAAAAATAAGCAGTATTCTTTTAAGTTTTTCAATTATTTCCGTGTTGACGTCCATGGATGTCAAAAGCGTGTGGGCGGGATCTTCATCCGAAATCGAAGCCAGCGTGGACTCGACACTCGAGCGTTTTTATGACGAAGTGAAGGGCGGGAAAAAATTAGTTAAAGACGCTAAAGGCGTTTTGGTATTTCCGTCAGTGCTCAAAGCGGGTATTGGGATCGGCGGGGAATACGGTGAGGGAGCGTTAAGAATTAAAGGAAAAACGGCTGATTATTACAGCACAGCCGCGGCTTCTATCGGTTTTCAGCTGGGTGCGCAGAAAAAATCGATCATTGTTATTTTTCTACAGAATGACGCGTTGGAGAAATTTCGCGGCAGCTCTGGTTGGAAGGCCGGTGTGGATGCTTCTATCGCGGTTGTGACCGTTGGCGCGGGTGGTGAAATAGATACCGCCAAACTCAAAGAGCCAATTGTCGGATTTGTTTTTGGTCAGGCGGGCTTGATGTATAACCTGACGCTTGAAGGCGCTAAATTTACAAAGTTGAATAAATAATCATTCTTTTAAAGCCTCTCCTATTAATCGCGGCGTACAGTTTTGCTTGCGCCGCGGCTTTTTGGACCTGGCGCCGCCAAAGCTCCCTGGATTTCTGGGACCGGCTTTGCGCGGCGCTGCTTCCGACGACGGCAATGACGCTGATCCTGTTATTTGCTTCCCAAATTTTGAATTCCGTTCATAACATTCACAACTGGAACCGTCTTCAGAAAACGTTTGTGCTGGCGGCCGGCCTTCCTCTTTATCACGGTAAAGACTCCGGCCCCGCGCTCAACACCCTCTACGGGCCCGTCTCCGTGATCGCTTATTTGCCGGCCACTTTTTTTCCGACACCTGCCTCGGCAATGAGGGCCGCTTGTTTTTTGGCGCTGACTTTCTATCTATTGCCCGTGGGATGGATTTTTTGGGGAAGAAAATTTTCCCATGCCGTCGATAGACGCTGGGCCTGGCTTTTGTTTTTTGGTTTTTGTTTTCTAACTCTGATGATGTACTCGCTCAAAAATGCGGCTTTCAACGTCCATGTCGATGCGCCGACTTTAGGCCTTGGCATGGTCTCTTGTGCTTTTCTGTATTTTCGCAAAAAGCCCGATTGCTGGATTTCTTTATTCCTATCGGCCGCCACGGCTGTTTTGGCGGTTGAGTCCAAATTAGTAGCGGCGCCTCTGGTGGCAGCACTTCCCATTTACATTCTTCTAACGGATGGCAGGAAGATTTTTTTTCGATATTGCGGGTTTCTTTTATTCCACGGTATTTTTTGGACACTGTTATTCGGCTCCGTCTTTGGGGCCCAGAATTTATTTTTCAATACCGTGGTAATTCCCGCCCATCACCCCTTTAAAGAAAATGGGGGAATCCAGGCATTGTTCCTTTTTTGTGACAAGTTGATCCGGGAGTACCTTTTAATTTTACCGGTTTTTTTTATCGCGGTTTGGCATCGAGAAAAATGGCGCCGGGCGCCAGGGATACTCCTTTTAGTGGTGGCGGCTTTGATGCTTCCGGCGGCTTATCTTGGCTTTGTCAAAATTGGAGGTTCCCGCAATGCCTTGAGCTATACCAATTATTTTCTGCTGACAGGCTTGATGATGGCGTGGCTCGGTTCGGTTTGCCAAGAAAACGCCGCGATGCCGGCGCGCCCTTTTGGCCTTAAAAAAATAACGGTTTTATTGATGTTATTTCTGACGGCGGCGCAGGCGGCGTATGCCGTTTCGGGTATTCTGCGCCCGGCGGGGAAGATCAATCAGGCAAACGTGGCTTACGAGTACGCTAAAGCGCATCCTCAGGAAACTTACTTTCCAACGTTGACGCCCATTCACTGGTTTGCCGAGGGTCAATTTTATCATGACGTGAATGCCGTCATGGACCGGAATATAGCAGGTTATCCGCTCACCGAAGAGCGCCTAGCCGCTTTCTTTCCTGCCCGTTTGCGCCTAATCGCCTTTCCTGAAGGCAATGACTACATGGGCTGGCTGCACCCGCCGCAGTTTGGCCCTGCCGGCCGCGATTCGGCTTTGCCGGGGTTTATCGTTTATCAAAAGCAATAATTTTTAAGTCGATAGAACTGTTTTTTAGCGCGCTTGCTTGACAGCGCATGAATTCACGCGATATACTCACCCTCTCCACGACGAGACATGAATAAACCATGAGAAAATTTTTCCTCAATCGCCATCTGAAAGCCATCGGCACCCTTAGCTTATTAAGTATTTTTTTTACAACCATCCCGGCCGACGCATTTCCTTTCTGGAATTTTTCAAAAAAGCAGGAGCAAAAAAGAGCGGAGCTAAACCAAACCAGGTCGGAAGCGATCCAATCACTGACGCTTTTAGACGCTTACCGCTTGGCGCTTAAAAAAAGCGAAAGTGTCGCCATCACGTTTGAAGATATCAACCAGGCGCGGGCGCGATTTTACCGTTCCTTCAATTATTTTCTCCCCACCGCGCATTTTGTGATGTCAGAAACTTTTCGTGATCCTGTTGGAGGCAGCTCAGACTCTGTGAGTAATACCGGCCGCCGCACGACACCGGAAAATAAATTTACGTTCACTCAGCCATTGTTTAGCGGTTTTCGTGAGATCGCGGCTTTGCAGGCCTCGGGAGCGGACAAAAAACAGCAGGTCTTGGCGTGGAAGCGGGCTAAGGAGCTTTTATTTGTGGATGTCATGAGCTCTTACTATGCCGTGCTGGAGGCCCAGCGAAATGTCAGTGCGCTTGCAAAAACTCACCGGCTTGGCGCTGACCGCCTCCGGGAGTTAAATCGCAAAATCAAGGTTGGTCGTCTCCGAGGCACGGACAGGCAGACTTGGCTGGCGGATTTAAGACTCTTGGAGGCAGGGCTCATCGAGGCGCGCTCGGCACTGGCTGTTTCCAAAAATCTTTTCGCGTTTTATATCGGTCAGCCGCTGGGCGCGCGTGTATTGGTTGACGAGCAGATCCCAGAGGAGATTTTTGAGATTTCTCAGGTTGATTTTAAGGCGCGTCAGCGATCTGACGTCGCTGCTTATGAACAAGCCTATATTGTTTCTGAGAAAAAAGTAATTGCCGCACAGGCGGATCTTTTCCCCACCATTAAAGCGGAGGGAAATTATTACACACGCCGTGTAGGATTTTCTTCCGGCAGTGATTGGGACGTGACGGTCCAGATGGACGTGCCTATTTTTGAGTTGGGGACAACTATGGCAGATATTAAAAGTGCTGTATCCACACGCCAAACTAGCCACCTAGAATGGGAACAATCACGCCGGATGGCCGAGCTTGATATTCAAAATGCTTTGGAGGATTTGCGATCGATGCGTCTTCGTGAAAGAGCGCTGTGGAAAGCCCGCGAGGCTTCGACAAGTAATTACAAACTGGTTTCTGCCGACTATAGGCATAGCCTTGTCAATAATCTGGATGTGTTGGATGCCCTGCGGCGTCTCCAGGACGTGGAAGTGCGCTATAATGATGCCTACTTTTTGATGAAAGAAAGCTATTGGAAATTTAAATCAGCCGTGGGCGAGATCATCACGCTGCCCGGCTAAAGAGGAAGCAAAGAAATAACATGACACTCTCTGATCTATCTATTAAAAATCCCGTATTTGCCTGGATGCTCATGATCGGCATCTTGGTTTTTGGATGGATTGGTTTTAAAGAGCTGGGTGTCAGCCAATTACCGGATGTCGATTTCCCCGTGGTGACGGTTTCGGTCAATTGGGAAGGTGCGGCCCCCGAAGTCATGGAAACCGAAGTCACCGATATTATCGAAGACGCGGTGATGAGTGTCGAAGGAATTAAGGAAGTCTCGTCGGTTTCCCGTCAGGGAGACGCCAACATCACGATCGAATTTGATTTAAACCGCAATATCGACGCGGCCCTTCAAGATGTGCAAACCAAAATTGCCCAAGCCCAAAGAAATCTCCCTCAAGACATCGATACGCCGGTGGTGTCGAAATCCAACCCCGAGGACCAGCCCATTCTTTGGATGGCCGTCTCAGGAGACCGTCCGCTGAAAGACATCATGCTTTACATTAGCGAGAGCCTAAAGAATGAATTTACAACTGTCGCAGGCGTCGGCGAGGTGAGACTTGGCGGTTATATCAATCCCAGCCTTCGTATCTGGCTGGATGCTAAAAAAATGCGCGAACAAGAGATCACGGTGGAGGATGTACTTGCCGGCATCAGCGCTCAACATGCCAATCTTCCTTCCGGTTATATTGATACCGGCAGTCAGGAAATGAATGTCCGCGTTTACGGGGAAGCCCAGACCCCCCAAGAATTTGAGAACATGATACTTCCTCAGCGCGTGCGCGGCGGGCCCGTGTGGAACGAAATGAAAATCAAGGACGTGGCGGTGGTGGAGGATGGCCTCGAGGATTTACGGCGTATCTCTCGAAGTGGCGGGCGCCCGGCGGTGGGGCTTGGCATCGTCAAACAGCGCGGCAGTAATGCCGTGGCGGTTGCTCGTGCGGTAGAGAAAAAAATGAAAGAGGTTCAGACGCGCCTGCCCGAAGGGATGCATCTGAATTTTGTATTTGATACGACGCAGTTTATTAAAGATTCAGTCCATGAGCTGACCCGGAACTTAATTTTCTCGGTCATTTTGACATCGCTGGTCTGTTTTTTCTTCTTGGGTTCGTGGAGTGCGACGCTCAACGTGCTTTTGGCGATTCCCGTCTCTGTCTTTGGCACGTTTTTTGTGATTCACCTTCTCGGATTTACGCTGAATACATTTACGATGCTGGGCCTGTCTCTGGTCATCGGGATTGTGGTGGATGACGCCATCATGGTCTTGGAAAATATTTCACGTTACCAAGAAAAGGGTCTCCACCGCGTGCAAGCGGCCATCACGGGTGCGCGCGAAATTACTTTTGCGGCATTGGCGGCAACGATTGCGATTTTGGCAATTTTTATCCCAGTTATTTTTATGAAGGGGACAGTGGGGAAGTTTTTTTATCAATTTGGTATTACAATCTCTGTCGCTGTGGCTTTTTCGCTTTTGGAAGCGCTCACGATAGCGCCGATGCGATGCTCGCAATTTTTGGATGTCGGGCATACGACGCGTCTGGGTAAATTTGTGGACGGCCATTTGAAAAATTTAACTTCTGCTTATAAGAGCTCTTTAGGTTTTTTCTTAAGCCACCGTGTCATGGTACTGATTGTTTCTGTGTTAATTTTTATCGCCTCACTGGCATTGACGACAGTTTTGAAAAAAGAATTTGTCCCCTCGCAGGATCAGAGCCGGTTTTTGGCTCGCGTTGTTCTGCCGCTGGGTTCGTCGATTGAAAAAACAAATGAAGTGATGAAAATCGCCGAGGGGATTGTCATGAAGCGGGAGGAGGCATCCAAGTACTATAGCGCGGTCGGTGGTTTTGGCGGCGGACAAACCAATACCGGCATGCTTTTTGTCACGATGAAGCAGATTCATGACCGGCCCGTAGTCAATGGCCATCGGGTGACTCAAGCTGAATTCATGCAGACCCTTCGAAAAGAATTTGGCGCCATTCCCGGCGTTCAGCGCGCGGTGATGCAAGATCTGTCTTTATCGGGCTTTTCAGCCAAAAGAGGGTTTCCGGTGGAGTTTACGATCCAAGGGCAGGATTGGGAGCAGTTGGGAAAATCCGCCACGACTCTGATGGAGCGGATGAAAGCTTCGGGGCTTATGATCGACGTCGATACGGATTATCAACTGGGAATGCCGGAAGTCCAGGTGCGGCCTGACCGCCAAAAAGCAGCGGAGCACGGAGTCAACATTCATTCCATAGCCGATACCATTAACGCCACCGTGGGCGGCGTGCGTAATGGTAAGTTTACTAAACACGGAAAGCGCTATGACGTGCGTGTACGTCTGGCCGATACCGACCGATCTAGTCCGGGCGATATTCAAAAAGTGTGGGTGCGTAATCAAAGCGGGGAAGTGGTGCCCCTATCTTCTGTGGTGACGTCCGAAGTAAAACCCACTTTATTTTCCATCACGCGTAAAAATCGCGAACGAGCCATCAGCATTTACGCCAACCCTGCCCCGGGCCATTCGCAGCAGGAGGCTTTGGATCTGGTCAAAAAAATTAGCCAGGAAGTTTTACCTTCCGGATATCATGCGGTTTTCTCCGGCGGCTCCCAGGCTTTTAAGGAATCTTCGGACAGCTTAAAATTTGCGCTTCTTTTGGGCTTGTTTGTGGCGTACATGGTGCTGGCGACTCAATTCAATAGTTTCATTCACCCGGTCACGGTTCTTCTGGCTTTGCCTTTTAGTATCACCGGAGCGTTTGTCGCTCTCTGGCTGAGCCGTAATTCGCTTAATCTGTACAGCATGATTGGTATTATTCTTCTTATGGGAATTGTCAAAAAAAATTCCATTCTTTTGGTGGATTTTACCAATGAGAGCCGGCGTCATGGAAAAGGGGTGCGTGAAGCGCTTCTAGAGGCCTGTCCCATTCGTCTTCGTCCGATTTTGATGACTTCCGTGGCTACGATTGTGGCGGCGATTCCGGTTGCCCTAGCGCGGGGATCGGGTTCTGAAACCATGGTGCCTATGGCGGTGACAATCGTCGGCGGCGTCTTGTTTTCGACCGTACTGACGCTTTACGTCGTTCCCTGCGCGTATGAAATTTTTTCTAAATTTGAAAAAAAGTCCTATGATCATCCCTGATAAAATAATCTCATTATTAAGAAACCGCTATTACCTAAGCATCGCCACTGCCGATAAAAAGTGCGAGCCTCACGCGGCACCGAAGATTCTTTATAAAATTGAAGGCGAATACTTTTATCTAGCGGATCACGCGATTGCCAGGACGGTTGATAATCTGCGTGTTAATCCGCGCGCTTCAATGGCTTTTATGGATGTCGAAAATCTAGAAGGCTACCGGATGAGTGGATCTGCCGAGCTCATTGAGAGCGGAGCCGCTTTTGATACTTTGCTCAAAGGATTTGAAAAAAAATTAATCCAAATTTCCGCAGACCGCGTCATTGAGGGAATGAAGACAGGAAAGCGGCATAAACATTTTGAGTTAGAAATTTCCAACCGTGTTATTTTTCTTAAAATCAAAATCGAAGATATTGTCCGCATAGGCAGCCAAGGGGATTTGTTTAGCGAAAAACCTTAGTGCTTAGGTGTGGTGGCGTAATGTGTCGCAACGGGTCCTGGCCGACTATCCGTATAGTCGGTACTTCGCTTCGGCATGGATAGCCTTCGCGTCGTCACTGCGCCAGCCCCGTCATGAATTCCACCCCCTTGTGTTAACAGCTCCTGTATGGCATAATTTCAAATATGAAATCTACTCTCTCAAAAACCCACTTTAAGAATAAACTAACCATTGCTTTATATAAGGATGGAAAGAAATGGGTGTCTCATAATTTAACTCTAGATATAGTGGGAGTTGGAGTATCCAGAAAAAGCGCAACGGATGAGATGAAAGCCTTAACTGAGCATCAGTTAAAATTTGCTATTCAAAATAATATGCTAACGGCTATTAATCATCCAGCCCCTGCGCGTTTTTGGAAAATGGTTGCCGAGAAGATCAACACTGAATTTGTAGCCGAATTAATCAGTGGCAAAACCAATGAATTGCGCGAACTTTTAAAATCCTCGCCTATTTATGATTTAGGTTCATTCCGCCGATTTGCCAAGGCAAGATAAACCCCTAAAACTTCCCGCCTTAAGAAAACTTCTTAAGGAGCACAAAATTGTAATTCTTTCTGATGGCAGTTCTGGATCTCATATTTTCCAACTGGTGGGTTATGACAAATCAGGCGTACAACAAACTTACCCACTTCCAATGAAGCGCGAGTACGATCGGAATTATACGCGCGCTATTCGCGAAAGATTCGGTTTGGAACCACAAGAATTTTATGGTTAATCTAAAATAATAATTTGCACTTCAAGTTTCGGGAAACAGGACACCGAGGAGCTATCTTTAAGGTAGAATGAGGTCTATGAGAAATTTTGACCGTAATTTCCAGCGACGTCCGCAGAGGCCAACGCGTCCCATGATGCGTCAGCCGGTAGAAGCCCCCAACCCATTCTTAGCGGGAACGGCGGTGGACCCGTCTCCCCGTATTAAACTCGAAGATGGATCCAAAGAATTCACCATGAGGGCGATGGATCTGATTACGCCGATTGGGATGGGTCAGCGCGGATTGATTGTGGCACCTCCGGGGTCTGGCAAGACTACGTTTCTAAGGCATATTTGCCAGGCGGTTGTGAAAGTGGCTCCAGAAATCAAACTTTATTGTCTTTTGGTCGATGAGAGGCCCGAAGAAGTGACTGATTTTCGCCGCAGTGTGGCCGCGGATGTGCGCTGGTCTTCTTCGGATCAGACCTACGACAATCATATCCGTATCGCCGATACGCTCTTAAAAGAAGCCATGAATGAAGCCGCTACTGGGAAAAATGTCATGATTGTGATTGATTCCCTGACGCGCTTGGCGCGAGTGCATAATGCCGAAAGAGTTTCGAGCGGCCGCACGTTGTCCGGGGGGATGGACTCGCGGGCGCTGGAAGTGCCGCGGCGAATTTTTGGCGCGGCACGTAAAATTGAAAATGGCGGCTCACTCACTATTTTGGCAACGATTCTTATAGATACGGGCAGCCGGATGGACCAATATATTTTTGAAGAATTTAAGGGTACGGGCAATATGGAAATCGTTCTTTCACGCGACGTAGCAACCCGCCGTATTTATCCGGCGATTGATATTTTAAAGAGTGGCACGCGCAAAGAAGAATTACTTTTGCCGCCGGATGAGCTTGAAAAAATCCGCAAGATTCGCCGGCGTTTGGTCGAGCTCGGCACCGTCGAGGCCGCGAAAACGCTTGTCGAACAGCTGGAAAAATTCCCTACCAATCAAACCTGGTTAGACGCGATTCGTTAACACCGATGATTTTAATGTTTCATAAGCCCTACGGCGTACTTTCTCAATTTACCAAGGAAGAATCAGATCACTGTACTTTAGCGGAGTTTAATTTCCCCAAAAATGTGTACCCCATCGGCCGTCTAGACTGGGACAGCGAGGGGCTTCTTCTTTTAAGTGATGAAAAAGAGTTGAATGACCGCCTTCTTCATCCGCGCCACGAACACTCCAAAACGTATCATGCTCAAGTGGAGGGGAAGGCGACAGAGCAGGCGGTTTCAAATTTGCGAAAAGGAGTGATGCTCCAGGGGCAGAAAACAAAACCTTGCCAAGCAGCGCTTCTGGAAGACCCCCAATATTCTCCCCGGACGGTCCCCATTCGTTTTCGTTTGAGCGTGCCTACCAGTTGGATTGAGCTAATCTTGACCGAGGGCAAAAATCGCCAGGTGCGGCGCATGACGGCTGCCGTTGGTTTTCCGACGCTGCGGCTCTTACGGGTTGCTCATGGAGGCTTGAAGTTGGCAAGTTTAAAGCCTGGGCAGTGGGTGGAACTTGATGCCGCACAGAGACAATGCTTGCTTTAAGGCCTCTAAAAAGATAAATCCCCTATTCTTTTAAAAACAGTTATAATGCCCTCCATGACAACTGAAAATAATCATCAAACTTTCTACGGCCTTGGCATTGCGCCTGCTATTCTCGAAACTCTTGAACGCATGAAGTTTAAGACGCCGACTCCTATTCAACACAAAGCGATACCCATCGCTAATGAAGGTAAAGATATGCTCGGGATTGCCCAGACAGGCACTGGCAAAACACTGGCCTTCGGTATCCCGATGGTGCAAAGACTTGCGCAACACCTTACAGCTAAAGCAGTTGTGCTGGTGCCTACGCGTGAATTGGCTGTGCAGGTGGACGAGACCCTCCGTAAGGTTTGCCAACCCTACAATATTCGCACGGCTATTTTGATCGGCGGCATGAACATGGGAACGCAAATCCAAACCGTTAGAAAGAGCGTCACCCGTATTTATATCGCCACGCCCGGCCGGTTTATGGACCACATCCAGCAGAAGACAGTGAGCTTGCAGGATATCAAGATGGTTGTCCTTGATGAAGCAGACCGCATGCTGGACATGGGATTTGCGCCTCAGATCGAACGAATTATGCGCAACATGCCCAAAGATCGCCAAACCCTTTTGTTTTCTGCTACCATGCCCGAAGCGATTTTGAAAATTGCGACGGTTTACATGAAGCTTCCGATACGCATTGAAATGGCTCGTTCCGGCACTGCCGCGGAAAAGATCATCCAGGAAATTTTTATTGTCCGTCAAGAATCCAAGCGTCAACTCTTGATTAAACTTTTGCAGCAGTATCAAGGCAGTGTGTTGGTATTTGCACGCACCAAAATGGGTGCCGCCAAGATTACGCGCGCTCTGCGCGATATGCATTTTACTGCCGCCGAAATTCATTCGGACCGATCTTTAGGTCAGCGCCGTGAAGCCCTAGAGGGTTTTAAATTGGGCCGTTACCGCGTACTCATTGCCACCGATATAGCCTCCCGCGGTATTGATGTCAAAGGAATTGAGCTGGTCGTCAACTATGATCTTCCCGAAGATAGTGAAAATTACATCCACCGTATTGGCCGGACGGGCCGCGCAGGACATGAAGGGCGTGCCATATCGCTTGCGACGCCAGATCAAGGCAGTAATGTTCGCGATATCGAAAAGTTGATGCGTACCACCTTGACTATTTCAACTCACCCCGATATCCCAGGGGAGTCTTTTTCACGCTTTACAGGTAATGCAGGCAATGCACGCCCTAGACCTGCCGCTGGCTTCCGCCGCCGTTTTCGCAGCACCGCAAGACACATCCGTTAATAAAATTTACGCGGTTTCCTCTTTTTTCATGACGAGGATGCTTGCTTTTCCTGGTGGAAGCCATTTCTGAAATGGAACCTCGGCTATTTCGGTGTAACCTTTTGCGGGTGACAAACCGACGATATAGTCGTCCTCCCCTATTCGCCAATCCGGTTGTGTATTATAATGAACTTTAAATTTAACCGAAGACTGCCAGCGGTTAAATTCAAAACCACCATCGATTTTATTGATGGGTATTTTTCTTATTTGGGTTAAATCCCGCAGAGCCTCCCAGCGCGCACGGTTCCAGGCAAGATAGTCGTGGGTACCTGCCACCGAAAAGTAGGCAAAAATAGCCAATAACCCCCCCCAAAAGTTATTTTTTCAAAAATCCTAAATTTAACCACCGGCGCGCCGGTGGCTTGTCCCCAAAAAATAAGAATCATGACAAACGGAATAAAATGAAAGACATACCGGTCAAAAAATACGGGAAAAACGATGAAGGATGCTAAGTAAAGAAAACAGCATAAGAAAATAAACCGGAAAGCCGATCTCCGCTGGGGCGTCCTATTTTCCTGGGCAAGCCTTCTTTGCGTGGAAAATAACGCCGCCAGTAGAAGGATGAATCCAAAAAAAAATGGCGCTCAATGAAAGCCATAGAATTTCCCCTGGTTTTTGCAGCAAGTTCGCAGAGGGAGCATAGGCATAACTGGATCTTAAAACAATCGGCCCAATGCCAAAAAAAGAATCATGTTCTCGGTGAGCGGCATCTGAAAGTCTGCCACCAGAGTGAATAAAAAACATCCATCCAAAATTACTCAGTAGGGTCATCGGCAGCAGAAATAAACCCAAGTAAACCAACGAGTAGAGGATCACCTCAAACAAGTGGCTGTAAAAACGGCTCTCATAAGGTTTAAATAAAATCATTTCAATTTGGTCGACATAGTTTCCCACTTCGCCGTGTGTGTATTTAAAAAGAGTGTGGATCACCACTAGCTCCATAATCCCAACAAAAAAGGGATAGAAAGCGCGCAGTCGTTGTTTGGCAGACAATCCTTTTTGTAAGAGACGGGCCGCCGCGTAGGATCCGGACACAATGATTCCAAACTACCGATAACCAATGGCGACCCAAGAAATGAGGGCGCCCAGAGCCTCGGCCTGCCTTGAATCCGTGCGAATAGAACGCAGAAAGAAATAAGCCGAGAGAACAAAGACCGTGTAAAACGGCACATCCGTCATGAAGGTATAAGAAAGAGAGAAATAGATAGGATTTAGCGCCAACGTCAGCGACCCGATCAAACAAACCCCGCGGGATAATCCTACTTCTTTTAAAATAAAATAAGTGGCGCCTACTCCCGCCAAGCCAAAAATCAGAGTCACGGCCCTGAGAGCGTCAAACTAAAAACCAAATAATTTTCCTGCCAGGGTGCCAAAAAAAATGTGTGAATACAGGGACATTGAAGCCCATCCGGGGATGCGGATGACACCTTCTTCTAGTAGGCTTTTGACCGGCAGTGCGTAAGCCCAGTCGTCGTTGAGCGGAAAATTTCAGGCAGGGTTCACCAGACAGATGTCGGCAATCCACACCAGGCTTAGCATCAGACAATCCCAAAAAACAGAAGATTTCATGCGTCAACCGCCTCCATTTTTTTTAAAATCAGCACACGTTCTGGTGACAGAAACAACCACCTCGGGTATTCATAGGACCGTAGGTGCTCATATCCATTTTCTTTCAGGGGCCGAAGAGCGATCACATAATCATCGCGATCCACCCACCACCAGGAGGTTTTATTCGTCGGCTGATATTTCTCATGGTATAAAAAATGGCCATTAAATTCATAACCACCATCTATTCTATCGGGGGAAATTTTTTCCTTTTCCATGAGTTCTTGAGTCGCTTTCCATCGCGTCCGGTTTAGCCAGAGATAATCATGTGTTCCCGCGACAGAAAAAATACCCATTACCGCCAGAATTAAAAAACCTACCCAAGAAATTTTTCGAGCGTTTTTTAAAGGTTGTGCGGCGTTATTTACCGTTTGCAGGCTCAGAATCATAAAAACAGAAGGAAAGAAAACAAGGAGATACCGGTCATAAAACTGAGGAAAAAAAACTAGAATTAGAAAATAGATCAACATCATTAGTGCGGCAAATAGCCTATTTCCGTCTGATGGTTTGCCATCGTTTACAGGGTAAAAAGTTTGCCAAGCGGCTCGAATACAAAAAAATAAAAATAAAACTGCCCCAAAAAAACTAAAGACCGTCACGCCCGACCAAAAAACCGGGTGCGCAGCCAGCGAAGAAAAAAAACCGCCGGCGTTTCCTTTTAGCGGAAAAGGCCCCAAGCCCCAAGGTGTCATGATATTTCCGATATTTTTGGCAAAGGGCATCCAATTTTCTCCGCCCGCTCCCCACCATACTCCCGCCACTGCCACTAGCGATAAAATAAACAAGGAGGGCATGATTTTATTGCCGGAAGATTGGGCGATTATTTTGGATGTTATGAAAATCAGGAGCGGTAAAAAAAAGAGGCCTGAATAAGCGATACAGATCTTTAGAAGATAGAGCGCGTTTCCAGCGATGTCCGGCCTTAAAAAGTGGTCCCAGTAACCGTGGTATTTCATGGGTGCTGTTGGGTCTACTCCTCCGTAAGACTGATTGATGAACCAAAAAACCCCGATAGCGCAAAGAGCCGGCGCAAGGATCATCAAAATATTCCTTCTCGGTTTTATTTTCCGGAACAATAAAGTGGCCGAAAATGCCAGAGGAGCAACGATGCCAAATTGTCGATAGGCGATCGCAAGGCAAGCCCACCCCGTGCCCAACCACAGATCCCGGTTTGAATTATTTTTTAAAAAGCGGCTAAAATAATAAACGGAGGTGACAAATACAACATAAAAAGGCACATCCGTCATAAAAGTATTGGAGAGTTCCAAATAAATCGGATTCACTGCCAAAAGAAGTGCCCCCAACAGAGGAATGGTTTGTTTTTGTTTAGGCTCTTCGGCCTGCTTTAATAAAGCGTAGGTCGTCAAGATTCCCGCAAATCCCAACAGGATTGTCGAAAATCTCAAGACCTCTTGAGAAAATCCAAAAAGGAAACAGCTGATGATACCGATAAAAACATGAGGATAAGCCCGCGTTGAGGCCCAGTTTAAAAAATGGAGTTTTCCTTCCAGCAGGCATTTTTCGACGGTGAAGGCATAAATCCAGTCATCATTTAGAGGAAAGTTGCCGGTAGGGTTGACGAGAAAAATTGCGAGGGTCCAGACGATGCCCAGGAGGATAAAATCACGGATGCCCGGAAAGCCAGCGCTGACGTTTCTGGATTTTGAATTCACAGGATGTAATTATACCAGACGAAAAGCCAAAATTCATAGCAATCTTACGTCCGGATAGCCCCCAATTTATTTTTACTCCCCACTTGAAATTATTGCTTTTTTATGATAACTTTTGATAAGAGTTATTAACTAATATATAGGGAGAAATTATGGCTTGGTTAGATAAACTATTTCATCAAATGCTTGAGGCTGGAGCTTCAGATTTGCATCTATCTGCCAAAGTAAAGCCTATGTTCCGTGTCAGCGGCGAAATGGTAACCGTCGAAGGTTATGACGAGACAACACCCGAAAAGATAGAGGAGTACCTTAAAGAAATTACCCCCCAAATGAATTGGGATGAAGTTCATGAGAAATGGGACACCGATTTTGCTTATGCCCTGCAAGGGACCGGCCGTTTCCGTGTCAATCTTTTCAAGGACCATAAAGGGATGGGAACCGTTTGCCGTTTAGTTCCGGATAAGATTCATACCACGGATGCGTTGGGTCTCCCGCGATCCATTTTAAACTTTTGCTATTTAACGAAAGGCCTTGTTGTTGTCACCGGCCCCACGGGTTCCGGCAAGTCCACGACACTGGCGGCGATGATTGACCACATCAACCGTAATCGCACCAGCCATATTATTACCATTGAAGACCCCATCGAGTTTGTCCATCCCAATATTAAATGTCTCATCAATCAGCGCGAGGTGAGGCGACACACACAAAGTTTTAAAAACGCATTGCGTGCGGGTTTGCGTGAAGATCCTGATATTGTGCTCGTGGGTGAAATGAGAGACTTAGAAACGGTTGAAATCGCTCTTGAAACGGCCGAGACAGGGCACTTGGTCTTTGCCACGCTCCATACGAGTACCGCGCCTTCCACCGTCGACAGAATTATCGATCAGTTCCCCGGTAACCGGCAAGCGCAGATCCGAACAATGCTTGCTGTTTCTCTAAAAGGAGTGATTGCTCAGACGTTGTGCAAAAAGAAAACTTCGGGACGTGTGGCCGCCTTAGAAATCTTGGTATCCAACTTCGCTATTGGCGCCAATATTCGCGATGGCAAGACGCACCAAATTGCTTCCGCGATGCAGGTAGGCCTCAAGCAAGGGATGAAACTCCTCAACGACTCACTTTTGGAGCACATCAAAGCAGATTTAATCACACCCACTGAAGCCTACATGAAATGCGTCGATAAATCCGATATGATTCGCAAGCTTGAAAGCGTCGGTATTCATTTCGACGTCTCCAGCGTCGTTGAAGGCTAAAATAGCCATAGAAAAATCGATTCAACCCTAATAATTGAAAAAATTGCATATTTTTTAATATATATAATAGTTATTAAGTAAACTTAGTATGGGAATTTTAACCCACTATTAACTTTTAAAATAGCATAAATTGGGATTTAATAGTTAAAAATCGACTTATTTTATACATAATCCCCCACTAAGTAACTATTTAAAATACTTAGCAGAATTAAATCAAAATATCACGTCATTCCCGAGAGTTTTAATCGGGAATCAAACCTATACATGATCCCCGATTAAAGATTTCGGGGATGACAGTCAATGGGTCACTAATCACTCATGGTCTTTTTTTATTTTTATATTTGACCAATTAAGTAATGTATGGTAGTATTTAGTTGTACTGTATAACACCATTTTACTACTATTTAAAGGAAGGCGAGAGCTTCAAATGGATCATCTGGATAAGCTAGAAAATCAGTCCGTGTTTATTTTACGCGAAGCGCAGAAAAAATTTAAGAAGTTGGCCATGCTATGGTCGATTGGGAAAGATTCGAATGTGCTCTTGTGGCTGGCACGAAAGGCGTTCTATGGCCACGTGCCAATTCCGCTGGTGCACATTGATACCAGTTACAAAATTCCTGAGATGATTGAGTTTCGCGACCGCTATGCCAAAGAGTGGGATTTAAACCTGATTGTTGGCCAGAACAAAAAGGCGCTGGCCGAAGGCATGAATTACACGCTGGGGCGTATTAACTGCTGCACGGCGTTAAAGACCAATGGGCTTCACCAGATTATGGAACAGTATGACTATAAAGGATTGATCCTGGGGATTCGCCGCGACGAAGAATCTACGCGTGCCAAAGAGCGCTATTTTTCTCCTCGTGATAAAAACTTTGAGTGGGATTTTAAGGACCAGCCGCCAGAGCTCTGGGACCAATTTAAAACCAATTTTGACGAAAATACGCATATTCGTATCCATCCCTTGCTTCACTGGACGGAATTGAATATATGGGAATATATCAAGCGTGAAAATATTCCGGTGGTGAGTCTTTATTTTTCAAAAAATGGCAAACGGTACCGCAGTTTGGGTTGCGCACCCTGCACCGCTTCCATTGATTCCAAGGCTTCTAATTTGGATGAGATTATTGCCGAGCTTAAAGCAGGCAAGACTTCCGAACGGGCCGGTCGGGCGCAGGACCAAGAAGACACTTACGCGATGCAGAAACTTAGAACCAAAGGATATATGTAATGGAAACTCTAGATTTAAATTTAACCTCAACGGAAACATTAAAGTTTGTGATGGTGGGCCATGTGGACCACGGCAAGTCGACACTGGTGGGACGCCTCCTAAGCGAGACCGGTTTCATCCCGGACAATAAAATTGCTCATGTCAAAAAAGTCTGCGAAGACCAGGGAAAAGTGTTTGAATTTGCTTTTCTTTTGGACGGCCTCGAGGAAGAGCGCGACCAAGGGATTACGATTGACGTGGCACAGATGTTTTTTAGGACCAAAAAAAGAAATTATGTTGTTATTGATGCGCCGGGTCATAAGGAATTTTTAAAGAATATGATTTCGGGTGCTTCCAACGCCGATGTGGCATTTCTCATGATTGACGCGGAGGAAGGGATTCAGGAGCAGACGCAACGACACGCGTATATTCTTTCGCTTTTAGGCATCAAGCAGATCGCTATTGTGGTCAATAAGATGGATCTAGTGAAGTATTCCGAGAAAGTTTTTAACGACGTGGTGACGACTTACACGAAATACTTGGCATCGATCAACGTGAAACCGAGGACTTTTATCCCGATCTCAGCTTATCACGGGGACAATGTCGTGCAAAAAAGCGTCAACATGCCTTGGTATCAGGGGGAATCGATCCTGGGAGTGTTGGAGAATTTTGCCACACATGATGACCGCTCGAAGCTGGCGGCGCGTTTTCCGGTGCAGGATGTGTACAAATTTGATAAGCGGCGTATTATTGCCGGACGTCTGGAATCGGGCACGATCTCTATCGGGGATGAGATTATCTTCATGCCGTCGGGAAAATCGACCAAAGTAAAAACCATTGAAAAATGGAATGCGCCGATGCCCATGACGGTAGTTGCTGGGGAGTCGATAGGTCTAACCATGGAAGATCAAATTTTTGTCGAGCGCGGGGAGATTGGATGCTTAAAATCCAACAAGACCTTGGTGTCTGACCGGTTTTCGGCGAATATTTTTTGGATGGGGAATAAGCACTTGGAAAAAGGCGGAAAGTATATTTTGAAAGTCGCGACTCAGGAAGTCGAGTGCGTGGTCGAGGCGATTTTAAAAGTGATTAATTCCTCAACCTTGGAAGAAATCTCAAAAAATTCGCATGAGGTGGCTAAAAACGAAGTGGCGGAGATCATTCTTTCGACCAAGAAGCCGATTGCGTTTGATACGTTTGATGAAATTCCGGAAACGGGACGATTTGTGCTGGTCAGCGATCATGATGTGCGCGGGGGCGGGATTATTTTGAAAAATGTGGAGCATGTGAGTGCTATATAGGTGCGATGTGTTCGCAACAGGGCCTGTCACCTGCGGGACTCCGCTGTGCTCATGTAATTCTTCATTCCGCGCAGCGGAGGCCTCCCCTCCGGCGCCACCCGTTGCGGGAGCAATGTCCTATCGTTATATGCGCAACTCCGGCGCCACCCGTTGCGGGAGCAGACGCTATGCAATATGATTTTTCAGCATTGAATGGGGAGTTTGAGAAAAAGCCGGCTGAGATGGTGCTGGGGTGGGCGCTGAAAGAGTTTGGGGATAAGGTAGCTTTTGCTTCTTCGTTTGGGGCGGAAGATGTAGTGGTCATTGACCTCCTGTCCAAGATTAAGCCTATGGCGCGGGTATTTACATTGGATACTGGGCGCTTGAATGAAGAGACGTATGAGGTGATGGAGCGAATTCGTTCAAAATACGGAATTACGATTGAGTCTTATTTTCCTGACCGTGTGAAGATTGAGGAGCTCGAAAGGCAAAAAGGATTTTTTTCTTTTCGGGAGTCGGTGGAGAATCGCAAAGAGTGCTGCGGGATTCGAAAAGTCGAGCCTTTGAATCGGGCACTTACCGGATTGAAGGCTTGGATCACGGGTTTACGCCGTGAACAAGCAGTGACCCGTACAGCGATACAAAAAATTGAGGTGGATGAGGCGCACGGAGGAATTTTAAAAATTAATCCGCTGGCGGACTGGTCGGAAAAACAAGTGTGGGATTACATTAAAGTTAATAAGGTGCCTTATAACCGACTGCATGATTTGGGGTATCCGTCCATTGGCTGTGCACCGTGTACTCGTGGGATCAAACCAGGCGAGGATGTGAGAGCGGGACGTTGGTGGTGGGAAAATCCGGAAAACAAAGAATGTGGGTTACACCGATAATCTAAACATTTTCCTCCCCTTACGAAGGGGAGGTGCCGGAGGCGGTGGGGTTGTAGGGTTTTACGCGTGCTGTTGAACGTGTCAACCACCCCGTCGCCTTCGGCACCACCCCTCCTTCGAAAGGAGGGGAAAAGGCAGAGAGTAAGGATGGATAGTATATGCGAGTCACTTTAAAGCGAGTCCATAAAAGTTTTCAGCAGAAGGGCCAGCGGGTGCAGGCGCTTCGGGATATTAATTTTTCAATTGAAGAGGGTGAGTTTATTTGTGTGATTGGGCCCTCAGGCTGCGGGAAGTCGTCGCTGATATCGCTCATTGCAGGACTTGAGTTTCCGGATTCGGGTGAAGTGTATGTGGATTCTAAAATTGTAGACGGTCCTTCCAAGGACAGGCTGGTGGTGTTTCAGGAGGCGGCGCTTTTTCCTTGGCTGACGGTGCAGGAAAATGTGGAATTTGGTTTAAAACTTCAGAAAGTTTCTCTGGCGGAGAGAAACCAGCGCGCATTTGAGGCGCTTAAGATGGTCCATTTGACTCGTTTTTTAAATGCCTATCCGCATGAGCTGTCCGGCGGGATGCGCCAGCGGGCGGCGATTGCTAGGGCACTAGTGATGGATCCTAAAATTCTTTTGATGGATGAGCCTTTTGCGGCTCTGGATGCGCAAACCCGCCAACTGTTACAGGAAGAGTTGCAGACGATTTGGCAAAAAACGAAGAAGACTATATTTTTTGTGACACATAATGTGCGCGAGGCGACGTTTTTGTCGGACCGAGTGTTTGAAATCTCAGCAAGGCCCGGGACAATTAAAAAAGAATATCCCGTACGGATTCCGCGCCCACGCGTTGAGCAGGACCCGCAGCTTTTGATGCTGCAGACAAAGATTATGGGTTCCTTGAAAGACGAGATTGATAAAGTGGCTAAAGAGCAGTTGGATCTTGATTACGGTTTGGATAAAAACATCGATCAAGTACCGGCAGAGAGAAACTTAGGGAGTAATATTTAAATGATCCACCTCTCTAAATCCATTTATGGGGCGATGATCGCGCATGCCAAAGCAGGGTTCCCCAATGAGGCTTGCGGCATTCTTGGAGGGGATTTAAAAAAAAGAATTACTTCTAAATTTTTCCCAATGAGAAATCTAGATGAATCAAGCATCAGCTATTTTATGGACCCCAAAGAGCAGCTTTTAGTTCTTAAGAAAATGAGAGAGATGGGAATAGAGATGACGGGCATTTTTCATTCGCATGTGGCAAGTGAGGCGGCTCCTTCTCAGAAAGATGTGCGTCTGGCATTTTATCCTGATGTGAGTTATCTGATCGTGTCACTGTCGGATATAAACAAACCAATTTTACGTTCATTTAAGATTAAAGACGAAAAAATAATAGAGGAAGAAATAGAAATCGTTTAAAAGCTTAAAATGTCATCCCCGAATTTTTTTTTCGGGGATCATGTCTAATCCAAGTTTGATTCCCGATTAAAGCACTCGGGAATGACAATGGGGAGGGAGTAAATTGTCTAACACTGAAGCCAAAGAAATGATCCAAATCCAATTAAACGGAAAAATACAACAAATTCAAAAAGGGTTGTCGGTGTCGGATATTTTGCTCAAATGGAAAGTCCGTCCGGAGCTTGTCACGGTTGAGATCAATGAAAATATCCCGCAAAAACTAGAATACGATTCGACAAAGATCCAGGCAGGGGACCGTGTCGAATTTGTTTTTTATATGGGCGGCGGCGCGATTGCCCAAAGCGTTCTTGATCTTATCGGAGAGACACCGATGGTGCGTCTTTCGAAAATCATCGAAAAAGATTCTGCCAGTGTTTATGCCAAGCTTGAAATGTTTAATCCCGGCGCCAGTGTCAAAGACAGAATTGCGCTCAACATGGTGGAACAGGCTGAGAAAAAAGGTCTTTTAAAACCGGGTTCCACGATCATTGAGCCTACCAGCGGCAACACTGGTATTGGCTTAGCGATTGTGGGTGCTGTTAAAGGTTATAAAGTAATTTTAGTGATGCCGGACGGGATGAGCCAGGAGAGAATTCAAATTCTTGAAAGCTTTGGTGCGGAAGTGATGCTCACGTCAGCCAAAGAAGGAATGGCCGGCGCTGTTGAACGTGCTCGGGAAATCGTGTCCACGATAAAAGACGCGTTTATGCCTCAGCAGTTTAAGAATCCGGATAATCCGGCGATGCACCGAAAAACAACCGCTAAAGAAATTTTGCGCGACATGGACGGACAAGTGGACGCGTTTGTTGCGGGCGTCGGAACCGGAGGGACTATTACGGGTGTGGGAAAGGTGCTTAAAGAGCACAATCCAAAGACCCGCATTATCGCCGTAGAGCCGAAAACATCCAGTGTATTATCCGGCGGAAAACCCGGACCGCACATGATCCAGGGAATCGGCGCAGGGTTTATCCCTGATGTTTTGGATCGCAGCCTAATTGATGAAATTATTCCTGTCGGGGATCAAGAAGCCTACCAGATGGCCAAAAGGCTTTCGCGCGAAGAAGGGGTTTTTGCGGGAATTTCTTGCGGAGCCGCTTGTGTTGGGGCAGTGAAGATTGCCAAAATGCTGGGCGCGGGGAAAAAGGTGGTCGTCCTGTTTCCTGACTCGTGGGAAAGATACTTAAGTCTGGAGCCGTATTTCAATATATAACCTATGATCCGAAATTTTTTCTATCATGACAGTATGCTTCTAAAAATCATAAGGCAGGTAATTTTTTATTCACTGCTTTATTTTCTATGGTTATTTTTATTCAATCTAAAGCTATGGCCGTCTTATTTATTCCCCTCCCCGGCGCAGGTGGGCGAGACGTTTATCTCGATTTATAAGGACAAGACTCTTTTTTCCGCTATTTTTGTGACGATGAAAAGATTACTTTTAGGTTATGGAATATCAGTGGTGATTGGCGTGGCAATTGGCCTGGTAATCGGGAAAATCAGGGTGCTAGACGAGACCTTGGGCGGTTTTTTTGTGGGGATTCAGACGCTGCCGAGTATTTGCTGGCTGCCGCTGGCAATTTTGTGGTTTGGTTTGAGCGAAGCAGCAATTATTTTTGTTGTCATCATGGGGTCCCTTTTATCCGTGACGATTGCTACCGATAGCGGTGTCAAAAATATTCAGCCAATGTATTTGCGGGCCGGGCGGAATATGGGCGCTCGCGGCATTGATATGTTTTTATATGTGATTTTTCCTGCCGCGCTGCCTTCGATTGTGGGAGGGCTCAAGCAGGGGTGGTCGTTTGCATGGCGGGCGCTCATGGGAGCCGAAATTGTGTTTGCGACGCTGGGGTTGGGGCATCTTTTGAATGTGGGGCGGGAGTTGAATGATATGAGCCAGGTGATGGCGGTGATGATCGTGATTATTGTGATTGGGATTGTGATGGATATGTTGGTGTTTGGGAGTCTAGAGAGGAAGTTTAGAAAACTTTGGGGGCTGGAAAAGAGTTGAAGAATATAGTGAAGGTGATGCGGCAGGGCCTGTCGCTGCGGGAGCCCATTGCGTCCTCGGCCTTCCTTTGGCCTGCGGGTCAATGGGCGCCCACCCTCCGCGCCACCCGCCGCGTGCTAATAATATTCTTTGTGCTAATTCCGAGCGCTTTCAGTTTTATAGGCGCAGGGATAGTGGCGGCGGAGAAGACGGAAAAGATTCGGGCGGGGTTTTTTTCCAATATCACGCATGCGCAGGCGATGGTGGGGCAGGCGAATGGATTTTGGGATCAAAAATTAGGGAAGGGCGCGGTGGAGTGGACGGTGTTTAATGCGGGACCCTCGGTGATTGAGGCGATGTTTGCCAATCACTTGGATATTGCGTATGTTGGGCCCAGCCCCGCGGTGAATGGTTATGTGAAATCCAACGGCGAGGTGGTTCGCATTCTTGCTGGAGCGGCCAGCGGCGGCGCAGCGTTGGTCGTGCGGGAGGATGCGGGGATTCAATTGGCGCAGGATTTTCATGGGAAAAAAATAACGTCTCCTCAATTTGGGAACACGCAGGATGTGGCATTGCGCTCGTGGCTTCTTTCACAAAATTTAAAAATTCGTGAAAAAGGGGGCGACGTGGATGTGCTGCCGGTGGCGAACGCGGATCAGCTGAGTCTTTTTTCTAAAAAGGAAATTGATGCTTCGTGGAGCGTAGAACCGTGGGTTTCTATTTATTTGAAGCAAGGCGGGACAAAAATATTCATGGAAGAGTCGTCGTTGTGGCCCAAAGGCCGGTATGCAACAACGGTTGTCATTGTAAGGAAAAAATTTTTAGATCAGCACCCGGAGCAAGTACGAAATTTCTTGAGGGCACATCGCGAGCTGACGGACTGGATTAATGGACATCCTAAAGAGTCAAAAGAATTATTCAATAATCAATTTGAAAAATTCATGCGCAGAAAAATGGACCCCACTATTTTGGATATGGCATGGAAGCGGGTGGTATTTACCACCGATCAGATGCGGGAGTCTGTTTTGGCTCAGGCCCAGAACGCGTATCAGGTAGGTTTTTTGAAGAAAAAGCCGGACTTGAAGGATCTTTTTTTGAATTTTTGAACTGCTAGACAAGCTCTATTTGGAAGTGATAGACTGAATTTTCTGTAGCCGAGATAAATATTACTTAACCTTAGGAAAATAAATGAGTTATATCAAAGGTCTGAAGTGCCGCGAGTGCCACCGAGTTTATAAAGCAGAGGCTATTTATGTCTGCGAGTTTTGTTTTGGGTCTCTGGAAGTGGATTATGATTACGATAAAATTAAATCCGTCATCTCACGCGAAAAAATTCAAAAGGGTCCTAAGAGTCTTTGGCGTTATCGGGAGCTTTTGCCCATTGAGGGTGAGCCAACCGTCGGCTATCACGCGGGCTTTACTCCACTCATCCGCTCGGAAAATCTAGCTCGTGAATTAGGAATGAAAGAACTTTATATTAAAGATGATTCGGTTTGTCATCCTACACTTTCATTTAAAGATCGTGTGGTGGCGGTGGCGTTGACGCGTGCGAAAGAACTTGGGTTTACAACAGTTGCTTGTGCGTCGACCGGAAATCTTGCCGGCTCGGTTAGTGCGAATGCCGCTTGGGCAGGTCTTAACCGCTTTGTTTTTATTCCCGCCGATTTGGAATTGGGAAAAGTGATTGGTGCCTTGGCTTATGCGCCGAATCTGGTGGCGGTTGAGGGAAATTATGATGAGGTGAACCGTCTTTGTGCTGAGATTGCCGCCAAGTATCACTGGGCGTTTGTGAACGTCAATATCCGTCCCTACTACGCTGAAGGTTCCAAGACCTACGGCTATGAAATCATGGAACAGCTTGGCTGGCGCACCCCGAAACATGTGGTGGTGCCAGTTGCCTCCGGCTCTCTTTTGACTAAAATTTGGAAAGCGTTTAATGAATTTAAAAAACTTGGCTTGATTAGCTCCGTGGATACAAAAATGTACGCGGCGCAAGCTTTGGGCTGCTCTCCGGTGGTGACGGCCATGAAAGAAAATAGTGATATCATCCGGCCGGTCAAACCCAAAACCATCGCCAAGTCTCTGGCGATTGGCAATCCAGCGGATGGGATCTACGCGATTGATACAATCAAGGAAAGCGGCGGGTCAGGTGAAAGCGTCACGGATGATGAAATTATCGAGGGGATTAAACTTCTAGCGCGAACGGAAGGGATATTTACCGAGACCGCAGGCGGCGTCACTGTTGCCTCGGCAAAAAAACTGATCGAAAATGGTGTCATTAACAAAAACGAATCTTGCGTGATTTGTATTACCGGTAATGGGTTAAAGACTCAAGAAGCCGTGAGCGACCATATCGGTAAACCGCACCGTATCAAACCGTCGCTGAGTTCATTTGAAGAAAATATTAGGCATCTCAATCACATCAAAGCCGATGTTTGGCAAACAAGGCACTAGGAGGCAATATGGCCGTCAAAGTAAGAATCCCCACCCCTTTACAGAAATTAACCAATAACCAGGGCGATGTGCAATGTGAAGCCAAGGACATTAATGGCATGTTGGCAGAGCTTGAGAAAAATCACCCGGGTATCAAGGAACGTCTCTGCGATGCCGAAGGAAAACTGCGCCGCTTTGTGAATGTGTATGTCAACGAGGAAGATATTCGTTTTTTACAGGGACAGGAAACTTTGCTTAAAGAGGGCGATGATATTTCTATCATCCCAGCCATTGCCGGCGGCGCTATCCTTAGCCGTAAAAAGGCTACAGGATCCAAAAAAACAACCCAGCGCGTGATGCTGGTTTTTCCGCAGACTCAGATCCAGGAGCCCGCGGTGTTTTTAATGGCTAAAAAATATGACATCATGCCCAACATACGGCGCGCTCGCGTCACGGAAACTATTGGCGAGATGATGCTAGAGCTTGAGGGTACCGAAAAAAATCTAGAAAAAGGCATCAAATTTCTGGAATCCCGCGGAATCAAAGTAGACCCGGTGACGGGGGGCAGCGCGCGATAGTTTTTTAGGCGTATTCTTTGCTCAAGATATTTCAGGCGTTATATGTCTTTTTCTTCTTCCTTTTCTTGCCGTCGATGGCTTATAGGCAGGTTTCTTTCTATACGGATCAATGGTTTCGGCTAAAGCATATTCCGTATCCGTCGGGAGACTTCGCCGTTGTGGCAGGATGCGGAGCCTGTTGTTGGACGCTGGCAGTTTCATTTTTCATTCACGGATGTATATTTAAAAAAAAGGAAAATAAACCATGAAACGATACTTCCTTGGGTTTGGTGTTTTAGCTTTTTGTTTGGGAATCCTGGCTGCACTTCCTGTTCACGCCGAAGAGGATACGACAACGACTGCAGAGTTAAGCGATACGATCTCTCCGCGATTGAGCGTGATTGAGAGAAAACAAGACGAGATATTAACACGCCTGGAAGAGATGAAAGCAGAGCTTCAAATTATTAAAGTTCGAGTCTCGCTAAAAACTTGAAATGAAATTTTCTACCCGCACCCTCTACGGCCTAAAAGCGGTTTTGGCACTTGCCGGCCGTTTTGGGGAGGGGTCGCTTGCCGTTTCGCAGATTGCCCGGCAGGAAAGTATTTCGACCCCTTATTTAGAACAAATCTTAAACGCGCTTAAGAAAAACGGCCTGGTCAAGAGCGTGCGAGGTCCTCAAGGGGGGTATGTGCTTGATCGCAAGCCTTCGGAGGTCACGTTGGAGGATTTGTTCTGTGCCCTCGAAGGAAAAAAGTTTTTTTCAGCGGTTGCGTCACCGCCCGCTGTATCGACCAGCACGGAAACGACCATTGCGGGATTTATTTTTTGGCGGAAATTTGAATCGCTTCTTCAGGAAGGCCTTTCGCGGGTGACTCTAAAAGAGCTTTTGGACGAAGCGCGCCGCCTAAAAAAGACAAAATCCACGTCTTTACAGACTACGTTTCATATATAATATTGATGGAAGCAAAAAAAGATTTAAGACAAGCGGTTCAGTTGCGATTGCTGGCGCAGAGTGTCCAGGACCGTGCGCGGCGCAGTAAGGTCGTTGAGACTAAGCTATGGAGCTGTCAGGAGTTTCAAAAAGCGAAGTGGGTGTTCTTTTTTGTCTCGATGCCCGAAGAAGTGGATACACACACGATGATTGATAGGGCGCTGGCGGAAGGTAAGCGCGTGGCGGTGCCTTGTTCGGATTTAAAGACGAAAAAACTTTTTTTTTACGAAATCAGTGACAGAAATAGTCACTTGAAACCCGGGGCTTGCGGCATCCTTGAGCCGGACTCGTCGCGGGGTAAGGAAGTGGCGCCCACGCAGGCGACTTGTGTGATCGTGCCCGGTGTTGTATTTGATAAAAAAAATCACCGGATTGGCCATGGCGCTGGGTTCTATGACCGGTTTTTAGACCGACTAGATCCTACAATAAAAAAAATAGGCTTGGCTTACTCTTTTCAGGTCATGATTAAGGATTTGCCGCAAGAAGTTCATGATGTGGTGTTGGATGAGGTTATTACGGATTAAAATTAGCAATGACAATTTCTTGGGAGATGTGAAGTGGACGGAAATCTAATATTTGCATTGTTGTTGGGCGGGGTTCTTTTATCCGCAGTTTTCTTCGGCGTCGGGTACTTTATGCGTAAACGCTATGCAGAAAGGTTGATCCGTACCGCGGAGTCCAAAGCGCGTGAAATCCTCACGCTGGCTAAACGTGAGTCTGAGGATGCGCTCAAGAAAGCCGACAAAGAAGCCAAAACATATTTAGGCAAAGTCCAGGCGGAGTTTGAGAGTAAGGTTTCAGAAACGCGCCGCAATTTTGAAAATTCTGAAAAGATGATTAAGTACAAGGAAAGTACGATGGAGCAGAAAGAGGATTTGATTGAAAAGAGGGAAAAAGAAACCCTGTTTCGCTTCCAAGAAGCTGCCAGCAAAGAAAAAATTATTAATGACAGGGAAAAAAACCTTGAGAAACTTTATGAGGAAGAGCGCGAAGTGCTTAAAAAACTTTCAGCGCTTGATAGCGAAGAAGCCAAGAAACAATTTTTAAAGCGGATGGAGATTGACCTGCGTGCTGATACCAGTCAATTGATTGTGGGTATAGAGGCCCAAGCCCATGAGCTGGCTGACAAAAACGCAAAAAAGATACTAAGCCTAGCGATGCAGCGGTGTGCCGCCGCGCACACCATGGAATCCACGGTGACAGTGGTTGGGCTTCCCAGCGAAGAGATGAAGGGACGCATCATCGGTAAGGATGGGCGTAATATCAAAACTTTTGAGACATTAACCGGTGTGGACTTAATTATTGATGAGACGCCCCAAGCGGTCACGCTTTCGGCGTTTGACGGCATCCGCCGCGAGATTGCGCGTCTTTCGTTGGAGGAACTCATTAAGGATGGCCGGATCCAGCCCGCGCGCATCGAAGAAGTGGTTCAGAAGATGAAAAAAAATATGGAAAATGTGCTAAAAGAAGAAGGTGAGAAGGCGCTTTTAGAAGCCAACATTTCCACGAGTGTCCATCCTGAAATTGTGAAACTTCTGGGCCGTCTTCGTTTTAGGACTAGCTACGGCCAAAATGTGTTAAATCATTCCATTGAGGTGGCGCACATTATGAATGTCATCGCTGGTGAAATGAAAATCGATCCGCTGTTGGCTCGCCGCGCAGGCCTTTTGCATGACCTGGGAAAAGCGGTCAGTCACGATGTGGACGGCCCTCACGCGTTGATTGGCGGGGAATTGGCCCGCCGCTACGGCGAACATCCGGATGTGGTGCACGCGATTGAAGCACATCACGAAGATATTGAGATGCAATCCATTTGGCCGATGCTGACCCAAGCGGCTGATGCCGTCAGTGCCTCTCGTCCCGGAGCCCGCCGCGAAAGTGTGGAAAGTTATCTACAACGCTTGGAAAAACTAGAAAAAATTGTCGACGAATACCCAGGAGTTGAGAAATCATTCGTAATTCAGGGCGGGCGTGAAGTGCGTGTGCTGGTGCGCCCCGACCGTGTGGATGAAAAATCGATGCCGGCGCTGGCCCGTGAAATTTCTAAGAAAATTGAAGAAAATGTCCAGTATCCAGGGCAGATCAAAGTGATTATCATCCGTGAAACACGTGTCGAAGATTTGGCGAAATAGATTTCGCAATGGCGGATTGAAATTTATATGCGAGATATATTTAATTTTCTAACTCATTCAAAAATATCCATTGAAATAATTTCCGCGGTTTTCATAGTAGTTTCTGTATCTTTGGCAATATTTTTAGCGGCTTATTTCTTGAGACCTATTCTTTTCTATTTAGTACATCCACCTAAAGAATTAGTAAGATACGAGAAGTTTATAAAGCGGCTAAAGATGCTTTTTTGGGTCAATCTTATTTTTGTTGGTATTTCTTTTAACATTAAATTTTTCGACATCATTGCTATACCTGTTTGGATTATTATTTGGGTGGGAATATACACCCTTTTAGCAATATGTCCCAATTGTGGCGTATTTCTTGTAAAAATTTATGATTTATTTTCTGTGAGAAATTATCATCGAGGTGTAGCAAGAACAATTTTGGGAAGACGGAATTGCCCCAAATGTGGGTTTACCTATAAACAGCAGCTTTCTTGATATTCTTTCTATTTTAATGTATATTACCAATATATACACAAAGGATCGGCGCATTGGATTTATCCAAATACACAGGTTTTGATTGGGATGAGCATAACGCGGGGAAGAATTGGAAGAAGCACCGCGTTAGTCCTCAGGAATGCGAGCAGGTATTATTTAACAGTCCTTTGCGGATTGGGTGGGATGAAATTCATTCGGAGCAGGAAATGAGGTACTTTGCGCTTGGAAGGACAGATGAGAGCAAAGAGCTTTACCTAATATTTACGGTTAGAAAAAATTCAATTCGGGTTATTTCTGCGCGACCCATGAGCGCTAAAGAAAGGCGGGTATATGAGCTTTATAAAAAAGAGAATCCCTAAGTTTAAGAGTGAAGATGAGGAGCGGAATTTTTGGGCGACTCATGATTCGACCGATTACTTGGATTGGTCGAAAGCCAAGAGAGTGGTTTTCCCCAACCTTAAACCCTCGGTAAAAACGATTTCTTTGAGGCTTACAGAGTCGATGCTGGAAGAAGTCAAGCTTTTGGCAAATAAAAGAGATGTGCCGTATCAGTCATTAATTAAAATTTTCATCGCCGAGCGAATCCAGGCTGAATTTGGGCGTAAAGTATTTAAATCGGCTTAAAGATAATGCTAAAAATTCTAATGATCGGTGATACGTACGGAGATCCAGGACGTAAAGCGATTGAACGCTTTGTTCCGGCGATGAAAAGAAGCGGCGAAGTGGATTTTGTTGTCTGTAATGCTGAAAATTCCACCGACGGTGCTGGTGTCAGTGCCAGAGTTGCCAAAGACCTTTTTCAATCCGGTTGTGACGTCTTGACGATGGGCGATCACGCGTTTGATAAGCGAAAAGAAGTGGAAGAATTGATGCAGACGGACCCGCGGCTAGTCCGACCCGCCAATTTCCCCAAAGGCTTGCCCGGTGTCGGCTCCACTGTCGTGGAGTGTAAGGGCGTAAAGATTGGTGTGATCCATGTCGCCGGCCAAGTTTTCATGCGCTATCATTTTTTGTCCCCATTTTTTTCTGCCGATGAAGAAATCCTAAAAGTTCAGACTCGGGGGGCTCGGATCATCCTGGTGGATATGCATGCCGAGGCTACCAGCGAAAAGATGGCGATTTCCTGGTATCTGGACGGACGCGTTGCGGCGGTTGTTGGCACTCATACGCATGTGCAAACAGCCGATGAGCGCGTTTCTGCTAAAGGCACTGCCTGCCTTACCGATTTAGGAATGACAGGACCCTATGACTCGGTGATCGGTGCTGACAAAGATCAAATCATGGACCGTTTTCTGACACAAATCGGCGGCAAAAAAGTAGTCGCCCAAAATGACGCGCGTCTCTCCGGTGCCCTCATCACCGTCGACGAAAGCACGGGTAAAGCGGTGAAGATTGAAAGAGTGCATAGGAAATTAGAATAATATTCAATGTCATCCCCGAATTTTCTAATCGGGGATCATGTGGATGTGGCTAGGGAAAGACTTGACCACTTTAACCTGCTCCATAGATCTCTCCTGTTCTTTGTTTGTTCGACACCTACAAAGTAACAGTACTTTAAGATCTATGGGGCTTTTTTCTTCCAACCTACTTCCAAACCCACACCCCAACCCTGTTGCACTTCTAATTACAATTCACACCACTATAGCCACCACCAGATTTTTTTGTCAATATTTAGGTAGGATGATATACTTTGAACGTGGCTAAATTTAAATTTTAGGGGTCAAAATGCCTGAAATATCACGCTTTTTTGGCGTTGTTATTCGAATGTTTTATGATGACCATAATCCGCCGCATTTTCATGCGGAATTTGGCGGTAAGAAAGCGGTAATGGATTTTCGCGGGAATATTCTACTGGGCGATTTAGGTTCCCGTACGGCGTTAAAATTGATTCGTGAATGGATCGATCTTCATCAAACAGAGCTGGCAGAGGATTGGGAACTGGCTAAGGCATGCAAAGAGATCAAAAAAATAACTCCTTTGGAATGAGGTGACTTATGTGGAAATTAAATGATGTCCTCTCCATCAAATATGTGGACGATTATATTTATCATATTACATTTGACGATGGAGTGAAGGGTGATATCGACTTTTCAAGATATCTCGATAAGGGTACTGTTTTTATACCACTCAAAGACAAGCATTATTTTAAGTCGGCCCGCATTGAGGGAGGGACGATTTGCTGGCCTAACGGAGCTGATATTTCCCCCGAAGCTCTTTATGAAAAGCTTTTAGCCAAGTAACCTCAGCGTGTTTTGGGTGGGGCACTCTGACCCCGTTACTCAATAATTCTCCAACAGCATGTTGGAGAATTCCAAAAACTTATTTTTAAACGCATGCCTATGGATAAATAGAGAGCCGATTGATTAAAACTTACGAACTTAAAACAGGCCGCACCGTTTACAGTGTTTCTGATCTTACGCGGGATATTCGTTTTACGCTTGAGGGCCGTTTTTCCGACGTGTGGGTGGAAGGTGAAATCACTAATTTCAAACTTCATACCTCGGGCCACATGTATTTTTCGCTGAAAGATGAGTCTGCCCAGATCCAGTGCGTCATGTTTCGTCGGGAGAACGCTTCTTTAGGTTTTGAGCCCGGGGAAGGCATGAAAGTATTGGTGCGCTCCCGCGTTAGCGTGTACGCACCCCGCGGGCAGTATCAACTGATGATTGAGGCGATTGAACCTAAAGGCATTGGCGCTTTGCAGCTTCGCTTTCAACAGCTGGTTGAAAAGCTAAAAAACGAAGGTCTTTTTGACGAGGCACACAAAAAACCAATTCCGTATCTGCCAAAAACGATAGGTCTTGTGACCTCGATTGACGGTGCGGCCCTTCGGGATATTTTGAATATTTTGGAAAGACGATTTTCCGGCGCGCATCTTTTGATATATCCGGTAGCGGTGCAGGGGGCTGCTGCGGCTGAGAGCATTGCCGAAGCCATCGATGATTTTAACGCTTTGGAAAATGCCGATGTTTTGATTGTGGGGCGCGGCGGCGGAAGCTTGGAGGATCTCTGGGCGTTTAATGAGGAAATTGTCGCGCGGGCAATTTTTAATTCTCATATTCCCGTGATCTCGGCGGTTGGGCATGAAGTGGATTTTACGATTGCTGATTTTGTTTCTGATTTGCGTGCAGCGACACCCTCGGCAGCGGCGGAATTGGTGTTACCGCTTAAAGAAGAGTTGGTTGAGAGGGTGGAAGAGCTTCGCTTGCGTTCGCTTCAGGGAATCAATGGCCGGATTAGGGAATTAAGACAAGAGCTCAAACTTTTAAAGGAAAACAGCAGTCTAAAAGACCCGCTGGCAATTTTTGAGGGTCAATTTCAGAAGCTGGATGAGCTAAAAAGACAGGCCGCGATGTTGTTTGAAAATTTTATTTCATTGAAAAAGGAAAAAACTTACGCGCTTTTTGGGAAATTGGAAGCGCTCGGGCCGTTGGCCGTGTTACGACGCGGTTTTAGCGTGTCGATGAAACTACCTGAGGAAAAAATAGTCACCTCGGTCAAAAAAATTAAAGTAGGTGATTTTTTAAAAACAAAACTAAGCGATGGATTTTTTACCAGCCAAATAAAGGGGATCAACGCATGAGTGAAATTAAGGAAGTGGAATTTGAAGCGGCGCTGAAAAAATTGGAAGCGATTGTGCAGAATCTGGAGAGCGGGGAATTGTCGTTGGAACAGGCGCTCAAACAGTATGAAGAAGGCGTCAAAATGGCGGATATTTGTACGAAGAGGTTGTCGGAGGCGCAGAAGAGAGTTGAAGTGTTGGTGAAGACGAATGCGGGGAAGTTTAAGACGGAAGTGTTTGAAGATGAGGGCGGGAAGGCGAAGAAAAAGAATAAATAAGTGCGGTGTGTATAGTGTTCGCCGGGGCCTGTCACCTGCGGGACTCCGCTGTGCTCGTGTAAATTTTCACTCCGCGCAGCGGAGGCCTCCCCTCCGGCGCCACCCGGCGGACACAACGCATAGTGCGCCATTTTTTTGGGAGAGGGATGGTAGTGGTGAAAACAACGGGATTTGTGGCTACTAATGGCTATTGAGATATATTTTAAAAAACAAGCAATTAAAATTGATAATGCCCTTTTGGGATATCTTCCAAAGCCGGGGACACATGCACGCAAACTGCATGAGGCGATGCTGTATGCGGTGATGTCGGGGGGCAAGCGCGTGCGGCCGGTTTTGACGTTGGCGGCTTGTGAGGCGGTGGGTGGGGATGTGCGGCGCGTGTTGCCGGCAGCCTGTGCGCTGGAGCTCATTCATTGTTATTCGCTCATTCATGATGATTTGCCCTGCATGGATGATGATGCACTCAGGCGGGGGAAGCCGACTTGTCATGTGAAGTTTGGCGAAGATACGGCGGTTTTGGCGGGGGATGCGCTTTTGACGCTGGCGTTTAGGATTTTGAGTGAGCCGGTGAAAAATACACCGAAGGATTTTTCAAATAGACAGCTTGAAACGATACGCTTTATCGCCGAGGCGGTGGGTTCTGCGGGGATGGTGGGTGGTCAGGCGGTGGATATTGAATACCAAGATAAAAAGACCAATCTTGCGATCATGGAATACATTAATATTCACAAATCAGGTGCTTTGATTGCCGCGTCGGCTCGGGTGGGAGTTTACCTGGGTGGTGGAAATGCGGATCAGGTCCGCTCGATTTTTCGCTACGGACAGGCACTTGGACTTTTGTTCCAAATTGTGGATGACATCCTCGATGAGGAGGGGTATGCTGAATTGCTGGGTTTGACACAAGCCCGAGAGGAGGCGGCTGGAATTCACCGGCGCGCCAAAAATGAGCTTAAGTTATTAGGTAAAAAGGGTGTGATTTTGTCCGAAATAGCCGATTTTGTACTGGAAAGAAAAAAATAGATGTCCTTTTTAAACGGAATTAAAAATCCCGACGATATTAAAAAACTCCCCAAGAGTGATTTGGCGGGGCTTGCCAAAGAAGTACGGGAATGTATTCTTGAAGTCGTTTCGACCAACGGCGGTCATTTGGGCGCGGCTCTAGGAGCTGTAGACCTGACCATTGCACTTCATTATTGTTTCAATACGCCGCATGATACGATTGTCTGGGATGTCGGGCACCAAGTTCACGCGCATAAAATCCTCACGGGCAGAAAAGAAGCGTTTAAGACATTTCGCCAAGAAGACGGGATGAGCGGATTTTCCAATAAAGATGAAAGCGAGCATGATCCTTTTACCACGGGTCATGCGGCGACTTCCATTTCCACTTCATTTGGCATTGCCGTAGGCAACCGAATTTTAAAAAAAGAGGCCAGAGCCATTGCGGTGATCGGAGATGCGTCGCTGGTGAGCGGGATGGCATTCGAGGCACTCAACCACGCCGGTCATGTCAAAGACAACCTAATTGTGATTTTAAATGATAATGAAATGAGCATTTCTCCGACGGTCGGTGCGCTGAGTAAGTCCTTTAATAAATTTATCTCCAGCGGTTTTTACAATCATCTTCGCCATGATATCGTCGAGGGGATTCGAAAAATTCCAAAGGTCGGCGGCCAGATGGTGGCCAAAGCCAAAAAAATTGACGAGGGGATCAAGCATATTTTTGTCCCGGGGCTTCTCTTTGAAGAAATGGGATTTCGTTATTTTGGACCGCTGGATGGGCACAATATTGAGTCGATGATTGAAATCCTGGAAAACGTCAAAAAAATTCCAGGGCCTATTTTCCTGCACGTGATTACCAAAAAAGGAAAAGGTTATACGGTGGCTGAGTCGGATCCGTCCAAATGGCACGCCTCCACTCCATTTTGCGTCGAAACCGGCGAAGTGAAACCGGGCGCCAAACAAAAATCCTATACCAAAGTTTTCGGCGATAAAATGATTCAACTGGCGGATAAAAATAAAAAAATCGTCGCGATCACGGCGGCGATGTGTGACGGGACAGGACTGATTGAATTTTCTAAAAAATTTCCCGATAGATTTTTTGACGTCGGAATAGCCGAGGAGCATGGTGTTTCTTTTGCGGCGGGATTGACGGAGGCGGGTTTGAGGCCGTTTGTGGCGATTTATTCCACATTTTTACAGCGGGCGCATGACCAGATTATTCATGATGTGGCGCTGCAACGACTGCCGGTTGTTTTTTGCCTTGATCGCGGCGGGCTTGTGGGGGAAGACGGGCCGACGCATCACGGCGTTTTTGATATTTCCTATTTGAGAAAAATACCTGGAATGACGCTCATGGCTCCGCGGGACGGCCGCGAATTTGAGCTGATGTTGGAATTTGCCCAGGGGCATCTCTTGGGACCTATCGCGGTGCGGTATCCCAGAGGGGCGGTTTCCGAGGAAAGCGAATCGGCGCTTAAAAATGTAATTCCCGCGGCGATTCAATTGGGAAAATCAGAAATTTTGAGGGAGGGCAAGGATGTGTTGATCCTAGCCTATGGCAGTCTAGTCTATACGGCTTTTGAAGCGGCTGGGATTCTTGAAAAAAGCGGCATTGAAGCGACGGTAATAAACACTCGTTTTGCCAAGCCCTTAGACGAAGCGTTGATTTTGCGTCTTAGTAAAGGAAAATCACTGGTGGTCACCCTTGAAGAAGGATCTCTTGTCGGTGGTTTTGGGGACGGCGTTCTTGAATTGTTTGAACAGCAGGAATCAGCGGTTCCCAAGATTAGAACGTTAGGAATTCCCGATCGATTTATCGAGCACGGAAAACGGGAGTCTCTTTTGAGTAAGCTGGGTTTGACGGCGCCGAAAATTGCGGAAGAAATTGTAAAAAGTTTAGCTATTTTTGAACCCGAACCAAATCATTAACTCTGATCTTTTCGCCAGTTTCCAAGTTTTTGATATTGCAAGCGGTCATTACATCCCGGATTTCAAGCACGCTTAAACTAGCAATATTTTTTCCCTCGCGTAGAATTTCAAGATTCGCGCCCATGCTTAAGTTGTCAATTTTCCCCAAGTCCACCACAACAAACCCATGACTGTCGTTTACCGCCAGTACTTTACCTGACGTTTTAGGGCCGCTCTTGACGGCTTCGGGCGCTGCGGCGACAGGCGGAGTCGGACCCTTCTTATCGATGCTAATAGAGCCTAGATTTACTGTATTCCACTCTTGGTTGATTTTGTCTTTGGCGCCGGTTACTGTATCTTCTAGAGCGATTTTGGCGACGTTGATTTCTGAAATTTCACTGGTAGTGACTTGATACAAGCGGTCCATTTTGGTCGAAAGCGCACGGTTTTGTTCGGTCAGGGTGCGGATTTGGTTTTCTTTTTCCTTAATTTTTGCGCTGATGTCGGCGCCTGCCGCGGTAGCTTGGTTCAAATCAGCGGTATTTTGAACTGGCGCTGGATTTTGGATTTTCAAAGATTCAATCTGCCGAGTTTTATGGATGAGCATGTCTTCGAGATAGGTTTTTTCTGCGAGAGCGGTATTCATTTCTTCCTGGGATCTTGTAATTTCAAACTGAATTGCCTCCTCTTGTTTTTTTAGGGAATCAATCGTTTCTTGGAAGGCTTGTTTCTGCCCCTTCATTCCCTTTACCAACGACGCATTTTTGATCAGAGTTTTAAATAGCACCCTGTTTTTTGATTTTAATTGCTGGGCTTTTGCCTGGAGTGAGCTATTGGATGCAAGAAGTGACCGATTCATTTTTGTAAGCTCATTGTTTTTAAGCTGTAAAAACAAGACCGCCACCGAAAGGGCAAGGATTGGAATTAAAAAAAGGAAGAAGCGTCCATAAGCTTTAATCATAGATGAGCTTGATACTAACAAAAGGGGTCTGGGAAGTCAAACCGATGATACAATAAGGTTTATGCCAGATGCACAAAAACTACTCTCCTTTGGGGGACATCTCGAAGAATTTAGAAAGCGTCTTCTTATCTGTCTAGCGGCGATCGCGGCCGCGGGTTCGTTTTGCTTCCTTTTTGCCGATGAAATTCTTGCGATCCTGATGAAGCCGATACAGCCCCTGATTGGGCAGGCCTATTTTTTTTCACCGGCAGATGCTTTTATGGCAAAAATTAAAGCTGTTTTATTGGCTGGGCTTTTGATCGCATCCCCACTGGTGGTTTGCCAGCTATGGCTTTTTCTTTCTCCGGCGATGCATTCTCGCGAGAAGAAGGCAATATTGCCGGTTGTTTTTATTAGCTCTTTTTTATTTTTTGCGGGAGCACTTTTCTGTTATTTAACTGTCTTGCCAATGACGCTTCATTTTCTGATTGGCCAGCAGACCGAGGTTCTAAGGCCGTTGGTCTCCATTAATGAATACCTTGGATTTCTAAGCGGCATGATGCTTGCTTTCGGTTTTGCATTCAACCTGCCGGTATTCGTCATGGCAGCTGTTGCGTCGGGCGTGGTAAATGTTGCTACCCTGAATAGGTACCAGAGGCATATCATTGTATTTATTTTTATCGCCGCAGCGGTACTAACGCCGGGACCGGATATGGCGACCCAATTGATGCTGGCTGTCCCGCTTTTGGTTCTTTTTGAATTTAGTATTTTGGCGGGTTGGATTGTAGAGATTCTTCGAAAGAAAAAATAAAACCGATGAACCCTCTCTTTTTATTAATCATAGTTCCTCTAGTTTTGGCGATTGCTTACTCCATGCATTCTGGTTTCAAGTACACCCGCATGATTGCGAATATTTTTCTTGGTTTGAAATATAAGCCCGCTTACGACACGGTTATCTCAAGCGCGGGTGAAAAAATTTCCATTCTTGATTCAGGCGGCCATGAAGTCAGCGCGGTGCACGTGGAAAGGACAGGCGCGGATAAAATTGTCATTTTCTGTCATGATTCGGGATCTGCAAAGGAGTCCTGGGAAAAGTATGCCTATTTTTTCCCTGATCTGGGTTTTCATGTCCTAAGCATCGATTTTCTTGCGGATACCTCCGATGTGGGCAAAAACTCTCTTTCGCAGTGGCCCACGGAGGAAGACGTACAGAAAATGCGGATGGTCATCGCTTGGGTCAAAACAGCGTTTAAATCTAAAACAAAAATTGTGCTTTTCGGGGTTTCGCGCGGCGCCGACATTGCTTTTGCTGCCGCGGAGGGTGAGCCGCTGGTCGCTGGTGTCATTACCGATGGTCTTTTCTCCATGAGAGAAATTTTTAGGGACTATATCCGCAAATGGGCGCCGATATTAGTCAAACCCAATCTCTTTGGAGAAAATTATCCCTTTTGGGTAGTCAACTTATTTACAAGCCTTGGATTTTGGTACTGTCAAAAAAAATCCAACAAACGTTTTGTGGACGTTGAAAAACTGCTTCGGAAAAAACATGGGCCTTTGTTAATGATTCACGGCGAATTTGATGATTATGTTTCCCCGACGCATCAGAAATTTTTGCATCGCTTGAGTCGTAACGATTGCGGATCGCAGCGACTAATTGTCTCGAAAGCTGCACACAACCAAGCGGTCACGATCGACCGCGAAGCCTATGAGAAAACCGTGATAGGATTTCTAAAAAAGATCGTTTGATATGAAAAAAATAGGTTTATTTTTTTTAATTCTATTGTTAACGCTTGCGCCGTCAGCTTCCGTCCGGGCCGATGAAGCGGAGAGCCATTCGAAATTAATTTTACTCCTTGAAAAAAGCAATCATTTCTACGCATCCGTTAAAAACTACAGCGCATTATTTCAAAAACAAGAAACCTCTCAAGGAGTGGCGGGACCAAAGGAAAAAATTTTTCTAAAATTTGAAAAGCCGTTTAAGATTTTTATGGGATGGTTGAATACGGAAAAAAAAGGCCTCCAAGTGGTCTACGAACGCGGGCGGCACGGCGGGAAATTGGCGATTCATAAGCCCGGTCTTGGGCTGGGTCTTCTGCCGGTGATTTTTTTAGACCAAAAGAGCCCTTGGGTGAGAGAGGGGAGCCAGTCCTATGACATTGAGGACGCCGGTATTGGGACATTTTTGACGGATTTTACTGAGGATCTGACGAGGGCGAGCGCGGTCCATCAAGTGAAAGTGCAGTTTCTTGAGCCCTTACTACCAAATCAGGAAGAGACGGCAGAGGTGATATTTGAAGGGTCAGATAAAAATTCGGGCTATATGGCATACCGGGTGATTGTGTCCTTTGAACCAAAAACTGCCTTGCCGGTAAAGATGCGGCTTTTTGACTGGGATAATCAGTTGATGGGTGAATATGCTTACGAAAATTTAAAAATCAACGCGGCATCGGACGATGTGGAATTCAAACAGCAGATCAACCGGCAGCTTTACCGCGTCTATCAAGGAAAATAGTTAAACTTTCTTTCCCCTCCTTACGAAGGAGGGGTGGTGCCGAAGGCGACGGGGTGGTTGACGCAGTACAACAGCATACGTAAAACCCTACAACCCCTCCGCCTCCGGCACCTCCCCTTCGTAAGGGGAGGAAAGTGTGCTATCTTTCTCCGTCTTTCGAAAGCGGAAGAGTTAGCTTCTTTCCATGGTGTGAACATCAAATCGTAATTCACGCAGTTGTTTGGCCCCAAGTGCTGTCAAGCCCACAATAACCAACGTTGCCAGTCCTCCCAGTGCTACACAGGGAACAGCACCGATCCATGCGGCAAGCATCCCACTCTCGAACGCACCAAGTTCATTGGAAGAGCATACAAATACCCAATTAGCCGCCGCGATCCGCCCTCGTAAATGATCCGGCGAGAGAAGCCGTACCATGGATCGGCGAATCACCATGCTGATGCCGTCAAAAATCCCGCTAAAAAATAGTGCTGTCATTGAAAGCCAAAAGTTTTTGGAAAAAGCGAATACGAGAATGCTGATCCCGAATCCCGCTACCGATAAAAGTAAATTTCTTCCGGCGTGCGCGATGGGCGGGCGATGCGTTGCTAGAAGCGTGATAAAAATCGCGCCCAGGGAGGGGGCTGCGTTGAGAAGACCCAGCCCCTTGGCGCCGACGCCCAAGACATCATTGGCAAATACCGGCAAAAGCGCAATCATCCCACCGAAAAGAACCGCAAATAGATCCAGGGTCATTGCCGACCAGAGCGGCGGGTGACTGAAAACAAAATGCCAGCCCTGGCCGATGCTTTTTAATACGGATTCTTTTGGTTGGGGTGGCGGTAACGGTTTTGGCGAAATCAAAAGTGTGCACAGCCATGATAAAATAAAACACGTCGCAATGATTAGATAAGATCCGACGGCGCTCCAAGCGTCAAAAATAAAACCGATTGCTGCCGGTCCAATGACGGAAGAGCCGATCCAGATGCTGGAGATCCACGAGGAGGCGTTGACCGTTAGGTGCTTGGGGACGACTTGAGCCTCAAAAGCGCTGTTGGCCGGATCCGCGAAGCCGCGCGCGATGCCTACCAGGAAAATAATCGCATACAAGCCCGGAAGTGTCATCGTCTCATGGCTTTGCCAGGAAATCCACACCAGCCCTCCCGCGCATAAAAAAGAAGCAAGGCGTGTGATCAAAAGAATTTTTCGGCGGTCAAAGTGGTCGGCGATATAGCCGCCAAATAAAACCAGCGACAGTGCCGGAATCGCTTCCACAAGACCCAGCCAACCAAGCATCATCGGATTGCGGGTTATTTGGTAAATCTGAAAACCAATGACAACGGCCAGTGCACGGCTTGCCAGTGTGAAGAAAGCGACGGAGCCCAGGAATAAACGCACATCATGGATTTTTAGGGCGTCGCGAAAATCGTGCGCAGAAGAGGTGGCCATGAGTCTTAGTATACTAAATTATAAGTTGGATGGCATTCCACGCTCCAGAGGGTCTTGTTGACAAGGTGCGGGGGGACGGTCTAGGATGGAAATCAATGATGCGGCCTGGCAACTGGATACTAAGTCAATTTTCAAACGATCTGATTTTTATTTTCCTGCCGGGAATCGCGTCCATCGCGATTTTCTCCCGTCTTCCGAGTAATTCGATTTATTTGCTTGTTTACGCCTTTTTTGCTTCCACGATAGTCGACTCTGGCCATGTTTACACCACGGCCTGGAGGACGTTCTTCCGGAAAGAGGAAAGAAATTCCCACCCTTTGTATTGGATCGCTCCGCTTACGATCATCACGGGAGTATTTTTATGGGTGTATTTCAGAATCCCGTACCTTTGGAGTTTTGTGGTGTACGCGACGATTTATCACCACATGACGCAATTTTACGGTTTTTTGAGGTGGTATCAGAAGCTGAATAAAAGAATTTCCTATTTTTCAGGGTATTTTTTGTTCGCATTGATACTCATCCCGTTTATCTTATTCCATTTCAGGTCGCTTCCGAACGAGCGATATTATACGGATCAAGACATCTTCTTTTACCCCAATCCGGCTTTTTTCAAGATAGGCCTTTTTATTTATGCGTCTGTTGTGATCGCGTGGCTCGTCTTTGAGGCGGTTTTAATTTATAAAAAACATTTTGAATTAAACCGGTTTTTGGCCCTATTGGCGCCCGCTTTTTTATATGCGTATTGTTTTTTGGTGGGCAAAAATAGCATCCAAATCCTATTGCCGCTTTTGCTGTCGCACGGCATCCCTTATATGGCTGTGATGAGCTTAAGCCTTGGAAGGCTGGATCCGAAGGCATTTCATAAGGTCTATAAGGCAGTGGGAATTATCGCGCTGACCGCGGTGGTCGGAGGGGTGGCCAACACGCTGTATGAAACCTACGTTATTACGATAAGCAACGGGTATGTCCAAAACGGGATCTCCGTGATCGAAACCCTTTTGATCGGGATCTATCTTGTGCCGCTCTTCTGTCACTATGTTTTTGACGGCTATCTGTGGAAGTCCAAACATAAAGACGCAAGACTCATCTATTCAAACAGGCCCGCCCTTTAGCCAGCGTTAAAAATAATAGATCTTATTGATGCAGATCGCCGCGCCAGGCGGAGGGGCGGTTGAAGGCGATGCGTAGGATGCAGATGCAGAGAATCCAAATCATGATGACCGAGCCCAGCGGGTGCAGGAAGGCGTACCAGGGATTGCATTTGAGTGTTTTGTTGCCGATGAAGCGGATGAGGATGATCCAGGCGCACACTCCAAGGCTTAGCGCCAAAGTGAGTGGCTGGTAAAATTCGGATTGGGCCCACCAAAAAAATAATTCCATTTTTAAAATGACAAACGGTGCTAAGGAAGCAAAAGAAAATAAAAATATTTTATGCAGGATTGCCGGAATTTTTTTATTAAAAAGATACGTGAAGATTCGCGTCCAACCGGTTTTGATTTCAGCCAGAGAGCTGTACATACGCGTCGAGTAAAGTTTGGTGCCGTTTAAAAATTGGACCGTGAAGCCGGCGCCCCTTATTTTTTTTGCCAATTCGACATCTTCAATGACCTCGCTTTTGACGGATTCATTGCCGCCTACTTTTTCGTACGCTTCTTTTCGGACAAGAATGAACTGCCCATTGGCGAGAATTGTGCCGCTTTGGGGATCGTTGACTTTTTCGCTGTTAAACCAAAGTGCCAAGCTTCCGACAGCTAAGGGCTGTACGGTTTTTTCCCAAAAACTGCGGGACTCTGTTTCGGGGGCCAGGGTTAGAAAATCAATTTTTTGGGCGAGCGCTGTTTCCAGGGCCGAGGCAACGGATTCGGGCTGATGCGTGGTGTCGGCATCCGTAAATAGGAGCCAACTGCCTGAGGCAGCTTTAGAGCCGGCCACCATGGCATGATTTTTGCCTGTCCAGCCGGGCGGCAGTTTTTCGATGCGGATAATTTTAAAGGGAAAGGGAGAAAGCTTTTGAAAATTTTCCAAGAGATGGGGAGTCTTGTCCGTCGAACGGTCGTCGACGACGATGATTTCACAATTTTTAAAATTTTGGCGGAAAAGGTGATAGAGGCAGTTGGCGATATTTTTCTCTTCGTTTTTGGCGGGAACGATGAGGGAGATTTTGGTATCGGTTCGGGTGGGGCGTTCGATTTTTTCGATGGGTGGATTTTTTTTACGCAGGCGGCCCAGCCACACGGCGCGGCGGGCCCAAACTAAAAAAATAAAAATCAAAAAGCCGTTTAAAAAAAGCATCTTAGGAAAGGGAATAACCGCCGTCAGCAACAATTGTTTGGCCGTAAATCCAATTGGAGCCTGGGCTTAGAAGAAAGGTAATAATGTTGGCGATGTCTTGGGGGGTACCCAGCCGTTTGCCAGGGGTGCGGGCGAGGAATTCCTTTTTCATGGTTTCAAACTCAGGAAACATTTTAATGGAGTCTGTCTCAATCAGTCCGCCTGAAACGGCGTTGACATGAATTTGATAGGGCGACAGCTCTACCGCCAGGTAGCGCACGAGATTTTCAAGCGCTGCTTTAGAAATGCCGATGGCGCCGTAATTGGGAGTGAAGTGGTTGGCGCCCAAGCTTGAGAGAGTCAGAATTTTGCCGCCATGAGTCTTCATGAGAGGCAGTGCCGCTTGAGATAAAAATAAAAACGCCTTGGCGTTGACGTCCAGTGATATATCCCAGTCCTTGACGCGCAATTGATGCACCGGTTTAAAAACGCCAAGCGCCGCGTTGTGAATCAAATAATCCAGCCGGTCCGTATGTTTTTTGATTTCTTCGAAAAGGGAGACGATGGTCTCGGGGTCGCCGACGTTTCCTGGGAGAAGGACGACGCGAGCGCCTTGCTTCTGGGCTTCACTTTTAACGGTTTCGGCGGATTCATCGTCCCTTAGATAATTAAGGAAAACAGTGAGGCCCTTCCTGGCTTGGGAGAGGACAATGGCTCGCCCGATACCCCGCGAACCGCCGCTAATGAAGAGGTGTTTTTCGTTCATGGCAGTAATTTAACACTATAGTGGTAGAATGTCACGTATGGTAGACCTAACCAAAGAACAAAAAGAGAAAAAAGCCGCTTGGGAAGCCAAGCGTTTTGACCTGTGGATTTTGTTTCTACACTTTCTGGCGATGAGTGTATTGGGCTTTAGTTTGTTTCCCATGATTTATTTCTTTTATATTGTTTGGAAATTTATGGGTGCTTACGCGGTGTGGTTAAAGATCTTAGCCTTTTCATTTTCAATTGCGTTTGGCTTTTTTCTATTTGGGGCCACCCTGATTTTCCTCTGTGTGTTCACCAAAAATATTTTCCGGTTCAAAATTGCGCCAGGCCTATTTACCATCCACTCCAAAGAGGCACTCGGCTGGACAGGTTATAATTGTATGATTCTCGTGGCCAACAGCGCTTTTTTGGATGTGTTTCGCTTGTCGCCGTTTCAGATTCTTTTCTACCGTCTCATGGGCGCTAAGATTGGCGAGCGGGTGATTGTGAATACGGCGGGCTTGGCGGATCTTTCCATGCTTGAAATTGGAAATGATGTGTTGATCGGCGGGGGAGTGGCGCTCATTTGCCATGCGTCCGAGCGAGGTTTTCTAAAATTAGCCCCGACAAAAATTGGAAACAACGTTTCCATTGGTCTAGGCTCGGTGATTATGCCGGATGTCGAAATCGGCGATGGGGCCTCGATTGCGCCTTGCAGCTTGGTGCCTAAAGGGATGAGAATTCCTCCAAAAGGTGTATGGGGAGGAAATCCTTTACGTGATCTGCGCGCCGAAAGACGGGAGGCGCTCAAGAATGAGTAAGACAAGAGCCGCTTTATTATTAACGTTTTTCTTTTTGGGAGCTGGTATGAACAAAATCGAGATTTATAACGCTTCAACGCATAAAACAGAAAAAGTGGACGTGGTGGTAAAAACTGACGCCGAGTGGAAAAAAATTCTTACACCCGAGCAATACCAGGTGACCCGACAGAAGGGTACTGAGGCGCCATTTAGTCAGCAATGCGCAATTCCTTCTTCAGGAAAAGGAATTTATCAATGCGTGGGGTGCGGGACCGATCTATTTGCCTACGGCAATAAATTTGAATCAGGAACGGGTTGGCCGAGCTTTTTTGATCCGGTGTCGCCTCTGAATGTCAAAACGGAAGAAGATAATCAACACGGCATGCGCCGCGTGGAGATTTTATGCGCGCGATGCGCCGCGCACTTAGGTCATGTGTTTGACGACGGCCCGCCGCCGACGGGAAAACGCTATTGCATTAACACGGTGGCGCTTAAACTAAACGCTGATAAAAAGCTATCCTCCTAACAAAATCTATTTTTCCCTCGAAGAGAGGGATTTTGAAATTACTTTGCTTTTAAGAGTTTTTGTGATAGATATAGTGGGTCTCAATTTTAAAGCAAGGTGAACTTCTAACCAAGGGAGAAACAACGTGGCCGTTAAAAAAGCAAATTCAGCATTCATGAAACCCCTCCAACCAAGCGAAGCATTGGGCAAGGTTGTTGGATCCAAACCTCTTCCTCGTACCCAGGTTGTCAAGAAGCTCTGGGAATACATCAAGAAGAATAACCTCCAAGACAAAAAGAACAGAAGAAACATCAATGCCGACGCCAACTTGAAGCCGATTTTTGGCAAGGCGCAGGTTTCGATGTTTGAAATGACAAAGCTCATTTCTAAGCACCTGTCATAAGAAGAATTAAACTAACCCCGCTCATTTGAAAAAATGGGCGGGGTTTTTTATTTCAATGTCATTCCCTATATCTTTAATCGGGAATCAAACCTATACATGATCCCCGATTAAAACTTTCGGGGATGACACTGTTTGTAAAATCCGCTCCAATTCGTCAACCCTATCCGATTCAATTCGTCAATCCAATCCGATTCAAATCGTCAACCCTATCCGATTCAATTCGTCAGTCTTAAACTGACTTAAGATAGCCCTCCAAAATCCTTTCATTCGGGCAAAAAAGGCATACCCTCTTTCAATAACCTAGAAGAGGAGTGCCCCCAATGCCCAGAGAGAGGATATCCATGCGAAAGATCAAAGAAGTCTTAAGGCTTGTGTTTGATTGTAAGGCGTCTAA
>CAMDWQ010000008.1 GCA_945877765.1 Candidatus Omnitrophota bacterium | reverse complement strand
ACCTCTAGCGGCAACTCCAGAAACTTTCCCCCAAAAGGCGCCACCAAGACGTGTGGAATCTCCACCAAGTAATTAACTTCATTTAGAAGAAAAGGATCTTCGTATAGTTTGGCCTGGTGCGTAGCGGCAAGTCTTTCTAATTCAGCCTTGATTATTTTCTTTCGCTCCACCTGGTCCAGAATCACGCCAAATTTATTAAGTTGCTTGAAATACGTCGCAATGTCTTTCGCGGGCACACTAATTCTTTTACCCTTTAGAAAAATAACGGTGTCGCTGCTAGACTTGGTATGGCCAATTTTAAAATTTAGCGGTTTGTCTCCAAAAATAGCCAGAGCCCGTCGAATGGGCCGGGAGAAAACAATCCCAGAATCATCCCATTTCATATTTTTGGGGAAATTCAGCGACTTGATCAGCGCCTGGAAAATTTCAGGAAGAATTTTAGTTGTCTTCTCGCACGCTTGGGCTTTACGGATAAAAATAAAAGGCTTGCCGTTGAAATCCGACACCACGGTCTGCTCAATGCTAACGCCACGGTGCTTGAGGATCGTCAAAAATTTCTCTGTTGGGACACCCTCCGTAGAATACGCATCGTCACGAACAAAAAGCTTGGTCATCTCGTCTTGCTCTTTTTGCTTAGCCGTCAGCTCCTTTACATAAAACACAAGACGCCGTGGTGTCGCCCACACTTGGCAAGATTTAAAACAGAGCCTCTTTTCGGTGAGAAGTTTTCTAAATTTTTCGGCAAATGAGTTAGTTTCGGACGTTGCGGACTCGAAAATGTCCGCTAACGACGTCGCCGGAAGCTCTTCGCAGCCGATCTCAAACAGCAAATCATTAGCAAAAAGTTCCTTAGCCTTTTTCACATTAGCACCATGATGGGTGGCGCCGGAGGGGAGGCCTCCGCTGCGCGGAGTGAAAATTTACACGAGCACAGCGGAGTCCCGAAGGTGACAGGACCCGTCGACACACCTTCACGTATGAATCGTAAGGAAATCATTTATTCCCCTTTTCAAAATAGCGTTGCGCGCATTTCTTCGCCAAGTTTCTTACGCGCGCAATATAAGTCGGCCGTTCATTGACGCTGACTGCCCCTCGTGCGTCGAGCATATTAAACACATGAGAAGTTTTAAGCGTCATCTCATACGCAGGATAAACCAGCACGTTGGGATCGAGATCTGGCCCCCCAAGAATACGCTTGGCTTCGGCTTCATATTTATCAAAAAGCTCATGCAAAAGTTTGGTGTCACTTTTTTCAAAATTGTAATGGCAGTATTCCTTTTCGAATTGAAGCCGCAGATCCCCATACGTCATATTATCGGACCACTGTAATTTGAAAAGGTCATTGACCCCTTGCAAAAACATCGCAATGCGTTCAAGCCCGTACGTAATCTCACAGGAAACCGGATCTAAGGCAAACCCCGCCACCTGCTGAAAATAAGTAAATTGTGTCACCTCTAAGCTGTCCAACCACACTTCCCAACCCAGCCCCGAAGCGCCCAGCGTCGGCGATTCCCAGTCATCCTGCACGAAACGGATATCGTGTTCTTCAAGCTTTAATCCCGCATAGCGCAGGCTGTCCAAATAGAGGTCCTGGACATTTTCCCGCGAGGGTTTTAAAAGCACCTGGTATTGATAGTAGTGCTGTGTCCGTAAGGGGTTTTCCCCGTACCGGCCGTCGGTCGGGCGACGTGTCGGCTGGACGTAAGCCACATTTTGAGATTTCGTCCCCAGCGAACCAAAAAACGTCGCCGGGTGAAACGTCCCCGCCCCCACCTCCATATCATACGGCTGGAGAATAGCACACCCCTGCTTCGCCCAGTACTCATTCAACTTAGCGATTAAATTTTGAAAAGTGACAATTTTTTTCATCAGTCAAACCCCATCTTTTCCAAAAAAATAAGCGAATTCAATTTTCTCTGAAGATGAAAATCCACAAAACGTCTGAGGACTTTCTCAAGTTCCGCGCCCACTTCCTGCGCCACTTTTACCCGGTAAAGATCCTTCACCGGAGAGCGCCGCGCATGCTCCAAAAAATTAATCGTTCCTCGCGATACGGGAATCCCAACTCCCGTCGAAGCTACCATCGCCGCCTCATCGCCAATGCGCCCCATAGCCCCTTGTGCTTTTAAAGCGCAGGGCCGACAATAAATCCCGCCCTGCCTGACACTAAAAAATGCCGGATCAGGAAACTCGGACCGACAAATCACACACGAGCGTATTTCTGGCATGAGACCCAAAAGCTCAAAAAATTTGATTTCAAAAATCCTCGCCGCCCTCTTGGCAGAAGCGCCAGTCGCCAAAAATTCTAACAGAGCGATCACCAGCTCAAAAATTTCAGGGTCCGCCTCCTCCGTCTCCGTCAGCTCATCGATAAGCTCAATGAAATAACTGGCGTACGAAAGTCTTTCCAGATCCTCACGCACCGCCGGAAAAAGATCCACCAACTCCACCTGCGTCACCTGGTGAAGGTCACCGCCGCGCTTTCTCTTGTAAAAAAGGATCTCGTTGAGCGAAAAAGGCTCGAGGGTACTGCCATACCGCTGGTGCCCATCGCGAATTCCTTTGACGATTCCCTTGACCTTGCCATGCTCGCGTGTGTAAAAATCAACCAAAAGACTCGTGTCGCGATAATCCTGCTTGGCCAGCACCAGCGCCAGCGTTTTTGTTGCGGCCATTTTTTTAAGAAAATATTTTTTCGACGATTTTTTCCTGGCGTGCGGACATTTTGTCCCGATCGACCGTGGCGCGGTCATCATAGCCCAATAGATGCAATGTGCCATGAACCAAATACCTGGCCAATTCATTACGCCACGGAATGTCCAATTCCTTGGCCACGGACTGGGCCATATCCACCGAAACCACCACATCCCCAAGATAATCCGCTTCCTTGCCAATCAAATGCCCGGCACCTGATTCGAATGAAATTACATCCGTAGCGACATCGTGTTTTAAAAATTTCTTATTGATAGCCCGAATCTCTTTATCATTAGTGAGAAGGACGCTCACAAACCGCTTTTTGGATTTCTCAGCGGTCAGTGTCGTGGTAATCACGCGGCGCACCCAAGCCTCGGGCACACCCTCAGCAATTTGCTTCCGAAGCACTTTAATATCGTCCGATTTTTTAGCCATAAGTTACCTAAGTTTTATCCCTGTTTCACGAAGCTGTTTCTCGTGGACCACCGACGGCGCGTCCGTCATCAAGTCCGCAGCTTTTTGATTTTTGGGGAAGGCAATCACTTCACGGATGCTGTCGAGTCCCAGCAGGATTGTCAGTACGCGGTCGATCCCCAGCGCGATGCCGCCATGCGGGGGCGCTCCGAATTCAAACGCTTTGAGAAGAAACGCAAAACGCACGTTGATGTCCTCTTCCGAGAGACCAATCGTGTCAAAAATCTCTTTTTGCAGCTGACGGCTGTGAATACGAATGGAACCTGAGGCGATTTCATTGCCATTCAAAACCAAATCATAAGCCCTTGAACGAATCTTGCCCAGCTCACCCGTTGGTTTGTACTTTTTCCAATCTTCAAGATTGGGGCAGGTAAACGGGTGGTGTTCGCTGTCCCAGCGCTGCCCCTCTTCATTCCACTGGAAAAGAGGAAAATCCATCACCCAACTAAAATGGAAGGTCCCCGGCTTCACTAGGTTTTTCCATTTGGAAACCTGCAAACGCAGCGCGCCAAGAACTTTCTGTGCTTTTTTTCTATCATCAGCGATAAAAAGCAATAGATCGCCGTGGCTGGCTTTAAAAAAATCAATCAAAGCTTTCTGCGTTGCCTCGTCAATAAATTTTGCAATCGGAGAATCCAGTTTGCCCATCTCCACTTTAAAATAAGCAAGGCCCAAAGCGCCTTCCCCTTTTACAAATTCAGTAAGACTATCGATGTCCTTACGTGAGGCTTCAGCCTTGGGAACACAGATGCCAAGCACAGCCCCATTTTCTTTGGCAACTGCCTCTTTGAAAACTTTAAATTCACAATTTTTAACAATCGCCGACGCATCGCCGAATTCAAGACCAAACCGCAAATCCGGCTTATCTGATCCAAAGCGCGTCATCGCTTCTTGATACGTCAGACGCGTGAAAGGAGCCAAGTCCACACCCACGGTCTCCTTCCAAATAGCTTTACAAGTTTGTTCAATAATTGAAAAAAGATCCGCCTCGTCCAAAAAAGACATCTCGACATCCAACTGGGTAAACTCAGGCTGACGATCCGCTCGCAAGTCTTCATCACGAAAACATTTGGCAATCTGAAAATAACGGTCAAACCCCGACACCATCAAAATCTGCTTAAAAAGCTGCGGCGACTGCGGCAGTGCGTAAAATTCTCCCGGACTTACTCGGCTTGGCACCAAATAATCACGTGCCCCTTCCGGAGTCGATTTAGTCAAAATGGGTGTCTCCACCTCGATAAACCCGTGCCGGTCGAAGCTTTTGCGAATAATTTGATACACGTGGTGACGGACAAAAAGATTTTTCTGCACCGCGGGATTACGAAGATCCAGGTAGCGGTATTTCATGCGAAGTTCTTCGTTGGTCTCAAGACTCTTGGTCACTTCAAATGGTAGGGGCTCGCACGGATTATGCTCGAGAATCTCCGTGATATGAATCTCAATGTTTCCTGTCGTAATTTTGGGGTTCTCAGTGCCTTTGGGGCGGAACTCAACTTTGCCTTTAACGCGGACGCAGTCCTCGGACTTGAGCGGCTTTCCTGAAAATTCTTTGGAGCCGGCAATGATCTGCGTCTTGCCATACCGATCCCGCAAATCCATAAAAAAAACACTGCCATGATCTCGTATCGTATCGACCCAGCCGTACAGAATCACTTCTTTTCCGACGTGCTGCTCGGTTAATTCACCGCAAGTGTGTGTGCGTAACATATTTCCTCATCAGTTAAGACTCTTTCCTCCCCTTACGAAGGGGAGGTGCCGGAGGCGGAGGGGTTGTATGCATCAAGCACTACACCTCAACCACCCCGTCGCCTTGGCGCCACCCCTCCTTCGTAAGGAGGGGAAATTACGCTGTTTGCTTTATTTCGTTTGAAATAGAAATTAATTGGTCCAACGGGTGCTCTTTCTGCTCGCCCGTCTGCATATCCTTCAAAACAAACTTGTTCTCTTTCAACTCATTCTCCCCCAGAATAATCACAAACCGACAGCGGTGCCTATCAGCCTGCCGCATCTGGCTCTTAAGCGATTTAGCCGTCAAATCCGCCAATGCACCAAGCCCCGCCCTGCGAAGACTCGAAAGAAGCGCAAATCCAGCGGCTTGAGCCTCCTGGCCTAAAGTCGCCACAAAAAAAGTGTTTTGGTAGGTCTGAGCCTCTTTCTTTTCGCTGGAAATACACATCACCAGCCGCTCAATCCCCACCGCAAATCCTACCGCGCCAATTTTAGGTCCGCCAAAAGATTCGACGAGCTTATCATAGCGCCCACCGGCACCAAGCGCGTCCTGAGCACCAAGCTTTGGATGCGTTACTTCAAAGACTGTCTTCGTGTAATAATCCAGACCACGCACCATGTACGGATCGAGCGTATAAGCAATACCTGCCTTGCCCAGCAAACTGCAAACCACGTCAAAATGCACCTTGCTCTCCACCGTCAAATAATCCGTAATGGGCGGTGAATTCTTCACCATCGCACGACAAGAACCTACTTTGCAATCCAAGAGCCTAAAAATATTTTTATTCAGTCGAATCTTACAGTCTTCACAAAGGCTGGCTTCAAAAGGTAAAAAGTATTTTTTTAAAATTTCGCGAAAGCTATTTCTTTCCTCAAATGTTCCCAGGTTATTTAATTTTAATTGATAACCACCAGCGCCGACTGTATCCAAAAAAGCGGTGAGCGCGTGAATAATTTCTGCATCATTGGCAGCGCTGTCCGTCCCTAAAACTTCCGCCCCGATCTGGTGAAACTGCCGCAGGCGTCCAGCTTGAGGCCGCTCGCTGCGAAACATAGCGCCCATGTAATAAAATTTACAAAGCCCCTCAGACTTATCCAATTCATTCTCAAGGTAGGCACGCACCACTCCGGCCGTCCCCTCGGGGCGCATTGCCACTCGAGTGCCTGAGCGATCCTCAAAGTCGTACATTTCTTTTTGGACGACGTCCGTCTCGGTGCCTAGAGCGCGGGTAAAAAGCTCTTTTTCTTCAAGGATAGGCGTTCGCAATTCAGAAAAACCAAAATTTTTAAAAACTTCGCGGGCGGTCGACTCAATTTGCTGGAAGGATAAGGCGTCATCCCCGTAAATATCGTGAGTGCCCCGGAGACGCTTAAAGGCCATCGAAAAAACTACTTTACGTCTTTTTTCATGATCAAGCCAGGCTTGAAAATGACGACTTTCTTCGGGGGGACCGGCACTTCTTCTCCGGTGCGGGGGTTACGGCCAAGACGTCCTCGGCGAGCCTTAATTTTAAAAATGCCAAAATTGCGAAGCTCCACCGTCTGTCCAGTGGCCAAATACTCGGTAATCTTATCCAGCGCGCACTGAACTACCCGCTTGACTTCGATTTGCTTGATGCCGGTTTCGTTCGCAATTTTTAGAACAATGTCTTTTTTTGTGACGGCCACTTAGGTTCCTCCGAAAGTTGTATGATATTATCACACAAGAGGTTACGGTGTCAATCCTATCACAATAAAAACATTTTTATCCTTCTCATCTTTTAACAACACTATTGAAAATTGATTATATCTCAGTTTGATTTAAAAGTAGTCGCAAATTTCTCTATCTGCTCGGAGGCCCAATTTTTCTCTGCGGCAGAACCATTGATTCCAAGAACAATCAACCGATTTGCAATCACCGTATAGTACGTCATGCTCATCACTTTGTCGGCCTGTCCTTTTGGACCAAAAGCCTGATAAGTTTTTAACCATTGCCTGTCGTTTAAAGTGACATATTCTGGTTCAGCGGCCTCCGCTTCAAACGGCATAATTTTAAACATTGGATTCTTCTGAAACGAAGAGGTCGTTCCAATCATTTTTTTAATCTCTTCCTGGTCCAACGACTCAAATTTCTGACCCTTCTTTGGCCATCCTATAAATAAGGTCACTTGACCAAACTTATTCGACTTTTGCTGTCCCTTTTCGTCAACTTCACTAATCAGAAAAAGCTTTTCATTTTTTATTCGAATACCGGGCATTGGTTGTGGAAATTGGCCAAGAATTTGCCAGCCTTTAGGGGGAGTATACTTAATCCCATCCGCCTCATATGTTTCGCCGGTAGTCGGAACAGGATGAGACATGCTTTGTGCAATTTTACTCATCGCCTTCATGTTCTGCGCTGTATAAAAAATCCATCCACTGACAGTCAATAAAACCAGAACCCAGAATAACCATTTAAATCTTGCGTAAGGAAAAATAGACCATAAATTTTCGTTGCGCGTTTTTTTTAAATAATAGTCGTAATTACTTACGCAGCCATAGAAAATAAAGCCAAATATCCACAATCCAATAGAACCAATTATCATGAATTCAATCGGAAGATACTGGACAAGAAATGATAGTGACGCAAAAGCTATTGTATAAACAAGCCACTTGGCCCAAAGATTTCGGCATAGTTGCCAAATCCAATTAAAAAAAGCAGCTGACCAATTCCATGTGAAACAGAACCGCCCGTTGTTTTGATCGAATTTTTTAAATTGTTTAAGGTAGTAGTTTGGATTAGCAATACCGCTGGTTGCGGTATCAACTTTCACCTGTACCGTCTGACCCGCCAGATCGTCGACGAGCGGTTCATTGCAATTCAGACAGATTTTCCAGGTGCTGTCGTAACGTTTATCGCATTTTTTGCAGATCATTTTTTTAATTCCTTTTCTTGGCTCTTCAGAACCATAGGAAGTCTAGAAGTGAACGAACGATGGCTTGCATTCTCAACTTTATTCATTTTTGCGGAACCAATGAACCACATTCTTCGCAATATTTTGCCAATAGCGAAACAAGATGCCCGTTTTGGCATCTTCGACTCGCGTCGACTTCTTTGGCTCTGGTTGCAGAATACAAAGTGGATAACGCGGCAGAATAAAAAGCCATCCAATGACCGGAAAAACCTCTTAGAACTGCGGAAGTGGGCTCACCCGAGTTGCTACCAGGATGCTTCATCGTGGAAAACATGAAAATAGCAAAATTTACAATGGCATATGCGAAAAATCCATATGTCATTTTTCGCATCCAATCGGGGCAACCTCGTAAAGCCGCTTTCCGGAAATCGCGTTGTTTGAAATCTGATGTTGTTTTCCTTGCTGCCAAAATCGTTGGCAACCAGACTACGAAAATACCGACGTGCAACGCCCACACAGCCTGACCAAACCCAAGATCATAACCCAACAGCGCCGACGTATGAACAATCAAGCTAAGAATCAAACCAATTGCTGATAGAACAATGAATGGGTACAATAACGCGCTCATAATTGGTCACTTTCTCTGAATATTATCCACATGCTTCCAATTTATAACTAAAAAATCGCATCGGCAGCATATTCCTGCCATTGATTCACTGAATCTTATCAATCCAATCCTGTAATTTTAAATCTGCTATTCTATTAAATTCCTTCGTATTATGCGTAATTAAAATCCCTCGGTGGGCAAGCGCTGTGGCCGCTATTAAAAGATCATTAGGGCCGATGGACTGGCCTTTTTTTTCGAGATCAAAGCGAATCTGAGAATAAATTACCGAACAGACGTCATCAAAAGAGATAATCTCAAAAGGGCCTAGAAATTTTTCGACAACGGAGCAGGCCTGCTCAGCCTTATGACTGCATAACGCACCCGTTAATAACTCCGCTTTGACAATGACCGGTATTTTGATTCGTTCGGGTGGCAGTGCAGCAATCCGTTTTTGAACTTCAGGATATTTTCCCCTCAGAGCATACACGCAGATATCGGTATCCAAAAAAAGGTTCACAGTCGGGTTCGCCGGACGTCTTGAGAAAGGCTTCCTTGGGGCGGCCTTTTAAAACTCTCATCGTCAGAAAGAGCGCCAAATACCTGAAAATAATTCTCAGGCCATTTGTTTTGCAGGGCGCTCTCTAGACATTTTTTGACCCACTTGGAAATGGATTTATGCTCACGATGAGCCGCTGTTTCCACTTTTTTCAACGTCGTGTCATCGATATAAACCGTTAATTGTGCCATGGCTTTTCCTTCCTACCGAGAGTCTAGCATACCCGCCATCACAAATCAAGTATACTTGCAAGTATACTTATAAACACCATAAGACCTCAGATCCCCAATCGAATCGCTTCTTCGCCGAACGCTTTTTGGAGGGATTGGACGAGATTTTCACTGGGAGCAACAAAAAGACTGCGGTCGACCAGCATTTGCGAGCGGGCATTGTTTTCGTCTATAAATTCAAGGTAGACGGGTGTGCTTCCATGGTACTGGGTTAATATTTCCTGCAGGTTTTTGAGCTTTTCCCCTTCGCTGCCGCCGTTGACGGCCAAGCGCACGTGGACACTGCGTGTAAATTTCTTATGGGCTTCATGAATCGTGGTCACCTCATTGACCAGAAGCTTAGGCGTGCCCTCTTTTTTATCAACATTGCCTTTAAAAAATAAAATAGCGTCTTTGACTAAAAGAGTTCCTATTTCCTTATAAGCCCTGGGGAAAACAAGCATATCGAGTGTGCCCTCAGGGTCCTCCACCGTGATGATGGCCATACGTTCGTTGTTCTTTTTTGTCTGAGTCAGTTTAAGCTTGCTCACCAAGCCGCCGATTGTGACTTCTTCCTGATCGCGCCGGTTAGCGATCGTCGCAGAGTTGACGGTCGAGTAACTTTTAAGTTCTTTGCGGTAGCGGTCCAATGGATGACCCGTGACATAAAACCCGAGCATTTCCTTTTCATTGATTAAGCGAACACTCTCCTCCCACTCCGGGATATCAGGCATATCGTCGGCTCCGTCAGGGCTCTTAGCCTGGTCAAAAGAATCAAAAAATGAAATTTGTCCGCTGGATTTATCCTTCTGGGATTGGCCGGCACGACTTAAGGCCCGGTCAAGACCCTCAAACAATCTCGAGCGAAAAATTCCCATCGTGTCAAATGCCCCGCATTTGATCAGACTTTCAAGCACTTTGCGGTTGACCACACGTAGATCCACGCTTTCAGTCAGATCATAAAAAGATTTGAAGCGGTTCTGTTTGATACGGCCCTGAATAATGGCGTCAATGGCGGCCTGCCCCACGTTCTTTACGGCCGACAGACCAAAACGGATGGTGTCAGCTCCCACTACGGTAAACTGCGGAAAGCTTTCATTCACATCCGGCGGCAGTACCTGAAGCCCCATACGCTTAGCTTCGTCAATATACAACACGACCTTATCGGTGTTGTCTTTTTCCGAGGAGAGAAGTGCTGTCATAAATTCGACTGAATAGTTGGCTTTTAAATAAGCGGTCTGATAGGAAATCATCGCGTACGCGGCAGAGTGAGATTTGTTAAAACCATAACCGGCAAAGTGGACAATGAAATTAAATATTTTGTCGGCGATCTTCGTATCGATCTTGTTTTTGGCGCAGCCCTCGACGAAATCCTTGCGCGCTTCGAGCATGATATCTTCTTTCTTCTTGGAGATCGCGCGGCGCAACGAATCGGATTTGCCCAGAGAGAAGCCGGCTAAGATGTTCACAATCTTCATGATCTGTTCTTGGAAGACGATAATGCCGTAAGTGTCTTTGAGAATAGGCTCTAAAAGCGGGTGGTCATACACGATCGGAACAACGCCATGTTTCCTCTTGATAAAATCATCCACCATGCCCGAGCCGATGGGGCCCGGCCGGTAAAGCGCTAAGATCGCGATCAAATCCTCAAATTTATCCGGCCTCAATTTTTTTAAAATGTCACGCATCCCTGAGCTTTCCAGCTGAAACACGCCGATCGACTGCGCTTTGCATAAGTAGTCAAAAGTTTTTTTATCATCCAGCGGGATATCGCGCCAGCGAATCTCTTTTTTTTGGATGCGCTTAATAATTTTTAGCGTGTCGTCAATGACGGTCAGTGTGCGCAGGCCCAGGAAATCCATTTTGAGAAGGCCTATCTTTTCCAGCGACTCCATCCCAAATTGCGTCGAAATATCGCCGTCGGCCGTCTTGTAGAGCGGCACGTGTTCCCGCAATGGTTTCTGGCTGATGACGACCCCGGCGGCATGCGTTGAGGCGTGACGCGCCATTCCCTCCAGGATCTGGGAGGTGTTAATCAATTCAGTTATCTGAGGATTGGTTTTGTAAAGTGCTTTTAGCTCCGGTTCTTTTTCAAGAGCCATTTCGATGGTAATTTCAAGCTCTGTGGGAATCAGCTTAGCGATCCTGTCCACTTCGGAGTAAGGCATATTCATCACACGCCCCACATCGCGAATCACGGCCTTGGCCATCATCGTCCCGAACGTAATGATCTGTGCCACGTTGTCGGAAGAATATTTATCCGTGACATACTTGATCACGTCATCGCGCCGTTCATAGCAAAAATCAATATCGATATCCGGCATGGTAACACGCTCAGGATTTAAGAAGCGCTCAAACAGAAGATCGTAAGGCAAAGGATCGATGTCGGTGATGCCCAGCGCGTAACTAATCACACTTCCCGCAGCAGATCCGCGGCCGGGTCCCACCGGGATCCCGCTTTTTTTGGCAAAATGCACAAAATCCCAAACGATGAGAAAATAGCTGACATAACCGCTTTTTTTGATGACTTCAAATTCATGCTCGACGCGTTTTTTGATCACATCGGTGATCTGGGGATAGCGCTCGGCCAGACCCGCTTGGATCAATTCCCAAAAATAATCCTCGCGGGTCTTTCCTGGAGGCGGCTCAAAAATCGGCACATGGGTCTTGGTAAAATCAAATTCTACCTTGCAGCGCTCCGCCACTTTTACCGCATTTTCAATAGCTTCGGGAGTATCTTTATAACTACGAATCATCTCTTCGGGACTTTTAAAATAAAATTCATCGGTGTTTAAACGAAATCTTTTAGGGTCGTCCAGTGTATGCTGCGACTGAATACAGGTAATCACCTCGTGGGCACGAGCGTATTCACGCTTTAAATAGTGCACATCATTTGCGGCGATCAGGGGGATGTCTAATTTTTTGGAGAGTTTGATCATCTCCTCATTGGCTTTTTCTTGCTCTCGCAGGCCGCTATGAATAATTTCTAGGTAAAAATTTTCTTTGCCAAAAATTTCTTGGAGCTCCAGCGCCGCTTTGGTGGCTTTGTCGGGCTGACCCAAATTAAGATTGTGGGGAATCTCTCCGCGGAGAGGCCCGGAGAGAGCGATCAAGCCCTTGGAATATTTGCGAAGCATTTCTTTGTCGACGCGCGGCTTGTAGTAGAATCCTTCCAAAAATCCAATACTGACCAGCTGGACAAGGTTGTAATAGCCCAGGTCATTTTCACAGAGAAGCACCATCGGATAGGAAGCGCCCTGAAGACCGTGGGTCGCGCGCTCAAAACGATTCTCCGGCGCGACATACACCTCGGCGCCAATGATGGGCTTAATCCCCGCTTTTTTGCAAGCGCTGTAAAACTCAACCACCCCAAACATATTGCCATTGTCCGTGATCGCAATCGACGGCATCCCAAACGCTTTCGCCTCTTCGACAAGATCTTCGATGTGGCAAACGGCATCCAGTAGGCTATATTTGGTGTGAACGTGTAAATGAGTAAATGATGGCTTCATGCTGTTGCTATTCTAAGGATTTACCGCGATTTAGGCAAACAATGTCCGCCAGAGACTACTTCTTCTTTTTTTTATTTGCCTTTTTTTCCGGAGCGCTCTTTTTGGCTTTCTTGGAATCCTCTTGCGCTGGAGCAGGTGTCGCTGGTGCCAGACCAAGCTTGCTGACCGGCTTAGGAGACGCCATTGCCGGCGTCAAAATTGGCATACCTGGACGATTGCCGCCGTTTTTACGTTTCCCGAAACACTCTTTACAATAAACCGCACGACCCTCGACAGGCCTAAAGGGAACCTCACAAACTTTACTGCAATCCGCACAGATGGCTTCGTACAAAGTCCTCTCCTTGCGCGCCGGCGGCTGAACTGGTGCAGGCGAAACTGGGACCGATGGATTATTACCGTTCTGCGGATGTTTGACCGAAGACCGAGAAATCAGAGAATCCATTTTTCTATCGAGGCTCGTCAACCGCTCCAATAGCTTGGTGAACAGACCGTCTAAATACGGATCAACCTTGGGACCCACAGTTTTGGATTTTAATTTTTTTGCCATAACACTCCTTTTATCTGTCATTTCGAGCGAGGGCAATGGCCCGAGTCGAGAAATCTTAATTTTAACATCTTACAAATACCGTGGCACAATATGTCGTGAGCAGTGATTATACCGCAATCCTATCAAGTCCACAAAAAATGTCTAATCTGGATAAGTCGATGCAAATTCTTCTGATCTTCTTCATTCCATTTGTCTTCAACCCTCCAAGACCGTTTTAGCGCCCGATAATAAGCGGCATATTTTTTCTTATCCGGCACAACCATACGCGAAAAATTTTCTCCCTCTTTCTTCTCAGTTTTAAATGGCGGGTGAATCACCCTTTTGTCATCTATCGGATCTTTTCTGCTTGGCCTCTCTTTTTTCCACCAAGAATAAAGAGAATTCATTTCTTTCCAAGTCTGGCGGTGTAATTTATAGTGGCTCCAGTCAATGATCTTACCAGGCTTCTCTTTCTCCATAAAGTCAGCAAGTATCTGAAATGACGCGTGGAGAAGAATCTCATCCCTGTCGTGCCATTTGTCGTTCAACGAATTTATCTTTAAACGAAGCTTTGGCATTAGGCTGCCTTCGGATCTTTGTATTGATTCATATATTGCCCAAGCACTTCACGTATCATCCGCTGATATTTGGTGTGATGCCGATGCGCCTGCTGTTTAAAGAAATCAACGATGGGTTTATTCAGTATCATCGTGACTTTCACCGGCTGTTCAGGCATGATCAATTCACTCGGCGGCGGCAAAAAATTCTCAACCCTCGTAAGCTTCCCATGGGGCATATTCTCATCAAAAATTTCATTTTTCATAATAATACCTCCTTCTGCTTCTCCAGTAGCCTGCTCCAATAATACGAATCCTCTGGTCGCGATAAGTAAACCGAACGGTCATCGGCCTGCCATCGACCATCCCAATACAAAACCATCTTTCTTCTACCGAACTATGCGCATCATCTTTGAATACCGAACAACTTGGGTCGAAAAATGCTTTCGAAGCCGCGATAAAACAAACATCATGCTTCAAGATATTCTGGTCCTCTTTGAATTCATCCCAACAAAAACTACCTGATACTACTTCCATGGAAATAATACCATACTTTTATACATATTTCTAGCCATATTATATAGTCCTCCATATCTACTCTACAGGACGACAGAGAACCTACTTTTCGTCAGGATTATTTTCAGGAATTTGTATATCGATTAACTTGGGGTGAGGCTATGGAAAGCGTAGCACCGCGCCGGGTGAGCGGGAAATCTTTTTGGGACGCTTAGACAAGCGAGCGGCCATGGAGTCCCGTTCTTTATAGCGGGACGAGCGAGCTTGTCTTTAGAGCGAATTTTGCCTCGGAGGGGCAAAAGAGCGCTGGCCCGAAAAGATTTACCGATCAGGCCCCGGCGCAACACTTCAACGTTACACCCAACCGAGAACACACTTCGCGAGAGTGCCGCCAAAAGCTGCGGCACACTCCCGAAGTGTGGGGTGTGTCGTGCGTCCGGAGGTGTTACCGTTGGTCGTCCGAGTTCTGCGAAGATTTAGAGTTTTGGCTGAACATTTGACCGAGGAGACCTGCGGCGGCCCCAACACCAGCGCCGACGAGAGCGCCCTTCCCTGCTTTTCCTCCTGACGTGGATGAGGCAATGGCACCAGTAGCCGCGCCTAGGAGAGCGCCGCGAACCATAGGGTTTCCAAGGACATCCCGTAAAGACGGTGGGGGATTTTGAGTCGCGGGTCGCGCATTCATTTCCTGAAATAGTGTGACTCTGTCTACGTGCCAAGTGCGGGATTCATCCTGATACACTTGGGCACTAACAGCGTCGTTAGTACGCAGATTGGAAACAGAAGAAACTCCGGTCACCCGCGTGTAGGCGTCCACTTTTAAATTAAGCGTGTTGGGGTAAGGTCTTCCCTGGGGGTCATACACTCTCAAATCCAGCGACTGAGAATTCGCCCGTACTACGCGACCCTCTAGCATCTCGGCAAAAGCTGTGGCTTGAAGAAAAAGGGGCGAAATTAGAAATAGGGAAACAAAACCAATGCGAGTGGCGATCTTCATGTTTAATGGACTCCTAAACTGTTTTTGATGGCTGTATCGACCCGGTGTGTGTAGGTTGACGGCAAAACTCCTATTTTTTTCTCAAGTCTGGATTGATCGATCACCCTAATCTGCGAGAAAAGAATCGTCGAATTCTCCTTAAGTCCCGCGGTTCCCTTGAGGACCATCACGTTGGTCGGGTACTCTTTAGAAAATATCTTGGTGGTGAGAGGCGCGATGATGGTTGTGGAAGCCAATGCGTTGCCCACGTTGTTTTGAATGACGATCACGGGGCGCTTCCCGGCCTGCTCAGAACCCTTGACCGGATCCAAGTTGACCCAAAAAATGTCCCCTCTTTTAACCGGCATACTTCCAAGACTCTGCATCGATATTTTTGAATTCGTCCATCAAGTTTTGAGACTCGCCCGCCATCTCAAGATATCCCGCTTTCAGATCTTGCTCAAGTTGAGCCCTGTATTTAAGACCCAGATACACCTTCACCGCTTTCTGGATCAGGGTGCTCCTTTTGGTGTGCTCAAGCTTAGCGCAACGGTCTACCTCTTTGCGCAGATCCACGGGAAACGTAATACTTAAATGTTCCATGTTAAGCCCTTTTGAATAAATGCATACTTATAGTATATATAATAGTATGCATTATATCAAGCTACTCCCATTCTATTGTCGCAGGAGGCTTGGAGCTTACGTCATACACAACGCGGTTGACGCCCTTCACTTCGTTGATAATGCGATTGGAAATTTTAGCCAAGACTTCTTTGGGAAAATGAAACCAGTCGGCAGTCATGCCGTCAACAGAGGTCACGGCACGCAGCGCGATCGTGTTGTCGTAAGTTCTTTCGTCACCCATCACTCCGACAGACTTCACCGGTAACAGGACTGCAAAGGCTTGCCAGATTTTGTCATACAAGCCGGCACTGCGGATCTCTTCAATGAAGCGGACGTCAGCTTCTCTTAAAATCTCAAGACGCTCACGGGTAATCTCTCCCAGAATTCTGACCGCCAGGCCCGGGCCGGGAAAAGGATGACGACCGATCAACGATTTGGGCAGGCCGAGCGTATAGCCGAGCGCCCGAGCTTCATCTTTAAAAAGTTCACGCAAGGGCTCCACCAACTTCATATCCATTTTTTCCGGCAGGCCGCCTACGTTGTGATGCGACTTAATGACTGCCGTCGGGCCGCCAAATGCTGAGCGGCTTTCGATGACATCCGGATAGAGAGTCCCCTGTCCTAAAAATTTGGCACCTTTGATCTTTTTGGCTTCGCGCTGGAACACATAAATAAATTCGTGGCCGATGATCTTTCTTTTTCTCTCGGGATCCGTGACGCCTTTTAACTTTTGAAGGAATATTTTCTCAGCGTTGACGATCCTTAAATTCAGATTGAATTTGCCCATGAACGCGCGGCGAACTTCGTTTTCCTCGCCTTTGCGCAAGAGTCCGTTGTTCACAAAAATACAGATAAGCTGTTTGCCCACAGCTTTTGATAAAAGAGCGGCTGCCACCGATGAATCCACGCCCCCAGAAAGGCCCAGAATCACTCGTTGGTTGCCGACCTTATGGCGTGTCTTAGAAACGGTCTCCTTGATAAAATTTTTCATCGTCCACGAACGGTGAAAACCGCAAACCGGGAATAAAAAATTACGAATCACATGCGCGCCGTATTCACTATGAAGCACTTCAGGATGAAACTGCACGCCGTAGATTTTGCGCTGGGTGTTTTCAAACGCCGCCACGACTGTGCTTGAAGTGTACGCGGTCTTAAAAAACCCTTGCGGAAGGCGCGAGACATAATCTCCGTGAGACATCCACGACACCCAGCGCTTGGGAACACCGTGAAAAAGCTCCCCGCGTTTCACATGTAAAAAAAGTTCCGCATGCCCGTACTCACGGCGCTTGGCGCGGCGCACTTCACCTCCCAACAAATGGGACAGCGCCTGCATGCCGTAACAGATGCCTAACACCGGCACGCCAAGTTTAAGAAAATCGGGATTTAGTTTGGGCGCGTTTTTTTCATAGACGCTGGCCGGACCACCGGAGAGGATGACGCCTTTGACATTCTTGGCGCGAATTTCATCAGCCGTGATCGTGGGCGGCACAATTTCGCAAAACACTTTTGATTCGCGCACGCGGCGCGCAATCAACTGATTGTATTGCGAACCGAAATCAATGATTAAAAGTGTTTCCATTTGAAATTTAATGTCATTCCCGAATTTTTTTATCGGGAATCATTCCTAAGTTTGATCCCCGATTAAAGATTTCGGGGATGACAGTTGGCCCCCTGTTTTATTAAAGACTTTATCGGCTCAAAACTCCTGCGGTGAATTTTGCAGGGACCATTTTTCTTGATTGCTTCCATATGGCTCTTGGTCCCATAACCTTTGTGCTTCTCAAAACCGTACTGCGGAAATTCTTCGGCGTAATGTTCCATCATGCGGTCACGCGTGACTTTCGCCACCACGGACGCGCAGGCAATCGAAAATGAGATGGCGTCCCCATCCACAATCGGCACCTGCCTAAACGGCAAATTTGGCGTTTTGGGCCCGTCCACCAAGATGACGTCCGGCACCTCGCCAAGCTTCATCACCGCCTCTTCCATCGCTCGAAGCGTGGCTTGATAAATATCAATTCTATCAATCGTATGGCAATCAATAATTCCGATTCCCACCACACATTTTGTCAAAATTTCTTCATAGGCGCGTTCGCGCGCTTTCGCCGTCATTTTCTTCGAGTCATTGACCGTTGAAAAAAATGAAAAATCCCTGACGATCACGGCTGAAGCAACTACAGGACCGGCCAATGGCCCGCGCCCCGCTTCATCCACGCCCGCCAGGGATTTAAATCCCTGATTTAAATAATCAAGATCATGCTGAAGCAGCGGCTGAGGCTGCGACAGCTGGGACTGTATCTTTTTTTCTACGCTCTTCTTCAATGCGTCCGCCCTTACCAGTGGTATCGCGCAGATAATAAAGTTTAGCGCGTCGCACACGACCCGACCGTATAAGCTCCACTTTCTGAACGGTGGGTGAGTGAATCGGGAATTTTCTCTCAACGCCTTCGCCGAAAGTTACACGGCGGACGGTAAAGCTCTCCCGAATGCCCAAACCTTCTTTGCGGATGACGGTTCCCTCAAACATCTGGGTACGAAACTTTCCCTCGCCCTCATCGACGCGTACGCCAACTCGGACATTATCACCCACTTTAAAACCTTTAGGGATATCTTTTTTCATGTACTCGGCTTCAAGCGCTTTGATCAGACGGTATGCCATAGCTTCCTCTATTTTCCTTTTTTCGTTTTCAAATTTAATAAATCAGGGCGCCGCTCAAACGTTCGCTTAAGCGCTTCGCTCTTTTGCCATTCCTTTATCTTTTGGTGATTCCCTGATAAAAGCAACGCAGGGACCTTAAGCCCCCGGTAGACGGCAGGTCTTGTATACTGGGGGTATTCTAGCAGATTTTGGGTAAAAGATTCAAATTCTGTTGATTGGGCGCAACCGACCACTCCAGGCAGCAGCCTTACCACCGCATCGATGATCACCATTGCAGGAAGCTCGCCTCCAGTCAATACGTAATCGCCGATGGAGATTTCATCGGTCACCAACTCATCAACAACCCTCTGATCAACCCCCTCATAATGCCCGCATAAAAAAGCGATCTCTTTACAAGAGGCCAATTCCTTGGCTTTTTGATGATCAAATCGCTTGCCTTGAGCAGAGACGTAAATAAAGCGAAAATCTTTGCTCTTTTTCTTCCCGAACAAGGCGTCATAAGCCTCAAAAATAGGCTCGGGCTTCATCAGCATTCCAGGACCGCCACCAAACGGCTTGTCGTCACACGTCTTGTGCTTGTCCTGTGACCAATCGCGCAGGTTATGCGCTGTGATCGACACTTTCTTACTTTCCAAGGCTCTTTTGATAATTGAATGCGACACAAACGAGTCAAACATTCCTGGAAAAAGCGTTAGCGCGTGTATTTTCAAAACACAGCCTTTAAGATTACTTTCTAATCGCGGACTTAATACCCACCTTCTTCAGAATGCTGCGAACCGTATCCGAAGGCTGTGCGCCCTGACTGATCCAATGTTCCACACGATCATTTTTAACAGTCATAATCGCTGGCTTCTTGGAAGGATCCCAGGAGCCGACTTCTTCAATAAAGCGTCCGTTTCTTGGTGACTTAGAATCTGTCACGACAATGCGGTGCTTAATTTTCTTCTTCGTGCCCATTGTTTTCAAACGAATAACTACTGCCATGCTAACACCCCCCTATTAAAACAAAATTCGAAATTCGAATATCGAAATTCGAAACAGTTGTTATGGTTAAACAAATTCGAAATTCGAATATCAAAATTCGAAACAGTTGTTTTGGTTATTGAATTTTCGAAAATTCGAATTTGTTTCGGATTTCGAATTTCGCGCTTCGAATTTATCACCGTAAATCCTTTTCCCGGCGAATTTTAGCTCCTAAGTGCTGAAGCTTCGCTACTAAATTTTCATACCCGCGGTCCAAATGATAAATACGAGATATTTCCGTTGTCCCTTCGGCCACAAGGCCCGCAACCACCAGCCCCGCGCTCGCGCGCAAGTCCGACGCCATCACAGGGGCTCCGCTCAACTTTTTATTCCCGCTGACAATCGCGCTGGGACCCTCCAAAATAATGCTAGCCCCCATACGATTTAATTCACTTACGTGCATAAACCGTTCAGGATAAATTTTCTCGGTAATGACGCTGATTCCCGGAACCACGCACATGAGCGCCATCATCTGCGCCTGCAAATCCGTCGGATAGCCAGGATACGGCAGTGTCGTCACCGAGATAGGCTTAAGCTTTTTCTCACGACGCACACGCACGTGCCCATTTTTTTCAGTAATCGAGACGCCGGCATCTCTCATCTTGTCCAACATCGCACCCAGCAAACTCAAATCAAAATTTTTAATCGTCACATCGCCCTTGGTAATAGCGGCGGCAATCATATACGTACCAGCTTCAATGCGGTCAGGAATAATCGAATAATTTGCGCCGCTTAATTTCTTCACTCCTTCAATTTCAATCGAAGGAGATCCTAGACCCGAAATCTTGGCTCCCATTTTTTTCAAAAAATTACCCAGGTCCACGACCTCAGGCTCGCAGGCGGCGTTCACGATAACGGTCTTACCTTTGGCCATAGTGGCTGCCATCATCACGTTGCCTGTACCTAGAACGCTCGAACCAAAGGCGCCTCCCAAATAAATACGCGTCCCCTTCAGTTCTTTGGTTTTGGCAAGTACATAACCATGTTCCAACGTGATGTCTGCACCCAGCGCCTTAACACCTTTGATGTGCAAATCAATCGGCCGCGGTCCAATCACGCAGCCTCCGGGAAAAGAAATCTGAGCGGAGCGGAAACGCGCCAAAAGCGGCCCCAAAAAACAAATCGAACCGCGCATCGTGCTGACAATTTTGTAAGTCAAAACGGGGTTACGAATCCCCGATGGATCAACTTCCACCGTATTGCCGGTATGGAGCACTTTAGCTCCCAGCGACTTTAAAATTTTCACCATCGTGAAAACGTCCGCTACTTGCGGAACATTGCGAATGATGGATTTTTCTTTAGAAAGAACAGTTGCGGCCAAAATTGGCAGAGACGAGTTCTTGGCGCCCGAAATTTCTACGGTGCCCTCAAGTCTTCTGCCGCCTTCAATGACTAGCTTATCCAATTTTCCTCGCGACTAAAAAGCGGTCAATTCCCGCGTAATCTTTGACAAACTTTAAACTTTGAAAGAACTTCATCTGGGTCGCCATCTTACCTAATGCCCGCGACTGGCCCTTCCCGATTTCTAGAAGAATATAGCCGCCATTTTTTAGATAATACGGCGCTTCCTTGAGAATTTTCTCAATCACCACTAAACCGCTTTTACCGCCATCCAACGCCAGGCGCGGCTCTTTCTTCACTTCGCGCTGCAAATTTCGAAAATCACTTCGGGGAACATAGGGTGGATTGGATACTAAAATATCCCAACGACCGCGATGCCGAGGCCCAAAAACTGAAAATAAATCGCTCTTAACAAAAGAAATCCGCCCAGCCACCCCATGCTGACGGGCGTTTCTACGGGCGGTTTTAAGCGCTTCGCTCGAAATATCAAGAGCCGTCATTCTACAGTCTGGCCTTGCGATTGTCAAACTGACGGCAATACACCCCGACCCCGTCCCAATCTCAAGAACCTCCGGTGCCAGAGGGGTCTGACCCCTCTGACCCCTAGGAGAAAACAAGGATTTGGCAGCTTTGGTGCCAGAGGGGTCTGACCCCTGTGGCACCTGATTTAAAATTTTTAGTGTTTGCTCCACCAAAAGCTCGGTTTCAGGCCGGGGGATTAAGACAGAGGGGTTCACTAAAAAATCATGTCCGTAGAACCCGGCAGTTTCTGTCAAATAAGCGGCAGGAATCCCCGTTAGCCTTTTTTGCAGAGCCTGCTCAATCTTCTTTTTCTGTGGCAGCGAAGGTATTTTGGTGCCGGTCAAAAAATCGATACGGTTTATTTTTGAAAAATGGAAAATGAGGATTTGGGCCTCAACAGCCGGGGACATGATTTTTTTAAGGGATAAGCTTCTTTTGATTTTAAGCAGGTAGGCTGCGTTATCACGAGCCGCTTGCAACAAGCTATCAACTCCTGGCAAGCTCGTCCTCAAAAAGCGCATTCACAAAACCCTCAAGATCGCCCTCTAGCACGGCTTCTAGGTTGTGCGAGGTAAAACCTACGCGGTGATCGGTGACGCGGCGGTCGGGAAAATTGTAAGTGCGGATTTTTTCACTACGGTCGCCGGAACCAACTTGCTCTTTGCGATTCTTAGCGATTTCGGCATTGCGCTCATTGGTAATTTTTTCAAAAAGACGAGCGCGAAGAATCTTCATCCCCTTTTGCTTGTTTTTTAATTGGGATTTTTCATCCTGACAGCTCACCACAAGTCCGGAAGGGATGTGCGTAATACGGACCGCCGAATCGGTTGTATTCACACTCTGACCGCCAGGTCCGCCAGAACGAAAGACGTCAATGCGAAGGTCTTCGGGTTTAATTTCCACATCCACTTCTTCGGCTTCCGGTAAAATAGCCACGGTGACAGCAGAGGTGTGGATACGGCCGGAAGCCTCGGTTGCCGGGACGCGTTGGACGCGGTGAGTGCCACTTTCATATTTAAATTTACCGTAAGCGCCGGCACCCGTGACGGACGCTATCACTTCCTTGAGACCACCCGCATCGTTGGGGGAAAGAGAAAGAACTTCGATTTTAAAACCACATTTGGCAGAAAATCGCGAGTACATGCGCAACAAATCGCCGGCAAAAAGCCCCGCCTCAAGCCCCCCGGTTCCCGCGCGGATTTCCATGATCACGTTTTTAATTAAAAGAGGGTCTTCCTGCATCAAGAGGGCCTCGATGTCTCCAATGGCTTTTTTTTCACGCACTGCCAGGGACTCGGCTTCAAGCGACGCCATTGAAATAAGATCAGCGCTTTGAGTTTTATCATTTAAAAGATGGCGCACTTCTTCAATCTCGGCGTGCACTTTTAAATACTCATTATAGAGATTGTTGATTTTTTCAAGACCGCGAAATTCTTTGCCGAGGTCCTTGACCCGAGAGGGCTCAGAGGTGACGGATGGATCTTGGAGAAGCCGCTCCACTTCTTTGAAGCGGGCGACTTTCTCCTCGATTTTTTTTAAAAAACGCACGAAGTCAGCTTAAGTCTTTTAAAAAAAAGGACTTAGGCTTTGCCGGGTTTGGCAGCGTAACGTTTTTGGAACTTTTCAACGCGGCCTGCACTGTCAATCAGCTTCTGCTTGCCGGTAAAAAACGGATGGCAGCTGGCGCAGATTTCGACACGAATGCTGGCTTTGGTGGACCGCGTGTGGATTACGTTGCCGCAAAGGCAGGTAATCGTCGTCTCTTGGTACTTGGGGTGTATCTTCTCTTTCATAACTTCTCCTTAGTCTCTACAGTTTATCGAAAAAGACTTCTCGGCTAGGCGCGACGAGGAGGCGTGGTAAAACCACGTTGACGAGGAGCAACAACGCCGAGGAGTCTTTTTCGGTAAAATGACATTATGACCCTTTATTCATATTTTTCAAGAACTCTTTATTGGTCTTTGTTTTTTGGATTTTTTCGATCAGAAGCTCCATTGCCTCCGTCGTATTGAGCTCATTCAAGACTTTTCTCAAAATCCATATCTTTGCCAGGTCTTCACTGGCCACCAAAAGCTCTTCACGACGTGTGTTGGAGCGCTTGATGTCGATGGCCGGATAGATGCGCCGCTGAAATAGATTGCGATCCAGCTGTACTTCCATATTGCCGGTCCCTTTAAACTCTTCAAAAATGACCTCATCCATACGGCTTCCCGTATCGACCAGGGCGGTAGCGATGATCGTAAGACTGCCCCCCTCTTCCAAAGCACGCGCGGCGCCAAAAAAGCGTTTAGGCTTATGAAGTGCGTTGGAGTCCACGCCGCCGGTAAGAATCTTACCGGAGTGCGGAACCGTTGTGTTGTAAGCGCGGGCAAGGCGTGTAATGCTATCCAGAAGAATCACAACGTCCTTCTTGCATTCCACCAAACGCTTGGCTTTTTCAATCACCATTTCAGCCACCTGCACATGACGCTCCGCTGGCTCATCAAAAGTAGAGCTAACCACTTCGCCTTTGACATTGCGCTGCATGTCCGTGACCTCTTCGGGACGCTCATCGATCAAAAGCACAATCAACACCGCTTCCGGGTGATTAGTCGTGATGGCATTGGCCACCTTCTGCAAAAGGACCGTTTTTCCGCTGTAGGGCGGCGCCACAATCAAACCGCGCTGACCTTTGCCGATGGGGGCCAAAAGATCCAGAATGCGGGTGGAAACTTCCGTGGGAGCCAGTTCCATATTCCACTTTTCTCTCGGATAGAGCGGTGTCAAGTCATCAAACAAAATCTTATCTTTGATGTTCTGCGGCAATTCCATATTGACTTTTTCTACCATCAGCATCGCAAAATACCGCTCACCCTCTTTTGGCGGACGAATTTGTCCTGCAACAGTATCGCCAGTCCTTAGATTAAACTTGCGAATTTGCGACGGTGAGACATAAATATCATCTGGGCAAGGCAAGTAATTGTAGTTGGGGGAACGTAAAAATCCAAAACCGTCCTGAAGGATTTCCAAAACTCCCTCCCCCATCATGTTGCCGTCTTTCTCAGGCTGCGCCTGCAGGATTTTAAAAATTAAATCCTGTTTTTTCAGCGCGCTAAAGTCTACTACTTTAAGCTGCTGTGCTAAATCAGCGAGCTCTGCCATCTTCATCTTTTTTAAATTGGCTGAATCTATTTCCATTGTTGGGTATTTCCTCCTGTTAAAATTGCTTTAGTTTTTAAATTTAGTGGCTTAAGTTAATTTCTTTTTTAAAAGATTATCCGCGGCGGCCTCCTCTTGAATCTGTTTAAAAATCTGACGGGCTCGTTGGTCTAAATCCTTCAAATTACCGTTGTTCTCGATAACAAAATCAGCCCGGTTTGCTTTTTTTTCAGGCGGCCATTGTGTGGCAAGAATTTTTTTGGAAAGCGCTGGACCCACCCCTTTTTTGGCCGCACGAGAAATCATGGTTCCTTGGGAGGCATTCACCACAATCACCTTATTGGCAAGACGCTCCATCTTTGTCTCGTACAAAAGGGGCACATCAAATACTAAGATGCCTTTCTTGCTCTGAAGTTTTTTTTTCATTTTCATCGCTTCGAAAATAACTTCGGGGTGAATCAGGATATTGAGCTTTCTTAAGTCCTTCGGATTTGAAAAAACACGCTTTGCCAGTTTCTTACGATCGATCTCACCGGTTTTGTCCAGATACTGCTGACCAAAAATTTGAATGATTGCTCGGTGAAGCCCGGTCCCCTTGCGGACGACCTGCTTCGCTGCTAAGTCGGCGTCAAATACCTTGGCGCCCAATTTTTTAAATATACCGGTCACCGCACTCTTGCCAGAACTAAAATTACCTGTGATTCCCACGACGATCAATTAAACGGCCTCCCGATACAATTGTTCATACTTTTTAGCGCTCTCATCCCAAGAAAAATTACACTTCATCGCGCACGTCATGAGCAAATTCCAGCGCTCCTGGTCCCGGTACGCTTTCATGGCCCGGTTGACAGCAGACAGAAAACTCTTAGAATCAAAAAGATCAAATGAAAAACCGTTTCCCTTTTTAGGGTCTTGGTCCGCATCGATGACGGTGTCTTTTAGGCCGCCCGTCGCGCGCACCACCGGAATCGTGCCATAGCGCATGCTGATCAGTTGGCCCAGCCCACAGGGCTCAAACTGCGAGGGCATTAAAAATAGATCCGCCCCTGCGTAGATCTCATGCGCCGCCATCACCTGAAAACCCAACGACACCTTCACTTGGGCCGGGTAGTCTCGTCCCAGACGCTCAAACAAGCGGCGATAGTCCGCGTCCCCATCCCCCAAAATCACCAGCTGTAAAGGGCTAGAAATCAAGTCCGGTAACGCTTGCGCGATTAAATCCAAGCCCTTTTGATGCGCTAAACGGGATACCACAGCCAAAAGGGGAATTTGAGGATTCACCTCCAAACCGTACTTTTTTTGCAAGGACGCTTTACAGATTTTTTTTCCCGCCAGAGATTCTGCCGAATAACCGGCGCTCAGCTTCGTATCGGTTGCCGGGTTCCAGGCCTGGGTATCGATTCCGTTCAAAATACCCGAAAGTTTATTTTTTCTTTGCCGCAAAACGCCTTCAAGCCCGCACCCAAATTCTACCGTCTGAATCTCTTTAGCATAAGCGGGGCTCACCGTGTTGAGGCGGTCGGCAAACAATAGGCCGGCTTTTAGCAGGTTCACCATCCCATAAAATTCAAAACCCGCTACGGAAAAAAGCTCTTGAGAAAGACCTATTTTTTTATATTCCGACGCCGCAAAAACACCTTGATACGCCAGATTGTGAATCGTTAAAAGTGATTTCGTCTGTTTAAAAAAATCATCTGCCAAGAATTCTGTTTTTAAGAGCACCGGAATTAGGGACGCGTGCCAGTCGTGCGCATGGGCCACATCCGGTTTAAATCCCAACCGCTTAGCGGCTGTCAGGCACTCTCGCGAAAAATAGGAAAAACGGTCCAAATTATCGGCATAATCACTGTCTTGATGGCCGTACAATCCTGAGCGGTTGAAAAAAGGTTCGTGTTCAATAAAATGCACCTGAACATGGTCGCTTAATCTTTTTTCTGAAAACTCAATGCCGCGGTATTTGGGCATTAGGACCATCACTTCGATCCCGAGCCTGCCCAAAGCCAGAGGCAGTGACCCTGCGACATCCGCCAGGCCTCCTGTTTTTGCAAACGGAGCCACTTCGCCCGAACAAAAGAGAACTTTAATCGACGCTCTCCATATCCAGCCAATTGGGCCCGGCCTTTACCGAGACGCTCATTGGCACATCAAAGGAAACGGCACCCTGCATTTCTTTTTTAACCATGAAAACAAGCTCTTTAAGTTCTTTTTTGGGGACTTCAAATACCAATTCGTCGTGCACCTGCAAAATCATCCGCGCTTCATATTTTTCTTTTTCAGTGCGGGAAGCTATTTCACGCATCGCAATTTTGATAATATCGCTAGCCGTCCCCTGGATCGGCATATTAATGGCGGTCCGCTCCGCAAAACTTTTCATCCTCACATCATGAGATAAAATCTCAGGAATGTAGCGCCTGCGCTTAAAATAGGTTGAAACAAAACCATCTTTGCGGGCCTTTTCCAGCGTGCCATCCAAATAAACTTTCACTTTCGGATAACGCTCAAAGTAAGCTTTGATAAAATCTTTGGCCGAATCATTGGTGATCCCTAGATTCTTAGCCAAACTAAAAGCACCCATGCCATACAAAATCCCAAAATTCACCGTCTTGGCCGAGCTGCGCATTGAATCCGTCACGTCCTTCATGGGAGTGTTGTAAATCAATCCCGCGGTGTAGCGATGGATATCAGCGCCTTCTCTAAATGCCTTGATCAGATTCCCATCCTGTGAAAGATGCGCCAAAACGCGTAATTCGATCTGCGAATAATCGGCTGAGACTAGTATTTTGTCTTTGCCGTCGGCAACAAACGCGCGCCGGATTTTACGCCCTTCCTCAGTTCGTATAGGGATATTTTGGAGATTCGGATCACTAGATGATAATCGCCCTGTCGACGTCACGGTCTGGTTATAGGACGTATGCACCCGGTGATCTCTGGGATTGGCCAGAAGCGGTAGCGCATCCACATAAGTCGACTTCAGTTTTGAAAGCTCTCTAAATTTTAAAATTTCCTTGGGAAGAGGATGAACTTCGGAGAGCTCCTGCAAAACGTCGACATCCGTTGATGCCCCCGTCTTTGTCTTTTTTACCACAGGCAGGGCTAATTTTTCAAACAATATTTCTCCCAACTGTTTGGGTGAATTGATGTTAAATTCCCCGCCCGCCAGCCGATGAATGTCTTTGGTCAGCGCCGCCAGAGACTTTTCCATCTCGCGAGAAAATTCACCCAGCAGTTTTGCGTCAATGGCAATCCCTTTGTATTCCATATCCGCCAGTACATGCACCAGCGGCATTTCAATTTTCTCAAATAATTCCAAGACATCGTGCTCAAGAAGCTTTTCTTCCAAAATAACAGAAAGGCGCCGCGTCACATCGGAGTCCTGGCAGCCGTAACGGAAAAGCTTGTCAATTTCTACCTCCGCCATGGATATTTGATTGCGGCCGGTACCGATGAGCTCCTTAATCGAGGTGATACGCGCGCTTAGGTGCTCCATCGCAATATCGTCCAGGTTGTGATTGGGTTTTCCTGGGTTCAAACAGTAGGAAGCCACCATGGTGTCAAAATAAATCCCTTGAAGCTCAATGCCAAAATTCTTTAGTATCATCGCTTCATATTTGATGTTCTGGCCGACTTTTTGAATCTTTGGATTTTCAAAGAAATCTTGTAAGGATAAAAGAGCCTCCTTGGCGCTGATTTCGCTCTTATGCGACGCGCCGGGTTTGTTGGTATCCAGCTCTGAAAAAAGGTCGCCCTTACCATGAGAGAAGGCGACATACCAGGCTTCCTTGTCTCGAAAAGAAAATGAAATCCCTACCGGCTCTGCCGTCAGAGGGTCCACACCGGTGGTCTCAAAATCAAACGCCCAGCGCTTTTCTTTGGCTAGTTTTTTCTTAAGCTCCTCAAAATCTTTCTTTTTTTCGATAAGGTGGTACCGCAGATTCGTATCGTCGGCGTGTTTGATTTCTTCGGCGCCAAGATTTTTCAAAAAAAGACGGAATTCTAGGCGGCGGTAAAGCTCAGTCAGTTTTTTTACATTGGGCTGAGGACGTTTTAATTTTTCAATATCCCATAAGACCGGCACGTCATCCACAATCGTCGCCAATTCCCTCGAAAGGTGCGCTTGCTCTTTATAAGTCTGGAGGTTTTCTTTTAACTTATCGCCCTTGATATTTGAAATATTTTTTAACACATTTTCCAACGTGCCGTATTCCACAATCAACTTCGACGCCGTCTTATCCCCAATACCAGGCACTCCGGGAATATTGTCTGAGGCATCTCCCATGAGCGCCATGATCTCAACCACACGGTTAGGGCCCACCCCGAAACGCTGTTTGACCGCCGCTTCGTCGTAGATAAAATTATCTTTTTGGGGATTGAGCACCTTAATTTTTTTGGTCACTAGCTGCAGCATATCCTTATCGCCGGTTACCAAGTAAGTCTCATGCCCCGCCTTTTCGAGTTTTTTGGCAAGTGTCGCAAGAATGTCATCGGCTTCATAGCCTTCCATTTGAAAAATAGGGATATTCATGGCTTCAATCACTTCTTTGATGACAGGAATCTGAGCGGCGAGATCCTCGGGCATGGGAGGACGCTGAATTTTGTAATCCTCGTATTTTTTGTGTCGAAACGTGGGCCCTCGCATATCAAATGTCACCGCCACCCCGTCCGGATCGACGTCCTTGATCACCTTATCCAGCATGGTGATAAACCCAAAAACGGCGTTGGTCGGCTCATTTTTGGCGGTCCGTAAATCCCGCACCGCATAAAAAGCGCGGTAGCAAAATGAATTTCCATCAAGCAGAATAAATTTCATGAGGTAGGAGGACGATCCTTGTTTAAGAGGCTAAAATAAAATAAAGCAAAGCGGCTATCAAAATTGAACATAAAATATAAAAATCATTAAAGTACCAGAAATCAGCGGCTTTTTCCCAGAGCGTCGCTTTTCGTACCGTTGCGTGATGGGGAAAATATTTTTCAGGTGCGGGGAAAAGCTCGCGCTCAATTCTCCATTTGTTCTTAATCACTTCCATTTCTTCGCGCTTTAAACGCGTGAAGGCGCCAGCAACGTTGTGCGTGGGAATTTCGTGGCGCTTGATTAGCGCCCAAAGCTCTTCTTCACTAATTTCTAGAAGGGCCGCCGCCTCGTGGATCCCGAGGTAATCCTCGCTTAAGTATTCTTTGTATTCTTCTTTTTTAATTTCCATTATGATTTTATAAACTCCGGGTAAGCTTCCATATCCAGCGAATCCCGCCGACCCTCACGGTACAACGCCGTCCCTAAAGCCGCGATCATGGCCGCGTTGTCCTGGCTTAAGGCCAGGGAGGGAAATATCACGCGCACACCTTCTTTTTTGGAAGCCGTAGAAAAAAGCTGCTTAAGACGGCTGTTGGCGCTGACTCCGCCGCCGACAACCAGCGTCTTGGCAGCGTGAATTTTTGCCGCTTTGAGACTTTTCTTCACCAGTACTTCGCAAACCGCTTCCTGAAAACCCGCGGCAATCGCTTTTTTATCCTTAAGGGTCATCTTTTTATTTCCTGCCCCAGGCAAGCCGGCATTTGTCTGGCTGAAATTCCTTTGGACCGTGTAGAAAACAGCTGTTTTGATACCGCTAAAACTAAAATCCAACGATTCATGGGATAAATACGGCCGGGTGAAGAAAAAACGCTTCGCGTCTTGGCCTTTGGCAAGACGATCAATCTCTGGACCCCCAGGATACCCCAACCCCAGTATTTTTGCAACCTTATCAAACGCTTCTCCGGCCGCATCGTCCAACGTCGTTCCTAGGACTTGATAGCGGCGTGCGCTTTCCATAGAAACCAGCATCGTGTGGCCCCCCGAGACGACCAGCCCCAATAGCGGAAATGCCAATTTTTGTTCCATGAGAAAACCAGAATAGAGATGCGCCATCACATGATCCACTCCCACTAGCGGTTTTCCCAAAGCCAGCGAAAGTGTTTTGGCAGCTGTTATCCCCACTAAAAGTGAACCTAAGAGCCCAGGCCCTTGAGTCACGGCTACCAGGTCAATGTCCCCCATCGTCCGATTTGCTTTTTTGAGGGCTTCTTGAAGACAGGGTAAAACGGTTTCTAGGTGAGACCTCGAAGCAATCTCAGGAATCACCCCTCCGTAAGGACGGTGCTCCAGTAAGCTTGAATAGACAATATTAGAAAGAATTTTACGTCCACCTTGGACAAGTGCCACAGAAGTTTCATCACAAGAGGTCTCAATCCCCAGAGTAATCATTTAAGAAGATTTAACAACATCCCGGGCCAGCACCAGGCGCACTCCGGCGCGGTCAAACTCAGGGAGCATCTCTTTGATGGCCTCCAGAGTCAGTTTACGGTCATGACCAATGACAATCGCTTCGCCGCTAGCCAGTGCCATTTGCTTTGCCTTTTCCAGCTGCCGCTTAATCGCGCCCAGCTCATTTTCATTATCGATAAAAACATCACGCTCCGCAAAGCGAATGCCAGTCTGGAGGGCAGCCCAACTTCCTTGAGTTTTTGCCACGACATGGCTATCGACAAAAAAAAGATTTTTTGATTTAAGCCGTTCCAAAATAAGCTTCATCACCCGCGCGTCACTGGTCACAGCCGATCCCATGTGGTTATTAACGCCTTGGACGTGCGGAATGGCCGCAACAGCATTGTCGACGATCTGCTTGATTTGGCTGTCGGTCATTGAAGTCTTGATTGTTCGGGGCTCTAAGGGAGCTTTCTTGTTGAACGGCTCCATCGGTAAGTGCAGCATAACACCCAACCCATTTTGATGTGCCTCCTCGGCAATTCGGCGGCTATGAATAAGATTGGGAAGCACCGCCAGCGTCAGAGGCCGGTGAATCTCAATGGCATTTTTTAAAACCGAGTAATTTTTCCCCCAGTCATCCAGAATAATCGCCACGTGCGGCCCTTGCGTCGAAGACACAAGATTCTTTTCCTTGTCCCCAGAAATCACCCGCGGCGCGATCACGATGTGTTTTTGCGGCGGCATCAGTTTTGAGAAAAAAGGGACTGTGGAAGCAGTCTCTTGGTTGGTGATTGTTCTTTTGGGGTGAACGCAGGACTTGACGACAAAAAAACTGATGAGGAGTATGAAGAATACGGAAAAACCGATTTTGAAATATTTCATAAGAATGTCATCCCCGAAATTTTTTATCGGGGATCATGTATCGGTTTGATTCCCGATTAAAACATTCGGGAATGACGTTGTTGGTGACGTTGCGGAGTATTTTCAAATTTCTTTTAATTTTTTTTTGATAAGTTCACCCAGCATGCCCGGATTGGCTTTTCCCTGACTTTTTTTCATCACCTGCCCGACAAGAAACATCACCGCCGATTCTTTTCCGGATTTAAAATCCTCGACCACTTTGGGGTTGGCCGCAATCACTTCCACGATCCACCCCTCCAAAGCGCCGGTGTCGGAGACTTGTGTCAGACCTTTTTCTTTAACAACCTGTGCTGGTGAAAATCCTCTCACGATCTCCGGGAAAACTTTTTCCTTTGCAACTTGCAAACTTAAAGTCCCCGCGTCGACAAGTCCTATCAACTGAACGAGAAGTTGTGGTTTGAGTCTAGATAATCCAAATTTTTTAAATTCATCGGAATTTTCAGCACGATAAGCAAAAACTGAGCCTTTTATCCAAATAGCGATTGTCTTGACATCGTTATAAATTTTCACACAATCTTCAAAAAAATTCTCGATTTCTTGATCGGCGCAAATAAGCCTAGCGTCATATTCAGAAAGATTATATTTTGCCATTAAATTTTCTTTCCTTGCTCTTGGCAAGGTCGGCAACGATTTCCTTGCTTCTTCGATTTCACTTACTTCTAAATGAAATGGAACTAAATCCGGCTCCGGGAAATAGCGATAGTCATGAGCGTCCTCTTTGGACCGCATGGTAAAAGTCTTTTGGCGCGTATCGTCCCAAAGGCGTGTTTCTTGCACCATTACTTCGCCCTTTTCTAGCGCCTCGGCTTGACGCTTTACTTCATACTCAATGGCTGCCTTGACGGCTTTAAATGAATTCAAATTTTTAATTTCGACGCGTTTCCCTAAGGGATCCGCCGCATTTTTTCGGATAGATACGTTGGCGTCGCAGCGCAAATGGCCCTTTTCCATATCGCAGTCCGACACGCCGGCTGTTTTTAAGATGGCTTTGAGGTTTGTCAGATATTCATAGGCTTCCTCGGAGCTGTCCAGACAAGGTTCCGTGACAATCTCAGCCAAGGGCGTACCAGCGCGGTTTAAATCGACATGGCTTTCCGTGGGAGAATTGTCGTGAATCAGCTTTCCGGCATCCTCTTCAAGATGAAGGCGATTCAAAACCACTTGTTTGACACCAGTTGGTGTATCAATTTCAACAAAGCCTCCGCGACCCAATGGATGATCAAACTGAGAAATTTGATAACCTTTGGGAAGATCGGGGTAAAAATAATTTTTCCGGTCAAATTTGATGACTTCAGACGGGGTTCCCCCCAAAGCCAAAACCGCGCGCAGGCCCAAAGAGAATACTTTTCGATTTAGTACCGGCAAAGACCCAGGGAGTCCTAAACATACCGGACACACATTACTATTCGGGGTGCTTCCAAATTCCGCAGCACAGGAACAAAATATTTTTGTGCGCGATTTTAGCTGCACATGAGTCTCAAGGCCTATTGTGACGATCACCTGGGCGCTCACTTTACATTCCCCAACTGCCGATGAAAATCGGTCGCTTGCTCAAATGCATAGGCCGCTTGATAAAGGGTCGCTTCGTCAAAAGGCTTCCCCACTAATTGAAGTCCCAGCGGCATTTTTTTTTCGCCGATTAGGCCCCCGGGAATCGAAAGCGCCGGCACACCGGCAAGATTGGCAGAAATCGTATAAATATCCGAGAGGTACATCTCCAGTGGATTTTTAGATTTTTCGCCCAATTTGAATGCGCCGCCAGGGGCTGTGGGTGTCAGCAATAGATCCACTTTTTTGAACGCCTGGTCAAAATCCTGTTTGATTTTAGTGCGGACCTTCATCGCTTTTAAATAATACGCGTCATAATAGCCGCTAGAAAGACTATAGGTGCCCAAAATAATGCGCCGTTTGGCTTCAGCGCCGAAGCCTGTGCCGCGAGATTTTTCATAAAGATCCAGAAGCGTGGAAGCGCCAGCCTCGCGATAGCCAAAACGCACCCCATCAAAACGCTCAAGATTGGAGCTGGCCTCGGAGGGAGCAACAATATAATAAACGCTCACCGCATATCTTGTGTGCGGCAAACTCACGGTTTCAACGGATGCCCCGAGGCTTTCAAAAATTTTCTTGGGCTCCTCGACGAGCTTCTTGCGCAACTCGGGGTTGTCTATCCCTTCAACATACTCTTTTGGGATGCCAATTTTGAACCCTTTGATACTTTTACCTAAAAGCGCCGTGTAATCCGGCACCGGAATATCGGCAGAAGTTGAATCTTTGGGATCATAACCGGCAATGACACTTAATAGGGATGCCGAATCCCTCACATCTTTGGTAATCGGGCCAATCTGGTCCAAGCTTGAGGCAAAAGCAATCAACCCATAGCGCGACACGCGCCCATAAGTGGGTTTCATGCCGACCACTCCGCAGAAAGCGGCGGGCTGACGAATCGAGCCGCCCGTGTCCGATCCTAAAGAGGCAACGGCCGTGTGATCTGCCACGCTCGCCGCGGAACCTCCACTAGAGCCTCCAGGCACGCACTCAGGGTCACGCGGGTTTCTGGTTGGTCCATAGGTGGATGTTTCGCAGCTGGACCCGAACGCAAACTCATCCATATTGGTACGACCATAAATGACAGCACCGGCATCTAAAAGTTTATCAATCACCGTCGCGTTGTACGGCGAGATAAAACCTTTCAAAATTTTGGAAGCGCAGGTAATTTCCTCGCGCTCCACACAAATATTGTCCTTCACCGCGATAGGAATCCCCCATAGCTTTGACGATTTATCTGCTTTGCGGTGACGCGGTTGGGCCGTCTCGGGCGCGATATAGGCGTGAATTTGACGGGAATCACGATCTTTAGATTTCACCGCTGTCGCCAGAGACTCAAGCACCTCTTTTTGCGTGCAGGAATTTTTTTGATAAAGGTCAGCTAATGCGTTGATAGTTTTTTCGGCAAAATTCATAAGCCTCTATTTATCCTCGATAACCTTAGGGACTTCAAAAAAACGTCCGCGAGAACGCGGAGATTGTTTTAAAAATTCCTCAATGGGCAGTGACGGCTTGACTTCATCTTCGCGGAAAACATTCTTGATGTCCAAAGGATGACTCGTCGGCTCAACGCCATCGACATTGACTTCTTTTAGCTCATCCACCAACTTCAAAATACCGGCCACTTGAGCTTCAAATACTTTAAGCTCATCTTCTTTGAAATGAAGGCGTGCCAGGCGGGCGATGTGTTTTAGATTTAAATCGGACATGGATTGGTATTATACCTTAGCAGTCTTGGGTTGAATAATTTTTAAAAAACGCGGGGCTATCACCTCCGCCTGCCAGGGCATGATCCCGTCAATCGCTTTCAACCCCTCGAGATCGCGCGGAGACTCGCGGACAACGGCTTCTAATAGCGCGTTCGTTAAGATGACGCTGGGTTGGATGCGAAGCTCCTTAGAAAGTTCAAGCCTTTGCTCTTTAAGCCGGCCAAAACGGTCCTCTTCGGAGCTGCGTAAACGGCGTGCCTTCCCCGCCTTGTCGGGCGCTGTAAAAATAGCTTCCGGCAACAAGTCGGCATTTTTTAAAATCAAATTGATTTGCTCCCGGTATTGCCGGTGCAAATGGCGCGGAGCTTCTTTCCATTCGGTAATATCCTGCCCGCGAAACTCATCCGCCCAGCGGGCCATCGCCAAAAGATAATCGGTGTTAAGCACCTTAAAACTAGGGCGGTCCAAGCGCTTGGCTTCGGACTCGCGCCACTGCCACAATCCCTGCAAATAGGTCAGCGCGCGTGGTGAAAGGTCCTTAGAACCGCGAAGCTGCCAACGAAGCGGGTCCTCTTTGGGTTCACTGGAGGCCTCATTTAGATTTTTAAGGAGCCGTGCGCAGGTTTGTTCGTGCCACGCCAGACGGCCGAGTTTTTGAAGCTCTTTTTTCATCTGCAGATAAATCCGCTCCAAATAACGGGTATCCCCGGAGGCATATTCCAAAAGCTCTGGCGTCAACGGGCGACGGGACCAGTCCGCTTTTTGAGCCGTCTTTGAGAGGCGAATACCGCAAATTTTTTCTGTCAAATCAGCCAACCCAAAACGCTCATAACCCAAGATTTGGGCCGCCAACATCGTATCAAACATCCTCTGCGGCTCAAACACTCCCGTTGCTTTTTTGAAAATACGCACGTCAAAATCAGCGCCGTGAAATAGGACAAATTTAGTGCTAATGATTCTTGCCATTTCTTTTAAATCTAGAGGCACCAGCGGGTCAATCACAAAATCGCCGCCTTTGACACTCACCTGCAAAAGACACATTTTCTCGTTGTAGTGATGGAGGCTATCGCCTTCGGTATCTACCGCCGCCCATGGGCAAGCCGAAATCACGCGACACGCCTGGGCCAAAAGCTCAGGCGTATTAATATATTGTAGTGATGATTTAGAATTAGCTTTCGGTGATGTCTTTGAGGAGAGGAAATTTTTTATCTTTTTCAGAAAATGCATAGTCGGTGTCCAGTCTGGGCCACGGAACGCAAATCTCGGGGTCGCTCCAGAGAATGCCGCGTTCGTGGGCCGGTGAATAAGGTTGAGAAACTTTATACAAAAACTCAGTGCCGTCTTCCAGCGACAAAAAACCATGCGCCAGTCCTGACGGAACATAAATCATTTTTTTATTTTCAGCCGTTAAAGTCTCACTAAAATAGCGGCCGAATGTTTTGGAACCCTTGCGAATATCCACAACCACGTCAAACGCACTTCCGCGGATGACACGCACCAATTTTGCCTGGCTGTACGGCGCGGTCTGGTAATGAAGACCCCGCAAAACGCCACGATTGGAGCGGCTATGGTTGTCCTGCACAAATTCGTCGCGGATTCCATTTTTAGAAAACTCGTCCTTCTTGTAGCTTTCCAAAAAAAATCCGCGCTTATCTTGAAAAGACGCAAGCTCGATGAGGAAAACCCCGTCGATCCCGGTCGGTATAAATTTCATTGATTTAGGATAGCTGAGGCGTGCCTATCGCCGCTTCAATTTTTTCGCATACTTCATTCAGGGCCTTTTCATCAGCGCTTTGAGCTCTTAAATGAACCAACCACCGGCCTTTTGTTTCTAGCGCTGTAAATTCGCCCATCGCCTGAGCAAGCTCAAGCTGCCCAAAGCTATACTTCTCCCCGGGCACCGCAAGGTCCTCGCTATGATCCGCGGTGATCAGGATAAAAATACCCTTATTGGCGCCGCCCTTGTGAAGCTGACCGGTTGAGTGAAGATAGCGGGGGCCAAAACCGAGCGTGACCGCCAATTTGGTCTGTTTGCGAATTTTATCCGCCAATTCCGTAAGACGCTCTTTAATCGTCGCGCTGTCGGGTAAAAAAGCTAAGATCGCTACATAGTTGCCCGATTCCGCATTCTCCCAAAAATTTTCAAGCGTCCTTTCCGTTTGTTGGACTGGAATAGTCCCCGTCTGCTCAAAGCTTTTTAAAATCGATTTTGCGCTGTCATTGGCCGCCTGCACATCCGGTTGGTCAAACGCATTAATTTTTAAAAGACTGCACGCCACGGCGGTTGCGTATTCCCAGCGGAAAAATTCTGCGCCCAAATCATAAGCATCCCTCATGGTAAGAATCATCACGGGGTGCCCAGCCTGCGCAAGAGCCTCAAGCTTTGCCTCAAACTCCTCACTATTTTTCATATTTCGTGGAGCAAGCGCCACAAAGAAGCGATCCTGTCCATAAGCTTCGGGTGCTTGGAGCTTCTCACCAACGATAGGAATGATACCCGAGTCCTCTTTGCCGGTGCTCTCCGCTACCAATTGCTCCGCCCAATCCCCGAAAGATTCTAGATTTTCCGGTGTTACCAAGGTTAGTTTGTCGCGACCCTCTTCGGCTAGCACGGCCATCGCAATGCCCAGCGCCAGAGAAGAATTGTCCTGGTAGGAAACAGCCAGCGACGAATCGTCCATCATTTTTTCGGCACCGCGCAACATTTTATCAATGTCCGTCCCAATCAACGCCGCAGGGACCAAGCCAAAATAAGTCAGCGCTGAAAAACGGCCGCCCACATCCTCTGGCGCCAAAAATACCCGCCGAAAATGATTTTCTTTGGCCATTTTTTCAAGCGGCGTCCCAGGATCCGTGATGGCAATAAATCGCTGCCCTGCCTTGTCACCTTCTAATGCTTTCACTTGTTCAAAGAAAAATTTAGAAAACGAAAGCAGCTCGATCGTGCCGCCGGATTTGCTTGAGACAATAAAAATGCTTTTTTGTAAATCAATCTTTTCTTGAATAGCGCGCACTTTAAGAGGATCCGTGCTATCCAGCACCAAAAGCTCAGGATAACCTGTCTTGTTGCCGCAAACAGACTGAAATACTTCGGGCGCAAGACTAGAACCGCCCATCCCCAAAAGCACCACATGCGTCACACCCTCCGCTCTGATTTCATCCGCAAAGGCTTTTAGACTCACCGCGCGGTCTTTCATCAGATGCGCCGCAGTCAGCCATCCCAGACGAGCGACGATTTCGGCTTGCTCTTTAGGAGTTTTTTTCCAAAGAGACGCGTCCTTACCCCACAAACGCTTGACCATTGACTGCTTTTCCGCTTTTTGAATCCACTCAGTAATAGATGCCTCGAAGGAGCCTGACAAAAAACGATAAGAAGTGGTAGTAATCATTTTATTTCTTTGCTCCGATTCTTTGAATGATTTTACGATAAGCCTCACAAAAAATCTCGACCCCGGCTTTTTCAAGGTCTTGGGTGACACTGGAAAGATCAATTCCAACAGCGGCTAAATTTTTCAAAGCCGCATGGGCATCCGCCATTTCGGACTCGATCGTCGATGCAGAAATACCGTGGTCCAAAAAGGCCTCCAGAGTTGCTGGCGGCATCGTGTTCACCGTGTCTGGGCCAATCAAGCTTTCGACATACAACACATCGCTGTAATTGGCATTTTTGGTTCCGGTGCTGGCCCACAGCGGGCGCTGGAGAATAGCTCCCTTGGACTGAAGCTTCTGAAAACGCGCTCCGCTAAACACTCTTTTAAATTCTTCATAAGCCACCTTGGAATTAGCGATCGCTGCCTTGCCCAAAAGCGCTTTCAATGTTTCTTTTTCGGCGGTATTTTGGCTGGCCGCAATCTTATTTTCCAAAATTTTATCGACCGCTGAGTCGACGCGGCTGACAAAAAAACTAGCCACCGATGCAATCTCAGAAACCTGCCAGTCAAACCCCGCGCGCTTCTGCAGGCCCTGAATATAAGCATCCATGACCTCGCGGTAACGCTCCACGGAAAAAATAAGAGTCACATTGACATTGATTCCATCCGCTAGCGCCGCTTCAATCGCGGGCAAACCCTCACGGGTCGCGGGTATTTTAATCATGACATTCGAGCGGTTTACCAAACGCCATAATTCGCGCGCCTCGCGAAGGGTAGCCGCCGTGTCATAAGCTAATAGCGGACTGACTTCTAAGGAGACGTACCCATCCAGTCCCCGCGTCTCCTGATAAACCGGCAAAAAAACAGTAGCCACCTCCTGCACCGCACGAATGGCCAATGTTTTAAAAATTTCCTCGTCGTTCTGCGTTTTGGCTAGCTCCTGAATGTGGCTGTCGTATTCTTGACCGGCCAGCGCTTTCTCAAAAATAGCCGGATTGGTCGTGGCTCCACGCAAACCATCTTCTTCGATCATCCGACGAAATTCCGCCGTCGAAATAAGCCCGTCATACCAAAAACTTTGTCCAATTTTAAGCGCCTGCCGCATCGAGTTTTCTGTTTTCATTGCGAGTGTCATTCTTTCTCCTATTGGATTAAATTGAGCACGTTTCATCGCGGCAAATAGAAGGCGGACCCATCGCCTCGTCCAGCGCCGCGAGCATCTGCGTAAAATTTGCAGGCGTTTGGGAAATCTCGGTACTAAAAGTATCTAAAATTTTCTCCGCAACCTTCCGCCACGAAGTTTCCCCTGTTGCTCGCTCCAAAGCCAAGAGAGCACAGGCGGCAACCGAATTTCCGGAAGGAACGGCTCCATCATACACTTCTTTGGGCCTGGTAATCAATGCTTCTGCATCATGCGCCGTCAAATAAAAACCGCCGCGCTCTTCATCTTGAAAAAGCTTGATCATTTCAGAAGCTGTTTGACGGGCACTTTCCAGCCACTTTTTATCACCCACGGCTTCATACAGCACCACGTAAGCCGCGGTCATAAAAGCGTAGTCGTTTAAAGAGGCTCTGATATTGGCTTCGCCATCGCGAAAACGGTGCAAAAGACGCCCTTGAGTGTCTTTTAGGGTCCCCGAAATAAATTCAGCGGCTCGGATTGCGGCCTGGGCGTAACGTGGTTCACTCAAGACAACAGAAGCCTTCGCGAAGCTCTCAATCATGAGCCCATTCCAATCGGCGAGAATTTTGTCGTCCTTATAAGGATGTGGGCGGGCGCCCCGCGTATTTAAAAGAATTTTGCGCGACGCTTCCAAAGATTTCGTCACTTCAGCCGGGCTCATTTTAAAAGACGGCGCCGCTACTATATTTCCGGCGCGATACAACACGTTTTTATCGACAAATTCGTGGTGCGGGTCCGAAAGCGCGTTGCCAGACGCGGTCACGCCATAAAAAGAAATGAAAATCTCAGCGGCTTTGGGTTCCAGAAGTTTTTCAATCTCGTCTTTTTTCCATAGAAAAAATGCGCCTTCTTTTTTTTCTTTCGGATTTTCTAAATCCTGGCTATCGGCGTCTTCGGCCGAATAAAAACCCCCTTCCGGCGACGTCATGCCCTCTAAAACATAATCGAGGGTTTCACGGGTAGTGCTTGCATACTCCGGATTTTGAGTGGCTTGATAAGCTTCGGCGTACGTTTTAGCCAAAAGCGCTTGATCGTAAAGCATTTTTTCAAAATGAGGGATACGCCACGCATTATCCGTCGAATAACGATGAAACCCGCCGCCCAACTGATCGTAGATTCCGCCGTCTTTCATGGCATCCAGCGTAGCTTTGACCATCTCAAGCGACTTCTCAGATCCTGTCCTTTTCCAGTAGCGCAAAAGAAAAGAAAGCGCGTGGCTGCGTGGAAACTTCGGTGCCCCGCCAAAACCGCCTCGCTCAGAGTCAAAAGAGGACTCATAGTACGCGAAAGCCTTGTCTAATACCGCCGCATCCAGCAAGGGTTTCTCTTTGGTCTCTGTCGGTTTATTTAAAAAAGTTGTTGCCGAGTCCGCCGAATGGATAATTTCGTCTTTTCTATTCTTCCACGCATCGGCGATCGATAAAAGCAAAGTCTTAAACCCCGGCATCCCGTAGCGGTCCTGGGGCGGAAAATAAGTGCCCCCGTAAAAGGGTTTTTTGTCTGGTGTCAAAAACACCGACATCGGCCAGCCCCCGCTTCCAGTCGTTGTGGTCACATAACTCATGTAAACACTGTCAATATCCGGCCGCTCTTCGCGGTCCACCTTGATCGCGATAAAATTTTCATTCAAAATTTGAGCGCTCTGGGCGTCTTCAAACGATTCTCTCTCCATGACATGGCACCAGTGGCAAGTCGAATACCCAATTGAAAGAAAAACCGGCTTATTTTCCCGCGTCGCCTTCTCAAAAGCCTCCGCCGACCAGGGATACCAATCCACAGGATTGTGGGCGTGCTGTAGTAGATAAGGGCTTTTCTCGCGCGCCAGACGGTTGGAATGGACAGGGTTTTCGTTGGAAGAAGCGGATTTCGACATAGGCTTATTTTATTCTATCCACCAGCCGTCACGACTTCTCCAGGTTAGCGGTGGTCGAAAGATCTTTTTTTGAAAAAATCCGATAGGTAATGGGGTATTTTTTCTTGAGCGTTTGTCCAAGCTCAGTGGGCTCAAATCGAGTTTTTAAGTCCTCCAAAAGCCTTGATTCTACTTTCTTATCCACCCAGGCCCATTTGCATTCTCCCACGAGATAGCCCTCTTTAGGGTCAGGCAAGGGCGCGACTAGGTCAATCTCAGATTTACCGCTCCAATACCGATTGGAACCTGCAAAGGATCGCCGGCATAAATTTTCCCAGTGCCCGGACGCATGAAGCTCTAAAATCTGCATTTTCTTCGCCGCTGGATACGTCGCCCATAGTGCTCTGTGAGGCAAGTAAGTCCCATAATAAAAAGATAATGCTGGATCTTCGATGTTATACAGTACCTTTTTGGTCGATCTCGAGGACTCTCCGAACGGCAATTCGCGGCGCATAAACCCAAGCTCCAGAAGCACAGAAAGCGGTCTTGATAGATTTCCCTGCGGCACGGCTAAGCGCGATGCCAATTCACTAGGCTTGCGCACACCTCGCCCAACCAAGTCCAGCGCCGCCTTAGAAAGATGGCCGGAAATCCCCTCATCGCGAAGCCAGGAAGAAGGCTCATCGGTCAACATAGCGGAAGAATTAAAATAAAGCTCATCGGCTTGTTCGAGCACCGACGCAGAATGAATCAGCTTCCAATAATGCGGCACTCCGCCAACCATCGTAAAGCGCGTGAATGATTGAGGATCTTGAGCCGAGAAACCTAAAGCCTTGCAAAACCATCGGTAACTCATCGGCTTGATTCTTAAATGAAAGATGCTTCTTCCGAAGAGCGCAGCCTGACGGCCCAAGAAATGAGAATCCAGCATCGATTGCGATGAGCCCGAGACCAGAACCAAACACTTCAAGGACGGCAGATGATGATCCACCCATTTTTGAAAATGGCTGGCAAATCCAGGGTCAGCGGCGGTCCAATACGGAAACTCATCAAGCACGATCAACTTTGGAAGCTTTTGCGTTGAAATCAGTTTAAAAAATTCACCCCAAGACCGCGGGCGAATCTCGCCCAAAATAGGGATCCTTGCAGACCACTCCTCACACAGATGCAAGAGCTGCTGATCCGGAGTCCCCTCTACGGCTTGATGGTATAGCCCATTCCATTGACTGCAGATCCTCTTCAGAAGCGCCGTCTTACCGATACGACGACGACCCGTCAGGTAACCAAGGCCTCCGCGCCGCAGGCGGCTTTGAATAAACTGAATCTCAGCTTGGCGGTTCCAAAACAATGAAGTATGTTTCATAGCTATAATGATGCTCTTCAAACATGATGTTTGTCAAGCATGATATTAGAATGCAGTTGACTGCTTTAAAAGAGAACCACACTCCCGACTCCCGTCCTATCCTCCCTCCCCTGCTTGTCCTTGACAGAAAGCTGGAAGTGGAGAGTTTCTTGGTTGGGAGGAAGCTCTTCTTTTTTTAGGGTGTATTGGTAAGGGATGGGTTTTGGCAGAGGAATCTTTTTAAACGGTTTTAGATCTTTTGTGTAGAGAATTATTTCTGAGGATTCGATGAAAAGATGGTAGTTGGTCTGAATGGTAAACACGACGTTGTTGTTTTCAAGCTTTGCTTCGATGGAGAGAGTGGGTTTTAGGAGGACGGGGTCTTGAGAGAGAGTGGTTTTAAGTAGAGGTGCTGCGACGGGTCCGGGCCGACCGTCCGTACGGTCAGCACTTCGCTTCGGCCTTGACGGCCTTTGCGTCGTCACCTGCGGGACTCCGCCGTGCTCGTGTAAATTTTCGCTCCGCGCGGCGGAGGCCTCCCCTCCGGCGCCACCCGTCGTGGTGTTGGGAGGGAGTTTAACTCCAAAAGAGATCTTAGTGAGAATGCCCTCAGTAACAACTGTTTTTCTGGGAGATTCTGTGGTAATAATACTTCCCTCGGGGAGAGTGGCTTCGTCTATCTTTAATATCCGCTGGCCAGTTTCAATATAAGGAAAATGATATTTGCCGTCTTCATCGGTGATGGCGTAGATGCCGGTATCAGAGGCGATTTTGATGCCTTCCATTCCCTTCTCGGCATTGTCTTGAGTCCCATTGCTATTCACATCATTAAAAACCTTTCCCAAGACCCCTTTGCCTTGGTTGAATTGGGGGCCGAGGTCAAGGGCAGCGTTTTCGCCTATATTAAAAAGAAGTACGCGGCTATTCGTCTGATCGGCCACAAGCAGGCGCCGGCCGTCAAAAGAGATCCCCAATGCCGCGTTCATCCGGTTTCTTGCCAATCCCGTAGTCTTATTGTCTAAATCAGGCTGTCCGATGACAGCGTCAGCCGCCTGGAAATTGGACGTCGGAATGGAATTATAAACGAGTATCCGGGAGTTGTTGATATCCGCCACAAAAAGGGACTTGCCGTTTGAGGCGACCGAAATTGGGTTGTCCATCCGCTGTGGCCCCGCGCCTGGAACAGCCGTGTTAAAATTCGGCTGTCCAAGAACCACGTCGGGAAGGGCGTTGTTCACCGTAGGCAAGGAATTCCAGATCAAAACACGGCTGTTCGCCTGATCCGCCACATAAAGCCTCTGACCGTCAAAAGTAACCCCCCACGGCGTGCTCATCCCATTCCGGGTGGTGCGAGCGCTGTTCGATGTGAAATTCGGCTGACCGAGAACGATATCGGCTGGCGCTTTATTGGTGGTGGGGATCGAATTCCAAATCAGCACGCGGTTATTTCCCCAATCGGATACAATTAACCTTTTGCCGTCCGAATAAACCGCTCGTGGAACCGATAGGTCGCTTTGCGTGACCGCAACCCCGCTCGTAATAAATGTTGCCTGTCCCAAGACAATGCTGGGGGGCGTTCCGTTGGCGCTAGGAATACCATTCCAGATCAACACACGGTTGTTGAACGCATCCGCCACAAAAAGCCTTTGCCTATCGCTGAAAACGCCGCAAACCCTATCCTGCATCAGCGTCTGCGAAGTGCCAAAATTTCTTGTGCTGAAATTATTTTGTCCCAGTACGACGTCGGCGGCCGCAAAATTGTCGCGAGGGATAGAGTTGTAAATGAGCACTCTACCGTTTCTCGAATCTGAAACAAAGAGCCTCTGGCCGTCGCTGAACACGTCGCGAGGTTGGTTGAACTGCGTCTGACTAACCCCGGTCGTGTCCGTCACGAAATCCGGCTCTCCAATGACTACATCCGCGTCCATGCCGCTAGTGAGCTCGGCATAGCCGGTCGATGTCCAAAACAAAACTAAAACAAGAACTCCGGGGAAACAAAAATAAGATTTTTTAAAAAATGCCATTTAATATTTTCCTTGGACCCGAAGGAAAAATCCCTCTGCTTCCTTGCGGTCATAAACAGACAAATCATCCTTAAACGAAGTAAAGTTGTAGCCAGCGCCCAACGCGATATTTTTGTGAATCTGATACGTAAACTCCACCAGCGGACCGTATTCGCGGGTGTCAACATCGGATCCGACCAAGGTTAAGGCTCTAAACTCTCCGGCGATGTCCACTTTGTTGGTGAGGTGATAATTCAGGCGATGAATTACCAAAAATGCGTCGAGATTTGAGGGGGTTTCGATAATATTATTCACATTCACGGCAATAAACTTTTCCGTGCGATACGCAATTTTCTCGACAAACTGAAAATGCCATGGCAAGTCGCGGGCCGCTTCGGTGGCAAACTCATTATACGTAGATTTTTGCTTGAGAAATCCTCCATCAGCACTGACCAAATCGCGCGGGCGGTCATCCTGCAACCGAGTGTATTTTAAAAGCCAGTTAAAACTATCATAATCCACCGGCCGGTAAGCCAGACCCATTTGCTTCTTGTCAATACGGGAGACGGCAATCTCACGCGTGGTATCCTGCCCCAGCGAATATTCATACTCCCCAAACAAAAACCAATCCTGGGTAAGCTTGTACTCCCCTTGATTGTCGGACAAAACCTGCCACACATCCCCGGTGTCCACACGGTATTCAAACTTTGAATTTGCCTTCAATACATCCGGTTTTGCGTACGCAAGCGTGGTCGAGAAAGCATCACGAGGCGTGGAGCCCTTGAGATTACCGTCAATCGCCTCTTCCCTACGCTCATAAGAGAAGTCAAAATCAAGATGCGGGGTGATTTGATTTTTTAGGCTGCTAAAGTCTGACGTGTAGATGCCGCGAGTATCACTGCTCACAAAACGTTTTTCTCTTCTTAACTCTGCTTTCTCGGCAATCTGGGTATTGGCTCCAAAGGCAGTCGTCGAAGAATTTCCATCCAGCGCCGTCTCTAAAATAGAGTAATTCATGTATTGGGTGGTGGAAGCATTCACTTGGCGGTCTAGGCCGGTCACGACGCCGTTGCTGTCGGGGCCCACCGATCCGCGCAAATAAGCGGCGATGTCGTTCATCAACTTTTGAATGATACCAACAGAAGTGAACGAATCTTTCGATTCGGTTAAACCCACTTGCTGACCGAGAAAAAGAGACGTCTTTTCGGACATGCGGTATTCCACTTTTTCCGCGATAACATTGCCCGAAGATTCCTGATTAGTATCCACGTAAGAACTAAACGAATTCTTTTTTTGCTGAATACGGTATTCCGTGAAAAAAGTGAACTTTTGATAATCATGGACCCACTGAGCCGTCAGGTTCTGGATGCGGGCCGCTTCCAGTTCATTTTTGGCGGCTTCGTTGACGCTGAAGGCTTCGTGGTCCAACTCCCCATCTTCGTAAATAAAACGCAGCTTGTCGCTCACCCCCAAGCGATGCGCCAACTCGGCGCCATATTTACGGGTACCTGATTCAAACAGCGTGTCCGCCGGAGAAAAATTGCGGTCAATCGACCGGTAATAGGCCGTCAAATCCAGAAATTCTTTCCCCATCCCAAAATATTCTCCGACCGAGGTATTGAGGCTCAGATTGGTGGCAACACCTTTACTTCCATTGGCTACCGCTGTTTCGGTGTAATCATAACCACCATTATAAGAAACATAAGAAGACGCGGAGTCAGAGGATGTCTCGGCGTATTCGGCGTTAATTTTCGTAAAATTTCCAATTTTTACCGTGGAGTCAATGCCCGATAGGGCGTGGTTTTTGCCCTCTTTTTCTTCTTGAGTGTAGGTGCCGCCCACACGGAGATTGTCCATTACTTGATGTGACACGCGGCCTCCGCCGCTGATCGTCTCGGGATTTTGGCTTACAGTCGAGAAGGCGTCCTGATCGTCATATTCATAATTGGCGATCACATAGACATCATTGCCTTCCTGAACGCTGTCAGTAATCACCGTATCCGATCCGGACACGGACATCACCGGCTTTTTAAAAAGAATCCGGCCTTCATCGTATTTGATTTCATAATCTACGTTTTCAGCTTGGGGTAACGTTTGAAGCGTCATGCCGGTGGATTTATCGCGAATTTCAAGGCGGACTTGCTCACTTCCTTCGACGATATTGCGGTGCCTCAAATAATAAAGCGAGCCTCCGGTCGCCTGAAGTTCGCTGTGGCCCCGGAACTGGTTAGCTTCGGCCAAGAAACCCGTCGCTTGCGATTTGGTGTCCCCGTAAACGGTTCGCTCGGGTGTCTCCAGATGAAGCTTAGTGCCATACAGGGTGCGATTGTAATTGCTCAACCGACTCTCTTCGCCGCCGATTTGGGTCTGGTAATTACCGATCACAAAACCCGATTTATCCCATTCGACGAGCGCGTAAAATTTCCCCTGGCTGTGAGTATCATAAACCACGGTGGAGTTATCGCCGTAAATGGGGTAATACTTATCGGGGTCAATATTCGTGAAAAGTTTATCTTGGGAACGCTTATCCGTGTCCAGAGAGGACTTGATGAGATACTTCCCTTTCACTTTCCCCGCCAAATAATAAGAAATCTTGCCATCCACCGACCTGCCGTCACCAAAGTTCTGATTGTCGCGGTAAAGATCCCTTCCTTCATTGGCATTAATAAAATTTAATGTGCCGTCGGCAATACCCGCTAGGAATAAACTATTTTCTTTCGCAACAATGGTTTTATGATAACTGCTTTTGGCGCCCTTGGGGTCAATCGCTTCAACGGTGACATCGGTGCTTCCCAGAGGAATGATCATATCCTCGGAGAAAGTGCCATCTCTCTGTACGGATACCTGCCTACCATTGACAAAGACGCTATTGGCTTGATCCGTCAAGCCTTTGATTTTTACGGTACTACCGACAATGTTGATGGACTGATTTTCGCCGGGAAGGACTGAGGGAAAGGAAAACGAAGCAGCAAACAAAGCGGATTGAGTGGTGAACACCATCATCACCAATAAAGAACCAATTCTCTTCATATCCCTCCATCATTTTTATCGAAATTTTACTATTGATAAAAAAATGTGTCCAGATAAAACTTAGACAAACTAGAGGGTGTGACCTTTCTTTTCTAACTTACAAACAGAATCTTAAAAACCTCAACCCCACACTTTAGTATCTATCAACTATCAAACTAATTTGGTGATAGGGTGTTCAAAAAAATCCTTGGTTGTCATTCCTCCGGTTCCCACGACCAGCGTCTTGGCGCGAGGGTAATGCTCTTTGAATTTAGACAGGCCCTTGGATTCGATCCGCTTCTGTCCGCTTTTTACCTCAATCGCCGTTAAGGTAGAACCTTTGCGCAGGACAAAATCAACCTCGTGATTGCCTTCCCGACAATAATACACCTCGATCCCCTCGATGACGCCTTGATTGGCCAAATGAGCGCCAACGCTGGTTTCCACGAGTCTTCCCCATTGGGCCGGATCTTGACGCCACTCATCAAAAGTACGGTTAGAGAGAGCGCTGACGAGACCGGAATTCAAAGCAAGCCATTTAGGACTCGAACTTCTTGAACGAATTGTTTGGCCTGACCATTTTTGCAATCCTTTGATAAGAAAAGCGGCCTCCAAAAGCCTTTGGTAATGCGCCACCGTCACGGTGTTGCCCACGTCCTGCAATTGGCCCAGAATCTTCTGATAGGACAAAATCTGCCCGCTGTACTCGCACGCCAAGACAAACAACTGTCTCAATAAAATGGGTTTTTCAACGCGGTTTAAAAGAAGAATGTCCTTGGATAGGGCCGTTTCGATCAAGGAATCACGCAGATACTGCCCCCAGCGATTTTCATCCTGCATCAAGGATGCCGATGCGGGATACCCTCCAAAATAGATATACTGCTCCAAAGACAGGCTAAAACACTCTTTCATTTCAATCCATGACCAATGAGGAAAGCGAATAAGTTCAAATCGTCCCGCTAGGCTTTCACTTAAACCTTTTTGAATAAGCAAAGAGGACGACCCCAAAAGCACTACCTGAATGGAGCGGCGTGCCTGGCTATCCTCATCCCACAAACGCTTAACTTCGCTCGACCAATGCGAGACTTTCTGAATTTCATCCAAAACAAGAACAGCGGTCTTTCCTTCACTAGCTTTCATCCGCGCAATATCCCACTGCCTGGCTATCCAGCCCGTATCAGGAGGAGCAGGAAGATCCGCCGCCGCATACTGGGACGGGACACCAATCGCCTCTAACACCTGTTGAATAGCCGTGGTTTTACCTACCTGGCGGGGTCCTAAAATCACTTGAATAAAGCGTCTTTTTTCCGACAATCGCTTGCGAATCACTTGGGTCATACTTCGCTGGTACATAACAGCCTCCTAAAATTACTCACTACTATGAGTAATTTTACTCGATGGCTTTAGCGATGTCAAGAGTGCTTTGGAGAGTTCGATAGATCTCTGCATAGGACAATTATGCACGCCTGGTGATCTCCTGTATTGTCTCTGAAACAAGATACTCCTTCGCCCAAGCCTTCTGTTTTTCATCGAGCGCGTCACCCAGCCCGTGCAACACGTTACGGGACGTATAGGTTTTCTTAATAAACGCGGCGACTTCTCTCAAATAGGTCCGGGTATCCCGGCCGGTGCGCTCCAAGACCAGGGCGTCATGGACCGGAAATCCCGCCTTTAAAAAATACCAGCTATCGTATAAATCTCTTGCGACTGCGGTTTTGCGGTCCATGAGCGCGACCAGCTTATTGGTCAAAACAGTCGTTTCATCCGCGATAGAAACCGGCACGCCCATAAACCAGACCAGCTTATAAACGTTGTTTTTCCACACGCGCTTATTCAGCTCGATTTTGATATTGGGATTATCTTTTCCGTAATCAAAAAGACAAAACAATGTGTTTGCCTTGTCATAAAAATTTCTCGCTTGTCCATGCTTTGCCACAATCTCACGGAATAGATCGGCATCCATAGCCTTGAATGCCCGTATCATGTCAAAATCCAGATCAAATGAGAATCGCGGGAGATTATAAAAAAAATAAGCGCAGGTGCCACCTTTAAACGCAATCTTCTCGGGAAAGGCTTTGGCCAGCTCCGTCAGTAAAAGCGCAAGATACCTTTTATGCCTGTCCCATTCGAACAAGCGGCTCATAAGAGTTTTTCTGCCTTCTTTTGGACAGTCTTGGGATACAAGGCGCTTAATTTCGCCAAAAGAGTTTTATTTAATTTTCCAGCATCGTCAATATCCGGTAAATAGCCGAAGTAAAAACTGTCAAGGATCGCGCGCTCGGGAAGCGCGATAGAAACGCCTTCACGGGTTACCACGCCCTCCCCATTGAAAAACAACTCCTTCTTCATCGCAGTATAGGTATAAATCACTTCCCCCACTTTCTTTTTGTGATTGCGTGTCGCCACGGAACCAATCTCCCGGCGCGCTTGAAAATTAACCCCCGCTTGAAAAAGGGCAGCCTGAAACGAAACGTAGGAAGGCGCCGCCAGCCGGTTGGCAAGCTCGTGCGGATTATACCGTTGATTCAGGGCATAATAGCCGGCGGCCAGCCTTATCATAAGACCTTTTTCCACCATTCGCACAGCGCTCATCTTGGCGCTCGACTCACTCATCCCCCACAACAGACGCAAGTCCAAAGGCGTGAATATCGATCTTCCGGATTCCATGAGTATTTTTAACCGTTTTGAATTATTCATAATTTATACCAATAGTATACATATTTGTATACTTATATGATAAATTATGACACACTCTTTGTCAAGCGGAGGATCTTACTAGAGGCCACAATAAACTGATGGGGTTACCCGTGGATTTTTTTGATCTTAAAGAGGTCGCCCAGCATGCGCTGGGAGTCGCGAAAAAGACTCACACTGCTTTTCTCGCCTTGGCGCCACATCACAGGCACTTCATTGATTTTGTAGCCTTTTTTTCGCGCAAGATACAGCGCTTCGACGTCAAAGCTAAAACCATCCAGCTTTTGGGCGGAAAAAATGTCGAGGGCGGCGGCGCGGCGGAAGCATTTAAAACCACACTGCGTATCATGAATACCCGGTAACACCAAAAGATGCACTAGAGCGTTAAAAATTCTTCCCGATAGCGCGCGCTTAAAGCTCTGCTGGACATCCGCGCCTCTCTCTCGAAGCGCTCGCGAACCTATCGCCACATCGGCGCCGTATTCCATTGCACGAAGGAGCTTATCCGCTTCTTTGATCGGCGACGAGAGGTCCGCATCTGTCACGAGGATATATTTTCCCTTCGAGGCGAGGACACCCTGCCTGACGGCTGCACCTTTTCCTCGATTTTTGTCAAAAGAAAGTAGCTTAACGAAATCGGTGCCGCTGGACTGAATATAATTTCGGACCAACGACGAGGTTTGATCTTTAGAGCCATCATTGACCACAAGAATTTCCCAGGCCTGCCCCTTCACTTGGCGGTAGGCTTCGACACAGCGGATCGCATCCAGAACTACACGCTCTTCGTTGAATACAGGAATCACCACCGACAGAAAAAATGGTTCTTCGCCCGAATTCATCGAAGCTTATTCCGTAAAATTTCTTCGCGAAAATAATCTAGTGTGTAGCCCAAGCCTTCTTGAAGCGGCACCTGGGGTTTCCATCCGAGTACTTTTTGGGCCAACGCGATATCGGGACAACGCTGCTTGGGATCGTCTGCCGGCAGCGGCCGATAAACAATTTTACTTCTAGAGCCCGTCCTTTTCAAAATCATTTTGGCTAGATCCATTACTGTCATCTCATTGGGATTTCCCAAATTTACTGGCAGGTGAAAATTTGAAAAAAGAAGGGTGTGGATTCCGCTAACCAAATCATCCACATAGCAATAGCTGCGCGTTTGCTGTCCCTTGCCGTAAATCGTCAGCGGTTTCCCCAAAAGGGCCTGCGTCATAAAATTGGGGATCACGCGCCCGTCTTGAGGCCGCATGCGCCTTCCGTAAGTGTTAAAAATACGAACCATTTTGGTATCCAACCGGTACGTACGATGATACGCCATGATCATCGCTTCGGAAAAGCGCTTCGCCTCATCGTAAACGCTGCGCACTCCCACGGAACTGACGTGCCCCCAATAACTTTCTTTTTGCGGGCTTACTTCGGGGTCGCCGTACACTTCACTGGTGGAGGCATGCAAAAAGATAGATTTCTTCTCCCGTGCCAACTCTAAAAGATTGCGCGTACCCAAAGAACCCACCTCCAATGTCTGAATGGGGTATTTTAAATAATCCGGAGGGCTTGCCGGTGAGGCAAAGTTTAAAATAAAATCCACCGGTCCGGCAATACGAAACGGTTTTGAAATGTCATTTTTTTGAAATGAAAAATTTTTGTCTGAAACCAAATGACGGAGGTTTTTAATGTTTCCCGTGAGGAGATTATCCACCGCAATCACGCGATCACCCTTTTCAATAAAAAGATCGCTCAGATGTGAGCCGATAAATCCCGCGGCACCGGCAATTAGAACCGTTTTGGGTTTTGTCTTGCTAATTTTTTTCATGTTTAATTTTTTCTCTCCAAAATTTTAGAATATCCGCCAAAGAACGCTCGAAAGGAATGCGCGGAGACCAGCCGGTCTGCCGTCTTAATTTTTGGGCATCTCCCACTAACCGGGGCGAATCGGTGGGCCGTAAGCGTGCCTGATCCAGCTTCACTTTAAATTTGACGCGGCTTAATTTTAAATAAATAGCTAAAATTTGACGGGCGTTGTGCCCTTTGCCTGACGCAATATTGTAAACCTCACCAGCCTTTCCCTTCTCCAGTGACAGCCAATACGCGCGCGCGACATCACGAGCATCCGTATAATCTCTAATCGAATCAAGATTCCCGGCAAGAATTTCTGGTTCTTGGCGGCCGGCTTCAATCAACGCCACCTGCCGGGCGAAACTCGCCGTCACAAAATCCGGGCTTTGCCGCGGACCAATATGGTTAAACGCGCGTGTACGGACAATCTTCATTCCAAAACGCCAGGCATACAAATTAGCCAGAAGATCCTGACTGATTTTTGATACGGCGTACGGACTCAGCGGATTCATGGGAGTGGCTTCATCAATACGGTTTACTTTTCCCTTAGGAATACCGTACTCGTGAGCCGAGCCTGTTACCTGAATCCACGGCGAGAGCTTCGCTGACCGCACCGCCTCAAAAAGATTCAATGTTCCGATTAAATTTTGTTCGAATGTATCTTTAGGATCTTCCCACGATTTCTGGATGGAGGCCTGACCAGCCAAATGAAAAATACGCTCAGGGCGGACTTGCCGAATGACAGCGGCCAGTTTTTTGGTATCGCAAATGTCACAAGAATAAATCTTTTTTTGGCCGGGTCGAGTCCGGCGGGCAAGACCGTAAATCTCCAGACCTTTTTTATGAGACAGAAAATCAGCCAAGTGACCGCCGGCAAAACCTGTAATTCCCGTGATGAGTATGCGCATCGTATTAGTTTAGCAGATAATCCTTTAAACTCTCTTGCCAGGGCCTTAACCGGACGCGAAACGTCTTCTCAAAATGACGATTAGACATCACCGCATAAGGCGGGCGTATCGCCAGACGCCCTTGAATGCTTCCCGGGTCCGTTTTAGATACTCTCACCTGACTCATTTTTAAAATTTCTTTTATTTTTAATGTCATCTCATACCGCGTCGTGCTGCCGCCGTTGCAAACATGATAGGTTTCACACTTTATTTTTGATTTTTTTGCCGCTAGAAGACTGCTGGCTATTTTTTTTATCGCTAGCGTCAAATCTTCTACAGAAGTCGGGGCATCCACCTGATCGCCAAGCACGGAAACTTCCCCCTGGGTTTTCATGCGCGCTAGGATCGCATTGACAAAATTGGCTGGGTTATCCGGCCCAAAAAGCCAGCTGGTGCGGACAATTGCCCAAGGGCTTTGGCAATGCGCCGCATAATATTCACCCTCGAGTTTCGTCAGGCCGTAAATATTCACCGGGCTCGTCGGATCCGTCTCAACATAAGGCTTTTTCTTGCGGCCGTCAAATACGTAATCGGTACTGACATGAATCAACGGCGCACCAAAGCGGCCGCAAAGCTTCGACAAGTGCCGTACCGCCAAGGCGTTGGCTTCATGCGCAAGCTTAGGGTCGCGCTCGCAGCCGTCCACATCCGAATAGGCCGCCGTATTAATCACAAGATCTGGCTTCTTACTTTCAAAAATGGAGGCAATCGCCGCCTCATCGGACAAATCACAAGCGGCAAACCCTTTTCGGCCAGACTTTGAAAGGCCGATAATTTCATCCTCCAAGGAAAGACGCTTTGTCAGAACACTCCCCAGCATTCCTGAGGCTCCGGTGATAAGAATTTTTCGGCGGGGTGACATGACGTTATCAAGACCCATCTTAAGATTTTTTGCGCGCAGCGTACGCTTTTTGGTAATATTTTTTAAATTCTAAATTTTTTTCCTTGATCGCTCGCCACCAAGCCTCGTGCTTTCGGTACCAGGCAATCGTCGAAGCAAAAGCCTCATCAAATTCAAACGCTTCCTTCCATCCGAGCTTCTTAAGCTTCGAAGGGTCAATCGCATAGCGCCGGTCATGCCCTAGGCGGTCCTTCACGCGCTCGATCATCGACTCTGATTTTCCAAGCGCCTTCAAAAGCCGGCGGGTCAAATCAATGTTGGTCAGATAGTTTTTGGAAGAAATGTTGTAGGCCTCACCTTTTTTTCCTTTTTTGAAAGCGGTCAAAATTCCCCGGCAGTGGTCGGCGACATAAATCCAGTTACGAATTTGAAGGCCATCGCCGTAAAGAGGTAGTTTTTCACCCGAAAGTGCGTTCGCGATAAAAAGCGGGATTACCTTCTCAGGATACTGGTACGGCCCATAGGTATTGGCTCCGCGAGTGACCACGATATCCATGCCGTGAGTACCGCCATAAGAAAGCGCCAAGAGATCGCCGGCTGTTTTGGACACGGAATAGGGGCTTGAGGGATTGGCGGGAGCATCCTCTTTGAAAAATCCTTTGTCACAGCTGCCGTATACCTCATCGGTGCTCACGTACAAAAATCGTTCGATGCCTTTTTTGCGAGCCGCCTCCAGAAGCACATACGTGCCGTAAAGATTGGTATCAAAAAAAACTTTGCCATCCAAAAGAGAGCGGTCTACATGAGTCTCTGCCGCCAAATGAATGACGCCCGAGCAACCCTCCATGGCGCGCTCTACCGTCTTGGAATCACAGACATCGCCTTTGATAAACGCGTGACGGGGATTCTTATGGACATCGTCAAGACGTGAAATGTCGCCGCTGTACGTGAGTTTGTCCAGATTGACAATCTGTACCTGCGGGTCCAGGGCAAGCCAATCTTTCACGAGATACGAGCCAATAAATCCGGCGCCGCCGGTTACCAAATACTTTTTTTTAGCCAAGGACGCCATTTTTTCTTTCCTTTTTCTTTTCCAATAAAGCTTTCTTGGCAACCAAATGATTGGCCTGCAGCAAAGAATCAAAAGTACCGCTATCCGTCCACCAACCATCAAGAACGTCGTACTCGAGCTCGCCGCGCCGGATATAGGCGTTGTTGACATCCGTGATCTCAAGCTCCCCCCGCCCGGAAGGCTTCAGCGTTTTGATAATCTCAAAAACGCTCTCGTCGTACATATAGATTCCGGTCACCGCCAGATTTGATTTTGGATTTTTAGGCTTCTCTTCAATTTCGGTAATTTTATTCCCTTCAAGCGTCGCGACGCCAAAACGGCCTGGGTCACTGACCTCTTTAAGCAAAACACGCGCCCCTTTTTCCTGCCGGTGAAAATTGGCAACGTAGGGTGCAATCCCCTTCTCCAGGATGTTGTCCCCGAGGATTACGATCATCCGCGACCCTTGAGAAAAATACTGCGTCAGAGAAAGCGCCTGGGCAATTCCGCCCTCGCCCTCTTGATACGTATAATTGATGTGAGATAGCCCAAACGCCTGCCCGTTTCCCAGAAGGCGTAAAAAATCTCCCGCATGATTTCCGCCGGTCACAATAGAAATGTCGTGAATGCCGGCATCGACCAAATAGGAAATCGGATAATAAATCATCGGCTTGTCATAAATGGGCAACAAGTGCTTGTTGGTGATTTTGGTCAGCGGGGCAAGCCTTGTTCCCAGGCCGCCCGCAAGAATAATCCCTTTTAAATCCTTCATCGCTTCTCCTTTGTGGGCCGGCCAATCGAAAAATACCGGAAACCAAGCTTTTGCATTTCCTCAGGATCATAGATATTGCGGCCGTCAATCACCACCGGCTGCGCAAGAAGTTTTTTAACTTTTACAAGATTGATTTCCTTAAACTCATCCCACTCCGTGAGAATCACCACACAATCACTTCCTTTGCAGGCTTCGTAAGCATCTTTGCAGAAAGTGACTTTTGTTAATGTCTTTTTGGCATTGGCGGACGCGTGCGGGTCATAAGCCCTGATCTTGGCTCCCATCGCTTGGAGATCCGCGATAATATCTAGGCTCGGCGCAAAACGCATGTCGTCGGTATTGGGTTTAAACGCAAGTCCCAGAATCGCAATGGTCTTAGAATTCACATTCCAAAGGGCATGCTCAATTTTTTTGACAAAATATTTTTTTTGGTCCTCGTTGATTTTTTCTACCGCTTTAAGCAATTCAAAATCGTAGCCCAGCTTTTCTGATATACGGATAAACGCCGCTAGATCCTTGGGGAAACAAAAACCGCCAAAACCCAATCCCGCATCGAGAAAATTTCTTCCGATTCTCCGGTCCAATCCCATGCCTGTAGCCACTTGTTCCACGTCCGCCTTTGCTAATTCACAGATTCGGCTGATCGCGTTGATAAAAGATATCTTCATTGCCAAAAATGAATTGGAAGCATGCTTAATAATTTCAGCGCTCTTGATATCGGTGAATACAAGCGTCGCTTTAAGAGGCTTATAAAGCTCGGTGAGAAGTTTTTCCGCTCGCTTTGAATCAACACCCAAGACCACGCGATCGGGATTCATAAAATCTTTGACCGCGGTCCCTTCCCGTAAAAATTCAGGATTGGACGCGACATCAAAGGCGACGTTTTTTTTGCAATAGCGCATCACCGTATCTCGTATCCAGCTGCCTGTTTGAACTGGAACTGTACTTTTTTCAACGATGAGTTTGTAGGACGTCATCTCCCTGGCAATCGTACGGGCGACGTTTTCCACAAAAGAGAGATCCGCCTCCCCATTGGGTTTGGGGGGTGTTCCCACCGCGATAAAAATAACATCGGATTGATGGACCGCTGTCTTTAAATTAGTTGTAAACGAAAGATTTTTCTTCTTAAGATTTTGGCGGACAAGCTCTTCGAGGCCCGGCTCATAAATAGGCATCTTGCCTTTTTTGAGTGCGGCTATTTTTTTTTCATCGATGTCGACACAGGTCACGCTGTTGCCAAGGCTGGCAAAACACGTGCTGGTCACAAGCCCAACGTACCCCGCGCCTACAACCGCAATCTTCATGGCTTAAAACTCGCGAATAGCATTAGCTCTGGGCTGGTTGTACGTCTGCCGCAAACTAAAAGGCAGCGCAGGAAATGCTTTGAGGCGTATGGCGAAATAAAAAGTATCGCCTTCAGCATGGTTGTACGTAAAGTCAGTGATGATGCAATTCCAGTATTTGGAAACCGTTGCCTCAAATTCCTTCGACTTATTTTCCTGAAATTCAAACCGCTCGTAGACTTTAAACTCCCAGTCTTTTATCTTTAGCTCGGCGTATGCGGTCGTCTGGCTGCTCTCATCCAAGAGATATCGCTGGCCGATACCTACCACCCATGGGTTCCGGTCATAATAGATATCGAAATTAGCGGTATTTACTTTTCCTAAATGGGTATCCATTTGCACCTGGCTATTCATCCCCAGCCATGAATAAGGCCGAAGCTCGGCTTCCACTCCCAGGTTTTCCAAGCGGCTATTGAGCGCGTTAAAATCGACATAAGGTCCAATTCGCGCAATCTCACGGGAAGACAACGTGCCGTCTGAACCGTGCTCTTTGGTTTGAAAATTATTTTGAAAATAAAAGCGCGCAAAATGTTGTTTGTCGAGTGCGTCAATATCATCAAATGGCTGGAGCGTCGTATAAAAAACCGTTGGCGTCGGCCGGTAATTGTAGCTCAGCGACGGCTCGAAAGTATGCCGAATTTGATTGTAATCCAACCCCCAGCGGTTAATGAAAACATCGTATATTTTATAATACTTCGTGCTGATATCAAGCCCCGGATCCACGATGCTGCGCACATGGGAGGTGTCCCCTGCCAAATCACGCGAATAAAACGTCTCCCGCGCCCCAATGCGAGGCGTTACGGCAAAACCACCGACATGCCCGGCGTAGGAAAGTGTGTGATTTAAATCAAATCGTGTCACGTGCAGTTCATCGCTCTGACGGGAAAATTCCTTCTGCAAATTGGTGAACTGCGCTTCGTGCCTGAGGTAAAACGGCGTGTTTCCGATCGGACGGTTATGCGTGTCAAACCTTAATTCGGGATCCCGATTAACCGAAGAATAAAACTCATCGATACGGTGCCGCTCCAAAATGCTGAAGGTATATTCCGGCTTGGTTGTGATAATTGAAATATAATTATCCGGGACAACGCTGCGCTCATATTCCTCGCGGTAAAAGAAATCTTTCACAATCTGGTCATCGCTTAATTTATTGATTTCCACGGTCATCGTTGTGTCCTTGGTAATTTTGGACTGATGCCGCCACTGGGCTCGATAGCGGTCTGGCGTCGCATTGATAGGTGATTCGTTGTCATTGGCATAATAGCCGCGAATAACTCCGTGGCCTACTTTGTCGCCGTGGTAATAGGTATCGAGTCCTTCGCCAAAGCCTCTCTTTTCACGATAATCCAGAAGCGCCGCCCCCTTCACGGAAAAATCTTCACGATTCACCAAATTGTAGCGCCATTTTGACAAAAGGAAGGCGCCCCATTCGCGACTCTTTCCGGGGACTAATTCTACCGGCAAGCGGTTAAAATCAACCATCGGCTGAACGAAATAAGGAATAAAAAGCACTGGCACTCCCTTGATATACATGAGTGCGTTGCGAATCACAATCTTGTCCTTGGGGAAAATATCGATTTGTCTGGCTTGGATTTTATAAAAGGGGCTGTCACCGCAGCAGGTGGTCACATAGCTGTCCACGGCACGAAATTGCGTATCAGAAACTTTTTCAATGCGCCGTGCCTTGATAAAATACTCTTGATTGGTAATCTCATTGACAGGCAATGCCGGCTGAGTGGACTGCTTGGATAGATCGGGCGGCGTCAGAGGAACCGTCGCGCTCATCTTATCTACGTAACCAATTTTTTTCTCGTAATCGTACTCCGCGTGCGGCCCTTTAAACACGCTGCCCCCTTGAGTTAGGGTGACGTTGCCCTCAGCAACGGCTTTTTTCATTCCCATATAAACCGTGATCTTATCGGCCTCTAGCTTAGCACCGTCGTAATCAATGACCACGTGCCCCGTGCCTATCGTTTTGTTCTCTTCCTGAAAGTATTCGACAACATCCCCATGAATCTGAATAGGGGTGGTCGTGTCCGCGATTGCTTTTTCCTGGTCTTTGGCATGGGCGAGAATTGCCGGAATAAAAAGGGTCAAGAAGCTAAGAAATGCCAACCGACGGATCGATTTTTTAAGCGATGGTCTCATCCGTCTAACAGTCTCCAAAAGTAAGTCTGATTTTAGGTTAAGGCGAGAGCCGCAGCGCCGACAAGCCCTGCGTCGGCGCCCAACTTTGCCGGCATTACTTTAGCAGAACGGGCCGCGATGGGGAAAGCTTTTTTAGCGATTGTCCGACGGATGGGACCAAAAATCATCTCACCGCCCAGCGCGATCCCTCCGCCGATGACAATGCGGTCGGGATTCAAAATATCCACCAAACCTGCCAGCGCTGTCCCTAGGTGAGATCCGGCTTCTTCCCACATTTTTTTGGAAAACAGATCGCCGGTCCGAGCCGCGTCCTGAACTAATTTGGGGGTCAATTCCTTCCCCTCTCGAAGCCACTCATGGAGAATGCTTTTAGCCTTAGCTTTTAAACGTTTTTGGACCTCGCGCACAAAATAACCATTGCCAATATAGGCTTCAATACAACCATGGTTGCCGCAGGCGCAAAGCGGCCCGTCTTCATTAATTTTTAGATGCCCAATTTCTGCCGCGGAAAAACGCGTGCCGTGAAATAGTTTTCCGCCCAAAACAATACCCCCGCCGATACCTGTGCCCAGCGTCAGTGCGATCATATTTTTGGAACCACGGCCGGCGCCAAATCGGTACTCCCCCAGCGCCATCGCATTCGCGTCATTATCCACAAATACTTTCATTTTAAATTTTCTCTCGAGAATTTTTTTAAGCGGGGTATTTTTCCAACCAGGAATATTGGGGAAAAAATAAACAAAACCTCTTTCGACATCAATCGGGCCGGGCGCCCCGATCCCAACACCGGTGATTTGAAATTGGCGCTTACGAGCCTCCAACGCTAAACATAAAATGCCGGATGAAAGCCGGTTTAAAAGGGCGGGTCTCCCCGGATAATCTTTAGTAGAAAAGTTCTCGCGCAGGACAATCTTTCCGCGTTCGTCTACGACACCTAATCTGACACTGGTGCCACCGATATCTACTCCAATCGCCACTTTTTTCATTGGTAGAATTATATCACACTCATGGGGGCGCTTTGGGCAGGTTGTAAAGACACACTCGATTGCGCCCCTGTCGCTTGGCCTGGTAAAGGGCTGAATCCGCGGTCTCAACAATCATCGTCGCATCCAAAACTTCATAGTAAGAATAGGTTGAGCAGCCGATACTCACCGTGACTTTCAATTTTTCATCGTAAGCTTTAAAAGCTTTTTCCTCGATGGTTCGCCGGATACGTTCAGCCACCAGGAAAGCAAGATTTTCATCTGTCTCGATCAAAAGCACTCCAAATTCTTCCCCGCCATAGCGGCCCACCAAATCTACTTCACGCACACTGCTTTTAATGGCTTCAGCAACTTGCTTAAGCACCGCATCCCCCACCAGATGGCCATAGCTGTCATTGAAGCGCTTAAAAAAATCGATATCGATCATCAAAAATGACAGCTTAAAACCAAAGCGCCTCGAGCGGTCCAACTCTCCCGTCAAGCGGTCCAAAAGATGGCGGCGCACATAGACGCCGGTAAGTCCGTCGGTGATAGCCAGCGTTTCCACACGTTCATACAGACGCACCCGCTCCATCTCGGATACAAAGCGCTCAATCAAGATACGCAAGAGCCTCTTGTTTTCAGAGCGCAAGCCGGCCAGCATAACAATCCCGAAGATTTTTTTGTGCACTGACATCGGATACGCCACCAAATTCTGATTCTGCATCAACTGCGCCTGGAAAATATCATGCAAATCTTCTGTTTCTACCGGCCGCTGCGTTTTAAAAATATGGTTAAAAATTTTAGTATCCCCAGGAAAAAGAGTTCCACGCGCCTTTTCTCTGTTTTTTAAAAGATACTTGCGGTCAAACAGCCCCAAAAAATCCTTCGAACTAAGCTCATACACTTCGTCCGTAGGAATCATCCCCAGACTTTCTTCGTCAAAAGAAACCAGCTTCATCGTCTGAAATTCAAAATACTCCGCCAGCGCTTCACCAAAAATGAGAAACACCTCGATGGCATCCAGACTGCGGGACATCTCTTTGACCTTGTCATAAAGCCCAGAAATCTCCGCGGCCCGCTTTTCAAGAATTTCGGCTTCTAGGGATTTCTCCGAAAGCAAATGACGGGCATGGCCATATTCGCGCGAGGCCATATCAATTTCGTCTTCAAGAATAGTGGCGCCTGCGAAAGCCCATTCCCTAAACTGGCCAGCACCATAAAACACAAGAAAAGAGAACAAAACGTAGTACATCCATGCAAAAGGGTCGATCGGCGTCCTCGCTGCCAAGTAAGCCGCTAGAGCAAAAATAGAGATAAATACAATCCGACGGTCTTTGGTGGAGCCGACAAAGTGCACCAAAAATAAAATAGAAAACCAAAGCGCGTTGAGAATTAAATATTTCCACATACGCGATTCTTTCCCAATCTTTTGGCTTGATAAAGATTTTCATCCGCTAGACGGATTATTTCTTCTCTGGTAAATCCGGCCTCCGGAAAACTCACGACACCCAAAGAGGCCGTCACATGACTCTCAATGCGGCGCAGGTAAAAATGGTTGCCTTCGATAGCTAAACGAATCCTTTCGGCGATAACCATTGCTTCTGCTTTATTTTTATTCGGCAGAAGAACAACAAACTCTTCCCCGCCGTAGCGCGCTACCGTATCCACCGGACTGACACAGTTTTGCAGAACACCCGCAATGCTTTTAATTACCAGATCCCCCGCGGAGTGACCGTATTCGTCGTTGTAGCGTTTAAAAAAATCAATATCGAGCAAAATAACTGAAAATGATTTGCGGTTAACCTGGGTGCGCAGAATTTCTTCGTCAAGGCGGCTTTGGAAGAAACGGTTCAGATACAATCCGGTGAGACTGTCATGGACAGCCAATTCTTCCATCTTTTTATACAAAAGACGGTTTCGTAAAATTCCCGCCCCAAGATCTGAAATGATGTCCAGATAGCGCAAGTCATCCGGACTAAACTGCGCCGCTTCGGGTGAGCTAATACGTAATACACCAAGCACTTTGTTTTCCGACATCAAGGGACTTGCCGCCACCGAACGCAAGTCGATGTCTTGGGCATTTCTTTCGAGACCAAAACGAAAGTCGGCTCTAGAGTCCTCGACAACAACCGCACGTGAACGGCGCAACACCCACTGATCAAAAACACTTCCACGCTTTTCACGGACCACCGCATTGTCCTTGCGTCGAGCGGCGGCAAGCCATAGCTGCTCTCGCGTCTCATCGACCAAGTAAAGCGTGCACTCTTGCGCATTGGAAAATGAAGCCAACACATCCGCTACCATGCGATCCGCCACATCGTTGACATCGGCCTTATCTTTCAAAACATCAGAGAAGCGGTGCAGATCGATGAAGCGCTCGATCTTGTCCTCCAGCGCTTTTTTTAAATCCACTTTTTTTGAAGATTCCTCCCGAGCCAATAGAGTATCTTCGAGCATTTTTTCGTACACAAGACGTCGGTTGTTCAGTTTTTTTTGAACTTCATAAAGAAATGAAACAATAAAAAGAAAAAGTAGCCCGTAAAAAAAGATCTGAAGGAAATAAGAAGGCTCTTTCATGGCTAGGCAAAAATAAAACACGACCGCCACCGCTAAAAAACTAAGCACTGCGGCGACAATAGGTCCGGAGAATGCCCAGGCGAAAATAAGAATCAGGTAAGAAATAAAAAATTGCGGCGAGATCAACTGTTCGGCGACACTTAAGTCAAGCCGAAGAATATTAAAAAGAAAAAAAACTAGACACAGCCATAGCCCAAATGAAAATAGGGGTATAAAAAATGGCGGCAGGATCTATCCTCCCACACCAAAGCTTCGCAAGAACCAACCTCCTCAAGCGACGCTGGCGTCTATTATAAAATTGTTTGCTCCGTACTCACGTCAAAAAAATGGGCCTTGTTGCTATCAATCACAAGATCCAAATCTTGATTGACGCCAGGGCGCACGTGACCTGAAACACGCGCAATGAACGAGTTTTGACCGCAGCGCAGATAAAGGTACGCCTCAGCCCCCATTGGTTCGACTACTTCGCAAGTCGCGCGAACCGTATTTTCGGATGACGCCTCTGTGGCGAACAACTTGTCATAGATATCTTCCGAGCGTATCCCAAAAACAATTTCCTTGCCCTCATAAGCTTTGATTTTTTCCACGGCCTTTTCGGCAACGCCAACACGAAATGGCCCGCTCTGAAAATAATAGCGACTGTCGAGCTTGATGATCTGACCCGTGATAAAATTCATCGGCGGGCTCCCGATAAAACTAGCCACAAATTTATTAACCGGATAATCGTAAAGCGAAATTGGGTCGGCAACCTGTTGGACAACTCCATCCTTCATGACGACGATGCGGTCCCCCATCGTCATCGCTTCTGTCTGGTCGTGAGTCACATACACGATAGTCGCCTGGAGCCTCTGGTGGAGCTTTTTGATCTCTGTGCGCATCTGCACTCTCATTTTTGCGTCCAGATTACTTAAGGGTTCATCGAACAAGAAAACCATAGGTTTGCGGACAATAGCCCGACCCAGGGCCACGCGCTGCCTCTGGCCACCTGAAAGCTCTTTGGGTTTGCGATGAAGATATTGCTTGATGCCCAAAATCTCAGCCGCATCATTGACACGCGCTTCAATTTCTGCTTTTGGATACTTGCGCAGTTTTAGTGCAAACGCCATGTTTTCAAACACCGTCATGTGCGGATAAAGAGCGTAGTTTTGAAATACCATCGCGATATCGCGGTCCTTGGGCGGGACATCGTTGACAATTTTATCGCCAATATAAATTTTACCGCTGGTGATATCCTCTAAACCCGCGATCATACGAAGCGTCGTCGTCTTGCCGCAACCTGAGGGCCCCACAAGCACAATAAACTCGCGGCGTTCAATCGCAAGGCTGACATTATTAACGGCCAGTGTATTAGCACCATAAACTTTATTCAAATTGACGAGTGTGACTTGGGCCATAGCGCTTTTCCCTTTTTATCTTTTAATCGTTGGAATGAAAAAAACTAACAAATTGATGCAGCGACGGTTTCATTTGCCTGCGGTGAATAATTTTATCAATCATGCCGTGCTCGAGCAAAAATTCGGAAGTCTGGAAGCCGGGAGGCAGCTTCTGACGTATCGTCTGTTCAATGACACGCGGCCCAGTAAAACCAATGAGCGCCCGTGGCTCCGCCACAATAAGATCCCCCAGTGACGCAAAACTGGCCATGATGCCAGCCATGGTGGGATTGGTCAAAACGGAAATAAATAGAAGCTTCGCCTCATGGTGTTTGGCAAGCGCTTGGGAGGTTTTGGCCATCTGCATGAGCGAAAACATTCCCTCGTACATGCGCGCGCCGCCGCCGGAGCCAGAAACAATAATGACCGGAAGTTTCTTTTTGGTGGCGTGCTCAATCAAGCGGGTGAGTTTCTCGCCAACAACAGAACCCATGGAGCCCATGATAAACCGAGAATCCGTGACGCCAAGAGCCACCTTCTTTCCTTCCATGCAGCCTTCCCCGGTAATGACCGCATCAATCAATCCGGTTGCCAACTGGTCTTCCTTTAATTTGATAGGATAAGCTTTGGGGCCGCGAAATTTGAGAGGGTCCCCGGAAGTCAGGAGATGGTCCATTTCCTTAAACGTTCCCTCATCGATGAGCTGAGCCACCCGCTCTTTGGCGGACAAAGTAAAGTGGTAATCGCATTTGGGACAGACCTTCGCGTCTTCCTCGAGAGTTTTATTGTAGATAATCTCGCCGCATTGGTCGCATTTGGTCCATATCCCTTCGGGAATATCCCGGCGCTTGACCAGTCGTACAGCGGAGTTGGTTTTCGATCTTTCATTAAAAGGCATGCGCTAACCCCTTTTTAGCTTAATAAACTAAAAATGATAGCACAGAACAGGGTTTGTTCCAATGGTCTATCGAATCTTCCAAAACAGCCCAAAAAGCTCGCCAAATGTCTTAAGAATTCGAATCGGCTGCGTGGCGGTCGCTTTTCCCGCGGTGCGCGGATAATGAGGGATGCCGATTTCTTCGACTTTGCAACCCTTCTTCTTTAAGCGAGCCAAAATTTCCGCATGAATCAAAAGCTGGTTGGACTCAAGCTCCAGGCCATCGAGACACTTCCTGCGAAAAAGCTTAAAAGCACAGTCTACATCGCGGATTTTAAGGCCAAACAAAGTCTTGTTGAGCTGCGTCCATAGAAAACCATTCAAACGGCGGTGAATCTTGTCCTGTCGAACGATGCGGTAACCTGCCACCACATCACAGCTGTCAATTTTAGAAAAAAGCTTTTCAATATCCGCTAGATGAAATTGATTATCGCCGTCGGTTAAAAAAACGAGCTCTTTGGTGGCGCTCTTAATCCCCGTGCGTAAGGCCGCGCCGTACCCGCAATTTTGCGGGTGCTGGACCAACCGTACACGCGGATTTTTGGCGGACCAGCGCTTGACAATTTCAGCCGACTGGTCACGACTGCCGTCATCCACGACAATCACCTCATAATCCACACCGTAATCTTCACCAACTTTCACGCACTGCTCAATCATAGACCCCACGTTTTCAGCTTCGTTGTAGCAGGGAAAAAAGAAAGAAATGGAGGTCAGCGCCTTGGGTTTAATCATTGGTTTTGAATCCCATCCTCAAAGCTGTGAAACACCAGGCCCGATAGAAGTTTGGGATAAAAATAGGTCGATTTCTGCGGCATCTTTAAGCCTTTTTTCGAGGCAAGTATCATTTCCTTAAGGGATGTCGGCCTCAAAAATAAAGCTGCGTCAAACAACCCGTGATCCACGCGGGCAACCGCATCTTCGGGGGAGCGCGTAAAATCAATTTGTTCGGATTTCTCGATTTTTTTAATTCCAAAACAAGGGTCAATGATGAACTGGTGGAGCACCGCCACATCCAGACGGTCGACGGGATTGTTTTTGACTTTTTTGGCGGTGGCTTTGTTCATTTTAAAAAGATGAAAACCATGGCCTTTGGCATAAAAACCAAATTCGTAGGGCTTGCCCGGTACATCCTCACGATAGTCCTCTAAATGCTTAAGCAGCGTGTTTAAATCTTTTACTTTTTCATGCGTTCCGATTTTTGCCAGCTTTTCCCAGTTCTTCACGTCTTTAATTTTAATGAGGCGGTGTGTGGGAAAAATTTTAAAGGGGTTGTTGTAACAGTCAGCAAAATACGTCATCACGTAGCCGGGACCCGCAAGACCTTTGGTGCCTGCTTCTTTTTTAAAGTTGCAAGCAGTTTCAAAACGGTGATGCCCATCGGCGATGTACATGGTCTTGCCCTTCATGGCTTTCTCAATCCCCGCCAACACATTTCCACGCGTCTCGATAAAAAGCCGGTGACGCACGCCATCAATTGTCACATCGGCAAACGGCTTAAGACTCATTGTTTTTTTAAGAAAAGAGTTTACGACTTTTTTATTGTCTTCAAAGAGTCCAAAGATCGGGCTAAGATTGGTACGTGTGGCCCGCAAAAGCTTTAAGCGGTCTTCTTTGGGGGCAGCAAGTGTATTCTCGTGCTTCAATACGGCTTTTTCGTCAATTTTCATCAGAGACAAAAATCCAAGACGTGTCTTTTGTTTGCCCTCTTCCTGATAATCCTGAATATACACGTAAAGTGCAGGCTCGTCTTCACGGACTAAAATGGACTGAGTCTTCCACTCTTTAAGGTAATCGGCCGCGCGAGTGTATTTGTTGTTCATCACCGAGTCACCCGCTTCTTCCGTACCCAACTCCAGACGGATCACGTTGTGAGGATTTTCATCGTACAATTTTTTCTGCTGACGAGGAGAGATGACATCATAGGGTGGCGCAAAAACTTTAGAGAGATCTTGATTCTTGGCAGGGTTGTAACGCCATCCGCGAAACGCTTTAATTTCAGGCATCGATTTGCTTCCTTATCTTCCGTTTAAAAAATGAGTGGCTATTATAGCACTGGAAATAACCAGGTGGAAATATTATCAACAGTTGCATTGGCTCGAAGCCTCATGTATGCTTGGTCTATAAGCAATTTTAATCAAAAATAACTAGGCCTAGGAGCGAAACAATGACAACGGTAACCAAAGCTGATCTAGACAATCTGGCGCGCAAAAGACGGGTGAGATCCTTACACAAGTGGTTCTCCGCTTTCCAGCGCAGTGCCAACAAAGTGGCGATTCCACAAGCCGATAATAGCCCTAAATATACGATTGAGCGTATCTAGGCTGTCACTTATTAGGCTGCGCTCTTAAGAGTCTGGCGCGCTTCGTAGAGATCGTAGATAGCCTGCAGGTTCATCCAAAATTCTGCGGTATTTTTTAATACTTCAGACAGAAGAATGGCGGTCTCGGCCGTCACCCCTCTTTTTTTATTGATAAGCGTATTCACACGCTGAATAGGCACACCCATTTTTTTGGCCAATTCGGACTGGCTCATTTTGAGTGGCTCCAAAAACTCCGTCAGGAGTATTTCGCCGGGATGACTGGGTTTTCTATTGGTCGGGATCATTTGTTTCTCCTAATGATAATCAACGATCTGCACTTCGGAAGCACTGCCTGGTGCCCATTTAAAAATAAGTCGGTACTGAACATTAATGCGTATTGAATAATAACCTTCGAGATCCTCTCTTAAGCTCTCAAGGCGATTGTTAGGTGGAACCCTCAGATCAATTAAATCCTGGGCAGCGTGCAACATATCAAGCTTTCTTTGGGACACTCTCCAAAGATCGACAGGCACCGCTCTCAACGCCTTTTTGGAAGACATCCCGTGAAACATATCTTCCGTCGCCTGATCCCCAAAACTAACAATCACGTTTAAAATATACCATATTAACGTATACTGTGCAAGTGGCAATAACGTTATCTTCTATTGGCATTATGAAGACCTCCCTCTACCCTACTTGACGACAGAAAGGCCGGTTTTCGTCAAAACTATTTTCTTAATTTTTTACGATTAACGTAAGTGAGGGGCTCTGATGGTGCAGTGGCATAGGTGTTGCGCCGGGGCCTGGCCGGGGAATCTTTTCGGGCCGGCGTTTATTTTGCCCCGCCCAGGCAAAATAAACTCGATAGATGAGGGCTCGCTCGTCCCGTCTATTACGACGGGACACCGTGGCCGCTCGCCTCATCTACGCGTCCCAAAAAGATTCCCCGGCCACCCGGCGCGGTGCAATTGTGTAGAACTTTTATACACTCGCACTCTCTGGCAGGCTCGTGCAAAAAAAATGCCCCCCTGCCGCCGCTTTCAGCGGCTTTTATTCGCTTGGCGAATAAAGAGAGTATATTCCTCCGCTCAACATAGAAACAACACGTCTTCCCGATCTGCCCAAACGGGGATATTATGTACAATTGATATAATAAAAAAGCTAATTCTTCCCAACAGCACGCCTGCTAAGTCGCTTTCTTCTGGGAGTTGATTTTTTGAGAAGTTTTGCAGAATTGGATAGAACTTCGCCTTGTTGAAGTAAATTTTCGACAATATCAATGACAGAATTAACGTTTGTAATAGTCGGCTTATGACCACGATGGGCTGACGCGTGTCCTATTTCAACAGCGGCCTTCAAAAAAATAGCATTTTTATTGCTTATGTACCCTTTTGCTTCGAGCATCTTCATACCTAGATCAAATCTTCCTTGATCGCCAACTTTACGAGTAATAAACAAATCTATGACACACCGCGCGCCCATCATCGCAAGTCTACGATTATCCATATGCAGAACTGAATAAATTTCAGAGAGGATTTCTTGGTATTCTTCGGGCAATTGATCAAACCAAATAGGTTTACTTCTAGAAACACGAGGTGGGTAAAACTCCATGTCCACAGATTCATTTGGCCAAAAAGTTTCTTTACAAAATGACAACTCTTCACACCCAGAGCATTCTAAAAGATAGTAAGTATAAGCCCATTCAACTGAAAATCCTTCGTCAATTTCTTCGGATTCATGTTCAACTTTTTTATACCGAACAATATGCTTATTCATATTCTTACATCTATTACAAAATGATTTCTGCGTTTCTTGATGAGTCATTATATCTATCCTTTTGATTCCAACAATATTGCCAGACCTCGTTAGCCTTGGTTGCGGTGACACTGCGCACCCCGCCGGGTGGCCGGGAAATCTTTTTGGGACGCGTAGATGAGGCGAGCGGCCATGGTGTCCCGTCGTAATAGACGGGACGAGCGAGCTCTCATCTCCGAGTTTAATTTGCCACGGTGGGGCAAATTTAACGCCGGCCCGAAAAGATTTCCCGGCCAGGCCCTGGCGCAACACTATTTCTTATCCGTCTTCTCCACTTTCTTAACGGGCGCGCTATCCGTTTTAGTTTCTTTAGGTTTGCTCGAGTCCGAAGCTGATCCTGAGGTGGATTTATTCTTATAATCCGTGATGTAAAATCCACTACCCTTAAAGATAAGTCCTGCTCCGCCGCCGATGAGGCGCTCGACTTTGCCTTTGCAGTAAATGCAGCTCTTAAGTGGTTTTTCGCTCATGCTTTGGAGTTTATCGAAATGCTTTTTGCATTTGAGGCATTTATATTCGTAGGTGGGCATGTTTATTTGTCCTCTTTTGAGAATAGTTTTTTGGCTTTTTCCATAAATGAGGACGTGATGGGGTTTACTTTTTCATTCGAAAGTGTGGCGAATTGTTTAAGCAGCTCTTTTTGTTTATCAGAAAGATGTGTGGGGGTTTCGATGAGGATTTGGACTTCCTGGTCACCCAACTCATGGCCTTGCAAGGATGCGATACCCTTCCCTTTTAGTCTAAATACTTTTCCATTTTGTGTGCCAGCGGGAATTTTAAGCTCGTGATTGCCGGAGAGTGTTGGGACTTGGATTTCACAGCCAAGAGAGGCTTCCACAAAACTGATGGGGACAGCGCAGATGACTTTGTTGCCGTCGCGTTTAAAAAATTCATGGGGTTCGACGTGAATATCGATGTAGAGGTCGCCACGAGGGCCGCCGCGCACGCCTGCTTCGCCCTCCCCGTTCATGCGAAGCCTCTGGCCGGCATCAATGCCTGGGGGAATTTTAATTTCAATTTTTCTGTCGGAGACTACTCGGCCGGAGCCTCGACACACGCTGCAAGCATGTTCAATCATCACCCCTTCGCCATTGCAACGGCTGCAGGGACGGGAAATGCTGAAAAAACCGCTCGAGGTCAGAACTTTCCCCTGTCCGTGACAAGTGGGACAGGTTTTTTTGGAGGTACCGGGCTTAGCGCCCTCGCCGCGGCAGTTGCCGCAGGTTTCTTCGCGTTTTAGATCAATTGATCTCTGGACACCAAAAGCGGCCTCTTCAAATGAGATCTCGATCTCGTACTGAAGGTCACTGCCGCGCGCGGCACGGGACCGGCCTCGGCCTCCGCCGCTGCCACCGAAGAAATCCTCAAAAATTCCCTCGAATACATCTTCAAAACCAGACGAGGAAAAACCGCCTCCCATCCCGCCATTGGCGTTTAAACCCTCATGGCCGTACTGGTTGTAGATCTGACGTTTTTGGGGATCGGAAAGAACTTGGTAGGCTTCGCTGGCTTCCCGGAAATTATCTTCGGCTTTTTTATCGCCTGGATTTCGGTCGGGATGGTGGGCTAAAGCCGCTTTGCGAAACGCCTTTTTTACTTCATCGGCGTCCGCAGAGCGGCCCACACCCAGGACTTCGTAATAGTCGCGCTTACGGGAAGACATTGAGGATTATTTCTTTTCCTCGTCGACTTTATACTCCGCGTCTTGCACATCTTCTTTTCCGCCTTCGGCGGAGCCCCCGTTTGCGTTTCCGCCGGAGGACGGATCCGCCGTCTTTGTGGCGGACGCTGAGGCGGCGGCCTGTTTGTACATTTCTTCAGCGATTTTATGCGAAACCGCGTTCATGTCTTCTTCGGCTTTCTTGATCACAGCCACGTCTTCGCTTTTAAGCGCTTCTTTGGCTTTGGCAACGGCTTCCTCGACTTTTTTCTTTTCCTCTTCGGAAACCTTATCGCCGACTTCTTTAAGTGACTTCTCGGTTGAGTAAACCAGGCTGTCGAGGTGATTACGCGCTTCGATAAGCTCTTTTTTCTTCTTATCTTCTTCCGCGTGTGCCTCAGCATCCTTGGTCATCTTGACGATTTCTTCTTTAGAAAGTCCGCCCGAGCTTTCGATTTTGATCTTCTGCTCTTTGCCGGTACCCAAGTCCTTGGCGGACACATGCGTGATACCGTTAGCGTCGATGTCAAATGTCACCTCGACCTGCGGAATACCCCTTGCCGCCGCCGGGATTCCCACCAGATCAAAACGTCCGAGGGTCCGGTTGCCAGATGCCATCTCGCGTTCGCCCTGCAACACATGAATGGACACTGCGGTTTGATTATCCGCAGCCGTCGAAAACACCTGACTTTTTTTCGTCGGGATGGTTGTATTTTTCTCGATGAGCTTAGTGCAAACTCCGCCAAGAGTCTCGATACCCAGTGATAGCGGGGTCACGTCGAGCAAAAGAACATCTTTCACATCACCGACGAGCACACCACCCTGAATGGCCGCGCCAATGGCAACGACTTCATCGGGGTTCACGCCCTTGTGAGGCTCTTTTTTGAAGAGATTCTTCACCAGCTCCTGAACCTTGGGCATACGGGTCTGACCGCCGACCAACACCACTTCATCGATATCTTCGGCTTTAAGTTTGGCATCTTCCAAAGCTTTCTTGCACGGGATCATGGTGCGTTGCACAAGATCTTCCACCAACTGTTCAAGCTTGGCGCGTGTCAAAGTCATGGTGAAATGCTTGGGTCCCGAGGAATCTGCCGTGATAAACGGCAGGTTGATCTCACTTTGCATATTGCTTGAGAGTTCGCACTTGGCTTTTTCCGCGGCTTCTTTTAAGCGCTGGAGAGCCATGCGGTCTTTTCTTAAATCGATACCGTCGGATTTTTTAAATTCATCCGCCAGCCAATCCATAATCTTCTGGTCGAAATCATCACCGCCCAGATGCGTATCCCCATTGGTGGAGCGGACTTCAAACACGCCGTCCCCGATCTCGAGGATAGAAACGTCGAAAGTGCCGCCGCCCAAATCATAGACCGCGATTTTCTCATTTTTCTTTTTATCCAATCCATAGGCGAGTGCTGCTGCTGTCGGCTCATTGATAATACGGAGCACTTCAAGCCCCGCAATTTTTCCCGCGTCCTTGGTCGCTTGGCGCTGTGCGTCATTAAAATACGCAGGCACCGTGATAACCGCCTTGGTAACTTTCTGACCCAAGTAATCTTCGGCAGTCTGTTTCATTTTTTGCAAAATAATAGCCGAAACTTCCGGCGGCGTAAACTCCTTGCCCTGTACTTTCACGCGTAAATCTCCGCCCGAACCTTCCACCACTTTGTAAGGCACGAGTTTTTCCTCGGCCAAGACTTCCGCATGATGGCGGCCCATGAAACGCTTGATCGAAAATACTGTGTTTTCGGGATTGGTGATCGCTTGCCGTTTGGCCGCTTGTCCCACCAGGCGCTCGCCGCCCTTGGTAAAACCAACCACCGACGGCGTCGTGCGGCCACCTTCTGCATTGGCTATCACCACGGGTTCTCCTGCTTCCATGATCGCTACGCAAGAATTTGTCGTGCCCAAATCAATCCCTATCACTTTTTCTGTTGCCATTGCATTTCTCCTGTTTATCTTGAATGAATTAAAATTGTTAACTTTTTTACTGGGCGATTTTTACCCGGCTAGGCCGGATGAGGCGCCCGTTAAGCACATAACCTTTTTGCACTTCCTCGACAACAAATCCTTCTTTGACTCCATCCGCTGCGACCGTCGCCACCGCTTCATGAAATCTCGGATCAAATTCATTGCCAACTGCCTTAATCACTTCCACTCCATGCAATTCCAAAACTTTGTGCAAATCGTCCTGCGCCATTCGCAGGCCCTGCTTGACCTTCTCTGGATCATGCCCTTCACTGAGACTCGCAAGCGCACGGTCCACGCTATCAAGAGCCGGCAAAATCTCCGCTAAGAGCCGTTCATTGGCGTATTTAATCGCGTCCATCTTGTCACGCTCAAGCCGTTTTTTGGTATTGTCAAAATCCGCCTTAAGCCTCAGCGGCTGTTCCAAGGCGTCCTTCAACTTTACTTCGGTTTCCGCCAACTTTTTCTCTAAAATTTCGATAGCAGACTCAACTTCATTCACTTGAGGGCCATCCGCATGCTTTTTTTCTTTTTCGCTCATTTTAAAACCTTTCCAGCTGATCGGTTACAGAATCCGCGACAAATTCAATCACCGAAACCACTTTTGCGTATTTCATACGGGTAGGGCCGACGACGGCAACACTCCCGATCGCATTGCGCGCCAAATAACAATCTTTGGCGACAATACTCACACCGTCCAAATCACGAATCGTCCCCTCGCCTCCGATGTGGACCTGCACTCCCACCAGGCTTAAATCCCTTAAAAGAATCTGCGCCAACTCATCCTTATCGTCAAATGCCTGCAAAAGAAGCCTCATTTTATGCAAATCCTGAAACTCCGGCTGTTCAAACACGCGGCAAGCGCCCTCAATAAAAAGCTCAGCTTCCTCTTCAAAAAAATCGTTCAAACGGTCGTTTTTAATCAGCTCTTCCAGTAAATGGTTGAGAAAAGACACCTTTTTCAAATTTTTAAAATAAACCAACGCCGCATTTTCGGTTAGCTCCATGATGATTTTGGAGACCCTGTCCTTTAGGCCCGAAACACTCTTGGCCTTGGATAGCTCGGTGCGTATCCAATCACGCTCCTTGGGTTTGAGCTCTTCCCGCTCCATCAAGCGGTCTACCCAGTAGCGATAGCCCTTATCGGTCGGCACGCGCCCGGCAGAAGTATGCGGCTGCTTCAAAAATCCCTCTTCCTCCAGATCCGCCATGACATTACGAATCGATGCCGGGGAAAGCCCTAGATCAGAGTGCCGTGAAATCGTCCGCGAACCCACAGGTTCGGCCGTCTCGATGTAGGACCGCACAATCACATCAAATATACGGTCTTTTCTTTTGTCGGCTTTCGGTTGAGTCTCTTTTTTCTTTCGGGCCATCTTGTTTCCTTTGTTAGCACTCCTACTCAATGAGTGCTAAAAATATATTACCACATTTTTGGGAGCTGTCAATACTTTGAGAGAATTAGAGCAGGCTTCGGAGTGTTTCTTCGGTTCTTTTGGAAAGACGTACTTTTAGATAGACCCCTTGGGGCTCATCGCGGCGACTAACCACCTCGGCCTCTCGGTACAAATAATCCGTCAGCTTAAATTTATCCCGAGGGATGAAAATTTCCTTCAGGCTTCTACCGCCAGCTAGTTCAACCGCTAGGCTTTCAAGTACATTCTGGACACCCTCCCCCGTTTTAGAGGAAATAAGAAAAACGTTCTCTGGCGGCAAGGCGCTCAACACAGCGGTTTTTTGATTTTTATCCAAGATATCTGCTTTATTTAAAAGAAGATACGCTTTCTTACCGGAGGCCCCGATTTGCGAAAGCACCTCTTTGACCGCCTTTTCAACGATTTCTAAGTCATGCCGCGTTACATCCGCCACATGCAATAGAATATCCGCATGCACCGTCTCCTCCAGTGTCGCCTTAAATGATTCCACCAAATGATGCGGCAAGTCGCGGATAAAACCAACCGTGTCCACCAAAAGTGCTTTTTGGTTATGGGGTAGTTTCACCAGGCGCGTCGTCGTGTCGAGCGTAGAAAAAAGTTGGTTTTTCACCAGCGTATCGGAAGCGGTCAAGCGGTTAAAGAGACTGGATTTTCCGGCATTGGTATATCCCACCAAGGCGACCAGAGGGAGATCTTTTTCCTTTTTTTTCTCGATCGCCACCTCGCGCTTTTTTTGAAGCTCGGCTAAATTCCGCGTATATTTTGTAATTTTTTCACGGATGCGGCGGCGATCCACCTCAAGCTTTTGCTCACCAGGACCGCGGGTGCCCACACCGCCGCCAAGCCGAGACAAATAGATCCCCTCGCCTCCCAAGCGCGGTAAAAGATATTTCATTTGTGCCAGCTCCACCTGAAGTTTGCCTTCATTGGACCGCGCGCGACCGGCGAAAATATCTAAAATTAGCTGTGTTCTGTCGATGGTCTTGACGCCAAGCGCTTCCTCAAGATTTCTCTGTTGGCTGGGAGATAAATCGGATTCAAACACCACCACATTGGCCTTTTTCTTGATTACTTCAAGCCGGATTTTTTCCGCCTGTCCTTTCCCTAGAAAAAAAGTGGCCTTCGGTGAATCTTGCTTGAATAGAAAAGAACCTGCAACTGAGAGCCCCGCGCCCAAAGAAAGCTCAGCCAATTCTTCCGCCAAATCTTTTGGCTCCGAATCCCGCCGGACAGAATAAAAATCAACCGTGACTAAAATTGCGCATTCTCTCATTTAATTATTTTCTTAAAAATCATCCGTCATTCCCGAAAGCCTCAATCTGGAATCATATCTATGGTTGATCCCCGATAAAAGATTTCGGGGATGACATAAGTTTAATAATTTTCTTCGCAGTTTCTGCCGCTTTTTCTCCAGACGCCACCGCCACAGCTTCCACGCCCTTCTCATGCCGAAACCACGAGAGCTGGCGTTTGGCATAGTGGCGAGTATTGATTCTTAAAAGTGCTAATGCTTCTTCAAGTGTCGTCTTACCCTCAAAATAAGCGGACATCTCGCGGAAACCTAAGGCCATTTCAGCGGTTTGACTCATTTTGACTTTTTGAAGCCGCTTCACTTCATCCAGTAAGCCTCCGTCCAGCATCTGTTGTGCGCGACCATTGATGCGCGCATAAAGCTCCTGCCTATCCCGCTCCAAAAGAAAAATCCTCACCTGGTAATCATCCCGTATCCCCGAGCGGTTAGGCTTTTGCTCTGAAATCGTTCTTCCCGATAAATGATACACTTCCAGAGCCCGCACGAGACGCCGGACATCATTGGCATGAATTTTTTTGGCGGCAATGGGATCGATTTTGGCTAGTTGCTCATGAAGATATTCACCGCCGTGAGTTTCCTGTTCTAAAATAAGCTTTTTACGAAAATCCTCATCGCGCGAAGCCTCCCCTTCCGGCATCTCAAAAAGCCCATCCAAAAGCGCCCGCAAATAAAGCCCCGTCCCGCCGACGAGTAGTGGTGTTTTATTTTTTTTAATAATTTTAGGGAGCAATTCCCCCGCCTCTTTACGAAATTTGGCGGCGCTATATTCCTGCGAGGGCTTTACAAAAGAAACCAGATGAGTCTTCACTTTTTTTAGGACTTCCTTGGAGGGTGTCTGAGTTAAGATCGGCATTTCTTGATAGACCTGCATGGAATCGCAGGAAATGATTTCAACGGGAATGAGCTTTGAAAGTTCCAGCGCAACCTCAGTCTTTCCCGAGGCTGTCGGGCCAACAACGCAAATTAGCTTATTCATTCCATACTATGCACATGAAACGGGTGGCGCCGGAGGGGAGGCCTCCGCCGCGCGGAGTGAAAATTTACACGAGCACGGCGGAGTCCGACAGGTGACGACGCGAAGGCTATCAATGCCGAAGCGGAGTGCCGACTGTACGGACAGTCGGCCCGGACCCGTTTCACACCAATTCACCTAACAGCGTCTCATCCGCAACACTTAAAATCTTAGCCTGTCGCAGAGAGCCACAAATATCTTCTGACGAATGCGCGACCACGCGCTTAAAATCACGCGTTCTACCGACAAAGCGGTCTTTGTCTCTTTTGGATCGTATTTCAAAAAGCACTTCGGTCGTTTTGCCGGTATACGTCTGATTCTTGGCGAAAGCAATCGCTCGCTGGGTCACCAGGACTTCTTGCAGGCGTCTGTTTTTTTCCTCGGCAGAAACATCATCGCCCAGCTTTAGCGCCGGTGTCCCAGGCCGCGGCGAATACGCAAATACATACGCCATATCAAATTGTACGGCCTCCAAAAGATCCAACGTATCCTGAAAATCCTTTTCGGTTTCCCCAGGAAACCCGACAATCAAGTCCGTCGTGAGACTTCCTTCGGGTAAAAAGGTGCGGTACTCCGCAATCTGATCCTTGTACCACTCAATCGTATGCTCTCGCTTCATGCGGCGCAGCACCGCATTCGATCCTGACTGCACAGGTAGATGCAGATGCTCGCAAACCATCGGCAAGTCCCGCATCACTTGAAACAAGCGCGTATGCGCATCTTTAGGATGGCTTGTCGTAAACCGAAGACGTGAAATTTCAGGCGCCGTTTCCTGGATTTTTTCTAAAAGGGTGGAAAAATCAATTTTTTCCTCAAGACCCTTGCCGTAAGAGTTCACATTTTGGCCTAAAAGCATCACATCTTTGTATCCGCGAGAAGCCAAGTCCTTCATTTCACGCAAAACACTCTCCGAATGCCGCGACTGCTCATCCCCGCGCGTGTAAGGCACAATGCAATACGTACAGCGGTGATCGCAACCGGTCATGATGTTTACCAGCGCCTTCACTTTATCCGCGCGGTATTGAATCCCATCAAGCCCATATTCTTCATTCAACCGGTCAATCGCCAATTTTTTGGTGCTATTCATCTGCCCGCTACCACCCTGATGGCGCGCGGCTAGAATCTCGTCAACCAAGGCCGGCACTTGATTTAAGTTTCCCGGCCCGCAAACCAAATCAATCTCCGGATTTTTTTTAAAAAACTGACGCCCATGCTCCTGCGCCATACAACCGAGAATTCCAATCACCAAATCAGGATTCATGTCCTTCAAACGACGGAAATGCCCCATCCTGCCAAAAACTTTCTGCTCCGCATGATCACGCACACTGCAAGTGTTGTAAAGAATAAGATCCGCCTCTTCGATTTCCACCGCATGCGTATACCCTCGGTCAAAAAGAAGCCCCGTCACCGCCTCCGAGTCGCGCTCATTCATTTGGCAGCCGAAGGTTTGGAGAAAAACTTTTTTAGGGGATTGTGCAATCAGTGTCATTTTGAAAAATAAACCGGCTCCTGCCCTTTTTTCCATTTGATATTGCAACCCATGCTGGCTTTTTGCGCCGGTAGTGGATGTTTACCCTCCAGAGCTGAATCGATAGCCGCACGCAAATCTTTTCCTGTGACAGGCTTTCCATTCCCCGGCCGGCTATCATCCAGTTGGCCGCGGTAAACTAGCTTTCTCATATCACTAAAAACAAAAAAATCCGGCGTGCAAGCCGCCGTATAGTCCATCGCTGTTTTTTGGGCTTCGTCATAGCAAAGAGGAAAAGTAAATTTTTCTTCCTTGGCAAACGCCTTAAGGCTCGCCGGCGCATCGTCCGGATAATTGACAGCATCATTAGCGCTAATGGCCACAATCCCCACTTCGCTAAATTGATAATCACGGCCAAGCTTCGACAACTCTGCTTTGACATGCTGTACATAAGGACAGTGCCGGCAAATAAACATCACCACCAACGCTTTTTGACCGCTGAATTCGTGGAGAGATGTCTTCTTCCCACTCACCACATCCGGCAATAAAAAATCCGGCGCAGCGGTTCCCAACTCCAGCATCGTTGAAGAAGTTAACACCATCTTAAGCCTCCAAAGTTAGTGAATCTGCTAAAAGTTCACGGCTATCTTCATCCACATCCACACGCGCTTTTTCCACCGCCACTCTCTCTTTCATCACCAAAGAAAATGAAACATAAACAAAAGAACCCCTTTTAACCTCTATCACTTTTTCAAAATCATTTTTCGCTGAAAGTGTTCGCGCCTTATTTAAATTTCCATCAAAAAAATCAATACGAAAATTCTTATACCCCCCGGCCCGCACGCGACCGCCATTATTAAAAAATGAAACCACGGCCTCCTCTTTCGAAAGATCAACGCGCCGGTCCGGCTCAATCACCTTCACCCACTGCCCCATCCCATCCTTCAAATACACCCCCTGGATGGTGATGACGTAGGAGCTCAAGATATGATTTGAGGCTGATAAATTGTTTTCGGACGCTAAACCAGGGGTCGCGAACACTACGCTTAACAAGAGAATGATCCCCGATAAAAACATTCGGGGATGACACTTTCGGAACACGCGACGGGTGACACGGAGGGTGGGTGCCCATTGACCCGCAGGCCGATAGAGGGCCGAGGACGCAATGGGCTCCCGCAGCGGCAGGCCCCGTCGCAGCACCTCAGCATCAAAAACACTAAACAAGTTTTTTGCCAGTCAATCGTTTGAATACGTCTTTATATGCCCCCGCCGTCTTATCCGCAATTTCCTTCGGCAGTTTAGGCCCCGGAGGCGTCTGCTTCCACCCTGATTTCAAAAGATGGTTTCTCACAATCTGCTTGTCATAGCTCGGCTGGTCCTGCCCCACTTTGTATTGAGCCTTCGGCCAAAATCGCGAGCTATCCGGCGTCAGCACTTCATCAATCAGGATAAGCTTATTTCCCAAGAGACCAAATTCAAATTTCGTATCCGCAATTATAATCCCTTTGGTTTTGGCAAACCTGACGCCTTCCTTGTAGATTTTAATCGATAAATCCCGCGCCTTTTGAGCGATCGCCCGGCCCGTAATTTTGGCAGCCGCTTCAAAATCAATATTCATATCGTGCCCTTCACTCGCCTTGGTTGATGGGGTAAATAGAGGCTGAGCGAATTCTTCGCACTGTCTTAATCCCGCCGGCAGCACATGCCCGCACACTTTGCCCGTTCTCTGATAATCCTTCCACCCTGACCCCGCCAGAAATCCGCGCACAACACACTCAATCGCCAACGGCTTCGCGCGATGCACCAGGATCGAGCGGCCCTTCAACTGGGGGCCATATTTTTTTACAAAATCTTTATCAAAACCCATTTTCCGGACATCGGCGGTAATGATGTGATTGGGCACCACTTTTTTTAATTTCTCAAACCAAAACAGAGAAATCTGATTTAAAACTTTCCCTTTGGAGGGAATAGCTGTCGGCAATACCACGTCAAAAGCGCTCAACCGGTCGGTGGTGACAATTAGCAACTTATCTTTTCCGATGGCATAAATATCACGCACTTTTCCCCTGCCAATTAATTCAAGCGGTAAACGAGTCTCCCAAACGGTGTTTTTAGAGTTGATCATGATGTTCATATAAATATTCCTTTTTACCTTTGCACCTTTGTCATCCCCGAAATATTTGATCGGGGATCATGTTTAAGTTTGATTCCCGATTAAAGCCTTCGGGAATGACAGCATAAACTGTTTCCATCCCCGCTTTCCCGCTGACGCCTTTTGTAACCTGTCATTAATCGCCAAACCAATATTCTGCATGGGAAATGGGGAAGCAATCATTAGAACGGGTCTCATTCTATCAAGTTTACGGATGCCTTGGAAGAGCCGAGAAGCTGCCTGGTAAAGGTCTCGTTTTGGGCTTAAAACCAACTCGGCGCAAAACAAACCTTTCGCCTTCTTTCCTGAATAAGAGATGCAGGCAATTTTTGGCCACTGACCGCCTTTTTTTCTCCAAGCATTTTGCAGTCGCTGCAATTTTTTGATAAAAGCGTCTGATTTTTCTCCCATCAACACCAGCGGCGCTTGGGGCGCATAATGACTCTCCATCTGCCCGGGCGATTCAAGCTTAGTTTTACCCACGCTGCGCTTTACTTTAAGACGTAGCGCTTTTTCTATTGCCTCTACAGAAACGCCACCCGGTCTCAAGAGATAAATTTTCCCGCCTTCAATCTTAACCACCGTCGACTCAAGCCCCACTGTTGAGGGACCGCCGTCTAAAACAGCATCAATTTTATCACCCAAATCCTCCGCGACCGATAAAGCCGCCGTTGGACTTGTATAACCAAAAAGGTTGGCGCTGGGAGCCGCTATAGGACAACCCGCTTTTCGAATTAGCTCGAGCGCCACCGGATGAGCCGGCATACGCACCGCGACAGTTTCCAGACCCGATGTCACCACATCGGGAACACGGCTGCTTTTAGGCAAAACAATTGAAAGCGGCCCTGGCCAGAATTTTTGCATCAGCACTTTTGCCGCATCCGGAACACTGCTCCAGAGAAGCACCGCTTCTCTCATACTCGCCACATGCACAATCAACGGATCGAAACTGGGCCTCTTCTTGACTTCAAAAATACGACACACCGCTTTTTCATTAAAAGCATCAGCCCCCAGCCCGTAAACAGTCTCCGTAGGAAAAGCCACCACCCCGCCGCGCTTGATGATTTTCGCGGCTCGGTGAACGTTGGACGCCGTTGGTTTTAGGATTTTTTGTTTATTCATATTCCTAGCATCCGGTGGGTGACGCGGAGGGTGGGCGCCCATTGACCCTCAGGCCAAAGGAAGGCCGAGGACGCAATGGGCTCCCGCAGCGGCAGGCCCCGCCGAACACCTCGCACCATTTTAATATTTATTATAAAGCTGCTATCAGACGTCCAAACGGAAATTTTTTTCCTGGGCAATCCGTGTGCTTACCGGGAATATCACAGTGCTGTCTAATATTTCTTGTCGGAATATTGTACTCCGCTTGTATCGCCTGAATCATATGAACCAGTGTATTAAACTGAGCCTCAGATACGTTCTGAATATCAAAGTTTCCCACAAGGCATATCTGAACATCATCCGGCCGGTTGGCTTTGATCTGGCGCTGCCAGCGATAACCCACTTCCACCCTGCCATCACCCGATGCCGTGCCATTACCAATGACAAAATGATAAAACAGACCGCCCATTTTTCGCCGCTTATGGTCACGGTCAAAATTTCTTGCACTCCCCTGAAGCGTGCCGCTGTGGTGAACGGTAATTGTTCTCCAGTGGGATGTCGGATACCGAGGCCCGATGATTCGATAAGCCTCGTTAAGACTGACCGGCCCATACCCCGACGCGGGCGCAGAAATAACCATGCGCTCTTGTGGAATAAAAAGCTTCTGCCCCACCACCAATGAGGAAATATCCTTAATGTTATTAGCTCTAATGAGGACATTCTGATCAACGTGATAAAGTTTCGAAATATGGTAGACCGTCTGACCTTTTTGAATGGTGTGGTAAAAACCCTGCGCGCCTGGGGTAACCGGCGGCGCAAAATAGGTAGGCGATGTACGCATCGCAGGCCGAGGACAGCCCGTAAGAAATAAAAGATCAAAAATTAAAAATAAAAGAAAAAAACAATTTCTTGATACGCGCAATCTATTTTCTCCCAAAATCATCCTCAAATCTTACAATATCATCCTCGCCCAGATAATCCCCAAACTGGACTTCAATCAATACCAGCGGTTCGGTCCCTGTATTATGCATACGGTGAATTTCTCCGCAAGGAACATCGATAAAGGACCCAGGCCCGACCTCCACCTGCTTTTGTCCCACCGTCGCGATGCCCTCGCCCAGCATGATAATCCATTTTTCGGATCTTTGCTGATGCTTTTGGAGGCTAAAACGTTTTCCGGGGTAAACTTCAATGCGTTTGGTCTTGGTGCCCGCCTCTTGGCAAAGCACTTCATACTTCCCCCAGGGGCGCTCGTCTTTGTTCATGAGGTGATTCCTATGATTTTCTGAATCTGTTTTTTTAAGTTCACGCTATTGTGCCGGACAAGTTCGCGCGTATCCCCGATGTCCGCCAAGATAATTTTAGCCTGAGTTGACGAGAGCGCGCTCTTTTGGCTGGCAAGATTCACAGGCGCTTGATTTTTCTTGGCATAATCGAAAATCGCCTTTTTAGATAGTTTGGTATTTGAAATAAGCACATAGTCCAGCACATCTTTGCCTAGATATTTGACAATTTCCCTTCGATGCCCCTGGGCGTCAAGCCCCGAGGTCTCCCCTGGCTTGGTCATGAGATTACAGATATATATTTTGGTGGCAGAACTATGGAGGATCGCCTCACGGATATTGGTGATAATCAGGTTGGTGATGATACTTGTAAACAAATCTCCCGGACCGATCACAATATAATCAGAAAAAAGAATCGCCGTCACTGCATCCGGCTCCGCCTCAACCTCAGGCTCATGGGAAAGTCCAACAATCGAAAGGCTCGCGGATCTTCCTTCGGCGCGGTCAATCTTACTCTCTCCCTTAATTAGCGACCCGTCCTCAAACTGCGCCACAAGTTTTGTCAGCGCTTTGGAAACCGGAAGGACAATCCCCTGCAGATACAAAATATCGCTTAAAGACCGCACCGCCTCTGCCATACTTCCCTTCACTCCCGCCAGCGCCGCCAAAAAAATATTTCCAAAACTATGCCCCTCAAGCTCCCCTTTTTTTTCAAAACGGTACTGCATGATCTGGTTCATCACCTCCGGCGCATTGGACAAGGCCACGAGGCTTCGGCGAATATCGCCAGGGGGTAAAAGGCCCAGCGACTCACTCAATTTTCCGGAAGAGCCTCCGTCATCGCTCATACTGACAACGGAAGTCAAAAGTACCTGCGGTAATTGCTTCAAACCGATCAAAAGATTAAACAGTCCTGTCCCGCCGCCGATGCAAACAATTCTTTTTTTCCCTTTTCCGACGGCGTTGACGCGCATGACAAATTCGCGCTCATTGTACGGCTTTAGGATGCAGTCAGCCACGCCTAATTTCTTCATTTTTAAAAGATGGGAAAAATGACGGTTGGATGAAATCAAAAGCACCGGCTTTTTCTTCTTGTTGATTTGCTTGATGACTAAAGCAAGTGTCTTGGCGCGAGACTTTAAAAAAATATCATCGATGAGAGCGATATCAAATGGATGTTTCCGAATCCCTGATTCAAGGATGCGTGTGTCTGTGATCGATCGTACTTGGTTTTGGGTATTAGAAAAAAACCCCGTCACTTGTTCACCAAACTTTTGTGAGCCAATACAAAGAATTTTCATCAGAATCTTTTTTGTTTTTAAGCTTTGTGTATTTTTCCCGCGAATGACGGAATGCCCGCCATCACATTACGGGTATCGACAATACAATCCGCCCAATCCGCCAATCGCTTGTAATCCACATCTTTGTGCGCGGTTGAGATCAAAACTAAATCATACTTTGAAATGACGTCTTTCTTCCACTCCACCGATTTTGTCCCTGTCCACTGGGCATGCTCACGCGTCGGCTTCACCACGGGGATGTGGGGATCATAATATTGCACATCCGCGCCACGCGCCTTGAAAAGGTCCATCAAAATAAATGTCGGTGACTCGCGCATATCATCCACATTGGGCTTATACGCCAGCCCCACCAGCAACACGCGGCTGCCGTTGATTGATTTTTTGCGGCTGTTGAGCGCTTCGGCGGCGCGATTGACGACATACTCCGGCATCGCCGTGTTAATCTCACCTGCCAGCTCGATAAACCGTGTCGGCTTGCCGTACTCGCGCGCTTTCCATGCCAAATAAAAAGGGTCGATGGGAATGCAGTGACCGCCAAGTCCAGGTCCCGGATAAAACGGCATAAAACCAAATGGTTTTGTTTTGGCGGCTTCAATGACTTCCCAGATATCAATGCCCATCGCCGCATAAATGACTTTGAGCTCATTAACAAGCGCGATATTGACACTACGAAAAATATTTTCCAGAAGCTTCGTCGCCTCCGCCACGCGGCAAGAAGAAACAGGAATGATCGTCTTCACTGCCATGCCATAAAGCTTCACGGCACGCTCAAGACAAGCCGGCGTATAACCTCCCACGACCTTGGGAATCAAGCCCACATGGCTCGACGGATTTCCCGGATCCTCGCGCTCAGGAGAGAACGCCAAATGAAAATCAGACCCCGCTTTGAGCCCTGACCCTTTCTCAAGCACATTTCTCAAATCTTCGTCCGTGGTCCCCGGGTAAGTCGTAGACTCCAATACCACCAATATCCCTGACCGCAAATGGGGCGCAATTTTTTCCCCCGTCTTCAAAATATAGGAAATATCCGGCTCGCGATTTTTGTTGAGTGGCGTCGGCACACAAATAATGACCGCTTCAAGCGCCTCAATCAGTGAAAAGTCCTGGGAAGCCTTAAAACTGCGCCGCGATAGCGCTTCGGCGATTTCCCCATCCTGAATATGCTGGATGTAGCTTTTACCCGCGTTAAGGGACTCCACTTTGGAGGGATCGATATCCAAGCCCAAAACCTCCACCCCGCTTCGTGCAAACTGAAGCGAGAGAGGAAGACCAACGTATCCTAAGCCGATAACTGCAATTTTTGTCATAAGTTTATCAATGTAGTTTAATCCAGTTTAAACAGGCGGATATTTTATCACAAAAAAATGGGCTCGGCGATTCATCTGACTTATGCTGGCCTAGGCCTTGCAACCTCTGCAAATTGATGACTATAAAGTTGCGCAGCTTCAAGAACGGTCAATTCTACCAAAAAGAATTTTTGCTTTATGTATAAGCTCGCTCGGATTCGCTTTTATTTAGCGTAATAACATTCGCATATTTTGAATATCTTTTTTTGCAGGTCATGGAATTTTTTTTATCACACTCAATTAAAATTGAAGAATACTTTTCATTTTCAATTAAGTTTGTTGTATTGCTAAAGAGCACACCATCTGCCGCTCCAAATTCTACACACCATTTATCTTTGCAAGGGAGCATTTCAATAATTTTAGCTATAATTCCATCTTCGCCGGTCTGTGAATACACATCGCGCTTATAGGCTAATAGCCCTGCAGAACTTATATGCATGCGCTCAGCTCCTTATAAATCATGGTGGACCAACCCGCTCACACTCTCTAAAGCATTGGCCAAGTTCGTAGGGTCAGTCCTTAAATTATGACATTTTAGCTGCTCTTGAATTTCAGCGATCTCTTGCATGGCGGTTTTATCCTCTTTCAAACGCAGCTTAAAACGATGAATGTTTTGACTGACCGCTGCATGAGTTCTTGAGAAGATCCTCCCTATTTCCTTTTGCGTCAAACAACCATACTTCCAGTAGCAGTACATTTGCAAGCTTTTCTCTTTCCTATGAAGAAGTGCCTGCAGTTTTAAGATTGATGGCTTAAGAAATTGCTTTTTACCGGAGATTTCCCTATCCTTGTTTGCATGAATCTGTTTTGTAAATTTTTGGATAAACGACTCAGATCCCAGAATGCATCCTCCGATAGGCCTTGGAATAAAATCATCGGTGTTCACACCCTCATTAACAAAGGCGTGATAGTCTTTGGCGGAGTTGAAACTTTTTAGGGTAAAGTCCTTCTGCAAAAAAGACGGGCCGTTAGATTTTCCAAAAAACTTGATACTAGACCACGGATAGTCCTGCGGCAGGCGAACCATCTTGGCCTTCACCGGGTTTAAGTGAATATAGCGAGACAGCTGTAGAAAATAACTGTCTTGGTCAATCAAAATTGCCTTATAGCGACCCTGAAAGAGATGACCATGTCTTTTGTGCTTTCTGTTAAAGCGCATCGTATAAACACCAAGGAGTCTTTTCATGAAATTTGACAGATTAGCTTCCTTGGTTTGGATGAGTAGGTGCAAATGATTTGGCATCAAGCAGTAGGCGTGGGCAGAAGTGTTAAATTGATCAGAGGCATCTTCGAGAATTTTTAAAAACAACTCATAATCTCCCGCTTCTCGAAAAATAGCCTTTCTTTCATTGCCTCGAGAGATGACATGATAAAAGGCGCCGGGATATTCAATTCTTAGGGGTCTTGCCATGGGGGTATAGTATCAGGGGATGCGCGAGATGTCAATATTTAAGGACTGACCCCTTTTTTTCCTTTTTTTTTCCTTTTTTTCTAGGTACCTAAGGTCGGTCTGGACCCCATTTACCATTTACATTTATTTACTTCTCTGCTGACCCCTTTAAACTTATGGGGCTACTATATACAACAATATTCGCGGCAATAAAATCAAGATCCACTACGCGTTTCAAAAATTGATTGTATTTAGTCCAATCGTCAAAATACCATCCTGTATTATCGTGTTTGGCAAGATTCAAGGACTCGAGACTTGAAATACTATTAAGATGCGATAAAAAAGAAATCGCCTCATTTAATTCTTTTTTGTGAACTTCGAAATAAATTATAGGCACTGATTCAGAAAGACCTTTGATAACTTCCGACTCATACCCCTCCACATCGATTTTTAATAGTTTGGGGCGGCCATATTGTTGAATCAGCAGATCAAGTGTCGTTATTTCTATTTTTTGTTCTTCATTTGTCGGATGTTGCACATTCCGCTCAATTCGTCAGGTCAATCCGATTTCAAATCGTCAGGTCAATCCGATTCAAATCGTCAACTCCTGATGCCCTCCAAAATCCTTACTCTTTAGTTTGTAACACGACTATCTAATCGAATCAATCTTTTCCTTTCTT
>CAMDWQ010000007.1 GCA_945877765.1 Candidatus Omnitrophota bacterium | reverse complement strand
AAGGTCCGACAAAAGAAATGAAAAAGCTACCAATAGAGATAGACTCTTTAGGGGTATAGAATGTCTCTTGAGGAAATTAGCGTTTTTATGCATAAGTTAACATCTATAGAAAAGATACGCTATTAATGGCTAAATTTCAAGTCTCGCCGGCAGATTGTTATCCACAAATCAAAAGTGCACTGTTTTAGGTTGATTTCCAAATCAAAAGTGCACTCTCGTATTCTTAACATTTTCAGACGTACAGGTAAGCTCTCTATAACCTATCATGGAGGGCTTACCCAATGTCTCAGCTACACAAGCGCTTTAAAACCGATCAAGTCAAAGATTTTTTTGTACGATACCTGAATAAAGAATTCAAAATATCCTACCTTCTGGAGATTCTGAAGATCAAACGCCGGAGGTTCTTTAAGCTTCTTGGCGTGTTCAGAAAAAATCCGAAAGAATTCTCGATTGTTCCCGTCCATACCAATAAGCACCGGAAGATTGATGCTTTGATCGAGAAGAACATCCTAAAGGAGTTGTCCCTGGATAAACAAATGATTAAAAATCCGGAGGTACCCCTTAAAAGCTACAACTACAGTTATGTCAAACAAAGGCTTTTTGAAAAACATGGTGAGGAAGTGTCTGTATCCACCATTATCAATCGCGCCAAAGAACACGGGTTTTATTTTAAAAACAAAAAGAAAAAAATTCACGACAGAGAAGTTCTGACAAATTACACCGGAGAACTGATTCAGCATGACTCCTCGCATCACTTGTGGGCGCCGGACTCCAAAGAAAAATGGTACCTCATCACGTCTCTTGATGACTTTAGCCGCTTCCTCTTTTATGCGGCACTGGTGCCCAAAGAAACTGTCTGGACCCACATTCTCGCTCTACAAACGCTTGTTTTAAAGTATGGGCTTCCCTTCTCGTTTTATGTGGACTCACATTCAATCTTTCGCTTTGTCCGGGGTCGGGATGAGATCCATTACCGGCATCATTTATTGACCGATGATGTTGATACCCAGTGGAAGAAAGTTCTCCTGGACCTGGGAATCAAGCCCATCTATGCGCTCTCGCCCCAAGCCAAAGGCAAGATCGAGCGGCCTTACCGATGGTTGCAGGATCACTTGGTCCGCACCTGCGTTCGGGAGAATATCAGAACCATCGCCCAAGCCAATCGTATCTTGAGCTTTGAAGTATACCAGTACAACTATAAGCGTCTGCATTCCACAACCGGCGAGATTCCTTATCTTCGTTTTCAAAGAGCGTTGAAAGAAAAACGATCCTTATTCCGTGAATTTAAACTCCAGGCACCATATGAATCGATCAAAGACATCTTTTGTCTTCGGATGGGGCGACTGACTGATCCTTATTGCCGGGTGTCGATTAATGATGCTAAGTTCCAAGTCAAAAACACTCTGCCACGGCAGGCGATGGACATCCGAATTTATCCTTTAAGCCATCAAATGTCCGAAGTCAGATTTTGGAATAAAAATAAACTTTTGGATTTTCAGAGAGCTAAAAACAGTGATCTTAAGGTAGTGCACTTTTGATTTGGAAAGAGTGCACTTTTGAAAAATCGGTAACAGTCTCGCCGGCAGATTTTTTAGACCTTAAACTGCAGCTCATAAAGGCGTCGGTAGACGCCGTTTTGCTTCATGAGCTCCTCATGGGTGCCCATTTCGGCGATAGATCCTTCATTCACGACAAGAATTCGGCTGGCGTCCTTGATGGTTGAAAACCGGTGGGCAATGACGAGCACCGTCCTACCCTTCATCAGGTTATGAATGGCTTCCTGCACCAGAAGCTCCGACTCCGAATCCAGCGCGGAGGTCGCTTCATCTAAAATTAAAAGCGGCGGGTTCTTCATGACAGCGCGGGCAATCGATATCCGCTGCCTCTCGCCGCCCGAAAGCCTTACCCCGCGGTCCCCGACCATCGTCTGGTACTGTAGCGGCAATTTCATAATAAAATCATGCGCGTTGGCAATGCGCGCGGCGGCTTCAATATCCCCTTGGGCAGTTTTAGACCGGCCATAAGCGATATTGGCACTGACCGTGTCATTGAACAAGGTCGTTTCCTGGGTCACGATTCCGATTTGCGCCCTAAGCGACTTGATCGTCACCTCTCGTAAATCCACGCCATCGATGAGAATTTTACCTGCGGTAGGATCGTAGAATCGGGGCATAAGATTCACCAGACTAGTCTTCCCCGCGCCGCTGGGTCCGACAATCGCGATAATTTCACCGTTCTTGGCACGAAAATTCACTTTAGAAAAAATAGTCTTCTCGCCGTAACTAAACGAAATATTTTGAAACTCAATTTCTTTTTTAATCGGTGCAAGATTTTTAGCGCCTTCCTTTTCAACGATTTCATTCGGTGTATCTAATATCTCAAAAATTCTTTCCGCGGCGGCGAGCGCATGCTGATTGATCCCGTGCACTCGAGAGAGCCGTTTAAACGGCCTTAGCAGAGAAAACAGCGCCACCAAAAATGCAATGAAAGCACCCGGAGACATGTGCGTATCGACCACGAGCTTTCCCCCGATCCACAGGACGACTCCCAGGCAAATAAACCCGATAAATTCCGTAAGCGGGCTCACAATAATCATGCGGCTAATCGAAAGCATGAGCGTCTTGTAAAGATCCTGGTTTTGCCGGCGAAACCGTTCCTTTTCATAATTTTCCATACCAAATCCCTGCACAATGCGGATGCCGGAGATGGATTCAAACAACGTCGAGTTGATCGTCGCCACCTGCTCTTGGCTTGAGCGGCTGATTTTTTTAAGACGCCGTCCCACACGCATCACCGGATAGATGACCAGCGGCAACAGCACAAAAATCACAAACACCAGCGACCAGGGAATGTTAAACATGTATTTGACCGATAGGAGCACAAAAATATTGACGAGTATCTGCACTGGCTGAAAAAGAAAATCCGTGAGCCCCTCTGAGATGGCGTCGCGCACCACGGTCGTATCGTGGGTAATCCTCGACACCAGCATCCCCGTCTGCGATTTTCCAAAAAAACTTAAAGGCAACCCAATAATTTTTTCATAAACCGTATTTCTTAAATCGCGAATCACTCCTTGGCTGACATCATTCATAAAATAGGACTGCAAATATTCAAAAAAAAGACGCAAAAACGACAACCCTATCGTCCAGATAATAATCAGGTTTAAGAGGTCCAACCTTGGAAGCGAATTGATGTGGTGAATCATGTCTAAAGCAAATGGGGGAATATATTTGTTACTAGGAATCACCACCGGCTTCCCGGCAAGAATGGTATCGACGAAGGGAATGATAAGACCAATAATAGGAAGCCCTGAAAGAAGCGAGTTAAAAATCATCGCTCCAAAAGCCATATAAAGCCGGTTGAGATGCGGCTTTACGTAGGAGATCATTCGTCCGTAATGATTGTCTTTTTTCATCAATTTTTCCTCGTGCATCATATCATATACGATTTGCTTCGTCACTCCTGAGGCACCCTCGCCACGGCTTAACGTTCATGCTACAATACCCCGCTATGAGCACCAATCGACCGATCAAAGTAGCTGTTGTTGGCCTGGGACGGCTAGGCGCGCGCCATGCGGAAGTGTATTCCAAAATGGCGGGGGTCCAACTCGTCGGGGTCTGCGACACCCATGAAGACCGCGCTCAAGAAGTAGCGGATCTATGTCACACCAAAGCATTCACTGATTATCGCAAGCTTTTAGGGCTCATCGATGCCGCGAGCATTGTGGTTCCTTCTGAGATTCACTACCGGCTTTCCAAAAATTTCCTCGAAAACGACGTCCATCTTTTAATCGAAAAACCAATTACCACCAAACTCAGCGACGCCAACAAACTTCTGGCCCTGGCCAAAAAAAATCGCCTGACCATTCAAGTAGGTCATATCGAACGCTTCAACTCCGCCATCCGGACCATCAAAAATATGATCAAAAACCCGCGCTTCATCGAGTGTCAGCGCGTAGGGCCCTACGATCCACGGGTTGCGCGTACCGGTGTCACACTAGACTTGATGATTCACGACATCGATATTGTATTGGATCTGGTCAAGGCACCGATCAAGAGCGTCGAATCCGTCGGCGCTTTTATTCTCTCCGAGACTGAAGACATCGCCAATGCGCGGATTCATTTTGGAGGCAACATCGTCTGTGACCTCACCGCCAGCCGCATGAGCGCCGAAGTGACCCGTAAAATCAGAATCTTCCAAGACAATGCTTATATTTCAATGGACTATGTCAAACAAGAAGCGTTTATTCACACCAAAAAAAATGGCAGGCTTCACCAGCAAAAAATCGACATCACCCGCCAGGACTCGCTCAAAGCAGAGCTCTCTGATTTTGTCGACTGCATCCGGCATAAAAAAAAGCCCCTGGTATCCGGTGAAGAAGGCCGTGACGCGCTAGCCTTAGCGCTTCGCATCACTAACCAAATTAAAAAAGAATCCAACTATATCAAATTCTAAATTTGTTGGGGAGCTGTCCCGTGCCTGAAAAAAAAATTTACGTCATTGTCGGTGAAGCTTCCGGCGATAGCCACGGCGCTCGGCTCATTGAGGCGCTAAAGCTTTTTTCAAAACAACCTCTGGTTTTTTACGGCTCAGGCGGCGACAAAATCAAGGCGGCTGGCGTCGGCGACTTTTTTGACCTGGCCCATTTTCACGTCACCGGTATCACGCAAGCCATCCGCAAGATCCCCCAGTACCAAAACGCCGCCAAAATCATTCTGACGAGCATTCAAAAACGAAAACCAGATCTAGTGGTCCTCATCGACAACCCCGGCTTCAACTTGTACCTAGCCAAAAAGATTAATGAGTGGCAGATCCCTGTCATCTACTACATTTCACCGCAGATTTGGGCCTGGAAAAAAAATAGGGTTTTCAAAATTCGCCAGACCGTGCGAAAAATGCTCGTCGTATTTGAATTTGAAAAATCGATTTATGAGGAGTATGGGGTACCTGTCGCGTTTGTAGGCCATCCGCTCAAGGATAGTATCCGTAAAAATGAAAGCTGCGTCCCCCAGCGCCAGATCTCCCTATTACCGGGATCGCGAAAAAATGAAGTGAGCGTCCTTTTGCCCATCATGCTCGACGCCGCCAAAAAAATTCACACCCAATTTCCGGAGCTTACTTTTAAGCTGATTAAGTCTCCGACGCTTCCAGTAGATTATTATGCGCCTTATCTAAAAGGACGAAAATTGCCGCTGGAACTCATCGAGAGTGACCCCCAAGAAACTATTCAAGCCAGTCTTTTGGCATTGGTTTGTTCCGGCACCGCCACACTTGAATGCGCGCTTTTAGGCACCCCAATGATCATCACCAACCGCGCCGGAATCATCACGTACTTGGCCGCACGGGCTTTGCTGCGCGTTCCCTATCTGGGTCTTCCCAATCTCGTCTTGGGCCACATGGCAATGCCCGAACTTCTCCAATACGACGCCACCGCCGACAAATTTGCCGCTAAAGCGATCGAAATCATCACCCAGCCCCTCCTCCAGGAAAAAATGAAAAAGGACCTCTCGGAAATTTCAGACAAATTAGGCCACGGCGGCGCCGCAGAAAACGCAGCAAGAGAAATTCTCGAATTTTTGGTTTAAACCTAATGTGTGAGGTGTAACGGGTCCTGCCACCTGCGGGACTCCGCTGTGCTCGTGTAAATTTTCACTCCGCGCAGCGGAGGCCTCCCCTCCGGCGTCACCCGTTGCTGGAGTTAGTATTTTGAAATGGGTTGGTTCGACACAAGCATCGGCCACGGGTGGCGCGGAGGGTGGGCGCCCATCGACCCGCAGGCGAAGCCGAGGACGCGATGGGCTCCCGCAGAGACAGGACCCGTTACACGTTCACAGATTGTTTTAAAGAACCGGTAGGTATTTTTCCAACTCAAAACTCGAGACTTCCGCGCAGTATTTATTCCACTCAATTTTCTTATTTTCAATCAGGGAATTAAAAATATGCTCACCGAGAGCATCTTTCAAAAATTTGCTTCCTTGGGCAATCGTGATCGCCTCTCCTAGGCTCTGCGGCAGCATACGGATACCGCGCTTTTTGCGATCTGCTTCGGATAATTCAAAAGGACTCTGCTCCATCGGCTCCGGAAGTTCAAGTCCTTGCCGTATCCCTTCTAGCCCCGCCGCCAGCATCACCGAAAACGCAAGATAAGGGTTGCAAGCCGCATCCGGCATACGCAATTCCGCCCGCACACCACTCTCATAACCCCGTTTGTGCGCCGGTAAGCGCACGAGTGCCGAGCGGTTACGCTTGCCCCAGCAAACGTACACGGGAGCCTCATAACCAGGAATTAGCCGCTTATACGAGTTGACCCACTGGTTGGTCACAATCGTCATTTCGGGCGCATATTTTAAAAGGCCCGCGATATATTGGCGACCCAGTTTCGAAAGATGGTTTTGGCCGTTTTTATCATAAAATAAATTCACATCTCCCTTGAATAAGGACTGATGCACATGCATTCCGCTTCCGTTTTCCCCTTTAAGAGGCTTGGGCATAAACGTCGCGTAAACCCCATTTTTCATCGCAATTTCTTTGACGACAAGACGGTACGTAATCGCATTGTCTGCCATGGTAAGCGCATCGGTATAGCGTAAATCAATTTCATGCTGGCTAGGCGCCGCCTCATGGTGGCTAGATTCCACACCGATTCCCATTTCCTCCAAGGTCAACACCGTCTCGCGCCTTAAGTCGGAGCCGGCATCAAGCGAGGTCAAATCAAAATAACCACCTTGATCCAAAGGTTTCGTCGACTCTGAATTTTGAAAATAGAAAAATTCAATCTCTGGTCCCACATAAAATGTATATCCCAAATCGGAAGCTTTTTTGAGGTTACGCTTGAGGCACTGGCGTGGATCTCCGTCAAACGGAACGCCGTTGTTATCTACAATATCGGCAAACATACGAGCCACCGCGTTTTCCTTAGGCCTCCACGGAAGCACTTGAAACGTAGTCGGGTCCGGAAGAGCGCGCATGTCCGATTCTTCATTGCGCGCAAAACTCTCAATCGCCGAGCCGTCAAAAAACTTACCCTTATCCATCGCTTCCGCCAGCTCATCAATCGTGATGGCAAAGCTCTTCAAGAGACCGAGCGTGTCACAAAACCACAGACGGATAAACTTGACGCCGTCTTCCTGCGCTTTCTTGAGCACAAAATCCCGCCCCTGCCGGATAGAGTTGTTACCCGATAATTTTGAGATTTTATTTTTTTTGGCCATTTTGATTCTTCCTTCTAGTCTGAAATAAATTTATATCCGATGTTCCGGACGGTTTCAATAAATGTCGACGACTTCCCCTCAATCTTGGACCGCAAACGGCGAATATGCACATCGACCGTGCGTGTTCCGCCGTAGTACTCATAGCCCCAGACTTTATTTAAAAGTACTTCACGCGTAAAAACCGTGCCTGGGTTGGTGCATAAAAATTTTAACAGCTGAAATTCGGTGAAGGTCAGATCGATTTTCTTTTCGCCTATTTTAATTTCGTACTTGGCCACATCGATCATGATCTTGCCGCGCTGAATCACATTTTTCTGGTCAATTTTGTGGATGCGTTTAAATAGAAGCTGGATACGAGTCACCGCCTCCTCTAGACGCAAAGGCCGATACAATACTTCCTGAATTCCCGAAGGAAGATCAGCCGCCTTCATCTCGCTTTCATCCATCAAAAGGACAATTGGCGTATCGATTATCTGCGGCTCTTTTTTAAGGCTGTAATAAAGATCCATAATTTCAAAATAGGTGGTTTTGGGGTTAATGACTATCACGTCCGGGGCTTTTTCAACAATCGCGCTAACAGAAATAGCCGTTTTAGAGATAAGACTTAAAGAAAAATGCGTCTCTTTCTTGAGGGCATCCTTGAGGAGAAGGCCCTGTTTATTTTCATCGCCGATGATCAGTATGCTTCCAACCATTTGTATCCTTTACAACCCTACAATGGATATTTCTTTTTCATTTGCGGTTTGGATAAGCTTGTCTTTAAAAATCATAATCGTCTTCCCCGCCTCAACACCCAGGACTTGTGAGGAAGCACTGCTAAGACTTTCTAGTGTAGCACGCCCGACGCAAGGAAGGTCAAATCGTAGATTTTGAGTCGGCTTGCATACTTTGACGACAACCGCCCCGCCGTTTGCCAGCAAGCCACCGCGGCCGATGGCGCTGTCCGTGCCTTCAATAGCCTCAATAGCCAAAACAACCCCTTTTTTGATCACCACCGTCTGGCCAATATCCAAGCGGCCAATCCCTTTGGCGATTTTCCAACCAAAACGCAAATCCTCCCACTCCGCAGGCGTAGGCTGCCGGCGCGTCAAGACTCCTTTGGGAGCCATGGCTTCTTTTAAAAACTTTCTTGAATCTAAAATAGAAATACCGCATTTCACTTTTAAAAAAATCTGAAAAGCTCTCAGCAGATGGTCATCGCCCTTGTTTTTAGTGCCGTAGATTAAATTTTGAGCGGTGGCGTCGATTCTAAACGAGGGATTATAAATTTCTTTTTTTGGGACTCCGCCGGCAAGCATGACTTGCTTGATTTTTTTTTCCTTAAGCAGCAGCACCAGCTTCTCCAGCTCTCCCAGGCCCACGTAATGAGTCTCCAAATTCAATTCCTCAATCCGCCGATCCGTCTGGCCTTCAATCCCAAACACAATAACTTTTTTGCCCACGGCCATGGCCGCCGTCGCAAATAGAAGGGGAAATTCCCCCTGCCCGGCAATAAGGCCGATAGGAGCTTCTTGAGATTTTAGAGAATGATTCATGGGACCGTCTTATCCGATTTCCTCATTGTCAGAAAAATCAGAGTTTGCCCTGGCCACCCCACGGCGTGAATTGGTAACAAAATGAAGGATGTCACCAATATGGGCATTGCCGGGAAATTCCTTGCGCACTTCCTCGACGGCTGAGGAAAGTTTTTTCCCCGATGCTAAAAGGATTTTAAGGGCTCTACGAACAATCAAGCGGTCTGCGGGAGAAAACTCGGCGCGCTTTAAACCCAGCGTATTGATCCCATAGAAGGACGCGGGATTTCCGTCGCAAGTTGAAAAGGGAGCAATATCCATCACTGCTTTGGACATCGCCCCGAGCATTGCATACTGACCAACTCTCACAAATTGATGGATCCCGCTTAAGCCCCCCACCGTGGCACAATTTTCAATCGTGACGTGTCCCGCCAACGCAACGCCGTTGGCAATGGTAATCTGACTGCCCAGAATACAATCGTGGGCAATGTGCGCATTCATCATCAAAAAATTATTATCCCCAACAATCGTTGAGCTTTCTTCAGCCATCCCGGGATTCATCGTCACGTATTCGCGAATCGTATTGTCATCCCCAATTTTTAGATAAGACTTATGTGGAAGCTTGCGCACTTGTGGCGCGCTTCCCAAACACGCATACGAATAAATATGACAACGCTCGCCGATCTGCGTATACCCATCGACCGTGACATGGGACGAAATGATAGTGTCTTTGCCAATCACCACATGGGGGCCGATCACCGCATAAGCGCCGACCGAGACCGTCGGATCAAGCTGGGCTTTTGGATCAATCAGAGCAGTTGTGTGAATTTTTGTCAACTATTCCCCCAACGTAAACATAATCTCAGCACTGCAGGCTTCTTCGCCGTCTACCAAAGCGACTCCTTTGACAAGGCCAATCTTGGACTTCATCTTAATCACGTCCACTTCCAGTCTCAACTGGTCGCCGGGAATGACCATGCGTCGAAAACGCGCTTCATTCACCGCCACCAAATACGCCAGCTTTTGATGGTTTTCACTTCGAGAGAGCATCATCACCCCTCCGGTCTGCGCCAAAGCCTCGACAATCAAAACGCCCGGCATGACGGGTTTTTGGGGAAAATGCCCCTGAAAAAAATAATCGTTGACGCTGACATTTTTGATTCCCACGACACGATGTTCGCTCATTTCAATGATGCGATCCACCAATAAAAATGGAAAACGATGAGGCAGAATTTTTTTAATTTGCTCGCTATCCAGCAGAAAACCTTTTGGCTTTGCTTCTTTTTTATGCTCCATTTTCTTTTTGTCTCCTGATCGCTTGAACCAATTTTCGGTTGAGTGAATGACCGCTTCGAATACCAATGACTTTCCCCAAAACCGGAAAACCCAAAAGGCTTAAGTCCCCGATCACATCCAAAACTTTATGCCGTGCGCATTCATCCGGAAAGCGCAGATTTTTTTGATGAGATCCGTCGGGCGAAACAACAATATTATTCTCATCGTTCCCCCCGAGCCCAAAACCCTTTTCTTTCAAAAATTTAGCTTCGTCTTGCGTGCAAAAAGTTCTGCAAGGCGCTATCTCTTTGCCAAAAACGGCCGCATTCACGGTAAATTCAACCTTCTGGTTTCTTAAGCCCGGATAATCATAATCCAGGCAATAATGGACCTCTAGTTGATCCGAGGGAAAAATGGCAATCGCCTTGGCGGATTCATGACAAAACAAGGGATCAGAAATCCGGTACACATATTTCTTTTTTTTCTGATCTTTAAGACCCAGCTCTTTTAAAAGTTTCGTAAAGGGCGCGGCACTGCCATCAACTCCGGGAACTTCGTCGCCATGCACATCCACCAACAGATTGCTGATTCCCAGCCCATAAATCGCCGCCAAAAGATGCTCCACCGTCAGAATTCTCAAAGCGCCATTTCCCACAGCACTGCATCTGGCCACTTCATCCATTAAAGAGAAAGAAGAATCTCCCCCCAATATTCCAACAGAAACACCATTTTTAAAAAATTGGATGCCGGTATCAGGGTCCGCTGGCTTAAAGAAAACTTGCGCCATCTTCCCCAGATGAATCCCGCTTCCCGAAAGACTACCTTCTTTTAAAATCGTCTTTTGGTTGTCCGTAATCATTTTCCTCCCCTTTCGAAGGGGAGGTGCCGGAGGCGGAGGGGTTGCGGGGGTTTATGTATGAAACGTAGCGTGTTCAACCACCCCGTCGCCTTCGGCGCCACCCCTCCTTCGAAAGGAGGGGAAATGGTTATGTTATTCATCCTTTTTTAACTTTTTCTTCAATTCCGCCACATCCTTAAAAAGATCCGGAAGCCTCGCAATAAACGCAAATAGTCTTTTTTGCTCACTGATTGGTTTTGCGGGACTCCCCAGCACAATCGCTTTTGCAGGTACCGGCTTAGTCACTCCAGCGCCTGCGCCAATAATGGCAAAATCACCGACCGTAATATGTCCCACCAGACCCGCCTGCCCAGCAACAATGACATTTTTACCCAACTCGGTTGAACCAGAAATACCCGCTTGAGAGACAATCAAACTGTTAGGGCCAATGATGACGTTGTGAGCAATTTGAACCAAATTATCAATCTTACTTCCCTTTTGAATCCAAGTTTTCTGAAAGCGCCCGCGGTCGATACAAGTATTAGCCCCAATTTCAACATCCTCTTCGATGAGCACAAAACCGGTGTGAGGAATCTTTTCATGGTTGCCTTCATTGGTTTCATAACCATACCCATCGCTTCCTATGACGGCACCGCTATGAATAATGGTACGATCGCCTACTTGAGTATTTTCACGAATCACAACATTCGGGTAAATCAACACATCCTCCCCGATCACGCAATTGGGGCCCAGAAATACATTCGCCGCCACAACCGAGCGACGGCCGATGCGAGTATTTTCACCAACTACTGCATGTGGGCCCACATGGACCCCGTGTCCGATGACAGTATTTTTTTCAATCACCGCTGTTGAATGAATACTCAAATCAAAGCTAACCGGAGTAGGTGAAAAGTGAAGCGCCACGCGGGAAAAAGCTTGAGAGGGATTTGCTGTCCGAATTAGGGGAATTTGAGCGGTCGACACACTGAGCGGCACAATCACCGCCGCCGCCTGCGTCTCAAGTAAAAAAGGGAGATATTTATCGTTCACGAGGAACGTAATATCTCCCTTTTGGGCTTCTTTGATCCCTGCAACACCTGTTACCGGATAAAGCTCATTTCCGCCAACGAGTTCACCGCCAACCAGCGCGGCGACTTCACCTAAGTTTAGACTCTTGGGTGCCTCATTATTTTTTCTTGGTGTAGGAATCATTCAATGCTTTAATCACTTGCGCCGACAGATCGCTCGTCTCGCCTTTATACACCAAAACGCGATCGTTGAAAATAAAGGAATACCCCTGGCTCTTTCCAAAATTTTGAATCACGACTTCGATTTCTTTTAAAATATCCTGAACCATCGTATCGCGTTCTTTTCTTAAAGCGTCGCGCGTACTGCGGTCAAATTCCTGCAGTGTTTTTATTTTTTCGTCAATCGCCGCCTGTTTATCATCCTTGGCTTTGGCCGATAACAGCTCAGCTTCGTCTCTCATTTTTTTGACATCATTGACCATTATATCGCGCTCGCCCTGCTTGGCATTTCCCTTACCTTCTAAGGTCTTGTCAAAATCTTTTGTTTTTTGATAGTCATCAAAAATGTGGGCCAAATCCACATAGCCTATTTTTTGCTCAGCCGCGTAGGCAGAAGAGGCGCCTGCAACTGTAAAACCAGTTACCATTAACAATGCGGCAAAAACTAATGTCATTTTCTTCATGGCTACCATCATCTCCTTAAAGTGATTAATTTTAGAACCGTTTAGAAACCTTGGCTGACGCTAAAGTAAAAACGTACTTTTTTATTTTCGCCGGAAACATCATCCAGCGGATAACCCATATCAAGTTTGACAGGCCCAATCGGCGTCTTAATACGCGCACCGACACCAGCACCCGAAAAAATTCCACCCGAGCCGAAATCGCCGATCTTCGCCTCGACATTACCGGTATCAAAGAAAATGGCTCCCTTGATCAAATCGGGATAGATGGGGAAAGTCTCTTCTAGATTGACTATCCAATACGCCTCGCCGCCAATAGGATCATCCGTGCCCGTATCACGAGGTCCGATACGCCGCTCTCTATAGCCGCGAATCGTGTTGGCTCCACCCGCGAAATACCGCTCATAAATGGGCACCTTCTCGCTATCATCATAAGCATCCGCAATACCGGCGCGTAATTTTAGTTCCAGTACATTATTTTGAAAATGTTTGTAATAGGTGCTCGCCTGCCCAAACAGCTTCACGAAATCACGGTCACCCCCCAAAGGTCCGCCGGCAACTTCTCCGGTCCCTGACAATAAATAACCCTTGGTTGGATTGTAGATATTGTCGCGCTGATCGTGCGTTAACGTTAGGGCTAGACTCGAGGTAAGATTGGTACCAAGTTCATCCTTTAAATCTGCCGAAGCGCTGTCAGAAATTTCAGAAATATCTACTTCTTCAAGCTTGTATTTAAGTAGGCCTTTGTCAAATTCCGTAAATTCTTTTCCTAAGCGTAAATCAAAACCGGTGCGGCGTTCATCAAAATAATAACCCGAATTGGATGAGCTGTTAAATTCTTTGCGGTAAATATCAAATCCAAAAGAATAGGGGTAGCCAAATACCCACGGCTCGGTAAAACTAAGCTCGGCATTTTTACGCACCGCACCCAACTCCAACCTTACTCCAAAATCCTGGCCCGCGCCCGTAAATGTTTTGGTGTTCTGCCAATCAAAATTCTTTTGGCGGATTTGAATGAATCCGATGATTGAATCAATGGAGCTATAACCGCCGCCAAAACTGAATTCGCCGGTTTTTCCTTCCTTGACGCTTACCACCAAATCTTTTGAGTTGGGAGTTGTTCCGTCCTCAGTATCAAAACGTACATCTTCAAAAAAACCTAAATTATAAAGACGGTCTTTCGAACGCTTTAATTTGGCTCCGCTAAAAGATTCACCAGGATACGCCCGCAATTCACGGCGAATCACAATGTCCTTGGTTTTGCTATTGCCCACCACACGGACCTTGTCCACGTAAATCAGCTGATTTTCTTGGATGGAATAATTCAAGTCCACTTGGTCGGTTTTATCGTTGTAAAGCGACTCCGATTTAATTTGGGAGGAAAGGTAGCCTTTATCAAAATAGAGGTCTTGAATGTTAGACACATCCATGCGCAGGCCTCTGCGTGAGAAGGGTTTTCCCTGCACCATTTTGATGGATTTTAGGATTTCCTCGGACTTAGCGATTTCATTGCCTTTGAAGGCCACCGTGCCTACGACATATTTTTTTCCTTCAACGACATTGATCTTGAGAATAATGTCTCCGCCCTCTTTGAGAGTTTCGGTCTCGGTCGTCACTTCAACATCGCTAAATCCGGCCTCATCGTAAAGTGCTTTAACTCTCTCAACGTCTTCCTCAAGTTCATCTTCCTTTAAATAGCCCGAATGAAACCAGCCCCACCACGACATTGCCTTGGTCTTCATAACTTTAGTGATATCACCAGCCTTGAGGGAAGTATTCCCGATGACTTGGATCTTGCGAATACGCAGCTTCAGGCCTTCGTTGATTTGAACTTTTAGAGTGGCCTGATTGGTGTCGGGATTCACGTCAAAAGTGCTCTCAATCGTTGCCCCTGAAAAACCTTTCTTCTCGTAGAGTCTCTTAATGGACTCAATGTCATCGCGGATGCGCTTTTGGTCGACAAAATCACCAGTCACGGATTGCATCTCTTTCTTGAGTGCATCCTTACCGATCTTGTGATTGCCTTCAATCTTAATTTCAGACAACACCGGTTTTTCAACCACTAAGAAAATAACTTTGACTCCGCCTTCCATATCTTCCTGCTCAATTTTAACATCGGTAAAATATCCCAAACCATAAAGCCTTTTTAGATCCTCATTGAGAGTGGTAGAAGAAAGTGGCTGCCCAATCTGAGTTTTGACCTTGGCCAAAATGGCAAGGCTGGAAACAGTCTTATTACCGCGCACATCCACGGCTTTGACTACTTTGGCGTCATCCGCAGCAAAAGAGGTTGAGAGGGAAATGCAAAGCAAAATTGCGCTTAAAAAAAGACGGAAATAGCTCTTAGAGTTGATCATAGGTGAGTACTTTAACATAGTCCTTTCTTTATATCAAATATTTGTAACGGTTATTGACAACAGCCGGTTAAACCTTTTCCTCACGCCGAACCAATTCAGCATTTTCAAATCGCGTATACTCACGGATAAATGTCAAAAATACCGACCCCACGGGGCCGTTACGCTGTTTGGCGATAATCACTTCGCACTTCCCGCGATTTTCTTCGGTGGGATTGTAATATTCTTCTCGTAAAAGAAGGACCACCATATCCGCGTCCTGTTCAATGGCGCCGGATTCTCTTAGATCGGAAAGCTGCGGACGATGGTCATTGCGTGACTCCACGGCACGCGATAACTGGCTAATCGCAATGACCGGCAGGTGCAATTCGCGAGCCAGAGCCTTGAGGGACCTTGAAATTTCTGAAATTTCTTGTTGGCGGCTTTCCGAGTTGGCAGCCCCTTGCATGAGCTGCAAATAGTCAACGATGATCATTTTGATATCAAACTGCGCCTTCAAACGCCGTGCCTTCGCCTTGAGCTCCAAAGCACTTAGCCCTGGAGTGTCATCAATATATATCGGCGCCTCGGAGAGCTTCGCCGCGGCACTGGTTAGGGCCGGCCAGTCGGATTGTGCCAAGAAACCGGTGCGTACTTTGTGGGCGTCGACGCGAGCGCGCGAACAAAGCATTCTCTGAATCAACTGCTCTTTGGACATTTCAAGACTAAACATGGCGACCGGCACTTTCAAAATCATACCGGCATGCTCGGCGATACAGGTCATAAAAGCGCTCTTTCCCATCGAAGGACGCGCCGCGATGACAATCAGATCCGACGGCTGAAGACCGGCTGTTTGGGTATCAAATTCATGAAAACCCGTGGCAATGCCGGTGATATGTTCTTTGCGCTGATAAAGCCTGTCAATGATCTCAATCTGATTGCGCACGATATCTTTAATCGGCACCACGGCTCCGGCGAATTTTTTCGAGGCGATCTCAAAAACCGTTTTTTCCGCTCGATCTAGAAGCCCATCGACATCTTCGGTGGTGTCGTAGCAGTCTTTAACAATCGCTGTCGCATTCGTAATCAGGTGGCGCAAAATATATTTTTCTTTGACGATTTTGGCATAATAAAGAATATTGGCCGCCGTTGGTACCGCCGTGGTGAGATTGGCCAAGTAGCTGGGCCCTCCCACCGCATCCATAAAGCCTTCCTTATATAGGCTGTCAGTGAGCGTCACTAAATCAATGGCTTTATTTTGATTAAAAAGCGACGACATCACCTCAAAAATCTTTTTGTGCGCATCTTTATAAAATGCTTCGGGAGTCAGCGTTTCAATGCCATAAGCGACCGCATCTTCCTCGATGAGCATGGAGCCCAGCACCGCGACCTCTGCCTCTAAGTTTTGAGGAGGGATTTTTTCGCGAAGTCCGGTTTCCTGCATGGATTCGATCATATTTTTTTGGTGATCATGATTTTAAGCGCGGTTGAAATTTGCGGGTGAAGCTTGACTTGGGCCTGGTAAGTGCCGAGCTTCTTGATAGGCTCGTCCAAATGCACATCTTTTCTTTCCAAAAGGATATTTTTTCCGGCAAGCGCCTCGACAATGTCCTGAGAATTGACGGCGCCGTACAATTTATCGCCTTCCCCGGCGCTGACTTCAATCGTCAACGACAAATCTTTTAGTTGTTTAGCCAGCGCTTGAGCGCGCGACAAACGGTCTGCCTCCTCTTTGAGACGACGCGTTTTTTCCCCTTCAAACGCTTTGAGGTTTTCAGGGGTTGCCGCTTTGGCTTTGTGGTGGGGATAAAGAAAATTCTGGGCAAACCCCGACGAAACTTTCACGACTTCGCCGCGTTTGCCTAATTTTGCATCGTCTTGTAGAAGGACTACTTCAATGTTCATGAATTAACCAGCCCAATTTTTCCTCCCCTTTCGAAGGGGAGGTGCCGAAGGCAGAGGGGTTGTAAGGTCTGAATCTTACTCCGCCACAAACGGTAAAAGCGCAATCTGCCGCGCTCTTTTAATCTGGCGAGTCAAATACCTTTGAGATTTAGCACCCGCGCCTGAAATGCGACCGGGGATGATTTTTCCGCGCTCAGTAATGAAATAGCGAAGGCGGTTGACGTCCTTATAATCGATTGTTTCGATTTCTTCGGGCTTAAACTTGCATATTTTTTTCTTAATAAACTTCTTTTTTGGATCAACTTTTTTCTTAACGATTTTCTTTTTAATAAACACTTTGTTTCTCCTTGTAAGGTCTGTCTGTCAAATTATAAATGGTGAGCCTGTCGAACCACCATTAAAATGGCACTTCGTCTTCGTTCTTGCCTGAGCCAGAAAGCTCATCCAGCTGAATTTCGCCCAGATCTTCTTTACCTGAGCCCATTTCCGCAGCCTCTTTGGCTTGGGGTCCTGAACTTTTCAAAAATTGGATATTCGTCGCGATCACTTCCAGCGTGCTGCGCTTTTGTCCATCGGCTCCGTCCCAGCTGCGGCTCTGAAGGCGCCCTTCGCAAAATACCGGGCTTCCCTTCTTTAGGTATTCCCCGCAAACTTCCGCGAGCCGGCCCCATACCACCACGCGCACAAAACTTGTTTCTTCTTTCTTCTCACCGGTCTGCAATTTATAAACACGATTCATCGCGAGAGTAAAACTCGCTACCGCCGAACCACTCGGGACATAACGAATCTCAGGGTCCCGCGTCAAATTACCGATAAGAAGCGCTTTATTTAGGTTGGCCATAAAAATGCCTCCGGATATGTGGTGAGCCGAGTCGAACCATTAAAGATTATCCTTGTTGACCATCAGAAAACGCATGATACTGTCGTTCAAGCGCAAAGACTGATCGAGTTTTTTGGCTGACATCGAATCTAATTGAAAATTCAAAATGATGTAGACACCATCCTGTTTTTTCTTGACTTCATAGGCCAGGCGTTTTTTGCCCCAGTCCTGCAAGCCATCTATACGACCGCCATTTTTTGTCACCAGATCCTGGATTTGAGTTACCAGCGCCTTAGAGGCATCCGCCGACAAATCGGGATCTAAAATAAACACACCTTCGTAATTAACCATTGCTTCTCCTTTTGGTTCGACGCGCTTCGCTTGCTCACCATTAATCCTGAGCAAGGCCGGAGGCCGCGTCGAATGGACTTCTTTTTTTATCCCTGTAATTGACTCAGCTTTTTTACAGCAGCGTCAAAACCATTGTTGATCCAATCTTCACAAACCGATACCGCTTTATTAATAATTTCTGGGTATTCATTTTGTTCTTTTTCAGAAAATTTTGCCAAAACAAAATTCGTCAAATCTTGCGGCATATTTTCATTTTTAATACCAATTCTTAGTCTGGGAAACTCTTCTGAATTCAAGTCATTGATAACTGACTCAAGTCCGTGATGTCCGCCAGCGCTTCCCGATGAACGTAACCTTAATTTTCCAAACTCAAGATTGACATCATCGTAAACAAATAAAATGTTTTTGAAGTCGGGCTTATAATTCTCAACCAAAGCTACAACCGCACCGCCGGTATTATTGACAAAATATTGCGGCTTTATCAACGCAACATCTTGATTAAATCCAGCCAACCATGCTTTGAGATGTTTTGCATCTTTCCATTTAGAAGCTAATTGAGAATCCCTCTTTGCCCAGAGAGAATCTACAATTGCAAAGCCTATATTATGTCTTGTCCCTGTATATTTATTATCATCATTTCCTATGCCGATGACAAATTTCTTATAAATAAGAACACCTCTCTAAACTGTCATTCCCATGTCATTCCCGAAATCTCTAATCGGGAATCAAACTCAGGTATGATCCCCGATAAAAAATTTCGGGGATGACATCGAAAGCTATTTCTTCTCCGCCTTAGCTTCTTTCTTAGGCTCTTCCTTCTTGCCTTCACCCGCCTTCGTTTCGTCTTCCTTCTTCTCGCGGAGCACTTCAAGTTCAGGCGCCACAGCCAACGGATCGTCGGCCTTGACCTCTACCGGCAGCTTCACGTGGAAAAGAAGTGTGCTGGGATCGTTAAGGATTTGAATTTTATCTGAAAGAACTAAATCGCTTATATGAATCGATTGGTTCAGTCCCAATCCAGAAACATCCACGTCGATGTGCTTGGGAATATCCATCGGCAAACAGGAAACTCTCAATAGGCGAACAGGGTGATCCATGACGCCGCCGTCTTGTTTGACGCCGATCGGCTCGCCCTTGGCAACCACTTCCACTTCCACGGTGAGTTTCTCCTTCAGCGAAATCTCGTTGAAATCCACATGAAGAATGTGGCGCTTGACTGGCTCATACTGGATTTCTTTGATGATCGCTAAGCGGGCCTTCTTCTTCTCTTGTTCAATCGTAAGATTGATCAGCACATTTTCGCCGGCAGCATCGTGAATGATTTTTGATATCTCACGGTTATTGAGCGAAATCGCAACAGGTTCTTCGCCGCGATGATACACAATTCCGGGCACAAAACCCTCACTGCGCATTTTTTTAACTTTTTCTTTGCCTCGCTCATCTCTTACAGAGGCTTTTAAATTGATCTGTTCCATTGGCTACCTTCCTTTTCATCCCGTCATCCCTGAAACTCCACGCTGTCATCCCCGAAATCTTTAATCGGGGATCACGTCTTGAGTTTGATTCCCGATTAAAGATTTCGGGAATGACGTTTTTGAGTTATGTTATAGAATTCCGTTTCTAATTAAATAAACTACTCACTGATTCTTCATCGTGAATTCTTTTGATCGCTTCTGCCAAAAGTTCTGCTATCGATAAAACCTTAAATACGGGGTCCTTTTTCTCCGCGGTCAACGGAATGCTGTCCGTCACCACAAATTCCTCAATCGGTGACTTCCGAATCCGCTCGATGGCGGGCCCAGAAAGAATCGGATGAGACACCGCGGCAAAAATTTTAAGCCCTCCGGCCTTCTTAAGAGCCGCCGCCGCTTCACACATGGAGCTTGCCGTCGCGACAAGATCATCCACGATCACAATATTTTTTCCCTTCACTTCACCGAGGATGTTCATCGTCTCGGTGTGCTTGTCATCGATGCGGCGTTTGTCCACAACCACAAGGTCAGCCCCGAGTCTCTTGGCATAGGCACGGGCCATCTTGATGCCGCCAACGTCCGGAGAGGCAACCACCAGGTCCTTCATCTTTTTTTTCTTAAAATAATCCACAATTACATTCACGGCAAAGAGATGATCGAGGGGAATATCAAAAAATCCCTGAATCTGACTGGCATGCAAATCCATCGTCAACACCCGGTCAGCACCCGCTTCGACAAGAATATTAGCAACCAACTTTGCCGTGATGGGAACGCGCGGCTGGTCTTTTCTATCCTGGCGCGCATAACCAAAATAAGGCATTACCGCCGTGATGCGGCGTGCCGAGGCGCGCTTGACCGCGTCCATCATGATTAAAAGCTCCATCAAGTTGTTATTGGTGGGCGGGCAAGTGGGCTGGACGATAAACACATCGCGTCCGCGAACATCCTCATTGATTTTCACGCGAATCTCGCCTTCGCTGAAAGTCCCGACCAGCACATCACCCAGAGGCTTGCCCAAGCACTTGGCAATTTTTTTCGCCAAATCGATATTCGCATTTCCTGAAAAAATTTTAAGTTCGCCGTTCATTTTATCCTTTTCCTGTCATTCCCGAAATTACTTATCGGGAATCAAACCTTAATTTTCTAACCCTGTCATTCCCGAAAATATTTATCGGGAATCAAACCTTAACATGATCCCCGATTAAAGATTTCGGGGATGACGTTTAAGATGACGTTTAGTAATAATCCGCGCAGGCACTCCCACTACCAAGGCGCGATCGGGCACATTATTGCGCCTGGTCACCACCGCACCCGCTCCGGTCACCGCCGCGCGCCCTACCACCACCGGCGCCACCAAAATCGTGCCGCTACCAACACTCGCTCGATCCCTAATCACCGTCTGGTGTTTATTCTTCCCGTCATAATTGGCGGTAATCGTCCCCGCGCCAATATTGACGTAGGCGCCAACCGAGGCATCTCCCAAATAGGAAAGATGCTTCACTTGGGTATGATCCCCAAGGGTAGTGCGTACCAGTTCAACAAAATTTCCGACCACGACGTGATTGCCAACCCGGGAGTTGCCACGGATACGCGCGAAAGGCCCCAGCTTACAGCCCCGGCCTATGACCGAGCCTTGCTCAAGGACCGTATGGGGCATAACCGTAGTATCTTGCCCTATCCTCACGTCCGCGTCAATGGTCACGGTTTTAGGGCAACGGATGCGAACTCCCTTGTCCATCCAGCCGTCCAAAATCCTTTTTTGCGCAATTTCTTCGACCCGGGCGAGATCTTTTTGAGAATTAACTCCCAAAACTTCCTTCGCGTCCGCCGTGATCACCGCACCGACTTTGCCGCTTTGAGAAAAAATCTCAACGATGTCCGTCAGGTAGTATTCTTTTTTCTGCGGGTTCTTTTTGATTTTTTTAAGCCCCTCAAAAAGGCGCACCGCTGAAAATACGTAACAACCGACATTGATTTCACGGATATTTTTCTCATCACTAGTCGCGTCGTTCTCCTCGATGATCTTCACCACTTCCGCGCTGGGTCCTCGCTGGACCCGCCCATAACCAAAAGGCTGTTTTAATTCCACCGATAAGAGCGTGCAATCAGTTTTTTCGGACGAATAATTTTTAAAAAGCTCTTTGACGGTCGCCTGACTAATAAGGGGCGTATCGCAATAAAATACAAACACCGCGCCTTGGAAATTTTTAAGCGCCCGTGCCGCCTGCTGCACCGCATGTCCGCTTCCCAGCTGCTCTTTCTGCTCGACGCAAACCAAAGAAGCGCCCAGTCCCAGTGACTTCAAATATTCCCGCACCAATTCGATCTTGTATCCGCCAACCACCACAATTTTTTCACAACCGGCAACGCGCGCACGCTCCACCAAATACCCGAGCATCGGTTTTCCACAAATCGGATGCAGCGCTTTAGGAAGTATTGACCGAAGCCGTGTCCCTTTTCCCGCCGCCAAGATAATGGCTGCTTTACGCAATTTTGCGGGCCTCGCCTTTTTTATCCAATAACTGCGGATATTCACGATTTAAAACGGTTTGCCGCTCCACGACACATTCTTGAATTCCCTCAAGAGAAGGCAGCTCGTACATCACGTCCAGCATCACGCTCTCTAAAATAGCTCTTAATCCCCTGGCGCCGGTGCCTTTTTTGGCTGCTTCTTTGACGATTTCTAGGAGCGCTTCTGGGGTCAAGGTCAGGCGCACCCCTTCAATCTCAAAAAGTTTCTGAAATTGTTTGACCAATGCATTTTTGGGTTTACTCAAGACATCCAGAAGTTCCTTCTCGCCCAGCTTGTCGAGAGTAGAGACAATAGGAAAGCGCCCGATAAATTCGGGGATGATCCCAAACTTCACCAAATCTTCCGTCTCCACTAAACGTATCAGTGATTGTGAGGAGTCTTGAACCTGATAAACTGGGTGCGCTTTGCCGGTACCGCGAAAACCAATCTCGCCTTTGCCCAGCCGGCGTTTGATAATTTCATCTAGTGAGCTAAAAGTCCCTCCGCAAATAAAAAGAATATTTGTCGTATCCACCGAAAGATTTTCTGCTTGAGGATGTTTGCGGCCGCCTTGGGGAGGCACGCTCGCTTTGGTGCCTTCAAGAATTTTCAAAAGCGCTTGCTGGACACCCTCTCCTGAAACATCGCGGGTAATAGAGACATTCTCAGAAGTCTTTCCAATTTTGTCGATTTCATCAATATAAACAATTCCCATTTCCGCGCGCGGGATGTCATACTTGGCATCCTGCAAAAGCCGTTGGATCACATTCTCCACATCGTCCCCGACATAGCCTGCCTGCGTCAACGTCGTGGCATCGCAAATCGCAAAAGGCACTTTTAAAATTCTTGCCATCGTCCGCGCCAAAAGTGTTTTTCCGCAACCCGTTGGCCCAATCAAAAGAACATTGGATTTTTCAAGCTCCACTTCCTGGGTATCGGTGCGGGATAAAATTCTCTTATAGTGATTGTAGACGCTCACCGAAAGTTTTTTCTTGGTGTCTTCCTGACCGATGACGTAATCATCCAAAGTTTTTTTAATATCCACCGGCTTGGGAAGTTCTTCAAGCTTCAAAGTAGGAAGCGGTGGAGCTACCTTTAAATCCTTAGGATCTTTTGACTCTTTGGCGTCCTTGGATGGCATGGCACCGGTTCGATTGAGCGTGTCATGGCAAAACTTCACGCAGTCTTCGCAAATAAGCACATCCGGTCCTGAGAAAATTTTCTCATGACCCTTGAGCGCTTTTTGACAAAACGAACATTTTTGCATTTAAATGCTTTCCATTAACTTTTGGATCTGTTCCGGCGCAGGAAGTTCTTTCCTCAAAGCTTTCGGCAGTTTTGTCATAATTTTATACTGTGCTACCGCTATCGGTTTTTTGCTTTCTTTGAGTGCGTATTCCACAATGGTCCTTTTCTTCTCCTTACAGACAATGATACCGATTGATGGGTTCTCATATTTGGCTTTCACTTTGCTGTCCAACGCCGCCAGATAAAACTGCATCTTCCCAACAAACTCCGGCTTGAATTCTCCGACCTTCAATTCCACAGCAATGAGACACCTCAATCTGCGATGATAGAGAAGAATATCAATGAAATATTCGTTCCCGTCTATGTCGAGCCGGAACTGGTTTCCCATAAAAGCGAACGCTCCGCCCATTTCAATAAGAAAATGGTTCACTTTGGCGACCAGCGACCGTTCAAGCTCCATCTCACTGTGTTCTTCGCCTAATTCAAGAAAATCGAATGTGTACTCATCTTTGACTGCCAGCTTTGCTTGATCACCTATTTTAGCGGGAAGTGTTTTCTTAAAATTGGTCTGATTTGTAAAAGTTTTTTCATATGTCTTGCTCTCAATCTGATGGATGAGAACATTTTTAGTCCAGCCCATGCGCTTCGTCATACGAATATAGAATTCCCGCTCCAACGGATTCTTTATTTTGCTCATAATAACCAAATGATGAGCCCAACTGATTTCTCCAACCAGTGGTTGGAGATTCTTGTTGCCCGCATATTCTTGATAAAATTGCCTCATATACCACAAATTTTGCGCCGAATACCCGCGAACGCCGGGGAATTCTGCTTGTAAATCCGCCGCGAGGTTTTCTACAATTGCTTTGCCCCACTCATGCTTCTTTTGGCGAATAATTATCATCTTCCCAATGTCCCAATAAAGGCCAATAAGCTCTTTGTTAACCTTTTTTAAAGCTTCGTATTGGGCAGCTCGAATACGAGCCTTAACTTCATTTAGAAAATTACCGTATTCAATTGGTCGGATTATTTTTTTCATATAAACACCCTAAACAACGAAACCCTGTCAATAACTGCCAAACAGAATTCGACTCAAGCCATTCAGTATTCTGCCCCGCATGGATTCGAACCATGACTCTGGCCTCCAAAGGGCCGTGTGCTACCGTTACACCACAGGGCAAAAAAATGGCTACCAGGTCGATGCGATAAAAACTTTCCAGGTCTTGTTTATTTTCTTTAGAATTTTTGCCGCGCGCGCTGCTTCGAGCTTTGAACGAAAAAGACCAAAAACAGTGGAGCCGCTCCCTGACATGAGACTGACAAAAGCCCCCTGCCGGATCAACTCACTTTTAATTTTTAAAATTGATGTAAGTCTTTTATCTAAATAGACTTCCAGACTATTAGTCAAAAGCCTTTTGACACGCTCTTGATCGCCCTTTTGAATAGAGTGGAGTAGCATATTAACATTGGCTCTAAGGGGTGTCAACTTCTGCTTCGGGGAGGCTTTTAAGTGCTTGGAGAGGCCCTGGTAAGCTTCTTTTGTCGAAATTCCAAAGGGCGGCTTGACCAAACAATGCCAAATCGGCGCTTTGGGTGGGTTTATTTTTTTCAAAATCTCACCCCGGCCCTTTCCTATTGCAAATGAAGTGTCCAAAACAAAAAAAGGCACGTCACTGCCAATCTCGGCGGCAAGAGACAGTAGCTCCTTGCGGCTTAACTTCATTTTCCATAGACGGTTTAAACCCATGAGCACAGTCGCAGCATTGCTAGACCCACCGCCTAGGCCTGCCGCCACAGGAATTCTTTTGACCAGGCGAATGGCGACGCCTTTCTTGACGCCATAGCGTTTTTGGAGAAGATCTGCCGCTTGCCAAACCAAATTGGAAGAATCCGAAGGAATATTCCGGGCATTCGTTTGGAGGCGAATCCCCGAGGGAATCGTTTTAAGAAATATCGTATCCCCAAGGCTGATGCGCTCAAAAAGTGTTTCAAGCTCATGATACCCGTCGGCGCGCCGAGACAAAATTTTTAGGAATAAATTAATTTTTGCCGGCGAAAAAAGTTTCAAAGGAAAAGAGGGTTTCTAGAGAATTAACTACCGGAGGGACTGACGGGAGGCGATTCCACGGGGACTTGACCGGGAACGCCGTCGACCCCGCTAAAACCAAATAGCTTGAAAGCTTCCTGGACGGTCTGGGATTCTTGAAGATAGCGTTTAATGATATCCGCATCCTTAATTTTATTTTTCTGATAACTCAATAAAGTCTCTCGGTCCAATACCAATTTTTGCCGGTTTAAATAATCCTGAATTTCGATTTGGTCAAAATCGGTAAAATGGTATCCATCCAGGACATCGTTAACGGTTTTAAATACATTAAGCATCGTCTGCTTGGGATCTTCGGATTTCATGGATAGGATGGAAAATCGGTACTCCTTTTTACCTTTATAATCCTCAAAAACTCCGTCCACCAGGATAAACGCCGGATTCAACGACTCCTCCTCAGCCTCTTTGTCTTTTTTATTTTTGCCGGCCATCTCATGCGAAAAACTATAGCGAATTCTTTGGACAATTTGCTCAGCCAAAAAATTCTCAAGTCTCACTTCCTTTAAAATGAAAGGGCTGTCGCCCAGCGTGTCCTTCGTGTATTTTCCCTGACCAAAGAGCGTACGACTGATAGACTCCTCCACACCGAGAGCTTCGGCGTTGGCCCGGCGTGTATCGTCGATGGACCGCGTGATCGTAAGCTCATTGTTGCTTTTTTTATCCCGAATCACCACCGAGCAAAAATCCAGCGGTAAATCTGTCGAAAGCGCCACTCGCGCCACGACTTGCAAGATACGGCCCATCGACTCATGCACTTCCTTGGGAATTTGCCCGGAGGCATTAATGAGTTGATCCACATACAGAAGCGCCCCCACCGTCTTACCGACGACGCGCGCGTTAACCGTTAGCTTATATTCGGTCTGACAGAGATTTTCAATCGATTGAGGTACTTTTTCCGCAGGATAAGTGTAATGAGAAACACAGCCTGTTAACAATAAACAGGCGGTTGCCAAAAGCAGACAGTCGCGGCGAACGAAAGAAAACGGATATCCAAAAAAAAACTTCTCCGCAATCCGTAATCCGCGTCTACCCGGTGCTGCTTTGATGGCGAGATCCAAGAGCCGCTTATTGCGGAATGAATTTAGACGTGATACGGGGATTTGATTTCCCGTATTCTTTGAAAATGGCTTCGATGTCATCATAATCGAGCTCTTCTTTCTTGATAAGCTCCTGGGCAAAACGCTCAAAAATTACATTTTCATCTCTTAAGAGCTTTTCAACATCTTTCATGCAGTCTTGAACAATTTCTTGAGTTTCTTGATTGAGTTTTTGCTTGATGTCGTCGGACAACTGGTTGGCAGGAATAGAACTATAATTACCCACCCAATTGCTCTTGCCCATTCCCAGATCCCACACCATGCGATGCGCCGTCCACATGGCTTTTTCAAAATCGCTGTGAACACCGCTGGTGGTTGTGTTAAATTTCATTTTTTCAGCCACGTAGCCAGCCAAAGATACTTTGATATTGGCCAAAAGCTCGTTGCGGTCCACCGAATACTTATCATCCGGCGGCAGATGCGAAACAAGACCCAGTGCGTTTCCGCGCGGGATAATCGTTGCTTTAAAGACATCATCTGTCGGATGTAAAAGATAAAGCACGATCAGGTGACCCGTCTCGTGATAGGCCGTCATCATTTTATCTTTTTCGGTCAAGCGGATGTTGCTCTTAAGTCCTAAATATATTCTTTCCATCGCTTCGGACAAATGGTCTTCACTGATCTTGTCCACTTTATTGCGAGTAGCGATCAATGCCGCTTCTTTGGTGAGATTGGCAATATCCGCAGGACTTGATCCGACCGCTTTGCGGGCCACTTTGCCGATATCGATATTGTCTTCGCATTTGACCTTGGAAAGATAGAAACGGAAAAGCTCTTCTCTTTCAATCATCGAGGGCTTACTGACAAAAATTTTGCGGTCAAAACGCCCTGGCCTCAATAACGCATCGTCCATGATGCTTTCGGGCGCGTTTGTCGCACCGATAATTACGACGTTTTCCGACTTCGCTCCCAGGCCGTCCATTTCGACCAGAAGCTGGTTAAGCGTCGTATTTCTTTCCTGCATACCGCCAAATCCTGTGTCATGCACACGCTTGTGGCCAATCGCGTCAATTTCATCGATAAATATGATGCATCCTCCATCGGCATAGGCCAAACGACGGGCTTTGTTAAACAGTTGACGCACACGGGAAGCACCGACACCGACATACATTTCTGTAAATTCAGAGCCGGACATGGAGATAAAAGGTACGCCTGCTTCCGTGGCCATCGCCTTGGCAAGATAGGTTTTTCCGCAGCCAGGAGGCCCCATCATGAGCATGCCGCGAATAATGTTGCCACCGATTTTTTTGATGCGCGCACGGTCTTTGATCAGTTCAACGATTTCTTTGGCTTCAGCCTTGGCGGAATCAATACCAATGACATCTTTCCACTTAATGTTGACGGCATCGCTTTTGACTTTAGCGTTGCGAAGTTTCTGAAGTCCACCCTGGAGAACCCACGAATATAGGCATACAAATACCACCGCACTAACCGTCGCCTGTAAACCCGTGGTAGACAAAAAGGCGACCATGTAGTCGCGCTGATACTTATCAAGAGAACCTAGAGAGACTGCGGGAAACCAGAAAATGAAAACCAACCAGCCAAGCACCATAAACTTGACCCAGTGATTCCACCAAAATACTTTAAATTTTCTCCAGAACACTTTAGGCTCCTTGATCTATTTCATTTAGACGAACATTCACTCGTAAAAGTGTCACGCCTTGCAATTTTCCCCTCCTTACGAAGGAGGGGTGTCGCCGAAGCGACGGGGTGGTTGACGCAGTACAACAGCCTATGTATCACCTTACAACCCCTCCGCCTTCGGCACCTCCCCTTCGAAAGGGGAGGAAAGGGTTACTTCGAGTTCTTCTTATGTCTATCGCGACGACGGCGTTTTTTTCTTTTATGTACTGCCATCTTATGACGTTTTCTTTTTTTACCGCAAGGCATTTGCTATTCTCCTAGTTAATAACTCAACAATGTCATTCCCGAGATTTTTTATCGGGAATCAAACCTATGGATGATCCCCGATTAAAACGTTCGGGGATGACACTAATTAATAAATCACTTTATTTAATGGGTACTCAATGATTCCTTCAGCCCCGGCTTCCTTGAGCTTAGGAATTAAATCCCGCACAATTTTTTCATCAATAATCGTATCAATCGCATGCCAGCCCTTTAAGTAGAGACTGGAAATCGTCGGATTTTTCATCGCCGGCAAAAGAGAAATGATGCGCTGAAGGTTGTCTTCATTCACATTCATTTTAAGGCCCACTTTCGCTTCCGCGTGAATCGCGCCAACCAGAAGCATCGCGATGTGCTTCATTTTCTGCTGCTTCTTCGGATCATCCCACGTTTTTTTATTGGTAATAAACTGGGTGGTGGAGTGGCACAGTGTTTCTACAATCCGCAAGTTGTTTGCGCGAAGTGAGGAGCCTGTCTCGGTGAGCTCGACGATCGCGTCCACAAGACCTGTCGCCACTTTGACTTCGGTGGCGCCCCAGCTAAACTCCACATCCGCTTTGACGCCGTGCTGTTGGAGATATTTTTCCGTGAAACCTTTTAATTCCGTTGCCACCCGCTTGCCTTCGAGATCTTTGACCGATTTAATCTTAGAATCATTGGGTACCGCCAACACCCAGCGCACGGCGTTCATCCCGGATTTGGCGTAGTGAAGCTCTTCTACACGCACGACATCCGAGCCGTTTTCCTGAATCCAGTCCTCGCCCGTGAGGCCGCAATCCAAAGCGCCGTCCTCCACATAACGCGACATTTCCTGGGCGCGAATTAACACCGCTTCAATCTCAGGGTCATCAATATAGGGGAAATAGGACCGCGAGCCGACGGAAACATTGTAGCCGGCTTTCTTAAACATCTTAAACGTCGATTCTTGCAGACTGCCTTTGGGAAGGCCTAATTTGAGCTTAAACTTGGTTTCGGACACTCGCCACCTTCTCCACTCTTTTAAAATTGTAATCCATTGAACATGAATAAGTTAAGAAAAAAATAGCCGAGTCGTGCGCCCTGCTCACACAACTCTGGCAAGCCAAAATGGCTTAATCGCTTATAAACAGTTATTGAAGTATAACATGGCTTAAAATGAAAGTCAATTTGGCTTGATTTGAATACAGCGCTTCTGTATAATACGCAAATTCATGCTAAGCTTCCTGCGCAATCAAAAAGTCAAAAAACGAATTTATCTGGTCCTGGCCATCGCCGTGATCGCCTCCTTTGGCGTTTCAGGACTTCTCATTAGCCAAGACGATAAAAAAAGTGCTTCTGCTGTCGGGCACCTCCACGGAAAGAAGATTTCCCTCCAAGATTATCTGGCTAGCTACAAGGCCGTCGACCACCAGGCGCGGATTATGTACGGACAGGCTTTTGATCAAGTGCGTACCTATATCAATTTCAAAGGGGAAGCTTGGGACCGCCTGCTGCTTTTAAGCTACGCCAAAAAAAACTCCATCCGAGCCTCGGACCGCGAGGTGGTGCAGTGGATCGGCCAGCAAAGTTTTCTGCAAACCAGAGGGCAATTTGACGACCGCCTCTATAAAATGTTTGTCACGGAATACCTGAAGGTCGATCCACGGCGCTTTGAAGAAGAAATCCGCGAAATGCTCACCATCGGAAAAATTCAGGAGAAACTTGAGTCGAAAATTCAATTAAACGATACCGAATTAAAAGAGCTCTACGTCCAACAACAGGGCGACCGTGACATTGAATACGTGGTCTATTCGACCCCAGAAGACACAACGGCTATTTCGGACGAACAACTAAAGCAAATCTACCCTCTCTACCAAAACGTATTAACGGAGCCTGAGAAAGTAAAAATCCTGTACCTTTTAGTTCCCAACGACAAAGAGGCCGAACTAAAAAGTGCGGTGACCGATAACAAATCTTCTATCAGCGCGCTTGTAGCTGCTCATGGACTGGAAGCGGTTCAGAGTGACTACTTCACCAAAAATGAATCGATCCCGGGCGTGGGTCTGGTCAATGAAATCATGGATAAAAGTTTTTCTCTACCCGTAAAAGGTTCTTCCGGTTGGATTCGCATCCCCACTGGACTCTGCAAAATTGAAGTCACGGATAAAATCGCCGCTAAAGTTTTGTCCTTTGAAGAAAGTAAAGAGCAGTTGACCAAAATTTATACTCATCAACAGCAGGTGCAAACCTCCGTCCAGAAGTTGACTGAGCTATCCAAGGACCTGAAAGCTTCCGATTTTAAAAAATTTGCGTCTGAACAAAAACTCGAAATCAAGAGCATGAAATCCCTCAAAGCAGATTCTTATATTGCGGGGATCGGCCCCTCGGATACGATTCGCAAAGCCCTGGCTACTATCAAGGAAGGCGACATCACCAAGCCGGTTGCTGTCCCCAGTGGCGCTGCACTGGTAAAAGTAATCAAAAATTCAGAAATTGATTTGGAAAAGTTCGAGGCGGCTAAGAAAGAATTTTCTAAGAAAATATTACGCGAAAAATCTCAGGCGGAAATGGAAAAACTGCTCGAAGGCTTACGCAAAGAGCTCAAACCTAATTTGACGCTACTTAAAGAAATTTTCCCCGAAGAAGAAACAACAAAATAGAAAAAAAGTGTCATTCCTGAAAGTCCTTATCGGGAATCAAACCTAGACATGATCCCCGATTAAAGATCTCGGGGATGACCGGTAACCCATCGTCATTCCCGAATTTTTTTATCGGGAATCAAACCTATACATGATCCCCGATAAGAGATTTCGGGGATGACATTTGGGATGACATTACGCGCGTTTGCTTAAGAGGTCCTTCAGTTCTTTCATGAACTGATTAATATCCTTAAATTGCCTATAGACAGACGCAAAGCGCACATACGCGACTTCATCGACCTTGTGCATCAAGTCCATCACGAGTTCCCCGACGACCTGCGCTTTGACTTCCTTATCAAAACTCTTCTGAAGCTCTTTTTCCACGCGGTCCACAACCCCTTCAATCTTTTCCATGCTAATCGGCCGCTTCTCGCAAGCCTTCATGATCCCGCCAATAATCTTATTACGATCAAACGCCTCCCGGCGGCCGTCTTTTTTGATGACCATCAAGGGAATCTCTTCAACGTATTCGTACGTGGTGAATCGCTTATCACACTTTAAGCATTCACGGCGGCGGCGCACGCTTTTTCCCTCATTGGATGAGCGTGAATCAATGACTTTATCTTCGTCGGAAGAGCAGAACGGACATTTCATTTATCGCTTCCTTCTAATATTTTTCATGAAGCTCATGCACATTCGAATATATCCCCCGTGATCTTTTTTTTCTCGATCACATTAACCTTCAAAACACTTCGTAATGCTAATAACAATTTACCAATTGTCTCTAATGAAAGATTTTCTTCGCCAGATTCTATTTTAGCCACGTACTGCTGTTGCACCCCCATTTTATGGGCAAGTTCATTCTGAGTCAACTTCCTATGATTTCTGCAATTATAGATAAGCTTGGCAAAATCCATTTTTAGCTTTTCAACCATCATTTCTTCCTTAGTGATCTTTCCTTTGGCAAAAAGTTCTTTCTCGTAGTCATCCCAAGATTTAGCTTTTTTCATCTTAACCTCCATTCATGCATACGTTTTAATGCGCTATCAATATCTCTGCTGGGCGTTTCTCGCGTTTTCTTTCTTAGCGCGTGAAGCAGCACGGCGATCCCCTTATTAAACCCATAAAGGATCCTATTCGGTCCCGGCCTCAATTCGTGAATACCGTCTCTAAGTGGTGCTGACATCGGACGCTGTAACCGATAACCTTGTGATTTGAGCTCTCGCACATGCACCGCTATCTGATTAACCTCTGCGCGCTTCGTAAGGTTATCAATAAATTCCTGCACGGGACGGTTGCCTTTTGGATCTTCATAAAACTCTACATTCGTCATAAATACAACCTATAAGAAGTATACAATCTAAAAGGAGTTGATTCAAGGGTTCTATTAAAAAACTCGTGTTTGTTCTTACCGTTTACACACCTCCGGGGAATGGGCTATCGCCCACACCCCGCAGGTGTGTCGTGCTTAGAGATATTACTTTAATTTCTCGAGTAGCTCTGGGTACAACGGAAACTTTTGTGTTAGTTTTTTGACTTCGGTGCGGACGGCTTGGATTTTGGATTCGGATTGGATGTTGGTAAGTACCTCATCAATGTATTGGGCGATGAGTTTCATTTCAGGTTCTTTCATGCCGCGTGTTGTTACCGCGGGCGTGCCTAGACGAATGCCGCCGGCTTTAAAGGGGCTTTGGGTGTCAAATGGGATTCCATTTTTGTTGACCGTGATGGCAGCCAAGTCGAGCGCGTGGGCGCAGTCTTTGCCGGTGAGGCCTTTTTGGTTGACGTCTACCAGCATTAAATGGTTATCGGTGCCGCCTGAGACAAGCCGGTAGCCTCTCTTGATAAGTTCATCGGCCAAGGCTTTTGCATTTTTGACGATCTGGGTTTGGTATTCCTTAAAAGAGGGCTCGAGAGCTTCTTTGAGCGCCACTGCTTTTCCGGCGATCACATGCATGAGCGGGCCGCCCTGAAGGCCTGGGAAAACTTCGGCGTCAATTTTTTTGGCAAACTCGGCTCTGCAGAGAATGAGCCCGGCACGAGGACCACGCAACGTTTTATGCGTCGTGGTGGTGACAAATTCGGCATACGGTACCGGATTGGGATGTAGACCGGCCGCCACAAGCCCGGCGATATGGGCCATATCCACCATGAGAAACGCCCCGACCTTATCGCAGATCTTGCGAAAACGTGCGAAATCAATGATGCGTGGATAAGCGGAGGCACCTGCCAAAATCATTTTGGGTTTGTTCTGAAGCGCCAAAGCTTCGATCTCATCGTAATCAAGCCGCTCGTCTGCTTGTTTGACGCCGTAAGGCACGATCTTAAAAAGTTTGCCTGAAAAATTCATGGGGTGTCCATGGGTTAGATGCCCTCCGTGCGAGAGATTCATCGCCAAAACGGTGTCCCCAGGAGTAAGCATTGAAAAATAAACCGCCGCGTTGGCTTGAGAGCCGGAATGAGGCTGGACATTGGCATGTTCTGCCCCGAAAAGCTTCTTGGCGCGCTCAATCGCCAAAGTCTCAACCACGTCCACGTACTCGCACCCGCCGTACCAGCGCTTATCAGGATATCCTTCAGCATATTTGTTGGTAAGCGCCGAGCCAACCGCTTCCATGACGGCAAGGCTTGTAAAATTTTCGCTAGCAATCAGTTCAATATTGTCATTCTGACGACGCGTCTCGTTGGCAATCGCGCGAAAAATCTCTGAGTCTGATTGGCGAAGTGAAGTCATTTTCTCTTTTTTGCCTTTTTCTTCAGTTGTTTTTTGGGGGTCGCTTTGGAACAAATTTTATTTTCAATTCTTAGGATCTGTTCCACTCGCCTCTTATGCCGGCCTCCTTCAAAATTCGCCGAGAGCCATTCTTTGATGATGGTCTCAGGCTCATCAAATAAGTGCTCAGAACCCAAAACCAAAATATTGGCGTCATTGTGCTGACGTGACAGCGCAGCCACATTTTTGTCAAAACAGATCGCCGCACGAACTCCCGGAAACTTATTTGCCACAATCGCCATGCCATTTCCGCTTTTACAGATAAGAATCCCAGCGTCCACTTTTTTTGCCGAAACAGCCTGAGAAACTTTATGCGCAAACTCTGGATAGTCGCAAGACTCCCCAGAAAAAGTACCAAAATCCAACACCTGGTGTCCCTGAGCTTGTAAAAAAGAGTCAATTTCTTTTTTAAGAGTAAACCCGCCGTGGTCGGCACCAATAGCAATTTTCATAATTTCTCCATTTGTGTCATCCCCGAATGTTTTAATCGGGGATCAAACCTAGAAATGACATAATTAAACTGTTTCTACAATCCTGTGTATACATTTTTCAATCATCTTTAAAATTTCGCGGTAAAACTCATCCGATGTTTTGATGGGGTCCGGCACATCCATCCCCTTATTTTTGTCGTCTGCAAACTCCGTCAAAAGATGCACCTTGCCGACCGATTGGGGCCAAAAATTTAAAATCATTTCCTGGTGCAATTTTTCAGCCACATAAATCTTATCGGCTTGTTCCACCATCTCACGCGTCAGTCGCCGGCTCTGGTGGCCCGAGATATCAATCCCCTCCCGGTGCATCGCCCGGATAGTTTCAAGCGTCGAGGGATAACCATCAAACGCCGCTACCCCCGCCGATCCCACAATAAAATCTTTTTCACGGCCGGCCACGGCTTTTTTAAAAAGCCCCTCTGCCATTACGGAGCGGCAGCTATTACCTGTACAAACAAATAGAATGTTCTTCAAAGGGTGACTGTTTTTTTTAAAATTTTCTCGATATTCTTTTTTTTGTAATCGATGAGCGCTTTTTCGAGCACTGGGTCTTGCATCGCCATCATGCGGATCGCCAAAAATGCCGCGTTGCGCACGCCGCCCGGACCCACCGCGACGGTTGCCACCGGAGTCCCTGCCGGCATCTGCACCGTCGAAAGAAGGGAATCCATGCCCTTAAAAGAAGAGGTCTCAATGGGAATTCCAATCACGGGCAATTCGGTATGTGCCGCAACAACCCCTGCTAAATGGGCGGCACCTCCCGCTGCGCAAATCATCACTTGAATCCCTTCGCCTTTTGCCGCCTCAGCAAATTGCACGGTTTCATGTGGTGTGCGGTGAGCGGATAAAACTCGCGCAACAAAAGGGACTCCAAACTCTCTCAATACTTCGCCGCAAGGCTTGAGCGCCTCGGCGTCCGAATCACTTCCCATCAGAATCGCTACTCTTGGTTTCATGAACTCTCCTTTGTCATCCTCGCGAAAGCGAGGATCTGTTTTAAGTACGGATTCCCGCTTGCGCGGGAATGACACTTACTTTAGTATTTTTGCCGCCCTATGCCCGATGTCTTTTCGGTAATACATTTTATCAAAAAATATCTTTTCCACCGCGTTGTACGTCTTGGAAAGCGCCTCGAAAAAACTGCGTCCAGAACCCACGACGTTAAGCACGCGGCCGCCAGCAGTGACAATGTCCTCATTCAAACGTTTCGTGCCCGCATGAAATACTTGAATATCCCTGTCTTCCCTGGCAATCGAAATCCCCGAAATCTTTTTACCTGTTTCATAAGTCTCAGGGTAACCCTCTGCAGCAATAACAACGCACACACAATCTTCTTCCTTCCATTCTAGCTTCACCGTATAAAGTTTTTCTTCAACAGTTGCCAACATGACTTCCAATAAATCATTTTTCATCCGTGGCAAAATCGCTTGAGTCTCGGGGTCGCCCAAACGAGTATTAAACTCCAGCACGCGAAATCCTTTAGGCGTCATCATGATTCCCGCATACAAGAATCCTTTATACGGATGACCCTGTGATTTAAATTCGCTCACAATCGGCATAAATACTTTTTGTAAAATTTCTTTTTCAATTTCCGGCGTCACCATGGGTGCCGGCGAATAGGCGCCCATTCCGCCAGTATTGGGGCCGTGATCACCTTCATAGAGGCGCTTATGATCTTGGCTAGAGGCCAAAAGATGCACGGTAGTGCCATCGGTGACAGCGATAATCGAAGCTTCTTCGCCCAAAAGGCACTCTTCCACAATCACCTTGTCGCCGGCTTTTCCAAAAACTTTTTTGACCATGTGCAGGTGAATCGCTTCCATCGCCTTGGGCATGGAGGCCGCGACAACGACGCCTTTGCCACCGGCAAGTCCATCTACCTTAATGACAATCGGTACGCCTTTTTTAGCGACATAATCCATCGCTTTGTCAGCCGAATCAAACACTTCAAAATCAGCGGTAGGAATCTCCAATTTTTTCATCATCATTTTTGAAAAAACCTTGGATCCTTCCAACTGCGCGCCAAAACGCGAAGGGCCAAAAATCTTAATGCCTTCTTTTTCAAATCGGTCGACAATACCATTTACCAGAGGCGCTTCAGGCCCCACCACCACCAGCTCAATTCCTTCACGCTTGACGAATTTAAGCAAAGCTTCCTGGTCCTTAGCGGGGATATCAACCACTTCGGCAATCTCCGCCATTCCCGCATTACCGGGTGCTGCATAAAGCTTTGTCAGCCGAGGGCTCTGCGCTAATTTCCAACAAATCGCATGTTCCCTGCCGCCGCTGCCGATCACCAAAACTTTCATAAAAATAAACCTCCGGGCAAAATCCGAAATTCGAATATCGAAATTCGAAACAAATTAGAATCACAGAAATTCAAATAACCCAAACAAAGAAACTGTTTAGAATTTTGAAAATTCGGATTTTGAGCTTGTTTCGAATTTCGATATTCGGATTTCGAATTTATCATTATTGAATAGATACCCCTTCCCCCTTCACAATCTCTCCCACAATCCAAGCATGTTGTTTAAATTTTGCTAAATGTGAAATCACCTTGAGCGCATTTTCTTTAGGAGTCACCAAAATATATCCAATTCCCATGTTGAATGTGCGATACATTTCGCGCGCCTCGACATTGCCCGCTTCCTCAATCCAACGAAACACCCGCGGAATAGGCCAGCTGCCCATATGAATGTTGGCGCCGCAGCCTTTAGGCAGCACACGCGGAATGTTGTCAAAAAAACCGCCGCCGGTAATATGCGCCATCGAATAAACGGGCTCTTTTTCTAATAGAGACAAAATGGGTTTGACATAAATCTTGGTAGGTTTGAGTATCTCCTCGGCGTGTTCTTTAATAAACTCGTCTTTGAGTACTTTTCGCACCAGAGAAAATCCGTTGGAATGGATTCCACTGGAGGCCAAGCCAATGATGCTGTGACCCGCGCGCGTCTGACTGCCGTTGACAATCTTAGCTTCTTCCACCACTCCCACCGAAAAACCCGCCAGGTCAAAATCGCCCCGCGTATAAAGTCCCGGCATCTCAGCGGTTTCCCCGCCGATCAAAGCGCATCCTGCTTGTTTGCAGCCTTCGGCGATACCTTTGACGACCGATTTCATCATGGCGACGTCTATTTTTCCAACCGCAAAATAATCCAGAAAAAAAAGCGGCTCTCCGCCAAGCGTCAGAATATCATTTACATTCATGGCTACCAGATCAATGCCCAGTCCTTCCACGCAACAGGCCATCTGAGCAGCTTTTAATTTGGTGCCGACCCCATCCGTGGAGCTGACAAGAATTGGTTTTTTATATTTTTTGGGAAAACGGCATAAAGCACCAAAGCCGCCAATACCAGCCATGACTTCAGGACGGCGCGTGGCTTTCGCCAGCGGTTTAATGGCTTCGATAAAAACATTGGCTTTATCGATGTCGACACCTGATTTTTTGTAATTAAAACTTTCTTTTTTAGAATCTTTCAAAATAAACCCTCTCCAATGTCATCCCCGAAATCCTTAATCGGGGATCATATTTAGGTTTGATTCCCGATTAAAACATTCGGGAATGACGTCATACCGGTTATCGGCATTTCTCCGCATGAAATTTGTCCACTGCCGCAAACGGTACGGGGTATTTTCCGCTCCAGCAGGCGGTGCAATAGTTTTCCTTTGGATAGCTGACGCAGGACAACATGCCCTCCAGCGAAAGGTATTCGACGGAATCACAATCAAGATATTTACGAATCTCTTGGGCGTTGTACTTATTAGAAATCAATTCTTCTTTGGTCGGAAAATCAATGCCGTAGGCGCAGGGAAAACGATGGGGCGGACAGCTGATACGCAAATGAATTTCTTTGGCGCCGGCCAATCGAAGGCTTTTGACGCGTAATTTGGAAGTCGTCCCGCGCACAATGGAGTCATCCACGACTACCACCCGCTTGTCTTTGAGCACTTCACGAATTAAGTTAAATTTGACTCGCACTTTGAAATCTCGAAGTCCCTGCGTCGGTTGAATGAATGTGCGGCCCACATAATGGTTGCGGATAATCGCCGTCTCCAAAGGAATCCCGGACTCCTGCGAATACCCAAGCGCTGCCGAATTTCCAGAATCGGGAACCGGAATGACAATGTCAGCCGCCACAGGAGCTTCCTTGGCCAACTGCCGGCCAAATTTGGTACGAACCAGATGGACACTCTCGCCAAAAATTTTTGAATCAGGCCTTGAAAAATAGACATGTTCAAAAATACAATGCGCGTGTTTTTTATTTTCCACAGCGACTTTTTCGGAAGTAATTCCCTGGGAGGTGATAAAAAGCACCTCTCCCGGCTCAATCTCACGGACTGGCTCGGCGTCCATGATATCCAGCGCGCAAGTCTCGGAGGACACGACCCATGCATTGCCAAGCTTGCCAAGCCACAAAGGGCGAAAACCTTGAGGGTCACGGGCTGCGATCAACATGTCATTGGTTAGAAGCACAAGCGAATAAGCGCCTTCCACACGCGAAAGCGCATCCATCACTCCTTCTTTGACATTACGAAGCGAAGGCTTAGCCATCAAATGAATAATAATTTCACTATCCGTGGTTGTCTGAAAAATAGAACCGTAAGCTTCTAATTCCGCACGCAGCATATTGGCATTCACCAGATTGCCGTTGTGCGCGATCGCGACTTCTCCACGGGAATAATCGACAAGAATCGGCTGCGCGTTTTTTAAATTGCTCGAACCCGTCGTCGAATAACGTACATGGCCTATCGCGCGGTCGCCCGGAAGCCTCTCCAAGTGATTGCCGTCAAATACATCCTGCACATGGCCCATTCCCAGATACGCGGACATTTTACGTCCGTTGGAAGTCACAATGCCGGCAGACTCTTCTCCGCGGTGTTGCAGCGCATAAAGTCCCAGATACGCCAAATAGGCCGCATCTTGATGGCCAAATACCCCAAATACCCCGCATTTATCTTTTAGTTCACTCATGGGTTGCGCTCATTCTTCCGGTGATGGCATTTCTCCAAGTGTGGCTGAGCACCGGCACAGGCACTTGAATTAGTTCATTAATTTTAAGTTCACAACCCGCAACTTTTCCGATCACTTCATACTTGAATGCAAAAGATTGGATGAGATTTTCTACTTCTTTCAAATGAGCCGCGTCCACCGAAATCACAATACGCGACTGCGACTCGCCAAATAAAAGGGCTTCCTGAGTAAGGCTAGCCGCGCCCACTTTGACCGAGGCTCCAAGCTCCTTGCCCTTGGCGATAATGCAAGACTCTGCCAATGCCACTGCCAATCCGCCTTCCGCACAATCATGGGCGGATTTTAAGAAATTCTTTTCGGACAACTTTAGCATCAATTCAATCAAATCGGAGGCTTCTTTCAAATCCAAATGAGGCGCTTTGCCTGATTTGACATTAAAAATTGTCTTTAAAAATTCCGAGCCGCCCAGTTCTTGGCGATTGGTCCCCAAAAGAATAATTACATCGCCTTCTTTTTTGAAAAAAGAAGTAACCGGCTCCCGGCCCTCAAGCAGTCCCACCATCGCAATGACCGGTGTCGGATCCACAGCGCCCTGAGGGTTCTGATTATACAATGAAACATTCCCCCCCGATACCGGCGTATCAAACGCCAAACACGCGTCGCGAATTCCCTCAATGCATTTTTTTAACTGCCAGAAAATTTCAGGATTATGGGGATTACCAAAATTAAGGCAGTTAGAGATTGAAAGCGGCCGGGCGCCCGAACAGACCACGTTACGCGCCGACTCCGCCACGGCGATTTTGCCGCCCTCATAAGGGTCGAGATAACAATACGTTGAATTGCAGTCGAGTGAAATCGCCAGCGACTTGTTGGTGCCTTTTACGCGCACCACGGACGCATCGGAGCCGGGAAGCACTGTGGTATTGGTACGAACCATGTGGTCGTACTGCTCATAGACCCACTGCTTACTGGCAATCGTGGGAGAATCTAAGAGCTTCAAGAGAACCGCATTTAAATCTCCGGCCGAGCCAAGGCTTGACACGTCAAAAGCTTGAGCCTTTTTGTAATAAGCGGGCTCTCTTTCTTCACGAGTGTAAAGCGGCGCGTCATCCGCAAGACGCTTGGCCGGTATTTCAGCAACCGTCACGCCATTTTCTTTGACGCGCATTAGGCCGTCGCCGGTGACAAAACCGATTTCTTCGGCATGCAGGTCCCACTTTTTAAAAATTTGTTTAGCGATATGCTCTTTACCTTTTTGGATAATGACGAGCATGCGCTCCTGGGATTCGGAAAGCATAATTTCATAAGGCGCCATGCCAATTTCGCGTTGAGGAACTTTGGCGACATCGATTTCGATACCCACATCTCCGCGCGAAGCGGTCTCGCAAGTGGAGCAAGTAAGGCCTGCCGCGCCCATATCCTGAATCCCTACAACCGACCCCGACTTTAAAAGTTCGAGAACCGCTTCCAGAAGTAATTTTTCCATAAATGGGTCGCCGACCTGTACAGCGGGACGATCTTTTTCCGATTCTTCGGTGAGATCTTTAGAGGCAAAGCTTGCGCCGCCCATGCCGTCACGGCCGGTCGATGCCCCCAGATAAAATACGGGATTTCCTAGACCTTCGGCTTTGGCTTTGACGATCTCTTCTTTTTTTGCCAAGCCCAGGGCAAACGCATTGACCAGAGGATTTCCCTCATAGCTTTCATCAAAATAAACTTCGCCTCCTATGGTCGGCACGCCAAAACAGTTGCCGTAATGCGCGATGCCGGAAACCACGCCGGCAAATAGTCTTTTGGTGCTGATTCCCGCGTCCGCGGGAATGACATTTTTTGTGTCATCCTCGCGAAAGCGAGGATCTAACTTTCCAAACCGTAGCGAATTCATTGCCACAATAGGACGTGCTCCCATCGTAAAAATATCTCTTAAAATTCCCCCAACACCGGTTGCCGCCCCCTGAAACGGCTCAATGGCCGACGGGTGATTGTGCGACTCCACCTTAAAAGCAATTACATAGCCATCGCCGATATCGACAACACCCGCGTTTTCTTCACCCGCCTTGACGAGCATGCGCTTGCCGTCTTTGGGTAAAAGTTTGAGAGCATTCTTCGAATTTTTGTACGAGCAATGCTCGCTCCACATGACGCTAAAAATCCCAAGCTCAGTGAGATTGGGCGCACGGCCAAGGATATTTTTAATTTCGCCGTATTCGGAAGGAGTGATTCCGTGTTTGGAAATAATGTCTGGTGTGATTTCTAACGTCTGTGTGGTCATTGCCTTATCACTCTTTTTAGTTTAAAGATTCCACAATCGATTGAAATATTTTAAGGCCATCGGTCGAACCAAGCTCTTTTTCTGAAGCGCGTTCCGGATGCGGCATCAGACCAAACACGTTTCTTTTAAAATTACAAATCCCGGCGATATCTTCCAGAGAGCCGTTAGGATTTTCGGTGTATTTGACGACAATTTGGTCGTTTTTTTTCAGTTCAAAAAGCGTCTCTTCGTCAGCAAAATAATTGCCTTCGCCGTGGGCGATCGGAATGTTTAGTATTTCGCCTTTTTTAGCTTTTCGGGTAAATGGCGTATTGGTGGTTTCAACCTTAAGATCCACAAATTTACAGATAAATTTAAGCGAGCGGTTACGCAGCATCGCCCCTGGCAAAAGCCCCGCCTCCAAAAGAATCTGGAAGCCATTACAAATCCCAATCACCAGTTTTCCACGCTCGGCGTGTTTGTAAACGTTTTCCATTACCGGAGAAAACTGCGCAATCGCCCCCGTCCTTAAATAATCGCCGTAACTAAAACCCCCCGGCAAGACAATGCAGTCATATTTTGAAATGTCACGGTCCTTGTGCCAGACAAAATCCGTGTCCTTCTGCAACACGTGTTTTAGCACGTGATAGCAGTCGTGGTCACAGTTGGATCCGGGGAAAACGACGACGCCAAATTTCATAGTTCTCTCACTTCCATTCCACAATCTTGCGACCTTTTCCCCTCCTTACGAAGGAGGGGTGGCGCCGAGGCGACGGGGCGGTTGATGCGTCACACTTTATACACACACCTTACAACCCCTCTGCCTTCGGCACCTCCCCTTCGAAAGGGGAGGAAAAAGTTCTAATTTAATTCGTACCTATAATCCTCAATCACCGTGTTGGTCAAAAGTTTCTCGCACATCACCTTAATTTTTTGTTCCGCTTGAGACTTTTCGGTGGAGCCAAGATCCAGCTCGATGTATTTGCCCATGCGTACGCTCTGCACCTCATTAAATCCCATCGACCCAAGCGCTTCCTGCACCGCTTTGCCCTGCGGATCAAACACTGATTTCCTAAGCGTCACGTAAACTTTTGCTTTCATCATGTCCTCTTTTTTTTCCTCCCCTTTCGAAGGGGAGGTGCCGAAGGCGGAGGGGTTGTAAGGTTTTTGTGAAGCACAACCCTTCAACCACCCCGGCGCCTTCGACTCCACCCCTCCTTCGTGAGGAGGGGAAAATTATTTTAACACCCTCTTAAAAATCGTCGCCACATGCTTTAAGTGATAATCCAAGTGAAATAGCGACTCAATTTCCTTCTTTGAAAAATGAGCCATCACTTCTTTTTCATCTAGAAGCAGATCTTTTAAATTCAAATTTTTATCCTTCCAGACGCGCATCGCGTTTTTTTGCACGATTTTGTAAGCGGCTTCACGCAAGAGTCCCTTGTCAATCAGTGCCAGAAGCACACGCTGAGAGAAAATCAGGCCGCGGGTTTTCCAAATATTGTCCATCATGTTTTCGGGATACACGTGCAGGCCCCTGATCACCGCCGCCATTTCCGAAATCATAAAATGCGCGAGGATAAAGGAATCCGGCAAGATGATTCTCTCCACCGACGAATGGGTAATATCCCGCTCGTGCCACAGCGCAATGTTTTCAACCGCCGCGTGAGAGTTGCCGCGAAGCACACGCGCAAGGCCCGCGATGCGCTCGCAATTGACGGGGTTTCTCTTGTGAGGCATGGCACTAGAACCTGTCTGACCCTCGGAGAAAGGCTCTTCCACTTCGAGCGTTTCCGTTTTTTGTAGATGCCGGATTTCCGTCGCGAGTTTCTCAAGCGAGCCGCCAAGAATGGCCAACGCAGAAAGCACCTCCGCATGTCGGTCACGCTGAAGCACTTGGGTTGACACAGGGGCTGTTTTTAATTTCAATAGCTTTAAAGTTTTGTCCTCGACACGCGGATCGATGTTGGCATAAGTGCCGACGGCGCCTGAAATTTTTCCATAAGAAATCACTTTGCGGGCATTTTCCAGACGCAGTAGATTGCGGCGAAATTCATCATAAAAAAGCAAAAACTTAAGACCCAAAGTCACCGGTTCGCCATGCACCCCGTGCGACCGGCCTATCATGGGCGTATCCCGGTATTGCACTGCTTTTTTCTTCAAAATAGTGGCAAATTCTTGGGTATTTTGAATCAGAAGATCCAGGCCTTCACGGATCTGAAGGCTTAAGGCCGTATCTAACACGTCACTAGATGTCAGGCCCTTATGGATAAAACGCGCATCAGGGCCCACAAAATCAGCAATACTTTTTAGAAAAGCGGTCACATCGTGTTTTGTAACCTCTTCGTATTTATGGATTTGTGACAATTTGAAGGAGGCTTTTTTACGGATATTAACAGCAGACTTAGCGGGGATTAGATGCAGCGCTGCCATCGCCTGGCAAGCGGCAACTTCCACCTCCAGCATGACTTTGAACCGGTTTTCCTCGGTCCAAATCTTCCCCATTTCGGGGAGTGTATAGCGGCTAATCAAGTTGGCTCCAAAGCTCGGGTTAAAGTCTCTAGAAAAGAGTTTGATTATATCAGAAGCGGCAATAGCTGTCACTCTTGGCGGAGAAACCGCTTAGGAATAGAGTTTTTTGAAGAAAAAGGCCGTCGTTTTAAGATCCATCTGCCCGGGAGCCGTCGAATGACCGGTGTGAGCAAACGTAAGAAGAGAGCCTAGCGATGGAAACAATATCCGCGATAACGCCCCCTCTTTCCCCATGGAGAGCGTGATGAGACCTTCTTTGGCATGCGTGAGAGTGAATTCCGCCAAGGTTCGCATATCCTTTTTAGAACGCGCCATCGCCGCAATTTTCACGATGTCAGCGCCGGCCCGTTTGGCCTGCTTCAAAATCCCCAGAAGTGCCAAAGAAGACGGAGTTTTTTTAAAATTGTGATAGGACACAATGACTGTTTTTTTTAAGCGATGGGCTTCGGCGATAGTCTCTTTTAAAATTGAGCGTGAACTCAGCTCGATATCCACCGTGTCTACCTGTGGTAGCACTGCCTTAAAAAGAGCCAAGCGTTTTTTTTCATGCCCCGTCCACTGACCACCTTCCCTTTTGGATCGGATGGTTGCAATGGTCTTGATTTTTTTAAATTTGCGGACTTCTCGCAGAACGTGATCATTTGAATAGGAAGAGTAAAGATCGATACGCAGCTCCGCGATGCCCATTCCCTCTTTTCGGGCAAGTTGAATAGCCGAAAGGGGTGTCTTGTCAGTAAAAGGGACGGCGATTCGAAATGAATTTATAATTTTATTCAGCAAGTTTTTTAAGGGTTCTGGAGTGCTTTTTATTAACCTTGGAAAGGGCGACAGAAAAAGCATCAGAAGCTGGCTTGGGGTGAGGCCTTTTGTCAATTCTATCAAAATTTTCTTTTAATAAATCAATCCCCTTTTCAATTAAAAAAGATTTTGTTGTGTATAGTTTTTTAGAAAGCTCTATTAAGGTCTTATAGGTTCTTTCGCTGATTCTGACGTTTAACTGGCAGGTTTTCATCACTTCTCCATTTACCACTTTAAGTATTCAATACTAAGAACTTTACCTTTCCGGTTCTTGTGAATCCAGATAAATTACATTTGGGAGATTTTTGAAATCCGCATCACTGGTCACAAGCTTAGCTTTGCAAAAATCTGCGGTCGCGTAAACCATTGAGTCAGCCATCGCCAAATGATGTTCGAGTGAAATATTGGCCGCATGATAGGAAATAGCGTCCGATAGAGGCACAATCTCAGTCTCCCCCATCTGCGCCGCGGCTTCCAACGCCACTTCTTCACTCGCATCTCTTTTTAAAATCTTAAATACTTCATAAAGCACCACCGCAGGCGTCAATATTTTTGAAGATTTTGAAAAATACAAAGCGTAGCGCTCCGCCAGAGGCCCATTCATAAAATACTCAAGCCACCCCGAGGAATCAATAACAATCACATGCGGTCCTTTTTCTCTCGATATCCAACAAGAGAAATCCCTTTGGCAATCCCCCTTGACTGACTCATCGGCTTAACCGGCACCAAATGAATCGCCCGATTAATCGCAATACAACTCATCTTCTGCCCGGGATGTATTTCCAATTGCCTTCGGACATCCTTGGGAATCACGACCTGATATTTGGTGGATACAAGTACCTGTGACATAGCGGCCTCATTTGTTTTACGTTTTATCTATCGATAGTTAAAGTATACAACGTTTTAAAGAAAAAGCAACCCCTGAAATATAATGTAAGGGGTTAAGCGGCGATTTCGGCTTGGCGTGCCAGGCGAAGTAAAACCAGTTCCTGGTTGAGATTGAAGGTAAAAATAAACAAACGGCGCCCAGACACGATAACAGATCGTAAATTCAGGATGGAGGGTAGCATCGTCTCAAGTCCCATGGCCTGGTAAAGTGAAACAGCCATCATCTCAGCCAGAGAAAACGCGCCAAGATTTGCCTGTTCGTTGGACAGAATATCGGCGCCCGCCGAAAAAATGCTATCCCGGTAAACGGCATCAATCGTTCCAATCTGACTCAAAATCTCCTGCTCGTTAGAAGAGCTGGCGATTAACATTACTTTAGTAGTCCCTTGCTTTAATTTTTCCAGGCCTTCTTGCTGCTCGGCAAGTTTTTCCAGGGCAGCTTCTGATAGCGTCTGTCCCTCGCTGACCGAGCGATAATCTACCCCTAAACGAGAATTCCCTATGGCGGAAATTTCTTTGTCAATTAGAGTTCTTTCGGACGGCGTAAGGTTTCCCTCCTTAGAAAGAATATTGATCACGATGTGAACCCCGCGGCTCTTAGACACCATGCTGGCCTTTTGAAGCGCCTGACGAAGATCTGCCACATTCTTTAAAATCGTCGCGGGAAGAAATACTTCCACCGCTTGAATACCGCTCGCGTTAGTCAGGGGCGCTTTCATCAGAGGATTCCATACCGCATCCTCATAGCTCCATGCGGGAACATTTTGGCTTAACAGATTGCGCGCATTGCCAGCGGCTTCAAAAGCTGCGGTGTTGATAAAATTGATCAGTTCACCCGCTATAGCAGCCTTAAACTGCCTCGGATGTAACCTAATTGATGAAACAGCGGGGTCAGCGTCTTGCACTTGAATATCAATCGCTATTGATCCTTGTCCGTTCTCCTGGGCAAAATCAAACGTCACGATGCTTAGCGACGTTAACAATAAAAGAAAGGGATACTGCAGGCGCTTTGCTAGGGAAATTTTACTCTCATTAGCAGCCGCAAGACGCGCTGCGACTTGGGTGGTGTCTGGAATTAATTCAGCTTGAGATCCACCAAAATGACTCTCTGATGATAAACGAGAACCTTGGGTGGCAAGGCTGTCCTGAAGCACATTTAAAACAGCTGACTTATCATCCACAACTGACTTCGCCGGGCTCGTAGCAAGCCGGGCTGCACCGGGAATATCAAATTTTAATCCTTGCACTACATTTGATATTTTTTGGCGAATATCTTTATTTGCTGCTCTAGCCGAATCATCCTTACTAGGACGAAAACGTAAATCATGCTTATCTCCGGGAAGTTGAGCATCAAGTGCATCGGCGATCTGTACCAGTGCCCCCATAGCCTGTTGTCTATTTAAATTTTTTAAATTCAGTGACTCAGGAACATCTCTATAGTACACCTGAGTCCCAAATCCCACTCCATGACTTATTTGGATTGATCGATCATCGCGGCCAACGTAGTAAACCGTTAATGGGGGATTCGTTTCTTCTGTTTTAGTAGCAAGCCGAGCGGCGGAGTCTTGTTGAGAATTAACAACTAACGCCGTGACCGCCGATCCAATTCCGGAAGCATTATTGACCCTTCTGATTTGGGCTCTGGGTAAATTAAGTTCCTGTAAAAGTAGATTAAGCTGTCTCTGCACTCCTCTTGTGTAAGCAGGTATTTTCCATAAGGCACCATCAACAGCTACCTGGGCCCTTTTGGTTGTCTTTGTTTTAGCTAATGATCCCGCAATGATCCCTGCGTTAACCTTAAACGAACGCTCTACAAGAGCGCTTGAGATTTCCTTGACGATCTGAGCGTCTTGATTACTTACGTTAGTTATTCCGATAGTGCTCAAAATTTCTTGTATTTTCCTATTGCTGCGAGCCTCATAAATACTCGTCACGATTTCGGATGAAATCCCTTTTCTTAGCCTAAGAGCCCTAGTCACTTTTCCGCCAAAAAGACCGTAGTTTCTTACCAGATCTAAAAGCCGCGCGCGAAGCTGAAGACCCAAAAAATGTCCGGAAATCAGCTCTTCGGCACCACGCTTCATCACCTTCAAATCATGCTTACCCAGCCAATTGTTCCGAATACGAAGGCCCCCTGACTCCATATTAAACATCTGATTAAGCCACCAGACAGCCGTGTTAAATCCGGACCCGGCGATGACGCTGACAAGGGCATTTTTGAAGCGCACCATTCCCTGAACCATGGCACCCTCGGTATCATTGGTAACTGCAACGACTTCAAGTTGTTTAATACCATATTTAGCACTGCTTTTTTTAAGACGCTCATTCATTAGCTCCATGACATTTTGGCCGATGATGTCACTAAAATTAAACCCTTTGGTGCTGGATTTTTTGATAACAACACCATTTTGATGAGGAAATGAGAACGTAAAACCCATGATCTTTGGCTGTTCAAGATCACCTGACTTTTCGCGGACCGTCTGAAGGATCTGCTGAGCCATGAAATCAAAAAGTTTAGAACCCCCCTCGGAGACATGATCCCCTAGAGGCATAGGCTTTTCCCACAACACTGTGATCGTTCCATCGACACCAATTTCAATCTCTCCCATGTGAAGCGTCGAGCCGCCAAGATCAGCATAAACCGCGCGCTTCCCCGCCAAGCTTTTCAAATTAGGCTTCTGGATTGAATTAGGAATCATTAACAGAGATTTTTTTGGATTGTCGGACTCAAGACCCATTTGGCGCTGGACTAATTTTGCAAGACCAAGCAAATGCCCATCCATCTTACGAATATCCTTGACCATGGCATCGGCTGAATTTTGAAGTCGCCCCGTGTCTGACTTTTTCATCGTTTTGGTCCGACTCGCCGCCAACCGCGCCCCTCCGGATGGATCCACTGCCCCGGATGGCTCTGGTTTTTCTGTATTTTTTACTTCAGTCTCGCTAATCCACGGAAATGATCCAAAAATACTACCTTCTTTCATCTCGTTATCTATTGGACCACTCTTATAATTAAATAGGACTTTGCTGGCATCTCTAGGATCAAATGGTTTTTCAGAAAGCCCGAATTGACGGCGCTCTTCAGGAGAAAGTTCGCGATTTTGTTTAGTAGTAATTTCTCGTGCCCCGATAGCTGTCTTGAGAATTTCCGCAACACCTGGGTTTTCTTCTTTGTTTAACTGGGCAATTAAAAATTGCAAATTCTCTGGATTGAGCCTACCCCAATCTGCCAGCACAGATAAAATTCTTGGTGTGTCTTCATGATACTGATGAGCAGGATTGATCACTTCACGCAAGATCTCAATCAGAGTAGAGAAAAAAATATTTTTTTCCTTTTGGTCAAGCCCTTCAAATAATATAGAAGCAATTTTTACGGAATTGTCATTTTTAGAAATACTGCCACTGGCTATGTCCCCAATCCCATGCCTAATTTTTCCTGCTACCTCCAAGGCCCTACTCCGAATATCGTTTATCATGGCTTGTTCTTCAATCACCTCTGCCGGCGTTGGGACGTAATTTGGATCTGCTTTACGTGAGATATTTTGCAAGACAGAGGCTATAAACACCACTACCGCCACAATACCCAAAACCGGGGTGTAGTTGGCCAACCGTGCACCGTCTCCTAAAGCTTCGGAGGTTACCTCCTCATTTTCAGGCGCTGAAGTATTTTTTGGAACTATTAATATCACTTCCCCGTCCGGAAGGGTAACCTTCTCACCATTAGGAGTATATTCAAACTTAACCGGATTCCCCCCCTTAGTAGTGCCCCCAAAAAATTTGAACACACGAACAAAAAACCCAGGGGCAGGAATACTTGTGTAAGGAATAGTGTTTACAGGGCCTAAAGATCTCACTCCATTGACCTCCTGCGCATCAGTGACCATGCCGCTTGGTGGTATTGAAAGCGCAACGTAGAGCGAACCATTTACAAGAAGTATCTGCAAAATTGCAAACGAGATGACCCCAATTAACAGCCACCTTTTTAAAGAAAACTTTGCCGGCTTTGTTGGGGATTGAGAGGAAGCAGCCTCGCTCAACCGCGCGGCGGACGCATCTTGATGGGTTATTTTTCCCTTAGCTAGCCTAGCAGCATTTAAAGTTTTGTTAGGTGTACTGGGTTGAAATCCCAGCATTTGGAATTCACTACTAATTTTTGAAACGATCGGAGTCCTCGGAACTTCCGCGTTAAGCGTGGGGTTGATAAAATCCTGGCGGCCACTGACGATTTCTTTTTTGTCTAAAGGAAGTTGTGCCTCAAGACCCGCGCGGGAAAGAAGAATTTTTTCATAACGCACGAGATTGGTTTCTTCGGTAACCGCGGGAGTCACGACGGCGTAGGAGATGTTGCGTTCTTTCATTTTTTGACGAAGGCTTGGAGTGTGATAGCCGCCGGTGATGAGGACGGCAGCGGAAATATTGTTTTTTTCCATTTCAGCAAGCGACTTGTTTAAAAATACCTCATCGCGGTCGCCGGTCACGCGGTAGAAATCTTCAATTTCTTTTTTGTTCTCATCCAAAATAGAATCGGTGGCCACGACATCGGCGTAATTGCCTAGGTCATATAATTTACGGTTGATATAGGCCAGGCAGACCGCGGTGTTAAAGCGCATGTCCTTTTGCAGGAGTGAATAGTCGTCAAACTCCTGGGGCGTCGCCTGCAGGGAAAAGAGGCTCTTTAAGACGCTGAGGTACTTGTCGAGCCGATAGAGGTAAAACACATCTTCTTCGGGGAGCGCTTTCTGATAAATTACTTCTTCTAAGATGCGTGTCTCGTTTAAGAGGCGCTCCATTTTAATCTTGGAATAATCTCGCAGATAGTCTACGTAGGCCGAAAAGTTGGGATAGTCTCCCAAGTTGATTTTCTTGGCATGGGCTTCGGCGAGAACAGCCTCGTAAAATGGCAGCGGATTTAAATTGCCGGATTTCATCTTTTCGGCGTGAGCGGCCAGCGTCTTGTCGGACACAAGGCCTGCCAGCGCCGCTTGTTCGGTATTGGCTTTCTTAAAATCAATCCTGTCTTCTTTGGCTTGGAGGTCCTTCAGTGAGAGAAAATGAGGAAAGCCCAGAAGACTGATCCCGTAACGCACGGCCGTCGAAGAAAGCACGGTATAATAATCAGTGAAGCTTTTTTCTTTATTTTTGTATTTTTGTAGAAAATCATCAAACTCAACGAGCGCTTTGGGGTAAATGCGGCGCTTCATACTATCAACCCGCTGGTCCATCTGTCCTATATAGGAAAGGACAGCCTCGCGGCGCTTGGTGACGGCGGCGTACGTCTTTAAATTTTGGTGATAAAGCGACGCGTCTTCGACACCCAGAATCTTAAAGGAATGGTCCGAAGCCAGGCTCAGATATTCGGCGCCGTTTAGCTCACCCTGCATCAGATATTTTTTCGCGATCTTCTCGCGCACTTCTTGAGGAGCCAGCGGACGCAGAAAATCCAGAGAATCATCCCGCGTGCCGCCTTCCATGAAAACTGTTTTAATGTGATACCGGGTGATCAATTCCTCCAGCGTCTGTGAAATATTTTTTTCAGCGCCGGTGTTGGTGTGCGCATCTTGAATGTGGATCAAAAGACGCGGGCTCTTACCCTGAAATACATCGCTTACTTTAGCAAATGAGCCTGAAAACTCGATCTTGGACGGGTTCAACACCATCCGCGGCGTGAACAACTCCGCTGGTGCCGCATGAGCAAAATCATTGAATGTAAATGCAAGCACAAGACAGGTAGAAATCACACGAAGAATCCGCGGGTAAATCCTAGGGGATGATTGGATGCGGTTTTTTTGGCCCATATTTTTGAGTTTCGCTTTTTGAAAGCTTATTATTTGATGAGACAAGAAAAACGAGCAAATGAATACTTTGCTCTGACCCTATCCCAGTACATTACATGAGGCAATGTTCAACGTCAATATCGTGATCAGCTAAAAATTGCTTAAAATCTATTTTTTGTATCGATTAATTAATCAAAAATTAGCTTTTTAAAATACAAACAACACCAAACCCTACAACCCCTCCGCCTTCGGCACCTCCCCTTCGTAAGGGGAGGAAATTGAGCTCTCTTTCCCCTCCTTACGAAGGAGGGGTGGCGCTGAAGGCGACGGGGTGGTTAAACACTTTTAGTTCTCCACCGCTTATGATTCCACACCCATAGATGGGGATATTGTCGGATATACTGTTCCTGCAATGACACCCATTTTTGGGTGTTGGCCACTAAATCCGTTTCTTTGTTTCCCGTAAATGTAAGTTCGATGGGTTTTTCAATGATGATCCGGTGCTTAAAACCTTCTCGTATAATAAAAGCAGGAATAATCGGTGCCCCCGCCGCCATTGAAAACCTTACCGGCGCAACTGGCGTGTAAGCGGGTCGGCTAAAAAAATTAACAAACACGCCGTCTAAAGAATCTACATCCTGGTCGGCCGCGATGACAAGCACATCGTTATTTTTTAGGGTGCGCAGCATTTCCCTGGGAGAACGATCGCGATAGATTACTCGAATGCTCATTCTTTCACGCGCCTGAATTAAAAGCTGGTTGTATTTTTCATAATAAATTTTCCGTGCGACAGCCACCATAGGATAGCCTTTCATTGCCAAGTACCCGCCCATCAACTCCCAGTCACCGAAGTGCGCGATCAGGCCAATGACCCCATGGCCTTTTTTCAAGGCCTCATCCAGTATTTCCTTACCCTCAATATCCACCCATCGATCAAGACAGGGAATGATTTTGCCAACCAACTGGGTCTCCGCGGCAATCATGCCATAATTTTCAAACACCGCCCGCGCGATACGGCGAAGCTCTTGATCAGACGGTTGCTCACCGAATGCCAATCTCAGGTTACTAATCGTCTTGTTTCGTTCTTTCGCAAGAAGGTAAAAAACAACACGGCCCAACAACCTGCCCACCCAAATACCTACCTGGTAGGGAAATAAATAAAAGAAACTGCGGATTAGAATCAAGAGGTAATAAAAAACGATGCGGTAAGGCTTTGTTTTCATCGCGGTTGTTGCTGGGTGACGCAGTGGATTGAACCAAGGCCGTAAACCAACGCCGAACACTCAATCCCGATTACTTTTTTTGCGGGGAACGCTTTGCGGATTATTTTAAGAGCAGTCTTGTCATTGCGGTGGCTGTAGATCGGGACGAGTACCGCATGATTTCCGATGTAAAAATTGGCATAGCTTGCCGGAAGCCGGTGATGACCCGCATCCGTACGCGCCGGGCCCACAATCCCGGGCATCGGCAATTCGATAATATTAAATTTTTTCCCGTCCTGGTCGGTGGAGGCTTTTAATAGGTGGAGATTTTCTTCAAGATAAGCATGATTTTTATCTAATGGGTCGCATTCTACGGCCGTCAAAATCGTCCGAGGCCCCGCAAAGCGCGTGATGTCATCGACATGGCCGTCCGTGTCATCGGCTTCGATACCTTCTTTAAGCCATATTGTTTTTTTGATTCCTAGATATAGCTTAAGATATTTTTCAATCTGCCGACGCGACAATTTTGGGTTGCGATTTTTATTTAAAAGACACTGCTCGGTCGTAAGAAGTGTCCCCAAGCCATTAACGTCGATGGAACCACCCTCCATGATAATGCCGGGATCAAAACGATTAAAATTTTTTAAATAGCGGCTCTTGTCGACCACCTTCGTATCGCGTGCCAGATCCGCATACTTTCCGCCCCAGCCGTTAAAAATCCATTTGGTGAACGCAATTTCTGAATATTTTTTTGGATTCTTCTCAATCCTCAATCCTCTATCCTCAATCCTCTTTTTTACAAAAATAGGTCCATAATCCCGAATCCAGACATCCACCGTTTTAATTTCATGCAAGATAAGATTGGTAGACGGAATTTTTTTGGCGGCAAGAAGCCCAAGAACACGTTTGCCTGTTTTGACATCATCGACGAGAAGCTGGACCTTCTCACCAGGAAGGAGCCCCCGCATCATTTCTAAGTAGATCTCTTCAACACGCTTTAAAAGCGTGCCGGGCCAAGTAATTTTATTGGTGGGCCATGTCAGCCAGGTTGCTTCGTGGGTTTCCCACTCGGCAGGCATTCGGTATTTCAGAGGACTCACTTCTCGATCAACCTCGACAAAATAGGAGGATAGGCATCAATCCGACGATCTCGTAAAAAAGGCCACTCTCTCCGTGTCTGCTCTACCAGATTCAAATCACAATCCGCCAAGACAATCTCTTCTTTGGCGCTAGAGGCGCGATACAACACATGCCCGAAGGGATCGGCAATAAACGACTGTCCCCAAAACTGAAGCCCGCCCTCTTTGCCTACGCGGTTCACCGAAGCCACGTAAACGCCGTTGGCGATGGCATGGCTCTTTTGTATCGTTTCCCAAGCCGCATGATAAGACGCTGTTTGCTGAGGTTCTTCCGGCTTCCATCCGATCGCCGTCGGATAAAATAAAATATCCGCGCCCGCAAGAGCGGTGAGCCTAGCTGCTTCCGGAAACCACTGATCCCAGCAAATCAGCACACCGATTTTGGCGTACTTCGTCTGAAACGTCTTAAAACCCAAATCCCCAGGCACAAAATAAAATTTTTCATAAAACGCAGGGTCATCCGGAATATGCATCTTGCGGTATTTCCCGAGGTACTTTCCATCCGCATCAATCACCGCCGCGGTATTGTGATACACACCCTTGCCGCGCTTTTCAAACAATGAGGCAATGATCACCACTTTTTCGGACTTGGCCACTTTACACAAAGCGTCGGTTGTCGGCCCTGGAATCGATTCGGCAAAATCAAAATTCTGTGTGTTTTCGGTCTGGCAAAAGTAAGGCGTTGTAAAAAGTTCCTGGGTCGAAATAATCTGCGCGCCTTTGGCGGCAGCAATTTTAATCTGTAAAATTATTTTTTTTAAATTGGGAACCGGACCAGACTCTGAGCGAGTTTGAATCAAGCCAATTCGGACGATATTTTTTTTAGTTTTATTTTTCATCAAATATCCATTCTATTTATACCTATTTGTCATCCTTGAACACCACCCAGTGTCATCCCCGAACACCACCCAGTGTCATCCCCGAACACCACCCAGTGTCATCCCCGAGATCTTTAATCGGGGATCATGTACAGGTTTGATTCCCGACAAATACTTTCGGGAATGACACTCCCCTTACCCTGTACTTTTCATCCCGAAAGCAATTCCATTGACCGTTAAAAGTAGAATCTCATCAATCATTTCATGTTTTTTTTCGGCACCCTCTTTAAGTTCGCTTAAAAAACGAATTTGAATATAATTGAGCGGATCCACGTAAGGATTGCGCAGGCGGATCGAATCTTTCAAAACTCGATGATAATCTAGTAACTCTTTTTGAGAAGAAATTTCCAGAACGTTGTCTACTGCCCGTTTAAATTCGGTAGTTATTTCCGCGTGAATTGATTGACTTAAGCCTGTATCTTTAACCAGCGCCGCGTACTGTTGGGCGGTATGAAGATCGGTTTTGGCAAGCGACATCTGGAGATTATGAATCAAGGAACTGAAAAAAGGCCACTCTTGATACATCTCTTGAAGTTCTGAGAGCCCTTGACCGCCCCTCTCCTTAATATAAGTCTCAATCGCATAGCCCATGCCATACCACGCAGAAATAATATAGCGCGACTGAATCCAGCTAAAAACCCAAGGAATCGCGCGAAGTTCTTCAAACGACTGCTTGCTGCCGCGCGTTGCGGGCCGCGAACCTATTTTAGTCATCTTGAGCACCCGAATCGGCGTCGCCTCATGATAAAAATCCAAAAATCCGGGCGTCCCAAACACGAGCTTGCGATAAAAAATAATCGACAGCTCGGACAACCGCTCCATATGCGTTTCCCACACGGATATTTTAGAATTATTCTCCACTTCTTTTTTACTGACCAGGTTGGTCCAGGCTACGGCCGTCACCATTTGTTCGAGATTCCTCTGAGCAATCACGGCATTGGCGTACTTTTGCGCCACGACCTCCCCCTGTTCAGTGACTTTAATCCTTCCGTCCGAAGCAGCATAAGGCTGGGCCAAAATTGCCTTGTGCGACTCTCCGCCGCCCCGGTCAATCGTGCCTCCTTTGCCGTGGAAAAGCTCAAGCTTAATTCCGTGGCGCAGCGCCGTCTCCGCTAATTTTTTTTGTGCGATGTATAATTTCCAGTTGGCGGTTAGATAACCGCCGTCTTTGCTAGAATCTGAATAGCCCAGCATCACCTCCTGCACACAACCCCGGGATTCTAGATACGAGCGGTAAATCGGGATCGAGAAAAGTTTATCCATCACCTGAGCAGCTTCATCAAGTGCGGCTATAGTTTCAAAGAGAGGAATAATGCCAATGAAGCTGCTTTTAACTTTTTTTCGGGAAACATGGATCAACCCCTTGGCTTGGGCCAGATAAAAAAGGGCTAAGACATCCGCGGGCCCCTCGGTCATGCTGATGATGTAATCTCCTACGGCTTTAGCATCGATACGCTCCTGAATAAAACGCATAGCAGTCAATTGATCCAAAATATCGCGGGACGTCGCCGCCAACTGAGAGGCAGGTAAAAGTTTGGCTGGAGAAAGGATTTTCTTCACAATAAAATCTTCAGTAAACTCACCTTCGGGGAAAAGTTCGGAGAATAAACCGCGAATTTTCTTAGAATGGTCACGAAAATCAAGTTTGGCCAGATGAAAACCAAAAAAACGGACCACATCAATCAGGCGGTCGACATCGATCACCGCTAAAAGGCCTTGATGCGATTTCAAGCTCTCGCGCACAATCGTCAAATCTTCCAGAAACTGATCCGCGCCCGCATAAAACGGCTTCTTTTTCTTCAGCGTATTCTCAAGCTTCTGATGGATGAATGAAAATTTCTTGCGGTATATTTCATCCAGCTCAAACTGCCCCAGCTCCTTGGCCAGCTCCGGCAGAAGCTTGGCATCCTCCGCCAGGGATTCGGTGAGTTGTTTGGAAGCCTTCACAAAAACCTGCGACTGGCTATATTTGCGGATCAAATCTTCAATCGAGGTGAGATATTTCTGCAAAATCAGGTTTTTTTGCAACGAAGCTGTTTTTTTCGTCACGTCGCAGGTAACAAAAGGATTTCCGTCACGGTCCGCGCCCACCCAGGAACCAAACTCTAAGAAGGGTTTGATTTCGTAATTATGGGTGCCAAAGGCATTGCGAAATTCCTGGCAAATTTTTTGCTGCAGATCGGGCAGAAGGTCCAAGATGGTACGTTGAAAATAAAAAAGAGTCTGATTGACCTCATCAAGGACTTCGACTTTTCTCTGACGAACCTCGGAGGTTTGCCAGAGAATCTCAAGTGTGCTCTTGATCTGGTTCATGGCGTTTTCTTTTTCGTAAAACGTCAGATCTTGTTTATCGATAGCTAAAAGGTTGGACGCAATTCTTAAGAGATGATCCAACACGGTACGGCGCTTAGCCTCGGTCGGGTGCGCCGTCAGCACAAGTTCGATATGCATCTTTTGCATAAACTTTGCTACCTCTCCAGCCGAAAGACCTTGGGTCTTTAAGTCATGGAAAAGTTTACGCAGGGACATATCCTGAAAAAGGGTGGGATCTTTTTCGTAGTCACGAATGCGGCGCACACGCTGCGCTTCTTCGGCAATATTGACCAGCTGAAAATAGATCGTGAACGCACGGGCTACTTTGTAAGCGTCTTCAGGAGAAAGTGAGCGGATAATTTTCTTCTGTTCGGCGATCGAATCCGCCTGAGGATTGCGGCGAATGTCTTTGGCGAGGCGGCGAATCTCTTCAATTTTGGCAAAAAGCTTCTCGCTCTCTTGATCAAGGATCACATTCCCCAGAAGAGTTGTCAGAAAACGTACATCCCGGCGCAGTGCGGAAAATGAACCTGATTTTTGCGCTAATTCAGCTGTCATCATGTTAGTCCCATTGTCACGCCATTCGTCATTCCCGAATGCTTTAATCGGGAATCAAACTCAGGTTTGATCCCCGATAAAAGATTTCGGGGACGACACATTCTGCTCGTATTCATTGCCAAGCACTTCTAAATTCAGATTTTCTGGATAACCCAAAATTCCATTTTTCTTTAAAATATTGTGCAGCGGATGCACCTTGGCCGCGCCAAACGTATCGGGAATTTCCTCAACAATCCCCTCAAACTCCCGGTCTTTGTAGCCAACCCGGACGATATCCCCTTCAAAAATTTCCTTCTGGCGCCGATCAAAAAGCCCTGTGCTCTCCAAAAAAATACAATCACCATATGAGGCGCGTCGGGCCGGCGTCCCCTTTCCCTCATTTTCGCCGTGGTCATCCTCGCAAAGAAGCACGTGCAAAAACTTCTGATACCCGCGGTAATACATCTTTTTTTCTTGGAGATGCCAGACGCGAAAATGGATATCTTTCATTGTTAACCCTTGTCATCCTCGCGGAAGCGAGGATCATCACTGGACGCAGATTCCCGCTTTCGCGGGAATGACAAATTAGGTTTCGCAGACCATAATATCACAAATTCTCCCAATATCTTTTTCGAGGAGAAATGCTCAATAGCGCCGCTAACGGGTCCCCTCAACACTTCCTCAAATTTCTTTGTAAGCTCCCGCGCAACCACTAGTTGTATATCGCCCAGCGTTTCACGAATAGCCTCGAGTGTCTTAAGCAGCCGATGCGGTGATTCGTAAAAAATAACGGTTCTTTCTTCTTGAGCCAGCGACAAAAGAAGTTTCTTTTTCTGGCCGTCCTTGACCGGAAAAAATCCCTCAAAAATAAATCGGTCCGGAGGCAGTCCCGACACCGTAAGCGCCGTCAAAAACGCCGCCGCTCCCGGCAAAGACTCCACACGTACCCCTTGAGCTATCGCCTCCCGAATCAGCCGATACCCCGGATCCGCAATCCCCGGCGTCCCCGCATCAGAAATGAGCGCGATACTAGCGCCATTTTTCATTTTTTCCACCAAATAGGGCGTCTTCTGCTTCTCCGAAAAATCAAAGTAGCTCACCAACGGCTTGTTGATGCCATAATGCGTCAAAAGCACTTTGGAGTGGCGGGTATCTTCGCATGCGATGAGATCCACTTTCTTGAGTGTCTCAATCGCGCGAATAGAAAGATCGCCAAGATTACCAATCGGCGTCGCCACTAAATATAAAATTCCACTCATTGAAATTTACTTTCCTATTAACGTGTTTTCCTCCCCTTACGAAGGGGAGGTGCCGAAGGCGGAGGGGTTGTGGGGGTTTACACATGTGTACATGGACAATAGAGCTTCAACCACCCCGGTTGCTTCGCAACCACCCCTCCTTCGAAAGGAGGGGAAATAACATTATTCCACCGTCACCGATTTCGCCAAGTTGCGCGGCTGATCAATATCTTCTCCAAATTCCAAAGCCACCAAATACGCAAAAAGCTGAAGTGGAATGACCGTCAGGAGTGGCGAGAAAATCTCAGGTGTTTTGGGGACTTCAATCGTAAACACAGGATTCAGACGCTCTATCTTCTTATCCCCCTCGGTCACAATCGGAATAATGCGCCCGCCGCGCGCGCGAATTTCCTGAATATTGGAAATCATCTTGTCATAAGTTTTAGATTCAGGCACCAGGCATATCACCCAGGGATTTTCATCAATCAGCGCAATCGGGCCATGCTTCATCTCTCCTGCCGGGTAGCCCTCCGCTGGGATGTAAGCAATTTCTTTAAGTTTTAAAGCGCCTTCCAGAGCGATGGGATAATTGATGTTGCGCCCCAAATATAAAAAAAGTCCATTGGGTGAGCGCTTGCGTTCGTGATTTTTGGCAGAAAAATATTTTTCAAGCTGGGTGTGGTAATGGATGTTGAAGTTATGCACATTCTTCTTCCAGGTGGCTTCTTCTTTTTTGTAACCATCCAGGATTTTCTGGATACGGTGAGGGGTCAGCAAAAGCTCTTTTAAGAGCGCTTTTTCCTTTTTAGGGCTTATTGTTTTGAACAAAGCGCCTAGGTAAAACGCAAAAAGGCTTAACACCGTCAGCTGTGCGGTAAATGCCTTGGTCGAAGCCACCGCGATTTCAGGTCCCGCGTGCGTATAAATGACTCCCTTAGCCTCGCGGGCGATAGAACTTGCCAGCACATTGCAGATCGCCAGTGTCATAGCGCCCTTCGCCTTGGCCTCCCTCAAACCCGCCAGCGTATCAGCCGTTTCGCCGCTCTGCGAAACAACAATGACCAACGTACTTTTATCCACTTTTGGATCACGGTAACGAAACTCGCTGGAGGTATCAATGGAAACCGGGATACCGGCTAAGTCCTCTAAAATATATTTGGCAGTCAAGCCCGCATGGTATGCCGTGCCGCAAGCAATAATAAAAATCCGCTTAATCTTTTTAAACTGCGCTGCCGTAATTTTAAGCTCATCAAAATAAATGGCACCCCCGCGAATTCGCTCTTTTAAAATAGCCGTCAAAATTCCGGGCTGCTCAAAAATCTCCTTGAGCATGAAATGCTGGTAACCGCCCTTTTTGGCTTGCGTAATATCCCAGTCAATTTTCATCACCGGCCGTGAAATTTTTTTCCCCGCAATATCGGTAATCGAAAAACTACCTTGGTTCATCGTGACCACATCGCCATTTTCGATAAATGTCACATGGTTGGTGTGTTCGAGAAGGGCTGAGATGTCGCTGGCTAGATAACTTTCCTTTTTCGTCGAGCCAATGACTAGCGGGCTGTCCATCTTCGCGGCAACAATTTTTCCCGGTTCGCTGGAGGAAATGACCGCAATCGCGTAAGTCCCCTTTAAATCCTTGAGCGTGCGGCGCACCGCTTCTTCGAGATTGCCTTTGTAATACTTGGCGACCAAATGGACAATGACTTCAGTATCCGTCTCGGACCGGAAACGCACACCCTGTTTCTGCAGGGCTTGTTTCAATTCAAAATAATTTTCAATGATGCCGTTGTGCACCACCGCCAATTCATCGGATTCATTTAAGTGCGGGTGCGCATTTTCAGGAGTAGGAATCCCGTGGGTCGCCCACCGCGTATGGCCGATGGCCGTTGTCCCCGACAAAGGATTATTTTTTAAAGTCGCTTCAAGGTTTTTGATTTTGCCATGCGTTTTTTCAATCAGAATCTTGTGGGAATGAGTCTGCATCGCAATGCCTGAGGAATCGTACCCTCTGTATTCCAAGTGTTTCAAACCCTGGATCACAAGGCCTTGCGCCTGTTTGTTGCCTGAGTAGCCGAATATGCCGCACATAAGTCCCCTATTCTACCTAATTTAGGGGGCACTCACAACCCTCGTCCGTTATGCTATAATCACGCGCATGAAGGGGCGTATTTTTTGAGCTTATTCCATATCTTTATTCTAAGCCTCGTTGAGGGCATCACGGAATTTCTTCCGGTCTCTTCCACTGGGCATTTAATTCTGGCAGGCAACCTCCTCCAACTTCCCGAGACTGAATTTTTGAAGAGCTTTATTATCGCCATTCAAGCCGGCACCATTTTTTCCGTCATCGTTCTTTATTGGAAACGTTTGTTCGTTGATATTGAATCCGTCAAGCGCATCATCGCCGCCTTCATTCCTACCGCCGTGATTGGTTTTTTGCTATACAAATTTATCAAAAAATTTTTGCTGGGGAATTCCATGGTAGTCATTGCCACCCTTTTTATCGGCGGCTTCATCCTCATTTTCTTGGAAATAAATCACCGTGAAAAAAAGGACTCTGTGGACGACGTTTCGCGTATCCCCTACCCCAAAGCGATTCTCATCGGATTTTTTCAGGCCTTTGCCGTGATCCCGGGCGTATCTCGCTCCGCCGCTACCATTCTGGGAGGCTTAAGCCTTGGCATCCAACGTAAAACGATTGTCGAATTCTCATTTCTATTGGCGGTGCCCACGCTTCTAGCCGCGACGGCTTTGGATTTGATGAAAAGCTCGTACGCATTCACCTCTGCCGAGTGGGGCTCTCTGGCGCTGGGCTGTCTAATTTCATTTGCAGTCGCCATTCTTAGCATCAAATTATTCATCGGCTTTGTTCAGCGGTTCAATCTAGTGGTGTTTGGCGTCTACCGGATTTTCGCCGCCGTTCTTTTGTGGTTTTTTCTTTGATTTTGGAGAAATTCTTGTGATGCGCTGGGTGAAGCTGGCCCTTTTATGCCTTGGTTTTTACGTTCTGTATTTCACCATCCGCCAAGTGGGACTGGGAGCCATCTGGGAAAATATCCATCGGATCGGGTGGCCGCTACTACCGGTTCTTCTCGTCTATCCTTTTATTTACGCGTTTAATACGCTGGGTTGGCTGTATTCGTTCCCCCGAAACCTGCCCAAACACATCCCCTGGACGGATCTATACGTGATCCGCATCATCGGCGAAACTTTAAACGAAATTATTCCCTTTTCCGCATCGCTGGGCGGCGAACCTGTCAAAGCGGATTTTTTAAAAAGACGCCACGGGGTTCCCCTTGCTGAGGGTTACGCGTCTCTTTTAATCGTTCACACCACCTTTTATGTGTCGCTGAATCTTTTTGTGATCGGTGGCATTTTGGCAACGCTTAAAACCATGCCCCTGACACCGGTGCTCTGGCAAAGCGTGACTATTTTTTTGGGAGTCTTGGGTCTTGTCGCAGCCCTTTTAATCGGCGGGCTTCATCTGGGGATTTTTAAAAAAGTTCATGAATTGGGTGAAATTTTTAAATGGTGGAAACATGACTCGGACCAGAAAAAGACTAAGTTTCTCGAATTAGATAAGGATATCAAAAAATTTTACACGCACAATAAAAGAAATTTTTTTCTCTCGGTATTTTGGAATTTTCTAGCGTGGTTTGCGGGGGCGTTTGAAGTTTATTTCGTCGGAAGGCTCATGGGGCTTCCTATCGGATTTTCCGAAGCCTGGCTTTTGGAATCGCTGATCCAGGTTCTACGCATCGTCACTTTTTTTATCCCTTCAAGCGTCGGCCTGCAAGAAGGCGGCATCATGCTGATCTTCTCGCAGTTGGGCTTTAACCAAGCATCAGGCCTGGCGTTTGCACTCATCCGCCGCGCCCGTGAAATTGTTTGGATCGCGGTGGGCCTAACCCTCTGGTCTCTCATTAAGGAAAAACCCGCCAGTAAAAATACCTGACTGGTTAGGGGATTAGAATTTCCTTTTATCCACGATACGTAAAAGTTTCCGTCCAGTTCGAAGAGAATTTTTGGGAACTACCTGTGCGTCAATCTCAAAAAAACCATTTTTAAAATTCTTCCATACATCGGGCATGACCAACGCAAACTGCGTAAGAATTTTTTCGCGCAAAGCAGTGGCTGAAATCGCTTCCGCCTCTGCGGTGACAGTCATACGGTCCAAGTGTCCTGACTTTTCGATAGTAATTTGCCAATCGGAAGTAATTCCGATAATTGGGCTCAAGATCGGCTCAAACATCCAGGGCGCTATATTCCCCATTGCTGTCGCGACCCATTCGTTGACACGGCCTTTGAGTTTCTCAATGCGCCTGCCCGGTAAATTTTCCGCTGATGGCTTGTCGATAAAACGTGTAATATCCCCGGATTTGTACCGAATAAGCGGCATCACGCGCCGATTAACCGTCGTATAGACTAGCTCCCCATACCCTTGAGCATCGCGGTCAATAATTTCAAAAAAATTGTGAAATTCATTGAGTTGATAACCGTCTTTTGCACGAGATTCCATTCCTATAGCGCCAAACGCTTCTGTCTGTCCATAGCTTAAAAGAAAATCGCATTTCCAGACGCTTTCAATGTAACGGCGTGTTTCCTCAGTCATATTTTCCCCGCCACCGATCATGAGCTTTACGGGCCAAGTCCCTTTTTTCTCCGCGATCTGGGAAAAACGCAAAAGCCAAGAGGGGTCCCCGACGATCACGCTGATCTTATAATCAAAAAGCCGGTCATGAAACTCATCCGGATCCATGCGTCCAGCCTCGACGTGAAAGCACCCCAGCGTCTGACAAGAAGCCATGAGCACCGGCCCAGAGACCCAAAACGAATAATCAAAAGCACTCGCAATGCGGTCCTCTTTGCGGACACCGACACCCCACAGGCCCACAGCTCCCGCCCATCCGGCTTCATGGACTTCATTGCGGGAAAAATAAACACGCTTGGTTTTTTTGGATGTCGTCCCCGTCGACTCATAAGCGGTATCCGGCCTCATGCACAAAAATTCATCAGGATTGGCGCGAATATCCTCAGCCGTCGTAAAAAAATCCTTCAAGTCTTCGGGAGATTTTACTTTGGAGGCATCAATATGATGCTCCGCAAATTTTCTTTTATAAAAAGGCGAATGCTCCGCCACATACCGCACCGTACCAATAAAATTATCTCGCTCCATTTTCTTTAAAATGGATTGAGGTGTATTTTTATAAAGAAAATAGCCTTTTTCGGCGGGTTCACCGAAGGGAATTTTGTTGATTAGTGAAATGATGTTCATTGGTTTTTAATCCTAATAACATTTTCCTCCCCTTACAAAGGGGAGGTGCCGGAGGCGGAGGGGTTGTAGGAATTTGCACATAAAACACAACCCGTCAACCACCCCGTCGCCTTCGGCGCCACCCCTCCTTCGTAAGGAGGGGAAATTTACCTATACTTTTTCACACACCTTTTGATTAGTTGCTCAAATAGATCCATTGCCAGATCCATGTCTTTTGGCGTGATATCAAACGCCGGCGCAATAGTAAATACGTTCTTGTAATAGCCGCCCACATCGAGCACAAGACCCATTTTCTTTCCGCCGGGACCCAATAAATCGCCTTTCATACCCTCTGCAAACATGTGGTCGGCAAATTCACGGTCCGGCGCGTAACCGTCGGGTTTGACAATTTCCATGCGTATCGCCATGCCCATCCCGCTCACATCCCCAATCACTTTGGGAAATTTTTTCATGAGCTTTTTAAGACCCGCGACAAATTGCTTCCCTTTAGCCACGACCACTTTTTCATAATCCATCTCTTCGCAAAGCTTCATCACTTCTAGCCCCACAGCCGTACCGAGGGTGTTGGAAGAAAATGTCGAATGTGTGGACCCCGCTGGAAACACTTTAGGATTGATGAGTTCCTCGCGCGCCCAAATGCCGGAGAGCGGATTCAAGCCGTTGGTCAGCGCTTTTCCAAAAACCATGATATCGGGCTTCACGCCGAAATTAGCCAGTCCCCATAATTTACCCGCGCGGTGAAAACCCATTTGGATTTCATCGTCGACCAGGAGAATCTTGTGACGGTCTAATATTTCCTTCAGCATCGGAAAATATTCCGCCGGAGGAATCACATAACCACCGGTCCCTTGAATCGATTCGACATAAAAAGCTCCGTATTCCGATTCGTTGACCTTGGTATCCAGTACCCCGTTGTATTCGGTTTCAAAAAGTTTCTCAAACTGCTTCACACAATACATTTTGCAGTCCGGATATTTTTTCCCATAAGGGCAGCGGTAGCAATAAGGATACGGCACAAACTGTGCTCTATCCGAAAAATGGCCAAAACGCCTGCGGTAACGGTAGCTGGAAGTAATTGCCGAAGCCCCGAGCGTGCGGCCGTGATAGCCGCCCATAAACGCGAACACTAGATTCTTCTTGGTGTGCTGGCGCACCAATTTGAGCGAATCCTCAACCGCCTGTGCTCCTCCCACATTAAAGTGCACACGGCCCTTCATCCCAAAAATTCTTTCCACGGACTTGGCAATTTTCTCGGCCAACTCGACTTTTTCACTATGCAAGTACTGACAAGCCAGCTGCGGCAACTGATCAATTTGGTTTTTCAGAGCCGTATTCAACCGTTCATTTTTATAACCAAAACTCGCCGCCGAATACCACATCTGCAGATCCAAAAATGGAACGTCCTCGCGGTCGTAGAGATAAGAGCCTTCACAGGACTTAAAAAATTTCGGCGGTTCTAAATAATGAACGGTGTCGCCGTAAGAGCAATATTTTTTTTCTTTTTCCAATAGTTCTTTTTCTGAAAAATCCATCAATCGCCTTCCCTTTCCTCTAAATAGTTAAGCGCTCGGTTGAATGGCGTAACGCGATTTCAAAGAATCATAATTTTTTAAAAACCACTTCTGCACATCGCCAAAATCAGTGTAAGCCTCATAAGCCAACTCATTATCTTTGCAGTACTGAAGCAATTTTCCCTTCGCAAATGTCAGGCTTGCTATCTGTGACGCAAAACGGTCGGATAATCCATCCCCGACAAATAAAACCGTGTCATCCGGCCATGCCGAATTTTTAATGACTTCCGGTTTGCAATTAGCACACTTGTGCCGGCAAAGATCCGGCGAATTAAAAACCGCTTTCACTCCGGAGCCTGTCCACTCTATTTCGTTGGAATAGACAGGGATACTTTTTAAAATATCCGGGTAGTCTGACAAATGCCTTTCAAGGACATTGCGAATCACAAACCCAAATCCATCACTGACTATCGTCACCTTGCATTCCATTTTTAGCGCCAAATTCAAAAATGGGGTAAAGTGGGGATCCACTGCGACCTCCCCACAAAGTTTTTTCAAGTCCTCGGGGGATGCTTTGACTAGTTTCAACTGCCGCGTCAGACATTCGCGTGAACCAATCTTGCCCTCTTGCCACTCCTTCTCCACTTTTTGCCAGGATTTATCCGCAAAGCGGTCCAAAATCAAATCCACCACATCGTTTTGCGTGATAGTGCCGTCAAAATCTAAGTAAAATTTAATTCGTTTCATTTAAGAGTATTTTTTCACAATCAGTGTAATATTTTGTCCGCCAAATCCAAATGAATTACTAAGCACCGTATTCACCTTCGCTGGACGCGCTACATTTGGCACATAATCCAAATCACAAGCCTCATCCGCTTCCTGATAATTAATCGTCGCCGGAATGATGCCATCACGAATCGTCAACACACTCGCAATCAATTCAACAGCGCCGGCTGCCGCAATCATATGCCCCAGCATCGACTTGATCGAACTCATCGGAATTTTTTTTGCCCGCTCACCGAAAACTTGCTTCACCGAATAGGTTTCAATTTGGTCATTCAGCTGAGTCGAAGTGCCATGCGCATTAATATAATCAATGGCATCGGGTGTAATTTTGGCATCCTCCATCGCCAAGCGCATCGCACGAATCGCCCCCCGGCCTTCTGGGTGAGGATCGGTCATACGGAACGCATCCGCCGTACCGCCGTAGCCGGTAATTTCCGCATAAATTTTAGCGCCGCGTTTTTGCGCGTGTTCTAATTCTTCTAAGATCAGCACCGCTCCGCCCTCTGAAAGCACAAAACCGTCACGATTTTTATCAAAAGGCCTGGAGGCTTTGGTGGGTGTGTCATTGCAAGTGGAAAGAGCCGTTAAAAGATTAAACCCAGCAACTCCCAGTGGGTGAATCATCGAGTGTGCACCACCGGTAATCATCAAATCAGCATCCCCACGGCGAATAATCTCAGCGGCTTCGCCAATCGCCTGACTTGAGGCAGCGCAAGCGGTAAGACAATTAAAAATGGGGCCGCGTGTCCCAAAGTGCTCTGCCAAATGGTGAACTACCTGTGCTGGCTCCTGCTCTAAAATTTTTTTAGCATCGGTTCGCTTGACACTCTCCACCCAGTATTGATTTAAGCTAACACTGTTGTTATCAGCGTCCATCGAATCCGCCATAATGGAGGCATACTCTTGGAAATTGAAACCGCCGTCGCCGGCACCAAAATAGATACCATAGCGTGAAGTATCTATTTTTTTGGTATCCACACCGGCGTCCTGTACTGCCTCGTGTGCCGCCTCCAGAGCAAAAAGACTATTGCGCCCCAAAAATGAAAATCCGTTACGGCCAATCCAGCGTGTGGCATCAAAATTTTTGACTTCACCTGCAATTTTAGTAGGAAATGTGCTGGCATCAAAAATGGTAATAGGGCCAATCCCTGACTGACCCGCCAACAGCGCTTTCCAAGTCTGCGCCACTGAATTGGCTAGCGGCGTCACCGCTCCCATTCCTGTAATCACCACTCGTTTTGGAGTCATTTTTTTGATTCTCCAAATACGCGTGTGATAATAGAAGCTGTCTGACCGTTGAAACCAAAGGCATTGGTCATAGCGCATTCCATGGACTGAGAAACCATGACTTGCGAAGAAATTTTAAAACCAGTCTCTTGGATCGTTTTTTCATAATTCAGTGTGGGAGGAACTCTTTGCTCCCCGAGCGCCATGGTGGAAATAACCAGATCAAGAGCTCCCGCTGAAAATCCGGTAAAACCAATAATGGGCTTGGAAGCGCTCACTTGAAGATTTTTGGAATGTTGGCCAAAGACTTCGCGAATCGCTTCCATTTCGCGCTGGTCCTCGCGCTGAATTCCAATCCCTGACGCCTGCAAATAATGAATCTGATCGGACGATATCTTGGCATCTTTGAGCGCACTATTCATCGCAATCGAGTGTCCGTCGCGGTAGGAAGCGCCAAAACCAAGAACTTCGGCGTAAATTTTAGCACCGCGCTTTTGAGCGTGTCCTAATTCTTCTAAAACCAAGAAAGCAGCACCCTCCCCAACAACAAAGCCTTTAGAGTTTTGATGAAAAGGTTTATAGATTTTTTTGGGGTCGCCGGCAGTATCGCCGCAAAGAGCGCCAAGAATTTTGTATTGCGACAAACCGACGGGATTTAATTTTGACTCAGCGCCTCCGGCTAACATCAGATCCGCATCCCCACGCTGGATGATGCGCAGCGCTTCTCCGATCGCCTGAAGGCCCCCTGAAGCACCGACGGTGATTGTATTGTTCATACCTCGTAAATCAAACAGAATAGAAATATGGCAAGCCGGCATATTAGGAAGGTACTTTAAAAGCCAGAGAGGAAATAAACTAGAAAGTCCCGCATCCCCAAATTTTTTGATGTCTAATTGTTTGTCATCACCAAGTGAATTAGCAACGCTGTACGCCAGCTCATCCAGCTCATGGTTTAAGACACCCGATCCCATGATGACACCAAAGCGGTCGCAGTCATAGCCGTCTTTTTTCAGCTTGGAATCTTCCATCGCCAGGCTTGCCCCGGCAACCGCCAGCTGGATATCACGCGCCATGACTTTAAGTGACTTTCTTTGCGTTACATATTTTTCAGCTTCAAAATTGGCTATGCGCGCGCCAATTGCGTCCCAGCCCTGACCGCTATCCTGGAAATGAATGGCATCGATAGCCGAGCAGCCTGACTTGACGGCTTCCCAGAGCGCCGAAGATCCTTCACCCGCAGCGGTAATGGCTCCCAAACCCGTAATCACAACACGTTTCACGAAACTCCTACTCCATCCACCTGGCTTTGGCGTGCTATTTCTAATACGTTGTACTTTTTCATAAAAATCTCATTAAAAACAATGTTGGTTTTTCCCTCGACCAAGTGATCCACAACCGCCAGGAGAATTTTTGCCCGTGCCGCTATCACTCCGTTGTGAGTGACCGCTCCCGAGATCCAAGCGCCGTCTTCACGCTCATCTTGAATGCGCGCCTCAATAACCAATTCACAAGGAGGAGCCACATCTAAAAAAAACTCAACCTCTTCCGCTTTAGCGAGAATGATTTCTTTTTTAAAATCAAGGCCAAGTCCAAAAAGAACACCGCCTGTCTGCGCAATCATTTCAATAAAAAATGCCTGCGGGACAAGAGGTTTTCCAGGAAAATGTTCTTTGAAGAAATCCTCAAAACCTGAATAGGATTTGACAGCGCGTGAATAAACGCCTTTTTTCAATACCTCAAAACTCGTCACCAAATCCCATCGCACTAGAAGAGGTCTTTCAAGTGTTGGGATTTGCACTCAGCGATGACATAATCTTTGCTTTTGATAAAAGTAAGAACCGAAGACGGGCGGTGAATATAGCTTCTTTTAAAGTTCCCGCTTAGACGAAAAGAAAGCTGATTATTTTTTCGAGAAAAAATTCGAATTTTACGAAAACCATCAATCCCCATCCAGGGCAAACCAGAGGATTTGAAAACCGCCTCTTTGGCCGCTAAAAGTAACGCCAGCGACTCATAGGGCTTCCGGCTTTTTTTAATCAGGGAAACCTCGGAGCCGGCAAAGTAGTTCTCAAGCCGGTGCTCGTGCTCGGCGTAAAAAATACGGGCTTTTTTAAATTCCACCAAATCAACCCCAATGCGCTGCATCAACCCAGAGCTCTTACTTTTGCCGCGGGCTCGAGAAACTCTCTGGCGCATAGAACGGGCGGTTATTTACTCGCGGTCGCGAGTTTGTCGGAAAGGTAATCCACGATCATACCAACCGTAAACATGGTACCCAGACTAGAAACTTGCGGATTCTTAGCGAAATGATCCCAATCAAGCCCCGGCATACGGACTTTGAGTTCTTGAATACCTTCGGCTGTGATTTGGCCTGCCTTCACAAAACGAGCATCCGTCAAAATTTTTTCGGGGAAAAGCTCCCCTTTTGGGATTTTAATTTTAAAGGACTTTTCCAAGCGAAAAACAATATCAAGGAAATCAATCGATTCGGCGCCCAGGTCACGAATTAATGAAGCTTGGGGCGTTACCTTGGCTTCCTCGACGCGAAGAGCCTGGGCAATAATAGTTTTGACCTGCTTGATAATTTCATTTTTATCGATCATTAATTTATAAAATCTCCTTCTAGTTCACCGGTACCAGCGAAAAATCTGCCAGTATCGCCCGGCCCAGTATCTTTTCTTGATCCACAAGATCAATGCGCCCCTCAAAAAAGATGACGTCATTCTCCTGCTTAGTTAAACGCACAAAAACCTTAAGACAATTCTGAGGCCTTACAAATTGACCGTACTTTGCCGAAGCCACATTTTTAAACCGGTAATTTTTTAAACTTCCCGCCGTCTCATTCAAGAGCCGCGAGGCCGCCTGCCTGAGCGATTCCAACTGCAAAACACCCGGCATCACCGGAAAATTGGCAAAATGATCTTTTAAAAATTCTGCGTCGGGTTTTAGCGTAAAAAAAGCAGTGAGGCTCTGGCCTTTTTTGACTTCCGAAACCCGGTCTATAAAACTGAAAATCTCCAAAGGAAGTGACCCTTTTACCTCTAAAAACAAGGAATTATAAATTGCTTACTATAGCATGAAGCGCCAAGGGATGACAACAGCCTATTCAAGCTCCCAAACGCTCTTATAGCCGCCTACTTCTTCGGCATATTGGATAAAGTCTTTATAAAATTTGAGTGAGGAAAGTGTTGCGCTGTCTCCCACCACAATCAGCTTTTTTTTGGCGCGCGTCATCGCTACGTTCATGCGCCGGGTGTCGGCCAAAAAGCCCATTTCTCCCAGAAGATTAGAGCGCACCAGAGAGACAATGACCAATTCCTTCTCTCTACCCTGAAAACCGTCCACGCTGTCGATTTCAATCTTCGGATCGGGTGTCTGACTGGCCAAGAGCCTCACTTGAGCGCTGTAAGCGCTAATCACCGCGATTTCCTGGGGCGGGACACCCAGCGCCAGCATTTTCTCCAAAGTCCGAAGTACGAGTGAGGCCTCTTCGGGGTTGTAGCGGCTCTGGCTTCCTTCTTCTAATTTTTCCTCAAAACCCTTTCCAGCGGTATCAATATATAACAAAGCCTCTTGCGTCTCCTGAGTTTTCTCAATTCCCGGGATGTCTGCCAATGTGTGATACCGGACCGATTCATCTGCCACCAGTAGATTCTGATAAAATTCTCGCGAAGAAAAATTCATGATTTTTTCATGCATGCGGTACTGCTGGACCAAGAGGGCACGGGAAGCTTCCGGCAAAACCTCGTGGTATCTTTCAAAAAGACTTACACCCAACCCTTTCTCATCAGCTTTCTTGGATCGTACGGTAGGGGGAAGCTGGAAATGATCGCCTGCCATAATTACTTTTTTAGCGCGAGTGATGGGGATCCAACTCACCGGTTCTGTCGCTTGAGTGGCTTCATCAATGACAACCAGATCAAATATTTTCTCCCGAATCGAGCGGTCCTGAATACCGGCAGGGGTCGCCACCACCACTTCGGCTTCCTTCAATACACGGTCAAACACTTCTTTTTTTAAATTTTTTATTTCCTGTTTGATAAACGAAATTTCGCGCCGGATATCTTTTTCTGCCTCGTACCCGGGGCTGCGGCGGTCGCGATAGCGCTCTTCTTTTTTAAAAAGACGTAGCAATTCTGCTTCTCTTTCTTGAATGGTCCTGGCCACCGGATGCAGTGCCAGTTTAAAATCAAGCGTGTGTTCCCGGAGCGCTGTCGTAATGCGCGCCGGGTGACCTAACCGCAAAGCATTGATGCCACGCTCCACGAGGCGTTCAAGAATATTGTCGCAAGCGGTATTGCTGGGAGCAGACACAAAAACAGATTCTTTCCTCAATAAATGCTGACGGATGATTTCAATTAACACCGTCGTCTTGCCCGTGCCCGGAGGTCCGTGCACCAAAGCGACATCGCGCGCCGAAAGAGCGCAAGCGACCGCTTGTTTTTGGGAATCATTCAAACCCGTATCCAGCCAGTGAATTTCCGAGGGGCTGATGGTATTCATCATCGGTTTTTTAATGTTTAGAGAAATATCACGAAAAAGAGCTAGGCGTGTATTTTGCGTCTCGTGGACCGCATCAAGCGCTTCCAGCATTCGTCGATAGGTGACGCGATTCATGGAGCGGTGCAGCTCGAAAGTGGGGCCTTTTTCAAACCAATCCGGCCACGGCTCATTCATCGCTACGGTGATAGAATCCTTGGACTTTTCATAAACAGTTCCCGTGGGAATATCCATCGAGCGAAAGCCGTGCGCAAAAATACTGACGACATCGCCCTCTTCAAGGGTAAATAGAGGAAATTCTTGCTTGCGAGGGAGAGAAAATGTGGAAAGAATGTGCCCGGCGGGCCCGAAACACTTGTCCTCCAACAAAAGGCCGAGGAGCGCCTTTCCACGAATCTGGCGCTCCTCGGGACTATTTTGTTCCAACTCTTGACGAATCTGTTCGTTTTCTTCTGATTCTTCTAGACGAACCAGATCCTTCAGATAAAGAAAATAATCTTTGTCTTTTAAGATTACCTTATCTTTACTCAGTGGGTTGGTTTTCTTGCTGGGCTGCTGGTGGTGCTGCAGGAGCCGAATTGAAATTCGAGGGGCGCCGGTTTTGATTCGGGCGATGATTCCCTCTCATTCCCTCCGGACGTCCGCCGCCACCAAAATTTCCACGGTTGTCGTCATTGCCATAAGGCCGGGCAGAATTATAACGCCGTGGGCCTTGGCCTGCATAACGTGTGTTACCGCCGCTACCGCCACTACCACCCTCGGGACGCGGACGATTGTTGGGGGCACCGCGAAAACCACCGCGCTCCTGACGATCTCGGCTAAAATTACGCGGGCCGCTCTGTGAATGGCCGCCAAAAGACGGGCGTGAAGAACCGCCGCGACTGCGGAGCTCTTCAATCAACGTATCGACTTTCTTTTCCAAAAAACCCAGTTGCTCGGCTATTCTCTTTAACTGACTCTGAGAATCCATGTCTTCAAACGAACTTTCTTTCTTTTTAAATAAACTCACCTTCTACTCCTTGTTGTGTCCCTGCTTAGTGACGATGGAAATCATTCCATCTCTTTGATGATCTTCTCTGCGGCTACCCGGGGATCTCTGTCCTGCGTGATGGGCCGGCCGACGACGACAAAATCGGCACCTTTTTCAATCGCTTCCTTGGGAGTAATGATTCTCTTTTGGTCTCCATGGGCCGCCCATGTGGGTCGGACACCGGGAGTCACGATGAGGAAATGGTTACCCGCAACCTTCCGGATCAACTCAATCTCCTGGCCTGAAGCAACTACGCCGTCTAACCCACATTGTTGCACAAGTAGAGCTAGCTTTTCAACTTCTTCTTTTACTTTGCCTTTGACCCCCACCTCCTTGAGATCCGCATCCGTGAGACTGGTCAAAACCGTCACGCCGACGATCTTGGGATGCGGAACCTTCAGCTCTTGGGAAGTTTTGTGTACCGCCTGCACCGAATTAAAGAGCATGCTCTTGCCCCCGATTGCGTGGACATTCATCATCCACACCCCCAACCGCGTCGCTGCCTCACATGCCGACGCCACGGTATTCGGGATATCATGAAACTTAAGATCTAAGAATACGTTCGCCTTATGCGCGTGGACCATCTTCACTGCCTCAGGACCGGCTGAAGTAAAAAGTTCCTTGCCAATTTTGAAGGTCTTCACGACTGGAGATAGGGTCTTTACCAGCTTTTCCGCTTCAGAAAGACTGGAGACGTCTAGAGCAACGATCAGTTGGTTTTGTTTGGTCATGGGGAATGATTATATCAAATTTAGAGAAAAGACGTATTTAATCCCATTCGTTTCGTAATTTACGGACGGTCTTGAGGGAATCGGTCATATGCTTCTAAACCGAGTTAACCATGAGATTGAATTTTTTGGCGGCCAAAATCTGTTTTTTATCTCCTGAAATGAATATATCCACTTTCATCTCCATTGCAGAGGCCACATGAAGAGCGTCTGCCGCACGTAATTCAGTATGTTCCAAAATGGTAATACTCCGCTTCAATACTTCCGCGGATACCTGGCATACCTCAAATGAAGTAAAATCCTCGATAAATTTTATTTTGCATTGATCATACTGGCGACCGCTTATTTTTTTCTCTCTAAGAAGTCGAGTAAATGCAGATATAATTTCAGGTAAACAAATACTACTCACCGCTACAGAATCCGTCTCCAAGAAAAAACGGTCCATTTCCTCACTACCTTTTTCAAAAATATATCTTTTGGTTAACGCTGAAGAATCAAAATAGAGCTTCAATACCGCGCCTCTCTTCGATCTTTCAAGAGAGCTTCGGTTAAGGAAACTCCCGGGATCACTAATTTTAAACCGGGTTTTTTCCAAGTTTTCTTATCTGAATTTTCGTGGGGGGGCACAACTTCAGCGATCACTTTTCCATGTCTTAAAACGCGAATAGTCTCCCCCTTTTCAACGGAATCAAAATAAGCTTTGGCGTGTTTTCTAAACTCAGTGAAGGTTGTCTGTGTCATGGGCTAAATCTCCTTATGTACGTAAGTGTACATTAGTGTACATAAATTGTCAAATGATTGGGAATTCCCATCTTATCAAGGCAAGTGAACGACTTTCTAGCCCCTTGCTCCCCTGATTTAAAAATTTAATGGCGTATCGCGTAAAGGAGACTGTCTTCGACGCGGTAGATAAAAGGGGCTATTTTGATTTTTGGGTAGCGCGCCCGGATACGGATTGTCTCGCTCAAGATAAAATCGGAGACATTACCGATTTCGAACATCATGCAGAAATTGAGAAAATGGTCTTCGGCTTGTGAGCGGCTCCACCCTGCTTGATTGATAAGCCCCTGGATGAACACTTCCTTTCTCGAAGCAAGGTTTTCCATCCCGCATTGTGTGTGGCCTACCAACGCAATGTGTGAAATCCCTCCTACTCCAATCGCATACGAAATCTTAAACTCACTGTAGCGCAAGTTAGCGCCCGCCGCGCGGATGATATACGCGAAATTATCCGGAATGTGAAGATGTTTGCGGTTGTCCATGCACATACCGATCAAAATCTCGGCATTCGAATACGCCTTAAAAGGCCGGTCCAAATTATGGTATTCAAGAAAAGAAGCGATGGGCGTACCCACGTATTCTTTTGGGATGTCTTTTTCGGACTGAATACTAATTAACTGATCCATACATTGCCTCCATTCCTTTACACACCAACCACTTTACACCCCCGGGGTGTAAAGTGGTTAATTTTTGACGGATCCTATGATCTTGTTGAGATCTTGGATCTTTTCTTTGTTCATAAAATTTTGGATACCTTGAAGAATATCTATCGATGCGCTCGGATTCATAAAATTGGCCGTACCGACTTGGACCGCTGAAGCACCAGCAACTAAAAATTCCACCGCATCATTGCCAGTCATGATGCCGCCAATCCCTAGGATGGGGATTTTTACTTTTTTATAGGCTTCCCACACCATCCGAATCGCGATGGGGCGGATGCAAGGGCCGGAAAGGCCGCCGGTTTTGTTGGCAAGCACTGGTTTGCGGGTTTTGATATCGATTGCCATGGCCATAAATGTATTGATGAGCGCCACCACATCGGCGCCAGCCCTTTCGGCGGCAAGCGCCATTTTGCTGATATCCGAGACGTCAGGACCCAATTTTGCGACCAATGTCTTGGAGGTAGCTTTACGGACAGCACCGACAACTTCCTCGATCATTCGCTCATCATGCGCAAACATCTTTACAGAAGAGGCTTGTGCCTTGGCGCCGTAAGACACATTGGGGCAGGAAAGATTCATCTCGAAACCATCAATACCGCTCTCCCGATCTAGAATTTTCACTACCTCAACAAATTCCTCAACGTTGTAGGCCATGACGCTAACAATGACTGGGATGCCGATCTTTTTAAGATAAGGTAATTTTTCCTGAATGAATTTTTCCACGCCTGGGTTTTGCAAACCGATAGCGTTAAGCATCCCCGATGGGGTCTCCACGATACGTTGAGGCGGATTTCCCAGGCGCGGCTTAAGCGTAATCGTCTTGGTGACAATCCCACCCAATTTTTTTAAATCAAAAAAATTTTCAAACTCTTTGGCGTGTCCGAAAGTCCCTGAAGCGACAAGCACCGGATTCTTAAGCTTTATTTTTCCGATCTTTGTAGAGAGGTCTAATCCCATACGATAGACTCCCCTCGAAATACTGGTCCCTCACAGCAGGCGATGGCGTGCCGATGGCCAGTGGATCCTTCGTCCCGCACGGTAACGGCACAGCCAAGGCAGGCGCCAAAACCACAGGCCATGGGGACTTCGACAGAGACTTCGCAGGGGACTTCAAATTTTTGGGCGATTTTTGAAACAGCCTTCATCATTGGGGTGGGTCCGCAAGTATAAATACGGATGGAGGATGGAGGATGGAGGATGGAGGATAAAAAATTCTCCAAAGGTTGTGTCACAAAACCCTTGTGACCACATGAGCCATCGTCCGTCGCCAGGTATAAATGAACTCCTAATTTTTTAAATTCTTTTTCGTGTAATAAAAGAGACTTGTCTCGGGCTCCTAGAAAAATGTAAATATTTTTATTTGAAATTTTATTTTTTATAAGCTGTTTTGAGAAGTGATATAAAGGCGGAATCCCCACTCCCCCTCCTACCATCAAGTATTGTCTTTTCCCTATCCTCCATCCTCCATCCTCAATCCTCAATCCAAACCCATTTCCACACGGCCCCAGCACTGAAAGTGTATCGCCTTTTTTTAATTTGGAGAGAATTTCTGTCCCTTTTCCCACCATGTGATACAAAATGGAAAATTTTTTAGAGTCAGCATCGAGAAAGCTAAACGGCCTTGGAAGCAGGGGCTCCGTAGAGTCCGCGCAGAGAATTTGGACAAATTGTCCCGGTTTTGCATTTTTAGAAATTTTGGGGGATTCAAGCGTCAGGACAAAATGACCGGGGGCTACTTTTTCCTGCGATAAAACCTTGCAGATTTCTTTATACATCGACGGCTTCAAGCCGGGCTTTAATTTTTTCATGATGTGCTTGAAGCGAAACCGCTTTCATGTCTTTTTTCTTCATCGCCTTGATTCCCTCGACGGAGGCAATGGCGCCCTGAACCGTTGTCACGCAGGAAATGCCGCGCGAGACTGCGTAAGAGCGGATCTTAACCTCGTCGACACGCGGTTTTTGCCCGGCAGGAGTATTGATAATCAGGTCTATTTTACCCGCCTGAATGAGGTCAATGACATTAGGGCTTCCTTCACTGATTTTTTTAAGCGCTTGCACGGGAATGCCCGCACGGCTTAAAACCGCCGCTGTTCCCTCAGTTGCCACAAGGTTAAACTGCATTTCGGAGAGAGTCTTTCCAATTTCAAGAATGACTTCCTTGTCGCGCTCCTTCACGGATATAAAAATGGTTCCCTTAAGCGGTAGCGGCGAGCTAGCCGCTAGCTGAGCCTTAGCAAATGCCATCCCAAAATCTTTATCAATTCCCATGACTTCACCGGTAGATTTCATTTCAGGCCCCAGAAGAATATCCACCCCGCGGAAACGGACAAACGGCAGCACCACTTCTTTGACGGAAGTATAAGGCGGAATAATTTCTTCGGTAAATCCGAGCTCTTTTAATTTTTTACCCGCCATCACCTGGGCGGCAAGCTTGGCCAGAGGCTTTCCGATAGCTTTGGAGACATAGGGAATCGTGCGCGATGCGCGGGGATTGACCTCCAGCACATACACGTCGTCGCCTTTGACCGCAAATTGGACATTCATCAGTCCCACCACGCGTAGTTCGCGGGCCAGAGCGCGGGTTTGAATTTTAATTTCATCGACGATATTTTTTTTGAGTGAAAACGGCGGTAGTGAGCAAGCGCTGTCACCCGAGTGAATCCCCGCCTGTTCAATGTGCTCCATGATGCCGCCTACAACAAACGTCTCGCCATCGGAAATCATGTCCGCATCCACTTCTTTAGCGCCTTCCAAAAACTGATCCACCAAGATTGGCCGATCCGGAGTCACATCCGTCATTTTCTGCATGTAGGCATCGAGTGTTTCTTCATCATAAATGATTTCCATGGAGCGGCCGCCTAGCACATATGAAGGACGCACCAAAACCGGATATCCGATACGAGCGGCTTCTTTTTTAGCCTCTTGGGCGTTGACCGCCGTCCCGTTGGCTGGTTGTTTTAATCCGAGAATGTTAATCACTTCGGCGAATTTTTTCCGGTCCTCGGCGCGATCAATGGCCTCAGGGCTTGTGCCAATGATGGAAACGCCGGCTTTTTTCAAGCCCAGCGCTAAATTCAAAGGAGTCTGCCCGCCAAACTGTACAATGACACCTTCCGGTTTTTCTTTCTCTACAATATTGAGCACATCTTCCAGCGTCACTGGCTCGAAATAAAGCCTATCCGACGTGTCGTAATCGGTCGAAACCGTTTCGGGATTACAATTGACCATGATGGTCTCATACCCGATCTCTTTGAGCGCAAATGCCGCATGGCAGCAGCAGTAGTCAAATTCAATCCCCTGCCCGATGCGGTTGGGACCGCCGCCGAGAATCATAATTTTCTTTTTATTGTCGGTCTTGACCTCGTCCTCGTCTTCATAAGTGGAATAATAATAGGGCGTAAATGCCTCAAATTCCGCGGCACACGTATCGACCAGCTTATACGTGGGGTAAATTTCAAGGACTTTACGCAGACGCCGCATCTCTTCCTCAGTCTTTGAAAAAATTTCTCCCAACTGCGCATCGGAAAAACCCATTTGCTTGGCTTGTTTTAAATTCTGGCGCGTCAGATCTTTTTTCTGCGAAGCAATTGATTTTAATTCCGTTTCAAATTCAACGATTTCTTTTAAATTATCCAAAAACCACGGATCAATTTTAGTAATTTCATGAATTTTTTGGGTGCTCATTCCCTCTTCGAGAGCGCGTTTCAAATAATAAACTCTCTCGGCGTTGGGACGCTTCAAATGATCCATCAAATCATCCACAGCCTTTTTGGATTCGAAACCCGCCGCCTTCACTTCAAGCCCGCGCAATCCCTTTTGAAACGCTTCCTTAAATGTGCGGCCAATCGCCATGACTTCACCCACTGATTTCATTTGAGTGGTAAGCGTCGAATCAGCGCCGGGGAACTTTTCAAAAGCAAAGCGCGGGATTTTGACAACACAATAATCGATGGTCGGCTCAAAACTGGCTGGAGTCTTCTGCGTGATGTCGTTGGGAATCTCATCAAGTGTGTAGCCAACCGCAAGCTTCGCTGCCATCTTCGCAATCGGAAAACCTGTGGCTTTGGATGCTAAGGCAGAAGAGCGCGAGACACGTGGATTCATTTCAATCACAATCATACGGCCATTTTTTGGGTTTAAGGCAAATTGAATGTTGGATCCGCCAGTCTCTACGCCGATTTCACGAATACAGGCAATCGAGGCATCGCGCATTTTTTGGTATTCGACATCCGTGAGCGTCTGAGCAGGAGCGACAGTGATCGAATCGCCGGTGTGTACTCCCATCGGGTCAAAATTTTCAATGGAGCAGATAATAACCACATTATCTTTTCTGTCTCGCATGACTTCCAACTCAAACTCTTTCCATCCGTAAATCGATTCCTCGACCAAAATTTGGCTGTTCATGGAAAGCTGGAGGCCGGTGGTCGCGATGCGCTTAAAATCTTCCATCGTTTCCGCAATACCGCCGCCGGTACCGCCAAGAGTAAAGCTGGGGCGAATGACAGCTGGAAGCTTTACTGTCTTCAAAACTTCCAACGCTTCCTCTATCGTGTGCGCCAATCCAGAAATCGGCATATCCAAGCCAATTTTCTCCATCGCTTTTTTAAACAGCTGGCGATTTTCTGCTTTTTTGATGGAGGCGACATTGACACCGATCATCTGGACGCCATATTTTTCAAAAATTCCGGCCTCGGCAGCATTCACGGCAAGGTTTAAACCCGTCTGACCGCCAAGCGTCGGCAACACCGCGTCCGGTTTTTCAAACTGAATAATTTTTTCAAGAAACTCAAGAGTAATCGGCTCAATGTACGTGCGGTCCGCCGTCTGCGGGTCCGTCATGATCGTGGCAGGATTGGAATTAATGAGGACCACTTCATAACCATCCTCACGAAGCGCCTTGCAAGCCTGCGTTCCCGAATAATCAAATTCGCAGGCTTGGCCGATGACGATGGGGCCAGAGCCGATGATTAATATTTTTTTGATGTCGGTGCGTTTGGGCATATTTTTTTAAATTCAAATCCGAAATCCGAATATCGAAATCCGAAACAAATCAGAATGACAGAAATTCAAAAAATCAAAACAAGTCATTTGTTTAGAATTTTGAAAATTCGTATTTTGAGCTTGTTTCGGATTTCGATATTCGGATTTCGAATTTATCACGTTTCGATCACCTGTATTTTGTTTCGGATTTCGATATTCGGATTTCGGATTTCTCATTTTGTGCTGATTTCCATCATTTTCACGAATCTATCAAAGTGATGTGTTGCATCATGAGGTCCTGGTGCCGCCTCGGGATGGTACTGCACCGAAAAAATCGGAAGCTTCGTGTGCTCCATCCCCTCGCAGGTATTGTCATTTAAATTGATGTGCGTCAGCCGTACATTTTTATCTGGTATTGAATCCACATTGACGGCAAACCCGTGATTCTGTGCCGTAATCTCTACCGAGCGGCTGTGGATATCAATGACCGGTTGATTACCGCCGTGATGACCAAATTTTAATTTGAATGTCTTTCCGCCGAACGCTTGTCCCAGAATCTGATGACCCAAACAGATCCCAAAAATCGGCAAGGTATCCAAGAGGCTTTTAACCGTATCCACAATATAGGGCAGCGCTTCGGGATCGCCGGGTCCGTTGGAAAGAAAAAACCCGTGCGGCTTGAAAGCCATAATCTCCTCTTTTTTCGCCGTGGCGGGCACCACCCGCACATGACAATCTCTATCCGCAAGATGTCTTAAAATATTAAATTTGATTCCTGAATCGACCGCAACGACGCGAAACTTTCCGCTCTGATTCCAATTATAAGCATCCCGGCACATCACTTCTTTAATTAGGTCGCGGCCGACAAGGCCCGGAGAATTTTTAGCTTTTTTGACGAGGCTCTTTTCGTCGAGATCGGTAGTAGAAATCACTCCCTTTTTAGCGCCTTCTTCGCGAAGATGTTTGGTTAGCGAGCGGGTATCAATCCCCTCAATACCCACCACTTTATTTTGCTGTAGATACGAGCCCAAATCCATCGTGGAGCGCCAGTTGGAATGAATGCGGCTGACTTCCTTGACGATAAATCCTTCCACAAACGGCTGGCGCGACTCCACATCCTCGGCGTTAACGCCATAGTTACCGATCAAAGGATAAGTCATACAGACCATCTGACCCTTGTAAGAAGGGTCGGTGAGAATCTCTTGATAGCCCATCATGCTCGTATTGAAAACAATTTCGCCGTACGCCTCTCCCTCGGCTCCGAAGGAGTAACCGCGATATATTTTTCCGTCTTCTAGCGCTAGAATGGCTTCATTTTTAATCATATTAAAATAAATCGTGAAATCCGAAATTCGAATATCGAAATCCGAAACAAGCTCAAAATACGAATTTTCAAAATTCGAAACAGATGATTTGTTTTGGTCATTTGAATTTTTGTCATTCTGATTTGTTTCGGATTTCGAATTTCGTGCTTCGAAATTAACATTCAATTTGCCCTTCTTTTAAGACAATTCTTCCTTCACAGATTACCTCCGTCGCCCGGCCTTTCATCTTCCAGCCGAGAAACGGCGAATTTTTTGATTTTGATTCAAACTTGTCTTTTTCGACCGTCCACTCCGTCTTCGGGTCGAACACCGTCACATCTGCCCAAGCGCCTTCCGATAGATGCCCGCGATCAATTTTTAAAATCTCCGCCGGGACTAGCGACATTTTTCGGACAAGGTCATTTAAACTCAAAACTTTTTCTTCCACCATTCCCAGCGACAGCGCCAGCGACGTCTCAAGGCCGATGATCCCAAACGGCGCCTTGTCAAATTCGACGCTCTTTTCATTCTCGGAGTGAGGCGCATGATCAGTGGCGATCGTATCAATCGTGCCATCCGACAAAGCCTCCTTGATCGCTTTCACATCCTCGGCGGTACGCAGCGGCGGATTCATTTTGGCGTAAGTATTATAATGCAAAATCGATTCATCTGTCAGATGAAAATAATGCGGGCAAGTCTCCGCCGTCACACGCGAGCCGTTGGCCTTGGCATGACGAATAAGATCGAGCGATTTTTTACTCGAGATATGGCAAAAATGAAGTCTGCCGCCAGTCAAATCCGCCAATTGAATGTCGCGCGCGACCTCAACACTCTCCGCCTCCACCGGAATCCCGGGAAGCCCAAGCTTCGTCGAAATAAATCCTTCATTCATACAACCGCCGCAGAAAAGCCCCTCATCTTGGCAGTGAACCATGATCACTAGATCAAATTTTTTTGAGTATTCCAGCGCACGCCTTAGAATATTGGAATCAGTAATCGGCCGGCCATCGTCGGAAAGCGCCACCGCACCGCCCTTTTTCAATTCACCAAATTCCGTGAGCTCTTTTCCCTCTTGCTTTAATGTCACAGCACCCACCGGCCACACGCGCACAAGATTTAAACGTTTGGCTTCCCCGACAAGAAATTCCATATCCGAACGACGGTCGGAAATTGGATTCGTATTGGGCATCGGGCATACACCCGTAAAACCACCCTTCACCGCCGCCCGCAAACCCGTCTCCACGGTTTCTTTGTATTCATATCCCGGCTGGCGAAAATGCACATGTAAATCAATCAAGCCCGGGCAAACAATTTTACCCTTCGCATCAATCTCTTTGTCCGCCTTATCCGAAATACTTTTTGCGACTTTTTTGATTTTCTGGTCTTCAATCAAAACATCCATCGGCTGATCGATGTTATTTTTTGGATCCACCACGTGGCCGTTTTTAATTAAAATTTTCATTATAAGCTCCAAATCCGAAATTCGAATATCGAAATCCGAAACAAATTCAAAATCCTAATTTTCAAAATTCTAAACAAGTGCTTTGTTTTGGTTATTTGAATTTTTGTCATTCTAATTTATTTCGGATTTCGATATTCGGATTTCGAATTTATCATCAATTTATCTTTCCACCATCGTCGTTAGGAAAAGTACTGCCATCCTTACCGCAATCCCATTGGTCACCTGTTCGAGAATGACCGAGTTGGCCCCATCCGCAACCTCCGCCGCCAGCTCCACTCCACGATTGATCGGCCCCGGGTGCATGATGATCACATCCGATTTAGCCTTTTTCATGCGGTCTACCGAGATACCATACTCCGCCGCATACTCGCGAATCGAGGGGAAAAACGCCCCTGCCTGCCGCTCCAGCTGTATCCTTAAAATATTCAAGACGTCCTGGTCCTTGATCGCTTTATCGACATCATATTCCACGCTCACACCCAGCTTCTCAATGCCACGAGGAATGAGCGTCGGCGGACCGCACACAGTTACCTTCGCGCCCAGCTTGGTGAGGCCCCAGATATTGGAGCGCGCCACGCGTGAGTGGAGGATGTCACCAATTAGGCAGACTTTGAGACCAGTAATATTTTTCTTTTTTTCTTTGATCGTAAAAATATCCAAAAGCCCTTGGGTTGGATGCTCGTGGATCCCATCGCCCGCGTTGATCACGCCAGCTTTGACGACTTTTGAAAGATATTCTGCAGATCCTGAGGAAGAATGGCGCATGACAATCGTATCCACCTGCATCGCTTCAATATTTTTAGCGGTATCGCTTAAACTCTCCCCTTTGGACGTACTCGATCCTGAGGAAGAAAAATTAATCGTATCCGCCGAAAGACGTTTGGCGGCGACTTCAAAACTTGTACGCGTGCGCGTGGATGCCTCAAAAAAAAGATTCGCGATAGATTTCCCGCGAAGCGCCGGTACTTTCTTCACTTCACGCGCGGAAACTTCCTTAAACGATTCGGCCGTCTTTAAAATGAGTTCTATCTCCTCTTTCGATAGGTCTTCAAGCGCTAGAAGATCTTTGCGCGTCCAGGAGGTTTCGGTCATTTCTGGTCCACCGTCACTTCTTCTTTCCCGTCCGTTTCCGTAAACCGCACATGAACGATTTCATCTTCATTCGTCGGAATATTTTTTCCCACAAAATCCGCGCGAATCGGAAGCTCCCGGTGGCCGCGGTCAATCAAGATCGCTACCTCAATCCTTTTGGGACGTCCAAAATCAGTGAGCGCATCTAAAGCCGCGCGAATTGTGCGGCCCGTATAAAGCACGTCGTCCACGAGTACCACGATTTTATTGGCCAAGTCAAAATTGATTTCGGTTTTATGAATCACCGGCTGCTCAGCCACACGCGTTAAGTCATCGCGGTAGAGATTGATATCCAGAATGCCCGTGGGGACTTCCACTTTGGCAATTCTTTGGATTTGGGTCTTGAGCCTCTGAGCCAGAATAACACCACGCGTCTGAATACCCATCAGACACAGATCTTGAGTCCCTTTATTTTTTTCAAGAATTTCGTGAGCCATGCGGGTCACCGCACGGTCAATGGAAGGAGAATCTAGGACAAGCTTCATACATTTCCTTTTCGAGGTCTCTCTGGACCCGTTTAAAAGGTGGCTTTGTTTATTTATTTCAACGAAGTATACCCGTGGAAGAAAGCAGTGTCAAGCGGGGTCTTTTGTGCTGGGAAATTCTTCCGGGCCCGGTTTAGTCTCGTCGCCATTCTCTTCCGACTGAGCCAAAAACATCGTCACATCCTCGGGTAAAAGAATCCACTCAGGCGTCTGGCCGTCTTCTTCAAAAAAAGGAATGACTCGCGAGTATTCCCGAATTAATTTTTTGGCGTCTTTTTCATTGAGGCGGATACCGTCCCATAAAATCTTCTTTGCTGAACCGGCCGCTTTGAAAATACCATCGATGGGATCAAAAAAACCGCTGGCGTAAGCTCCGTTGCGCTGCTTGAGAATGTAGGCGGGGACTCCGTAATAATTGTAGTGGCCTTCGATGGCTCTTTCATTTTTCTTGGCATTGCTCATGGGTTTTCTCCTTTTCGCCGATGCTCTCTTGTGACGGGACCGCATGCCAAACCTTAAAAATTTATTCTTTTCGTACTATATCATGCAGACATCGAATGTCAAGACACGCCGGATGAAAATTCGCTAAAAACAGTCTCCGCAAAAAGTTGCCCGCGATCCGTCAGCTGAATTTTACCCTTTTTTTTCTGAATCAGACCTTTTTGTGTAAGCTCTTGTGCGCTGTCTTCATTTTTTTTGATCCAGCGATGAAATTTTTTAAGATCCGCTCCGCTTTTAGTCCGCAGCGCCAGAAGAAACGACTCCGATTCTTTTTTTTCCGCGGATAAAATTTCTTCTTCAAAATTGGTCCAGTTGTTCGCCGCTACCTTTTGCATGTACTCCTCAAAAGTGGCAGCGTATTGAAAGCGCTTCCTGTCCAGATAAGAGAATGCGCCAGGTCCCAGCCCCAAATATTCCTCGTTTCTCCAATAAATCTTGTTGTGAGTAGACTCCTTGCCCTTTTTGGCGTAGTTTAAAAGCTCGTAGGGGTGCCATCCATTATTTTTGAGAAACGCCCTCGCGGTCTGGAGCATCAAGGTTTGCAAATCTTCATCTGGCAGCGGGAGTTTGCCTTTTTCAAATCGTTTTTTAAAAACAGTCTTATTTTCAAGCACCAACTCATAGATAGAAACATGGTCTGGATTTAAGAGCTTAAGCTGCGAAAGAGAAAATTGAAGGTCCGCTAAAGTTTCCCCTGGCAAAGAGAGCATGAGATCGAGGTTGATATTGTCAAAGCCGGCATTTCTTAAATTTTCAAATGAAGTATAAATTTCTTTCGCGCCATGTGAACGATTAATTAATTTTAAAGTTTTTTCATGAAACGACTGGGCTCCGAGGCTAACTCGCTGGACTCCCAGTGCCTTTAGATTTTTTGCCAATGCGGCGGAGATATCCCCTGGATTCGCTTCCAGCGTCACTTCCGCATTTTTTTTAAATTTAAAATGACTCCGAAGCAAAGAAAATACCCGCGTGAGTTCATTTTTTCCTAGAGCAGAGGGTGTTCCACCGCCAAAATAGAGCGTGTCAAATTTTTTGCCGCCAACCTCCTGGGCACGGTGAAGAATTTCCTTTTCAAAGATTTTAAGAAATTGATTCTCTTTGGCCGGCGATCCTTTCAGCGTGATGACAAAATTACAGTAGTGGCATTTTTTGACGCAGAATGGGAGATGAACATAGAGACCAGGCATGTACAAATTGTACCATCTCAACCCCCACAACCCCTCCGCCTCCGGCACCTCCCCTTCGTAAGGGGAGGAAAGAGGACCATTTCCCCTCCTTTCGAAGGAGGGGTGGCGCCGAAGGCGACGGGGTGGTTGCTGGGCTTGGTAAGGGGAAGAACAGGTGTGATACAATACTTTCTTATGAGCACACCAAAACCAAAATCCATTCAAAATCTTGAGGACCGCATGGGAAACCTGGAGCCGGATAGTTTCCGGTTTAAGGTGCTTGAGGCCGCCAAAAGCTTTAAAAGCTCTTGGATTGAGCTGGGACAGTTTCTTTTTACGGTCTACAAAGACAAGCGCTACCGGGACTGGGAGTATCAGACGTTTGAAGCCTACTGCGCTAAAGAAATCGGCATCCGGCAAAACACCGCCTTGAAACTGCTCAAATCGTATTCATTTTTAGAAAAAGAAGAGCCTGAGTTTGTCCGGGCGGAGACATTAAGCCAAAGAAAGCCCGACCGCATCCCCAGCTATGAAGCGGTCAACACCTTGCGGCTGGCTCACGAAAATGAACGCGTGTCTGAAGATCAGTACGATGATTTGCGCCAGGATATCCTCGAAGACGTCAAAGAAGACGCCGAGGTTAAGAAAAAAGTGAAGTACATTTTGAAAACAGGCCCTAAAAATATCCCCACTCCTGCCGAAAACAAGCAGGCATCATTAAAAAAATTATCTCTTTACCTTAAAAACTGCAAAAATGATGTGTCCTTGCTGGATGTCCCTCCCAAAATAGTAAAGAAGCTGGACGAACTCCTTGAGCTTCTCGAAGATTACCAAAAATAAATGAACGGGATTAAATTTTTCACGCCGCAAGAAGCCAACAAAATGCTGCCGTTGGTTCGCGCCATCGTCGCTGACATCCTCACTCATGGCCAAGCCATCCATGCGCTTTCAAGCCAAATCGAAAAACCCGAAGAAGACCCGGAAATCAATCGCTTGATGGACCTATTGGATGAGCTTTTTGATGAAATAGAAGCGTTGGGCTGTTCGTACCGTGATTGGAATTTTTCGGAAGGCCTGGTCGATTTTCCCGCCAAAATCAATGGCCAGGAAGTGCTTCTGTGCTGGAGAAGCGATGAAGAAAAAGTTTTGCATTACCACGACCTTGAGTCCGGCTACTCAGGCCGGCTGGCTATTCCGAAAGAGCTTCTAAGCTAGTCTGTTATCCCCGAACACCAAACAGTGCACATTCCGCTCAATTCGTCAGGTCAATCCGATTTCAAATCGTCAGGTCAATCCGATTCAAATCGTCAACTCCTGATGCCCTCCAAAATCCTTACTCTTTAGTTTGTAACACGACTATCTAATCGAATCAATCTTTTCCTTTCTTTT
>CAMDWQ010000006.1 GCA_945877765.1 Candidatus Omnitrophota bacterium | reverse complement strand
CTACCCGTACTCAAAATAGGCGACAAAATACTCACCACCAAGGCGCTCCCCGTGGTTACCATTACTTCTGGTGACCGCAAACTTGTGCAAGATATGATTGAGACGATGTATGAGCAAAGCGGGGTTGGCTTGGCAGCCAATCAAGTGGGTGTCTTAAAAAGTGTTTTTGTGGCAAGTCCTAGTCAGGAAAAAGGGCAGGAGCTTGTTTTTTTTAATCCTGAAATTATAAAAAAAGAGGGCGTGATCAAGGAATTTGAAGGTTGCCTTTCGATTCCCGAATTTTTTGAACCGGTCAAACGTGCTAAGACAGTTTGGATGCGCGCCATGACGTTGGAAGGACGGATGGTGGAAGTAAAAGGCACAGGTCTCCTGGCTCGAATATTTCAACACGAAACAGATCATTTAAACGGCATCCTTTTTGTTGATCGATTAGGTCCCGTCAAAAGCCGTTTGGCTAAAAAAAAGCTCTTGAAGAAAAAAAATCACGAATGAATATAGTTTTTTTCGGAACAAGCCCTTTCGGTTTGCCTTCGTTAGAAGCTGTTTTAAAATCCGCCCACAAGCTGTCAGCCATTGTAACAACTCCCGATAAGCACACTGGCCGATTTCTTAGCCTGCAACCTTCCCCCGTCAAGCAATGGGCCCAGGAGAAAAGAATGCTTCTGTTGGAAGCATCTGCAAAAAATATCGCATCCCTTGAAGGGGAATTAAAAAAAATTGGCGCTGATGTATTTGTTGTCGTTTCCTTTGGAGTCATTTTACCTAAAGCTATTTTAGAAATTCCCAGGCTCGCTGCACTCAATATCCATTCATCGCTTTTGCCAAAATACCGCGGGCCAGCACCCATTCATTGGGCAATCTTAAATGGTGATGCCTCTACCGGCGTGACCGTGATGCGCATGGCACCCACTTTGGATACAGGGGATATTCTCTTGCAGGAAAGCACGCCGATAGAACCCAACGAAGAAGGTCCTGCGTTGTCCCAAAGACTTGCGGTGATGGGAGCGTCGACGCTTGAGCGCTCTCTGTCTCTTTTTGAAAAAAAACAGGAAATTTTTAAGCCTCAAGAGAATGCGCTTGCGACCTATGCCCGCAAGATCACCAAAGAGGATGGGCATATCCGATGGAATGAATCCGCTGACATGATTGATGCCCGCATTCGAGCCCTGGCCGGCTGGCCCGGAACCTATACTTTTTGGAAGGGCAAGAGAATCCTAATTCGCCAGGCCTCTATTGATCTTAAGGTCATTTCAACAGCCCCGCCAGGTTATATTCTTTTTGCGTCTGGAGGCGAGGGAATACAGGTGTCAACGGGGAAGGGTGTTTTGCGGATTGGTGAGCTGCAGGCGGAGGGCAAAAAGCCGCTTCCGGCAAGTCAATTTTTACTGGGGACACCACTAAAACCAGGGGATATTCTTGAATAAAACCCCGCGCATGTTATAATCACTCGTTTATGCGTCTACCTTACGTTGCGCCCAAAGAGTTGGTCCAGGCTGATTATCAAGTTTTGGCCTCTTATGAGCACTTGGACACCACCCCCCAGATCCAGGATTTATTATTTATCCAATCCCTTGAAGGCCGGGCACACAATGGAGCAGGTGTTTTTAATAAGCGGACCTATGTGAACACGACGATCGATGATGTCGTTCGCGCCCTAGACCGCGATCCTGACGAAATCAAAGCGCGCCGCCAGAGCTTGATTGATGATATCGCCAATTTTGCAATCGACACCATCGATGGAACCCGGCGCGAGAAGCTTTTAAATTCCCAGGGAGAGCCCTTTTTAGGAATTGATTTTTTTAGGGAGCGCCACGTCAATGCCCGGGATGTTGTTCGCGGGCTCTATTTGGGCGGTTTGCGCGATAACCCGGATATCCGTAAAGAGGCCGAACGGATTTATCAGACAAAAATCGGTGGGGGCCGCTGCTACATCATTGATATTAAAACGATGCTCGACATGAAGTTGGACGGCGAAATTTTAGCCCATGATGCTCACGGGGATAAAATTGATGAGTATATTCGCTTGGGCCTTATCGTCAAAACGGAAGGCGAGGTGGATCCCCAAACACAGCGCTATTTTTATATCCGACATCGCCAAGGGCCTGGTCAATCGGATGACGGCGCTTTTATCATGGCGGGAATTTTGTACAATCCCGATGTGGCGCTGGGGGTTTTTTTGGCGGACGTGATTGATACGCTTGAAAAGTATGCGCCTGTCTACAAAGACCAGGACGGCAACTTGTCGTTTCTTATCGGCCGCAGTTTTAAAGATCTAAAGATTTCGATGGAGGATGTGTACGAGCTCGTCTCCATGTGCGCTATTCCGGAAACCGAGGAGCACATGGTTCCGGACAGCTCTCTGAGGTATCTTCTTTCCGTGGACTCACGAGTCCAGCGTTCGGCGTTTCGGTCCCATCTGGATTTTATGGAAGGGAAGCCCGTCATGCCTGTTTTAGTGAGCTATAAGAGAATTCTTTCAACGCATTTTTATGAATACATCAACCGCCGATTGATCAACCAGCGAAAATTTGAAAAATTAGCTGTTCCGCGTATTACCGTTCAGGAGGCGGACAAACCAATCGATGAATTGATCAAAAAGGGTTTTGGTCTTGTGATGAAAGACGCCACGATTGCCGATGTGGTGCGTAAATTTAAAGAAACCAAGTGCGAGATCGTCGTTGTGCAAGATAAAAACTTACGGGTCATCGGCACGATCAGTGCTTCTGACCTTTACCATTACTTTTAGAAGGAAATCATGCCCGAGCTTCGACGCGATCCGGTGGTAGGTTACTGGACAATCATTTCAACTGAAAGGGGGCGTCGCCCGGTCGAATATCGACCCCGCCAGTCTCAGAGCGAGACACACGAGTGTCCTTTTTGCGAGGGGTATGAGGCGATGACAACGACTGAAATTACGTCGATTCGCCGTAGTGGAACCAAGAAGGATGCTCCCGGATGGGAAGTGCGCACGATTTTGAGCAAAGTCCCCATCCTGTCTAATTTAAAGCCGCAGATTGACCGCTATGGCATCGGTCTTTATGACGTGATGGACGGCGTTGGACAGCATGAAATTATTATTGAATCGCCGAAGCACAAACATGATTTGGACGAATTGTCCATACCAGAGATTGAGAAAGTGGTCCGTATGTATGTTAGTCGTTTTACAGAGCTTGAGCGTGATGATCGCTTTGAATACAGCCTCCTGTTTAAAAATCACGGGCATGTGTCGGGGGCACCGCAGGACATTGTGCGCCATTCGCGTTCTCAGTTAATTTCGATGCCTGTCACGCCCAAACGAATCAAAGAAGAGCTGCTTTCTTGCAAAATGCATTTCGAGAAGCACCAGCGCTGCGTTTTTTGCGATATTTTAAGGCAGGAACGCAAAGAGGATTCACGCATCGTTGCCGAAAATGATTCTTTTTTTTGCTTTTGCCCATTTGCTTCTCGTTCGCCGTTTGAGATGTGGATCGTTCCCAAAAAACACGCCGCTGATTTCGGCCGGCTTCCCGAATCAGACTTTGCTGGTTTTGCTGAAATCTTAAAAACATCGCTGGCAAAATTAAGGATTCTTTTGGAGGATCCTCCGTTTAATTTTATTTTACATACAGCTCCCTACCGACACTCTTCCATCGAATCTCGTTGGCAGGGCCTGGAACATTATTATCACTGGTTTCTGCAGATTTCTCCCCGTATGACGCGAAGCGCTGGGTTTGAATGGGGAACAGGGATTCATATTAATCCGACGCCGCCTGAAGACGCTGCCTATCTTCTACGGCAAGTGGACGGTCATCCACACCCACAGGAGCATTCCCATGCCCCAGTTTCGTAAAGATCCCGTCAATGGCCGCTGGGTCATCGTCAACATGGAAACCCCTCGTGTCGATTTTCATTTACCCAAACACGCCTCCTCGACCAAGACGTGTCCTTTTTGTCCTGGCAACGAAGCGATGACGCCGCCCGCCATTATGACGTACCCTGCCAAAAACCCGGCAGAGTCAAAATCAGCCTGGCAGCTTCGGGTGATACCCAACAAGTTTCCCGCTTTACGCATTGAAGAGAGCGCCGAGAGAACCGGGATTGGAATTTATGACCGTATTGGCGGTTTTGGGGCCCACGAAGTCATCATTGAGAGCCCAGACCACCATCGAGATATTGCTGACTTAAGCCCGGCGGATGCCGAGTTAATTCTTCGCGTGTACCGTGACCGCTGCCTAGATCTACGTAAAGACAAGCGTATTCATTTCATTTTAATTTTTAAAAATCAGGGCTGGGATGCCGGCGCCAGCCTTGAACATCCGCACTCGCAGTTGATTGGGCTGCCGATTGTTCCATCGCGTTTGCTTGGAGAGGTGCGTGGATCCGCTGACCATTTTGCGCAGACCGAGCGCTGCATTCACTGCGACATGTTAGACCAGGAAAAGCTGGATAAAAAACTGACTATATTTTCTAACGATGATTTTATGGCCATCACTCCATTCGCCTCACGATTTCCTTTTGAGGTGTGGATTTTACCCAAGAACCATGCGCATAGCTTCGACTCCATTACGGATGAAAAGCTGCCAGGCTTGGCCAGCGCCCTCCAAGCAACGCTGCGTAAGCTAAAAAAACTTCTTGGAAATCCTGCGTATAATTTCATGATCTACACGTCGCCGATTCATGGCCGCGAAGCGAAGAGTTTTCATTGGCATATCGAGGTCATTCCGCACCTGACCGAAGTGGCTGGATTTGAGCTTGGTACGGGCTTCTATCTAAATCCCACACCCGCAGAGCTCGCCGCAGAGCAGCTTCGGTCCGTTGAAGGAGAAATGTCGTAATGAAAAATTTCGTCGGCCCGCTCGTCAGCCTCCTATTCCTGGGTCTCTTGGCGTTTTTGATGCGGGGTCAGATCCCTGAGATCGTCAGTATTTTACAAAACGGCAATCACGCGCTTTTTTTTATCGCGACGTTGACTTTCTTCATCGGGGCCGTCTTGATGGCGCTGCGTCTTCGGATGATTTTCAGCGCCAAAGAAATTAAGGTCAGTTTCCGTCAGGCGCTAGACCTTACATTTATCAGCTATTTTTTTAATAATTTTTTACCCACCTCCGTCGGCGGAGATATCGTGAAGGCGATGTGCGCAGCCCGTATTACTAAAAAACCCGTGGACTCGATCACCGTTGTCATGATGGACAGAATATTTGGCCTTTTTATGTTTATTGTCATCCCTTGCATTGGCTTATTTTTTTTAAGAGACAGGCTGAATCCAAAAGTGCCCATGATTATTTATTCATTCCTGGCAGGCTCAATCGCCTTCTTTTTTTTCATTTTTAATCCTAGCGTTGCAAAGCGCTTCCATCGAATTGAAAATTTTTTGAATCGTTTCAAAATAGGCTCTAAGATTCGGCAGATCTATGATGGTTTGCATGATTTTAAAAATCACAAAGGGACCGCTGTCTGGGCAATGGTTTTGTCCCTCCTTGGGCAGAGTGTTAGCATTTTTGTGCTTTATCTTTTTGCTGTAGCCATGAATACGGATCCTTCTGTCTGGCCCTATTTTTTTCTTCTTGTTCCCGTGGTTCATCTAATCAGCATGCTGCCGCCGACCTTGGGCGGACTGGGTGTTCGAGAGGGATTGTATGTTTATTTTTTAAAGGACCGCATTGGCGCTGAGCGGGCGTTTGCCATTGGAATTTTATGGCTGGGGCTACTTTTGCTTTTTAGTGTCATCGGCGGAATTATTTATCTTATTCGAACTGAATACCATGTAAAATTTAATAAGTCCACTCAGGAGGCCTCCGCTTAGCATGAATAACCGCCTTAACAATATTTTCAGACTTTTTGACAAAAATGCGATAGACGCGTTTTTTGTCAGTTCTTGGCCGAACGTGACCTATCTTTCGGGGTTCAAGGGAACCGAATCATGGGTATTTGTTAGCCCCAAAGGACTGTATTTTATTACTGATTCTCGCTATGCCGAACAGGCAAAAAATGAGGCCAAGGGCTTTAAGATTATTTTAAGGGACAAGAAAAGCGTTTCGGAGATTGTCGCGCATTTAACCCAAACCACCAAAGCCAAGAGGGTTGGTTTTGAGGCCGCTCAGGTTACTTTTTCTTTCTACAAATCACTAGAAAAAGCCGTTGGAGTGGATAAGCTTAAGCCAACTCACAACCTGGTTGAATCACTTAGGATAATCAAGGATGAAAACGAGATTGCTCTCTTGCAGCGCACTGCTGACATTGCGGTGAAGGGGCTTCATTACACCCGTCAGACGGTAAGGCCTGGGATGACCGAACGGGAAGTGCAGGGGAGGCTCGAATTTTACACCAAATCGATAGGCTCCGAAAAACCGGCTTTTGACATGATTATTGCTGCCGGCGCCAGAGCTTCAATGCCGCACTGCCAATCAGATGAAACACCCATCAAAAATAACGATTCGGTCCTAGTGGACATGGGAACGGTTTATGGGGGGTACTATTCGGATTTGACCCGACCTATATTTTTGGGTAAAATGTCACCTTTGCATCAAAAAATAAACAGTATCGTTTGGGAAGCGCAAAGGGCGGGAATTCGTAAGGCGGGACCCGGTGTTCCGGCAAGTGCAGTAGACGAAGCTTGTCGAGCGTATATCCGAAAACGCGGTTACGGCGATTATTTTGGGCACGGAACGGGTCATGGCGTAGGCCTTGAGATTCATGAGGCGCCTGGCGTGTCAGGTCGCAGCGAGACAATTTTAAAGCCGGGGATGGTGATTACCGTTGAACCCGGGATTTACTTGCCAGGCAAACTGGGTATTCGTATCGAAGATATGGTGCTGATCACCAAAAGTGGCCGCAAGGTCATGACGGCAGGGCTAGAAGATTAAAACAGAAAGATAATATTATGTCGATGGTATCTACCAGTCAATTTAAGGCCGGCTTAGTCATTCGGTACGAGAACCAGATGTGTGAGATTCTTGATTTTCAGCTGGTAAAAATGCAGCAGCGGCAGCCGATTGTGCGTACAAAGTTCAGAAACATCAGAACCGGTAATGTGCTGGAGGTGCCATTTCGCTCGGGAGAAAAATTTGACGAAGTGTTTCTGGAAGACCGGCCGATTCAATACCTGTACCGCGATGGGAACAAGCTTCATTTTATGGACACCCAGTCGTATAACGAGGTGGTGATGGGGGCGGAGGTTTTGGGCGAGCAGGTTAATTATTTGAGGGAAAACGATGAGATCATCGGGCGTTACAATGACGAGGATTTGATACTGGTTGAATTGCCGTCCTCGGTGATCTTGAAGGTAATCGAAACGGAGCCGGGCGTTCGCGGCGATACCGCCAAAAGTGGCACAAAGCCCGCCAAAGTTGATACCGGAGCCACGATCAAGGTGCCTTTGTTTGTCGGGCCAGGTGAAATGATCCGCGTTGATACTCGGACAGGGCAATATTTGGAACGGGCTTAAGCAGCGGACGTCATCCCCGAATTTTTTTATCGGGGATCAAGTCTTGAGTTTGATTCCCGATTAAAACATTCGGGAATGACAGGAAACTTAGAAAGGGAGACGGGCGATGAATCTAAAAGAAATTAAGGAAGTCATTCAGATTATGAATGAGAATCAACTTTCCGAGTTTGAGATGGAAAAAGACGGCCTGAAAATTCGCCTGAAAAAAAATGTCCAGGGTGGAGTTGAGCAGGTGGTGTATGAGTCCCGACCGATGCAATTATCTCGTGCGCAGGCTCCCGAGCCCCAAGAAGCCGCCAAGCCGCAGGTTGTTGCTGCCAAAAATACCATCAAGTCTCCGATGGTAGGCACTTTTTACGCCTCTCCAGCGCCCGACGCAGCTGCCTTTGTCCAAGTGGGCACCGAAATTCAGGTTGGGCAGGTTATTTGTGTGCTAGAAGCGATGAAGTTGATGAACGAAATCAAGGCCGAAGTTCGGGGCAAGATTGTCGAGATCCTGGTTCACAACGGTGATCCTGTTGAATTTGGTCAGCCTCTGTTTGTTATTGAGTAATGTTCTCTAAAATTTTAGTCGCTAACCGTGGCGAAATAGCGCTTCGTATTATTCGAGCTTGTCGCGAGATGGGCGTGCGAACCGTGGCTGTTTATTCGGTTCCGGATGCCAACTCTGCCCATGTGCATCTGGCTGATGAGGCCGTTTGCATTGGCAACGCCCCATCGTCTCAAAGCTACTTAAACATCCCCTCCATTATCAGCGCCGCGGAAATTACGGATGTAGACGCGATCCACCCTGGTTATGGTTTTCTATCTGAAAATGCCCACTTCGCCGAAATTTGTGAATCCTGTCAGATTAAATTCATCGGACCAAGTCCCCACGCAATCCGCTCGATGGGAGATAAGATGGCGGCTCGTGAGACAGCCCGAAAAGCGGGAGTTCCCATTATCCCAGGCACTAAAGAGGCCGTGAAAGATAAAGATGAAGCGTTAAAAATCGCCAAAAAAATTAAGTACCCCGTGATTATTAAAGCGGCGGCGGGCGGAGGCGGCCGCGGAATGCGGGTTTGTCATAACGAGGTGCGTCTGGTCAGTGCTTTGATGACAGCTCAGCACGAAGCGGAGGTCGCTTTTGGAAATGGCGCCGTGTATATCGAAAAATATCTAGAGCGTCCCAAGCATATCGAAATTCAACTCTTGGCAGACAACCACGGACACATGATTTATCTTCATGAGCGTGATTGCTCGATTCAACGCCGTCATCAAAAATTAGTGGAGGAGGCGCCGTCGCCCGCCGTGGATTGGAAGCTTCGCCGGAAAATGGGTGAGATGGCCCTTCGAGCGGCAAAAGCCGTCGGATACACTAACGCCGGAACGGTCGAATTTCTTTTAAACGAAGACGGCCAGTTTTATTTTATTGAAATGAATACGCGTGTCCAAGTGGAGCATGGGATTACGGAGCTCATCACAGGAATCGATATCGTCAAGGAGCAGATTCGAATTGCTGCGGGAGAGAAACTTTCTATTCGCAAGCAGGATCAAGTCCCTCTCATCGGCCATGCCATCGAATGCCGAATTAATGCGGAAGACCCCACTAATAATTTTTCTCCAAGCCCCGGAAAAATAGAGCGTTATAACGCTCCGGGTGGTCCCGGAGTGCGCGTGGATAGCCATGCCTATGCCGGCTATACGGTGCTGCCTTATTATGATTCGATGATTGGGAAATTGATGGTTCATGGGCGCAACCGGGGAGAGGCGATCGCCATTATGCAGCGAGCGCTTGAAGAATTTATTATAGAGCCGATCAAAACTACTATCCCCATTCACAAGGAAATCATGAAGCATCCCGTATTTCGTCGGGGACAGATGTTTACTGATTTTATTGACCGCATGCAAGGAGAGCAACGTACAGACAAGGACAAGTTGGCGGCAGAGCCCCAAGAAGCCAAGACGAAATAAAATTTTGAAAATGACCGTTTAACACTAGGAGATTTAAAAGGATGCTAAAAATTGGAGTTTTGACGGGTGGAGGGGATTGCCCTGGATTGAATCCTGTGATTCGCGCAGTGGTTCGCACAGCCTATAGGGAAAATGCTGAAACGATTGGAATTCAGTGGGGTTGGAAGGGGCTCATAGAAAATATTACCATGCCCCTAAACCATGCGACCGTTTCTGGGATCATTAACCGCGGCGGCACTATTTTGGGCTCTAGTCGAACCAATCCTTACAAAGATCCGGCAAATCTTGAAAAGTTAAAGCAGACCTGGAAAACGCTAAAGCTGGATGCATTGGTGGCTATTGGAGGCGAGGATACGCTTGGCGTTGCTACCAAACTCTCCAAAGAGGGCTACAACATTGTGGGAGTACCTAAAACAATCGACAACGATTTGTCAGGAACTGATTTTACATTCGGTTTTGACACCGCCGTGAATATCGCGATGGAAGCCATTGATCGCCTACACACCACAGCAGAAAGTCACCGTCGTATTCTGGTGGCTGAAGTAATGGGAAGGCACGCTGGGTGGATTGCGCTTCATGCCGGTATCGCAGGTGGTGCGGATATCATTCTGATCCCGGAAGTTCCGATCAAGATGGCGGAGGTGGTTGAGGTCATCAAAAAAAGAAATGAACGAGGAAAAAGTTTTAGCATTATCGTGGTGGCAGAGGGTGCAAAGTTTGAGGGTAATGAGGTGTTGCTTGAGAAGAAGGTAGATGACTTTGGCCATGTACGGTTGGGCGGCATCGGAGAGGCGCTTGCTAGAAAAATTGAAGAAGTAACTGGTCAGGAAGCGCGCGTGGCGGTTTTGGGGCACATTCAGCGCGGGGGAAGCCCTTCGGCATTTGACCGCATGCTCGGAACGCGATTTGGTGAAAAAGCGGTCACCTTGGTCAAACAGGGCCTTTTTGGCCACATGGTGGCACTGCGCGGCAACGAAATTGTACCGATCAAAATCGAAGAAGCCACCAGCAAACTCAAAACAGTGGACCCTGCTTTCTATGAAATGGCCAAGACTTTTTTTGGATAACCGATGAAAGAGCGAATCGCCAAAGACATCCGTGATGGCATCGCGGTGAAGGAGCGGATTCTGCTAGAGCTTCTGCCGCAGATTGAAAAAGCAGCGCTGCAGCTGATTGCCTGCGTTCAAGCGGGGAAAAAAATTCTTTTTTTTGGCAACGGTGGCTCCGCAAGCGATAGCCAGCACATTGCGGCTGAGTTCGTCGGACGCTACGAAAAAGAACGCCGCGCACTGGCAGCCATTGCCCTTACCACGGACACTTCAATTTTGACGGCGGTCGGCAATGATTATGGTTTTGATAAAATTTTTTCCCGCCAGGTAGAAGCGCTCGGCCAAAAAGGGGACATTGCTTTTGCGTTATCCACCAGCGGAAACTCAAAAAATGCAATTCTAGGCCTACAAAAAGCAAAAGAGCTTGGGATGTACACCATCGGTCTCATGGGCCGCGACGGCGGTGCGATGAAGTCCGCGGTGGACCTGGCGATCGTAATCCCCTCTGAAAAGACTTCGCGTATACAAGAATCTCATATCATGATCGGACACATTCTTTGCGAGCGCATCGATGAAGCCCTCACCTGCTAACAAAACCAAGCCTAAAACGCTAACTGCGCTAAGACACGCTCTCGATAGAGAGCGAAAGGCAGGAAAAAAAATAGTTTTTACGAATGGTTGTTTTGATATTCTCCACCTTGGGCACGTGCGCTATCTCAAAGAAGCGCGTCAGTTGGGACAGGTGTTAGTTGTAGGTCTAAACAGTGACCGCTCAGTAAGAAAATTGAAGGGACCTGACAGGCCTTTAAATCGACAGGATCATCGCGCTGAAGTTTTGAGCGCCCTTAAGTCGGTGGACTATGTGGTGATATTTTCGGAGCCAACACCAATGACGCTTATCCGGGCCATCCGGCCAGATTTTCTGGTCAAGGGTGGTGATTGGAAAAAGCATGCTATCGTTGGAAGCGAATTGGTCGAGTCGTATGGCGGGATGGTACACTCGCTTCCTTTTACTAAAGGCTTTTCAACTACGGGTTTGCTAGACAAAATGACGAAGTCATCCCCGCGCAGGCGGGGATCAAACTTGATCCCCGATTAATGATTTCGGGGATGACATGATGAATGTAGATAAAAAAGTTTTAAGAATTTTGGACGCTAATTTCAACCGCTCCCGTGAAGGTTTGAGAGTTTGCGAGGAAATTTTTAGGTTTTTTTTAAGTGACCCGCTGATCATGCGAAAGCTTAAACAAGCCAGGCATGAGATTACGCGTATTCTTAAAAGCGCTTCGTTTCCTCGGGCAAGCCTATTGGCGGCTAGAGACGTGGGTGCTGACAAAGGAAAAAGCCCGTCTTTGCTTGAAAATGAGCGAAGCGGTATTTTGGATTTATTTTCAGCCAATATTGAAAGAACCAAAGAGTCTTTGCGGGTACTGGAAGAATTTTCAAAGGCGTTAGACCCAAAGATCGCTTTTGAATTCAAAAAGTTGAGGTTTGAGATTTATGCGATTGAAAAAAGAGCTTTGCCAAAACTGGAAAGTTTACGTGATTGCCGATAGGCAGGCCGCCGGAAACCGCTCTTTGCAGGACCTTGTCAAATCGGCAATTTTTGGCGGCGCCAACGTGATTCAGTTGCGCGATAAAAATTCATCGGACCGCGAAATGGTAAAAGACGCCATCAACCTTCTAAAGATTACGAGGGCAAGTCAGGTGCCGCTGATAATTAACGACCGTATTGATGTGGCCGCCGAAGTCCAGGCGGAGGGTGTGCATTTGGGGCAAGAGGACGGCAATTATATTTTTGCTCGCAAAGCCTTGGGAAGGAACGCGATTATCGGGCGGTCGACGCATAGCCCCGAACAAGCCCTCAAAGCTCAAAACGATGGTTTTGATTATATTGGAGTGGGTCCGGTGTTTACGACGCCGACCAAACCATCCTACACGGCGGTGGGGTTGGATCTGGTTCGATTCGCGACAAGCAATATTCAGATCCCCTTTGTGGCGATTGGCGGCATCGACGAAAAAAATGCGCTTGAGATAAAATCTGCCGGCGCGCGGACGGTTGCCGTCGTGCGTGCGGTCATGAGTGCCAACGATCCAAAACTGGCCACGGAAAACCTATGCAAAATAATGCTCTGATGAAAAATAAAATTTTAGCCGTGGGCTCCGTGGCGCTAGACACCATCAAAACCCCCTTTGGAAAAGTTAAAGAAGCGCTTGGCGGATCAGCGACCTATTTCAGCGCCGGTGCCCGTTTTTTTTCACCCGTGTCCGTTGTGGCAGTCGTCGGCACTGATTTTCCTAAAAAACACCTGGCTCTGATGAAACGTCTTGGCGTGGACACAAGCAACATCTCTATCGAAGAGGGCAAGACCTTTCGGTGGACAGGCGAGTATGATTTTGATTTAAACTCCGCCAAGACGCTTAAAACCGAGCTGAATGTTTTTGCCAATTTTAAGCCAATAATAAATCCTGAAAACCGCTTTTGTAGAGTTGTTTTTTTAGCCAACATTGATCCCGAGATTCAGCATGCGGTCCTAAGCCAGGTCAAGCGACCCTCTTTAAGCGCCTGTGATACGATGAATTATTGGATTCAAAATAAAAAAAAGAGCCTGGTGGGCCTTTTAAAAAAAGTTGATATTTTTTTATGCAATGAGGGGGAGGCACGCGAACTTAGCGGGGAATACAACCTGATCCAGGCTGCCCGATGGCTGCTGAGCAAAGGACCAAGAATCGCGGTGATCAAAAAAGGAGAACACGGTGTTCTTTGTTTTTCGCGTGAGTCTGTTTTTTCAGCACCAGCCTTTTTGTTGGAGAGTGTGTTCGACCCGACGGGGGCCGGGGACACGTTTGCCGGAGGGTTTATCGGGTATTTAGCGGGCGCACCTTCCCGCATCAATGAAAGTGTGATCCGTAAGGCTATCATTTACGGAACTGTTCTAGCTTCCTACAACGTAGAAAGTTTTAGCCTTAAGAGGATCGCGGGCCTTGGGCGGTTGGATATCGAGAAGAGGTATAAGGCATTTCAGGTTTTAACTCAATTTTAGCTTAGTTTTTTTGCGGGTGTAATTCAGTGGCAGAATACGAGTTTCCCAAACTCGATACGCGGGTCCGATTCCCGCCACCCGCTCCAATTTTCGGTTCTTTTAGACATAATTTTTTTTGACCTGGCAGGGCACTTCGGGTTATCATAGGGATCTATTGCAGGGCTCAGTTTTCTTGTATTTTGGAGACCGCTATTAAAATATTTGATTCAAAAAAAACCACCGGATATCATTTTTTCCGGAAAAATTTAAACTTTCGTTTCAGGTTTTATAAGGTTTACTCATGTTCAGCGACCCGGTTATCGGCGAGAATTTTTTCGGCCGACAGGAGATACTTGAGCTTCTGTTAAAACGCGCTACTGCCTTAAAGGCGGGTTACCGTCAGAACGTCGCGCTGATCGGTCATCAGCAATTGGGAAAATCTTCCATTCTTCGCCAGTTTCTCTACACTCTCCGCGACCCTGAGATTTTATCTATTTATGTTGAAATCAAGCTCCAGTCACTTGACTATTTTGTCGACCAGTTCATCCGGTCTCTTCTTTTCCAGTATTTAACTCAGACCCAGACGGTAAATCCTACCGAATCCCTTGAAAAGCTTGAGCTGGCCGCTCAAGATTCCATCCCAAAGACCGTTTTGCGGACGCGGGAAATTGCCCACCTTCTTAAGACACGACACGCAGAGGAAGCTTACACGAAGCTTTTCGAGCTTACTTCAATCATTAAGGGAGAAACCGGGAAAAATTGTATTGTTATCCTCGATGAGTTCCACCGGCTTGGCGAATTTGGCATTAAAAATCCATTTGTCGATTTTGGAAAACGTATCATGGTGCAAAAAGATACCATGTATTTACTTTCAAGTTCATCGTTTTCTGCCAGCCGTAAAATTTTAGCTGAAAAACTCTCCCTTCTTTTTGGCAATTTTGAAAGAATTTATCTTGAGAATTTTGACTTTCAGACCGCTTTTGCGTTTGTCGATAAAAAAATAGAGCCGCTGGAGATTAGCGGCAATCTCAAGCATTATCTAGTCGCTTTTACCGATGGACATCCTTTTTTTCTGGAGAATATCACCACGCGTTTGCGCGAATCAGCTCTTGCAACCAGCCAGAGTGAGATTACCTCAAAAGCAATCGCTGATGTTTTTTACAAACTTTTTTATGAGTCTCAAGGCGTGTTGAATCAGTATTTCATGAAACTGATTTCTCCATGGACACAAGCACGTTCTCGCGGTAAGCAGTTGTTGATTTTGGCGCAGATTGCCAAAGGAGTTAACCGCCTAAAGGATGTTGCCCAGGCGCTTAATATGAGCCAAAAGGAAGCCTCCTCTCAGATTCAAGAATTAGTGGAGTATGAACTGCTGGTAAAGGTAGGAGTTTTTTACCGTTTCCATAATAAAATTTTTCGTTTTTGGCTTCGGGAAGTTTATGAGCGGAAGGAACTTTCACTGATGGGGATTTCCGGTAGAGATGATGCTTTTGTGGATGCGGTGAAAAGCAGTATTCTTGAGCACGAGGAAATTACTGCCATGGGCATTACGGAGCGGGTGGAAGGCCTTTTTTTGCAATTCCGAAATGATTTGATGGAATTCGGAGAAAAAAATAGAAAGCTGCCTCACTTTACTGAGATTTTTAAAACGGCCGTTCATGAAACAAGCCTTCGGGGAAGCGCGAGAAAAATCATCGCCAAGGGTCATGGCCGCTGCTGGATTTGCCAGGTGACTGAAACCAAGGCGACAGAGAAAGAAGTGATGAGCCTCGTGTTGGGGGATGCTCAGGGGTCTCTGGCGCACACCAAGGTCCTACTGGCTCTTGGTGGTTTGGACGAAAACGCTAAACTGCTGGCTAAAGAAAAAAGAATTTTTACCATGAGCCTTTCGCGTGTCAATCTTTTGATGGATCTATACGGAAAACCACCTATCATCCTTCAGGAAGATATTCCATCCGCCGCTTGATAGCCACTGGCAAGGGTGTACTATGATTCGTTTGCGTCAAGAGTTGGAAAGAGAAGAAAAAAATCTTTTGTCTTCTTACGCTGCCAAAAGCGCTGACTCCAAAGGCCGGGCATACAAAGAAAAAGAGCATCCTTACCGTACTGCTTTTCAGCGAGATCGTGACAGAATCATCCACAGCTCCGCCTTTCGGCGAATGGAATACAAAACTCAAGTTTTTGTGAATCATGAGGGGGACTATTACCGCACACGCCTTACGCATTCCTTGGAAGCCAGTCAAATTGCCCGTGTAATCGCCAGCGCTCTTCGTCTGAATGCGGATCTTGTGGAGACGATTACGCTGGCGCATGATTTGGGCCACACGCCTTTTGGGCATGCGGGTGAAGATGAGCTAAAGAGCTTAATGAAAGATCGCGGCGGCTTTGATCACAACCTTCAGAGTTTGCGGATTGTAGATTTTTTGGAGGAAAATTACCCCGACTTTCGAGGTCTGAACCTGACATACGAATCCCGCGTAGGGCTTTTTAAGCACCCCGAGCTGGCCCTGGAAGCCCAGAAGCGGGGAATGGGAAAGTTTGAACCATTCAAATCCCCGATGCTTGAATCTCAGGTGGTGGATCTTGCCGATGAGATCGCTTATGACAATCACGATATTGACGACGGGCTAACGTCTGGATTGATCACAGAAGCGGAATTGGACAAGATTGGCCTCTGGCGGGAAGCAAAGAAAATTGCTCGGCCCAGCGTTTCCACAAAACCCTCGGTGCGTCGTTACCAGATTATTCGCACATTGATTAATTTAGAAGTGACAGACCTTTTGACGCAATCTCAAAAAAATATAAAAAAATCTAACATTCGCACCTTCAAGGAGGCGATGGATCTGGATAGGTTTTGCATTTCATTTAGCGCCGCCCTCTGGAAGCAAAGAGAGGAATTGAGGCAATTTCTAAAGACTAGGCTTTATCGCCATTACCGAGTGGTGAGAATGACAGATAAGGCTAGACGTTTTATTCGCGCTCTTTTTGATGTTTACCTGGCTCAGCCTGAGCAACTTCCGCCAGGTAGTCAGAAGAGGCTTAAATCAGAAGGCGCTCACCGCGTGATTTGTGATTATATTGCGGGAATGACTGACCGTTACGCTCAGGATGAGTATAAAAAGTTTTTTGAGCCCTTCGAGAGGGTCTAGTGATGGATATTGCCCCAAACGATAAGGAAGTCCTGGCTATTTTTCTTAAGCATGAGGGTATCGCGCGGCTACTAGCCTCGTTTCACTCAGACTTTGGGAACCCTATCTGGTGGGTTTTTTCACGCATCGACGGCGAATGTTATCGTTTGAGCGAGCTTGAGGACGCCCAGCAATTTCACAGCGCCACCAAAATAGCCACCACCTTAAAAAAACACGCAGACAAAGGCCAGCCTTTTGTTTTTGAGGAGCCAAGAAATTTAGCGCACTTTTGTATTCCACTGCCCGTCAATGGAAGGCTGATTGGTTATTTTATCTTGTCTGGGATTAAGAAAAAGATGGGTCCTCAGGCTTTGGATTTGTTGACCGGTTACGTTAAACTGCTACTGGAAACATCTTTTAAGACAGAAGAGATTAGCCGTCTTTCGGCGACACTTCGACCGCGAGCGATCGCTCTTTCAACTGTACATACAGTCCATCGAATTATTAATTCAACACTAAATCTAGATGAGCTGGTATCGCGCTTGGCTCATTTGACTGCGCAGGTTCTGCGGGTAGGCAGGTGCTCTATTTATCTTGTGGAGAAGGTTGGTATTGGGGGGACACGACATAAGAAACAAAAACTTGAGTATTTAGTGTGCAAAGCAAGAGTCGGCTACCCCAAAATACTTGGCCGACACCCCAAGATAGCATTTGGCCACGGAATCGAGGGGCGAGTCGCCCAATCCTCTGAAATGCTGCTTCGTAAAAAATTTATTTGTGTCCCGCTGATTGATGAGGACTTGATGGGCGTTGTTCATGTCCGTGATAAAAAAGATAAAAAATCTTTCAACCATTTTGATCTTGAGATTTTGACGACGCTTGCCGAAGAAGCCGTTATTGCTATAAAAAATGCCCAGCTTTACGAAGAGCAGCGCAGGGTGACACTGGGAACAATTCAGTCGCTAGCGGTTATTTTAGGATCCAAAAATCCTGCTACGAGTCGTTTTTCTCAGGAAATTTTTTTAAAAATGGCCGAATCCGTGGCTCGAGAGCTTCGATTGAGCGAGGAAGAATCACAAGCGCTTCACTACGCCACGCTTTTAAAAGATACTACCAGAGTTGGGATTCCTGACGAAATTTTAAACAAATCTGGTAAGTTAACGGGTGATGAGTATAAGAGTCTGCGTGAGCACCCAATTGAGGGCGCAAAAATTGTGCAGCATTTTGAAAATTTAAAATCGGTGACACCAATTATTCTCTACTCCCGCGAGAAGTATGATGGCACCGGCTACCCCAAAGGCCTCAAGGCGGAGAAGATTCCCATTGGCGCCCGAATTCTTTCATTGTTGAATGCATTTGAAGCGATTGTGTCGGGGCGTCCGTACCGGAGTCAGGTCTCGATCGATGAAGCGCTTCATGAAATTTCGCGCAATCGGGGAACGCAGTTTGATCCTCGTGTGGTGGACGCTTTTGTGAAAGTGCTTGATAAGGACGGCCTTCGCCGGGCGATTAAAAAGAACTCATGAAATACGATCGTTTGGCCTATTGGAGGGCGGGAGATCAGCGGGTTTCATGAAAAGAGCCTCTGTTTTTTTTGTCTGTCTAGTTGTTTTTGTGACAGGTTTGTTTGTTTTTATGGCCAAAGATCAGATTTTATCTTATTTTCTCAGTCAGCAATTTAATCTATCGATTAGGATCCGCGGTGTCAGGGTTGTCAAATTAAATCAAATTGAGTTTCTAGATTTAGTAATTAGGAAGACTGCAGAAACCCCGCCATGGATTCATGCTTTGCGAGGTAAAATTTTTTTAAAAGAAGTCTGGCGTCCACTGGCAGATCTGCAGGTTTCTCTTGAAAAGTTGGGTATTGGGGAAGGGTTGATGCCGAACTCCTCGGTAATGGGCAAGTGGTTTGAACATGCAGGGCCTCTCTTTCGGCGGTTTGACGCATTAGATGTACGCATAAGCCGTGTCATGATGGGAGGGGATAATTACCATATCCGCATCCTTAAGGCTGCTGGGCCGGATTTCCGTTTAGCTGGTAACGCTTGGGTGCGGTCAGGAAAGCTGGGGAAGCTAAATACGCGTTTATATGTTTCGCCTGAGATTTCGTCGCAGTGGAGCAGTGCAATTCTTAAAAAAATGTCTATCAATCAAAATGGTTGGCGGTCTGTGGGTTTATCGTACGGCGGTCAAACGTGGATGTTACGCGGTATTTACGGTCCGCTATTACAATTTTCAGGCAACTTGCAGTCCAAATAGTCATTGAAGCATTGAGCCGACCGTTGATATACTATCAATCGTGAAAAGCTTATGAACGAAAAACAGATTCAGGAAAATCAGCAGGAATTTTTTTCCGGCTTTTCCAACGAGCCGAAGCAGGCCGACAGGATTCCCTCGATAGCCAAAGCTCAAAAACCAATTCTGATATCAACAACGATTGAGCAATTGTTATTGATTGGCATTCTTGCGATTCTTTTGTTCTGCCTGATTTTCTTTCTTGGAATGCTTCGTGGACGATCCGTGGGTTTGGCTCAATCGCAGCCGCCGGTTTCTGTGGTAACTAAGCCGTTAGCGGATCCCCAGCCGATTGCTGCGCCGGCCGTAAGCCTCTCGCCAATACCCGTTGCCGCTAAGGTTGTTTCCAAAAGAGAGAATAAATTTGTCGTCATCAATGAGGGTCCGGCCAAACCTTACACCATTCAAGTGCTTACCTCAAAAAAGAGGAGTGATGCCGAGGTTGAGGCGTCGCTTCTGAAAAAAAAGGGCTTTAATGCCCAAGCACTTCAGAGCGGTGTTTATACCGTGGTGTGCGTAGGCTTTTACGCTAATAAGGAAGAAGCCAAAAAAGACCTCGCTTATTTTACCTCCAAATACAAAGGCAGTTACCTGCGGCGCCGATAGTTTTTTCCCTTTTTTTTCCGGCGTGCATTCTGGAATCCGTCTGTGGTACACTAAGCGCTCTAAAAGAAGGGGGTTCTTTATGTCAATTCACTCAAGTTTACGGTCAGGGGCGGCGAACAAAAAACACCGTTCTGTGTTAAAGCGCTTCGAGCGTCTTAAAATGCTCAAAGATATTAATGTTTGGGACGATCAAAAGTCAGTTTTGGGAATTCCTAAAGTTAAAATGCAGAAATTGAAGGTCAAGAAAGCTGAGAAGGCTGCAGTAGTCGCTGCTGGTGCAGCACCTGCAGCAGCGCCCGCTAAGGGTGCTCCTGCCACAAGTGGCAAGGCCGATAAAAAATGATCCCAGCCACCCCTTCGCCTGAAGTCAAGGGTAGCGGTGTGAACGAAGTCAGCTTCGCCGAATTTAAAAAGATAGATCTTCGGGTCGCTAGAGTCCTGGATGTGCAAGACATCCCTGGCGCAGATCGTATTTGGAAGCTTTTGATTGATGTGGGTACTGAAAAAAAAGAGATCGTCGCGGGTGTAAAGGAATTCTACACTCGTGAACAGCTTTTAGGAAAGTCCGTGATTGTTGTTAATAATCTACTGCCCAACGTTATTCGTGGAGTAGAATCGCGTGGCATGCTACTAGCTGCTTCTTCCATCAAAAAAGCAGAGCCATCTGTCGGCGGAAAAGACGAAAAGCGCCTATCAATTTTGATTCTTGAGCAAGATTTGCCGCCAGGTAGTCTTGTAGGCTAATTTTTAAGCAATGAATACCATCCGCGTTAATCTATCCAAAAACGCTTATCCCGTTATCATCGGCGCAAATCTTTTGGTTCAAGCAGGGGCGAGGATTCGCCGCGAAGGGATTGTTCAGAAAAATGCGCTAGTGGTGTCACAAAAAGAAGTCTCGTCGCTCTATGAAAAAACACTCCTGGAGTCCTTTAAAAAAGAGGGGATTGACGCCTCCATTTTTTTAACCCCGCCCGCAAAAAGTTCGGAGGCTGCTAAGTCTAAAGATGTTTTCTGGAAACTAATTGAACGTATGGCAGCCCTAGATGGAAAAAATAAATCTCTTTTTCTTGTCGCGCTTGGCGGAGGCGTTATCGGTGACCTCACAGGCTTTGCGGCTTCCGTGTATCGCCGAGGAGTGCCTTATATCCAAATTCCAACAACGCTTACCGCACAGGTAGATTCTGCTATCGGCGGTAAAACGGCTATCGATTTGCCCGAAGGAAAGAATCTGTTAGGCTCGATCTATCAACCGCGGATAGTCCTTAGCGATACCAATACCCTTAAAAGCTTGCCAGAAAAGCGGTTTTCAGAGGGCTTTGCAGAAGTGATTAAGTACGGGGTGATTGAGGATGGGAGCCTCTTTTCGACTTTAGAAAAATCAGGCAAAGCTAAAATTGTTCAGCATCCAAAATTGTTGGAGGAAGTTATTGCTCGCTGCGTGAAGATTAAGGCCCGCGTTGTTTCTCTTGATGAGTTGGACCAAAAAAATATTAGGATTGTTTTGAATTTTGGCCACACCGCCGGCCACGCGTTGGAGGCAGCGTCTTCATTTTCACACGCATACACTCACGGAGAAGCAGTCGCGATTGGAATGCTGGTTGCCTGCGATATTTCAACCCGCCTAGGACTTCTTAAAGATCCCTCTCTTTCTGCGCGGCTTGAAACACTTTTGATAAAATTTGGCTTACCGGTTTTTTATAAAAATATTGAGACTCGATTGATTCTTGAGGCCATGGGCTATGACAAAAAATCAGAAGCCGGAAAGAATCGTTTTGTTCTGCCAATCCGCCTAGGAAAGACCCAGATAGTCCGTGATATCCCCCAAGAGATAATCACAGAGTCGCTATTAAAAAGAAAAAGGTAGCCTTCTTTTTTTAAGCGCTTTAGTCGTTGTTGACCCACAGATCAATTTTGGTCCCGTTGAAATCTAAGACCGCTTTTTCAGGCGAGACGCTTTTTAAGATTGCCCCATCAATTTTGTCACCCACCCTAACCACTCGCCCATTAATAATACAGTAGGATTCGGGGGAGGAGTAGACGATGCCGTTAATGGCAAACGTTGGGCGGTTTTCGATTCCTATGGGAGTGATGGGGTTATGGATCATAGCAGCTCCAACGGGCAAGATGGGCGATTCTTCAATGGCGAATTGCGCCTGCATATTGGTCGCGTCTTGAGAGGCCGCCAGCGTTGCTTGATAAGAAGGCACTAAAAAAGCTGATGTGGTGCTGCGGTAGGGGCTTGAAAAAATAGGAGCTACCAAGGGCCCTGTAATTAACACAAGAACCAGCAAAACAAATATAGGCCCCCAATTGATATTATTTTTTTTCTTGGGCAAGTCGACCGTAAATTTTTTGTTAAGGTCGGCATTCAAAAAAGAGGTAGAAATAGGCTGCATATTTTGTGACGGTTTATCTTGCCTAGATTTTTTTAAGGCCTCGTTAATTATACTCATGGTTATTTCCCTCGATTTCATGGATTGCTTGTTGGATGTTATTTTCAGTGATTCTGCGGCTTTCTTGGACAAAGCCGTTCAAAAGGGCTTTGTCGCACAAAATATTGATCAGCCGGGGAATTCCGGCGGAGTACCGATAAACTTTTTCGATGGCATTTTCTTCAAAGTTGGGCCCCTTGCCATTGGCTCCGGCGATGTCTAGGCGGTGGCCGATGTAACGCGATACTTCTAACCGGTCCAGCGCTTCAATGTGATAGCGAACAACGATCCGCTGCCGCAGTTGGCGCAGAGCAGGATCCTTTAATTTTTCTCGAAGCTCAGGTTGGCCAACCAGGATAATCTGGAGCAGCTTCTCGTTCTCAGATTCAAGATTTGAAAGCATTCGAATTTGCTCCAGCAGCTTATTGGATAAATTCTGCGCCTCGTCGATGATTACCACCACATTGCCGCCAACACGCATTTGCTCAAGGAGGAATTGATTGAGGGCCTGAAACAACGCGCCTTTACTTTTGGCACCGGACGGGATGCCCAAGTCCTTGAGAATGGTCTGTAATAATTGAATCTCAGAAAGGTTGGAGTTAAAGATGAAAGCAGTTTTGACCGTTGTTGCCAGCTCATTAAGAAGCGCACGACACAGCGTTGTTTTGCCGGTGCCGACCTCTCCGGTAATTTCAATGAATCCGACCCGCTCCTGGATTCCATAGAGCATGTGAGCCAATGCTTCTTTGTGTAAGGGGGATAAATAGAGAAAATGAGGATTCGATGTCACCGAAAAAGGTTTTCGATTGAGGGAGTAGAACGATTCATACATCGTTGGCTTAGTTTACCAGCCAAAAACTGCAAAGTAAAGAGCGCTGGCATCAAATAAAATTGACAAATCATTCAATTTTGAATAAAATTTATTACTAATTGACTTAATTGCTTTCCTTATATAATATTCCGGAAAATCTAGAAAATTTTATCAACAAGGGGGCCAGAATGAACAAAGCTTGGGCTAGGGGAGTATTTTTTTGCGTTGTCATCAGTGCCGTATTGTTGGTTAGCGCTGTTTGTTTTGCGCAGGACCCATTTACAAAATTGGGCCGCGGAGTTGCCAACACCCTTACTGGCTGGGTTGAACTGCCGAAGAATATTTATAATACCAGCGTAGAGGATAATGCCTTCTCCGGACTCACGCTAGGTTTGGCAAGGGGCGTGGGAATGTCCATCGTTCGTACGGGGGGAGGTCTTTATGAAATCGTGACTTTTCCGTTTCCCCTGCCACAAGATTACCAGCCCATCCTCCAACCTGAATATGTGTTCTAAATAAAGCAGTTTTAATAATCCTGCGGGCATCAATTCGCCCGTGGGGTTTTTTTTGAGCGGCTGCATTCTAGCTTCTTTTTGACTCCCGCACAATTAAACCATTTTTGTTTACTAAGATTAACCTTAATTAACTAATATAATAATCTATTGACAATGATTTCGGGTTTTGCTCTAATGGATCTTCGTTGATACAGAAAGAATTAGGGGACAAAAAAATGAGTAAAAATGTTTTGTTGGATAGGGGTAGTGACAAGGCTCTTACAACTGAGGATGCTTGTGATTTTTTAAGCATTAGCCGTCAAACTCTATACAAACTGGTAAAGGCAAAGAAAATACCGGGGCGCAAAGTGGGCGACAACTACCGTTTTTTAAAGAGCGACCTGATTCACTATTTTAAAAACGATTAGAGCTGACGATGACCAAACATCCTGCAGAGGCCGGGCCCCACTCAGAGATAAATAAAAAACCAACTCATCAGGAGCAGATGAACGAGCGGCGAAAGTATCTGCGCTTTAACACGCCAGTTGATATCCAGTATAAAACCCTGACATTAAACCCTCTTTTTGGCAAGGCTCTGGCGAAGGACTTGAGCAAGGAAGGGCTAAGGATTGGTATGAAGGACCAAGTTCCAGTGGGAACCGCGCTTGAAATCCAAATGAATGTCCCTGGCGATAACCTGCCAGTATTTGCAACGGGTAAGGTGGCCTGGGCGGATGGCTTTGACACTGGTGTGCGCTTGACCAAGATCAACCAGGCGGATCGTATGCGGGTGCTGGAGTACGTCTACCGCGAGTGGCTCAAAACTACCAAAAAAACAGCTGCCGAAAAAAAACATACGCATGATTGAAAATCGAAAATTTATACGGTTGCGGGCTCCGCTGCCAGTTGAATACAGTCTAATCAAGAAGCATAAAAAGCAAAGAGCTTTTAGCTCGTGCATAAAAAACATTAGCATTGGTGGATTGAGCCTGATTGTCAAGGAGCCGGTCCGTGTAGGCGAGTTGATTCGCATTCAGATTCAAGTCCCTTATCTGGAGGATGCGGTTTGTGTGGTGGGGGATGTCGTTTGGGCTTCTGCTACTAAAGATAAGCATAATCCTGCGCGTGAAGCGGGTGTCCGTTTTCAAAATGTAGACCCTTCCGATTTAAATAAAATTTTAGATTATGTCTACTCGGTGGCTATCGGCTAATTTTTGGGCGGTCGGTGGTTTCTGTGAGAGCAAAGATTAGTCTTGATTTTGGGGGGCAAGTGTTTAATATGGTGTGAAAAACCTCCTTTCGGTTTCCCTGGCGTGTTCGATTTGGGGTCCGGGTGAGGAGGTTAACCCCTTAAATGTTTAGAAATGGAGTGTAGCGCAATGGCAGACGAAGTTAAGAAGCAGGAAGCAGCGGTTGAAGCAAAGGGTAAGATTAAGAAGGTTAAGCCCACCAACTGTGCACAAAGTAATAAAAGAATTCGCCGTAAAGACTGGTACTACCGGGACGGAAAATATTTTGCTAACAAACAGGCTCATCGGTTGTTTGTCGCGACCAACGCGGAAAAAGCACTAAAAGCCAAGGAAGCGGCAGCTGCCGCCACCGTCGCTTCATCCGCCTCGACTGAAAAAGCAGCAGGATGACCTCATGAGTCTCCCCAAGCGGGTCGCAGAAAGACGCCGCTCAGTACGCATATCAGAGCCTCTTCTTTTTAAGATCGGGCACCGGGGTTACGATATCCAAGCCATTACCATCAATATTTCCTGCAGTGGCGCGATGTGTGTCGTCGACAAGGATATCCCTATGATGAGTCAGTTGGCCATTGGGCTTGAATTACCGGCTGGCAGCTCGGGGAAGCGTCAATCGGTACATATGAAGGGTGTTTTGGTGCGCAAAGACAAAGATTTGCGTACCGGGCGGTATCTTGTGGCTATTTATTTTTCCAACACCAAACCAGCCGATCAAAAGCGTTTGGAACAGTTTATCGGGCGTTACCTCAAAAACTCGTAAGTCTGCATGGACTCAACCCACGCTCAGGAGTCCCACTCACCGTTTCAAAAAATTGATAAAGTTTCAATCTTGGGGCAGTGCCCTCTATTTGCTGGTTTAAGCCAGTGGGAGTTAAAATCCATCAGCCAGCTGATGCGTTTGGTAGAGTTTAAGCGGGATGAAACCGTCTACCGTGAGGGAAACCCGGCGGATAGCTTCTATGTGGTCGTATCCGGACGGTTTGAGGCTTTTGTGGCTTCGCTGGAAAAAAAGAAAATTCTGGCTTATTTGCGGCGGGGAGATCACTTTGGGGAGATGTCGCTTTTAACGCGCCAGCCGCATTCGGCGACTCTTAGAGCTCTTTCGGACTCCTTGGTTCTAGAGCTCAAAAAAGACGATTTCGAGCGCACGATCGAACATAACGCCACGATTTCCCTAGAACTTAGCCGTCGCTTAAGCCATCGTCTACGCGGCGACAATTCGCGCGCTAAAACTCTTTTTCGAAGTGATGTTTTTTCTGTTTATAGCCACCAGCCCAAAAATGAGCGCGCTCACTTTTCTGTCAATCTAGCAGCCAGCCTTTTTCACGAAACTCATCAGAAAACAATTTTGATTGATTTGGGATCTGACGAGTCGGATAGTATGCCCGGTTTTGAGACCATCAAGAAGGCACCGCTGACAGGATTTGATAATTTTGGGCATTCCGAATCAGATTCAATTGCGCCTCACCGCATCCGGCATGAAGCGGAGTTTGATGTTTTAAGTCTTTCGGTGGAGGAAGTAGAGGGCCAGTCCGAAAAAGCGATGATCGCTATCCTCAATCATCTAGCAATTGAGTATCGGTTTATCCTGATTGACCTGCCAAGCGAAATGAACTCTTTGGTTTTGAAAACGCTTACTCAATCGGACTTCATTTTTTTTGTAACAGACAGCCACATGAACAATATCCGGCAGACGCAGGAAGCGATGGCGGATGTCGAAAAATTAATTCCTGCTTCCGAAGGTTGCACGGCGGTTGTGATGAGAGAAATTTTTTTTGGCGTCCGTACAACCAATCTCGTCCGCCAAGAACTTTTTTCAAAAAAGAGATGCTTCTCTCTCGCGGCTCCGCCATTCTTTAGCGATGAGGATCCGCCCAAAGAGCCGGTGGTAGTGTATTCGCCAGAGGCTGAGTATTCGCGAGTGGTTCGTCATATCGCTCGTTTTGTCAGTAACAATCTGGTGGGTCTTGTGCTTGGCAGTGGAGCGGCGTTTGGATTGGCTCATATCGGCGTGCTCAAAGTGCTTGAAAGAGAAAAAATACCCATTGATGTCATTGCGGGTTCGAGCGTCGGCGCTCTGATTGGATCGGTTTACGCGGTTAGCCAGGATGCCTCCGAAATTGAAAAAATTGCTATGGGGATTACCCCGCGGTTACTGCTGACTCGATTGCTGGATATCAGCCTTTATCCTGTGCGTGGTTTTTTGAATGGCCGCGGAATCATGAGGCATTTAAGCCGGCATTTGGAAAATAAAACATTTGAGAGTTGTCGCATCCCCTTAAAAATTACAGGCACGAACCTTTCGACTCGAGACTCCATTATTTTTGATTCGGGGATGATCGAGGAGGCCGTCCGCGCTTCAATTGCCATCCCCGCTGTTTTTAAACCGGTCTTTATTGGTGGGGATACGATTGTTGACGGCGGCATCCTAAATCCACTACCCATTAAAGCTCTGCATGACGCGGGTGTGCACAAGGTCATTGCGGTGAATGTATTCCCCACGATTAAAGACACGCTGGAACAGCGCCTTTATTTGGAGGACTTAGCTCAAAGACAAGAGCAAGCCGTTCGTCGTAAAAACTTTTTTATTCGCCTTATCTATCGCATCAAAAAACGCTTGCACCGTTTGTTTGTTCCCAATGTGGTTGATATTCTAATGAATACGATACAGTACATGGAATCTGAGATTGCAGAAATTAAAGGGGAAGAGGCTGATGTTTTAATTCGGCCGATTCTTGCCAGTGCCAGCTGGATTGAATTTTACAAGCCGGCTCCGTTTATCAAAAGGGGGGAAGAAGAGACGATGAAGCTTCTTCCCAAAATCAAGGCGTTGGTCGCCCAACAGAATGCCTAGAAAAGGAGGGGTCGATGCAAAAACCACTTAATCTTGGCCGTTTGTTTTTAGATTCAGCCCAAAGACTGCCCAAAAAAGCCGCTTTCTTGAGTAAAGTTGACGGTCAGTTTGAACCGATCGTCTGGGAAGAGGCCGCTAAAGATATCCGCGCCATGGCCTCGGCTTATTTGTCTATGGGAATTAAGACAGGGGATCGCATTGCTATTTATTCAGAAAATAGGCCCGAATGGGCGATGGCAGATTTGGCCGCGCAACTGGTAGGCATCGCCACGGTTCCTATTTACCCGTCACTAACGTCCGCCGAAGCCGCCTATATTTTATCGGACTCGGGCGCGGCGCTTCTGGTGTTATCCAATAAGACGCAATTTGAAAAAATCCTCCCCATCCAGAAAGATCTGCCGAATCTCAAAGGCGTTATTGCGTTTGATTCTTCTCTCTTGGCCTCTAAGCCAGACAGCTTGACACCTCTTTTTTTGTGGCGGGACCTGGTCAAAACAAAATTGAATACAGCGCTTGACGCGTTGGCCCAAGCCGTGACTGGGGATGCTATTGCCAGTATTATTTATACCTCGGGCACCACAGGCTCGCCCAAAGGAGTTTTGTTGACGCACCGTAATTTTATTGCCAATGTAGTTGCCTGCCGCGATACGTTGCGTATGACTGAGAACGATTTGCACCTTTCTTTTTTGCCTCTTTGCCACGTGTTTGAACGAACGGCCGGTTATTATCTGATGGTCTATCTGGGGGCGACGATTGCTTACGCCGAAGATCTTGACTCTGTCTCAAAAAATATTTTAGAAGTGAATCCGACGTTTCTTTTGGGCGTGCCGCGTTTTTATGAAAAAATTCAACACCGAGTCTTGGAAGCTGTTAAAAAAGCAAGCCCCGTCCGAAAAGCTCTTTTTTTCTGGGCAAAAGAAATTGGCGAAGCCAAGCGAATGGGAAGCCGGAAAAAGAATCTATTTTCAGTCTGGGAAGAACGTTTAGCGGAGAAGCTAGTTTACAAAACTTTTCGTCGGCGCTTGGGCGGGCGTCTACGTTTTTGTGTCTCGGGTGGAGCGGCGATAGCCAAAGAGATTGCCGAATTTTTTCATGATCTAGGAGTGATGATTTATGAGGGATACGGGTTGACGGAGACTTCGCCGGTGATCAGCGTCAACCGGGAGAATCAGTGGCGCTTTGGAACCGTTGGCGTCCCTTTAGAGGGAGTGGAGGTTAAGATTGCCGAAGACGGGGAGATTTTGACCAAAAGTGAATGCGTCATGAAAGGTTATTATCAAAAGCCCGAGGAAACAGAAGCGGTTTTGAAAAACGGCTGGTTTTATACCGGCGACCTGGGCAAAATTGACCGCGATGGTTTTCTATCGATCACCGGCAGAAAAAAAGACCTCATCGTAACCTCGGGCGGCAAAAAAGTATCACCCCAGCCCATCGAAGAAGCTCTGTCAAAAGATCTTTATATTCTGCGCTGTGTTCTTTTTGGAGAGGGGATGAAGTTTATCACCGCCATTCTTGTACCCAACAAGCAGGAATTGCTCGATTACGCCAAGACTCAAAAAATGGCTTATACCACCTACGAAGAGCTTCTTAAGGACCAGAAAATTTATGAATTCATGGACTCTCGAGTTCAGGCTGCCATGACGGATTTTTCATCTTATGAAAAAATTAAATACTTCGCCCTAGAACCGAACGACTTTAGTCAAGAATCGGGCGAGCTTACGCCGACGCTTAAAGTACGTCGTGAGGTAGTCTATTCTCGTTATAAAGATCGTCTTCTGCCTTTCTATTCTGGTACCTATTCAAGAGATTGATGCGTCGTCCGGTCGATCCTGAAATGGACCAAGCAGCCTCCAGCGGCGAGACTTTTTCTGAGCATCGTTTTATTGCGTATGATAAAAACGTTATTTTTTATCGAAAGGTTGCTTCTCAGGGGCAGCCAAAAGCCATTTTATTTTTGATTCATGGATTGGGGGAGCATGGAGGCCGCTATCTTCCGTCGGCTTGTTTTTTTTCTTCCCTGGGCATTGAATGCTGGATTCCCGACTTGCGTGGGTTTGGAGAGAGTGGGGGCAAGCGGGGATACACCGACGGTCTGTGGGAGTATAAAGCAGATTTTAAGGTTTTGTATGGGCTAGCAGAAAGAGCTCATGCGGGAGTCCCTATTTTTTTAATGGGCCACAGTTTTGGCGGTCTCCTAACGGTGCTTTTTTTAAAGCAGTGCCGGCCTGTTCATCTCAAGGGTCTTATTTTATCTTCACCTCTCCTTGGCGTTGCTTTGCCGATCCCCATCTGGCAGTCTCTACTCGCCAAAACGGCCTCGCTCCTGCTGCCGACGCTCACACAAAATAGCGGTGTGAAGACAGAGTTTCTGACACACGACCCCGATATGCGGTTGTTGCGCGAGCAGGATCCTCTGATTCATTCTAAAATATCAGCCCGTTTATACACCGAATTTTTGCAAGGAATTACTGAGGCTTTCAAGACAGCCCCGCAGATTCAAACCCCCATGCTTATTCTTCAGGCGGGGGACGATCGCATTGTTTCTAAGCCAAAAACTCAGCTTTTTTACCAAAGGCTTTCCAGCGCTGATAAGGAGCTTCATTTTTATGATGGTTGGTACCACGAACTCTTGAATGAGGTTCAGAGGCAGGCTGTTTTCGAGAAAATTTCCGGCTGGTTGATTAAGCACATCTAAGCAAAAGTTACTTAAACCCTATAAACTCTTAAGCAAATCTCATCTTGCCATTGTATTTCCTAGGCGCAACACTATACTTTCTATAGTGGTTCATGACAAAAAGGAGGGATGCCTATCGAAACAGAGTCATCAAAGCTTTGCTCCTTGAAGGGGGTGATTCAGATGATTAAATCCGATATTCTTGCGGGGATGTTGATTGGTATTGTTGTGGGTCTGGTGTTTACGACACCGCTCGCACCCCACCTCGGCGTCATCGTCATTTTGGCTGTCGTATTCGGCACCAAACTGTTTAGCCTGAAATAATTCAGGACCGAGGATAAACCCCCACCCATACAAATCGTAGGGTTTGTATGGGTGGGGTTTTTTGTATTGCGTTTTACGGTTGGATTGTTACAATGAACGCATGTTTCAAGCCCCCTTTGATTTTAATCTAAACCGCTACACGTTCGTTGGCATCATGATTGGTATCGTGATGGTTGCGTTGGTCCGGGCGCGTTTCGGGTTTTAGTTTGTGCGGAAATTTTCCGCCTGTGCACCCACGCTGTTCTTCCTTGCGGGCTGCGCTCTATTTTCCTCTCTAATCTTAGTTTGGCGTAGCGCCGATGATAAGCTTCACAAACAAGAGACATATTTTTCAAGTCCTATAAAGCCAGAATCCCAAAGCATTCGTCTAAGAAACGACCCCTATGGAAAGGGTTATTTCGGAGCTTCTCGCAATGGCAAGCGCAGGCACAAGGGGATTGATGTCTTGGCGCGATTGGGAGAGCCGGTTTTGGCTTCGAAGTCAGGCAGGATTGTATTTGCTGGCCAGGAAAAAGGATATGGTTTGTACGCTGAAATTGGACACTTTGATGGACTGCGCACGCGCTACGCACATCTTTCTAGGCTCTATGGGCGCCAGGGGGACTGGGTGGCTCGTGGCGACATCATTGGGACTTGTGGAAAAACAGGGAATGCCTCAGCCGCAGGCATTCAACCCCACGTCCATTTTGAAATCATCACTCTTTACGGAGCCTTAAATCCGAGCACAGGGCTTCTGGACCCACAGATCCTCATTAGAAAAACCTAGACTTTTTTGATCACCCCATTGAAATAACAAATATTGTCATATATACTTCCACTAGATATTTAATAAGATCAGATTAAGCTCTTTTTGTAATGCATGATTGTTAAAAAAGGCAAACTACTGGAAACGGTAGGACGCAAAATCACGGGCCTAAGTTCTGCTAAAAAGCAGAGATAGGGCAGCCGGATCGCTGACAATGATAAAACCAAAACATAACCTTATTGTATTTTTCTTTGCGACAGCTCTTATGCTGCCTGCAATGTCAAGCGGCGCAGCGGATGCGCCGGCATTGAGCCTACCCAACTACATCGATCTTAATCAGAATTTTTCTTCTTCAACATCACCGATCACTGTCAAGGTCAGCCGCGAACAGGTGCTGTCCTACCACTGGCAAGCAGGTCAGCTGATTCGTGTGCAGATATACGTAGAAGATAAAAAAAACGCCAAGCATTTTATACGTGATACCCAGGGACAGCGCGCTTGGAATCTGATGGTCAAAGATGATCTTTCGGGGTCCATTTCAGTTATTCCCGCGTTGAATAATTACACGGGCCGGCTGACTTTCCTTGGAAACGAAAAAGTGTTGTCGGCGCCAACACCCAACGCTCCGGAAGAGCAAGTGCAGACGCTCGAAAAAGTATGCGAGGGTCGTTTGGAGGACGGCGCGGCGGTAAAAGTTCATTACACAGACCAGATTCTTGAGGAGGTGGGAGTTGCAGTCTCATTCCCCCAGCAGGTGCTAGAGGCCGCGGTCACAGCCTATCAGACGATCACCCGTCTTGAGGGATTTGGCACCTCAGGCTATTCATTTTCAGACCCCGACAAAACTTATGTCTACGACCCTGATAAAACAATCGACATCTACCTGGGCAATTCAAATGCGGACAACGGATTTAAGTTTCATGGTTTTACCAGTGCTGCCTACCGTGACGCACCTTGTTTTGATACGGTTAAATTTTCGGCGCGCGCTTATGGCGCTCTCATTCTTCTGCCCGTTAATTATCGAGAATATATAAAAAACTGGGAACAAATGAATCCCTCCTCTTTAGGCCCTCGTAACATCAACGTTGACCTGCGAGGAACTTTGATTCACGAAATGCTCCATGTCGTACTGTTTTATTACAACAAGAACTTGAATCGCGAATCCAACGATATATCGCCAGAGGCTATAGAGCGCACCACATCCAAGAAAAGCTTGGATTGGTACGTGGAGGGTTTGGCACGCTACTTTGAAACTTTTGCCGGTGCACGCCACGACTTTTATTCGCAGGGATTCAGAGAAACACTTCCGAATAAAATCCGTTTCTCGCGCGGGGGTTCCAACTATTTTATGCGCTACCCGGATCAGCCCTTTACCGAGCTGCGTTATGAAAATGCCCTTTTTTGGAGATTTATTGATTATCAATTTGGCATGAAAACCATCGAAACCCTGAGCCGGGCTCTTCGCCAGGCAGACCCATTAAACTTTAAGCAGTCCCTCGAATCCGCAACCAACACACCCAGCAGATCTCTTTTGAAAAAATTTTCCAAGGCTTGCTTATTGAATGATTTTGGATTAAAGGAAGACGCGGTCTACCTAAGAGAAGTTGCTAGAACAAAACTGCTCTTTAAGGAAAAATCGTTCTATCTTTTGGACGGCTACGGCGACCAAAAAAAACTTGGGCCTGCTTGCGGCACTGATTGGGTTGGGGAGTGGGCCGGATTTAAGGCGCATCTAGAGGAGCTTCCGGTTGGTGGCGACAATACCAATGCCTGCGATGTATCCGCCTGGGCAACGGATTATTATGAAATTGCTGTTGCGCCAAAGGAAAAAAACTTGCCCGTTTTAAAAATTAAGGCAGAAGGACCGGGCGTTGGATTGATGATTCAGTTGCTATTGCGGACACGGGGAGGTTCGATGATAACCCATGATTGGGATGAGCGCGCCGATGGGACGACTAGCGGCGTTGATCTTGAGTCCCTAGCCGCCCAAGAGGGCTTGGCGGCAGAGGATATTGAGAAAATTTTCATTTTGGTGACTAACCTTGACGCGTACAAAAGCAGTAATTACGAAATTATTTCAACTAGTTCTAAAATTTCTTGACTTCAATCAACGAGGTTCATATAATACGCTCTTAAATTCAACCAGGAGGCAGTTTCAATGAAGAAAATTTCCGTAGTAGCGTTAATGGCATTATTTTCCGTTTCAATGGTTTCAGTATCGTTTGCCGAAGGCGAAAACAGCGTGACTGGTTTTTTTAGGAGACTTTTTAATGCCCCTGTCAAAGCCGTCAAGGAAACCGGTAGCATGACTTCCAATGTGCTGCAGAACACCGGCGAAAAGGTCGTGTCTAAAACCGGTGAAAACACCGAGGCGATTGTAAAGGGCGATGTTGCCAAAACAACGAATCTGGTGACGGACAACGTAACGGGCGTGGCTGAAACAACGGGCCAGGCAGTTTCAGAGACGGTACAAATTCCTGTCAAGTCGGCTGACGAAGCAAAAAGCTAAGCATAAAAAGCAAAAGCTAGATTTTTAAAAAAGGGGTTTGTGACCAAAAATCACAAACCCCTTTTTGACTGTCATCCCCGAATGTTTTAATCGGGGATCAAACCTAGAAAATGACACTTGAGGCATCCATGTCCTTAGTAACAAAAATTGAACAGGATATAAAAAGTGCGATGATTGCCAGGGACGAAGTGCGTCTCTCCGTAGTACGCTTTCTTAAATCCGCTTTAAAATATGCCGCGATTGAAAAGAAGGTGGAGGCGGTTTCTGACGCTGAGGCTCAGCAAGTGATTCAGCGCCAAATCAAGCAACGCCGCGAATCCATTGACCAGTTCACCAAAGGCGGCCGCGCGGACCTTGCCGACAAAGAATCTAAAGAAGCGCTTATTCTTGAATCCTATCTGCCCCAACAGATGGCGGATGCCGATCTTGAGGCGCTCGTGCAGTCTGAAATCAAAGCTCAAGGGGCTACCTCTAAAAAAGAATTTGGCAAGGTAATGAAAGTTTTGACGGAAAAATTAGCCGGACAGGCCGATTCTCGCCGCATCAGCGAATTTTTAGGCAAATATTTGCAGTAATTAAAATATAGAAAGAGGCAATTTTATGGGTGTTCGCAAACCTTTTGTGGCAGTGATTGGGGCGGGTCAGGTCGGAGCAACCACCGCGCAGAGAATCCTTGAAAAAGGGATTTCAGACGTGGTTCTTTTTGATGTCGTCGAGGGCATGCCTCAAGGCAAGGCTTTGGATTTGATGGAAGCAGCGCCAATTGAGGGTCACGACCGCCGCATTGTCGGCACTAACCGCTATGAGGATATTGCCGGGGCAGAAATTGTCGTCGTCACCGCGGGCTTGCCTCGTAAACCGGGGATGACGCGTGAGGATCTGTTGGCATTAAATGCAAAAATTATTACTGATGTTTGCGGAAACATTAAAAAATTTGCGCCTGATTCAAAGCTTATCATTGTCACTAATCCGCTGGATGTGATGACGCATTTGGCGGCCAAAGTGACAGGATTTTCCAAAAATAGAGTGTTCGGCATGGCGGGAGTCTTGGATACAGCGCGTATGCGCTATTTTATCGCGGACCGCTTAGGCTGTGTGCCTCAAGAGGTGAAAGCGATTGTTTTGGGCGGCCACGGAGATCTCATGGTTCCCGTTTCAAGCCATACGCTGGTCAATGGAAAATCCCCATCCGGCGCTATTCCAACAGAGGAACTTTCAAAAATTGAGCAGAGGACGCGAGATGGCGGCGCCGAAATCGTAGCTTTATTAAAAACAGGGAGTGCTTTTTATGCTCCGGCAAGCTCCGTCTGTGAAATGGTGCGAGTGGTATTGCGGGATGAAAAGCAAGTACTGCCAGTTTGCGCTTTTTTATCCGGTGAATACGGTTTAAAAAATATGTACTTCGGTGTGCCTGCCGAGCTGGGTAAAAACGGGATTGAGCGGGTGGTGGAAATTCCTTTGACCGACGAAGAAAAAAAAGCGTTAACCCAATCCGCAGCGAAGGTCAAGCAGGGGATTGAGGAAGTCGACCGGATAGCCATCGCCTCATGAAGATACACGAATACCAATCCAGGGACTTGCTAGAAAAATACGGCATCCCCATTGCTTTGGGGCAAGTGGTTTTCAGCACCGCCGAGGCGGCTGGCGCTTTTAAGAAATTTGCAAATCCCTCTTGTGTTGCGAAGGTTCAGGTGTTGATGGGGGGTCGTGGAAAAGCAGGGGGCGTGATTCATGTGCACACCGCCGAAGAAGCAGAGGCGTTTTGCAGTCGATTCTTAGGAAAACCCTTTTCAACCTACCAATCCGCAGGCGAGTCTAAAATCGTTCACGCAGTTCTTATCAGCGAAGACCGCAGGATTGATGAAGAATATTACTTGGGCATAGCGATTGACCGAGCCCATGATCAACCGGTAATTCTTTTTTCACGTGAGGGCGGAGTCGAGATCGAGGAAGTGGCCATCGCAAAACCCGAGGCGATCACAAGGATTTATTTTTCTTACACCAACTTGCCCACCAAAGAGCAGATTTTTAGCCAAATCAGGAAACAGTTTTCGGAAGATAAAATCCCTTCTCAAATCGCGGATATTGCGGCAAAACTTGCTTTGCTTTTTATGGAAAAGGATGTTTCGCTGTGCGAAATCAACCCGCTAGCGCTTTGTGGGGGCTCGACTATTATTGCATTGGATGCAAAAATTGTATTTGATGATAATGCGCTATTTCGCCACTTGGATGTGGCAGCAATGAAAGATCCCGATGAAGAGGATGAGCGGGAAAGAAAAGCAAAAGAAGTTGGTTTGAATTATGTGTCAATGGGGGGGAATGTCGGCTGTCTTGTCAATGGCGCGGGACTGGCGATGGCGACGATGGATATGATCAAGATGGCTGGTGGTGAGCCTTCCAATTTTCTGGATGTGGGCGGTGGCGCTACCGCTGATCAAGTGCGCGAGGGATTTAAAATTATTCTTCAGGATCCGCGTGTGGAGGCTATTTTAGTAAATATTTTTGGCGGCATCATGAAGTGTGATGTGATTGCCGAGGGTGTCATCCAAGCTTCGCGAGAGATTGACTTAAAGGTGCCTCTGGTAGTCCGCTTAGAGGGTACGCGTGTGGATGAGGGTCGTGACCTTTTAAAAAATTCAGGTTTACAAATTATTTCTTGCCGCACGATTAAGGAAGCGGCCCAGGTATCCGTTCAAAAAGCTGCCGAATATAGAGCCCAACATGTCCATTCTCGTTAATCGCGCCACCAAGGTTATTTGTCAGGGCATTACCGGCAAGGCGGGAAGCTTCCATTCTTTAAAATGCCATGAGTACGGCACTCAATTGGTAGGTGGGGTGACGCCCAAGAAGGGTGGGGAGATGGTAGGGCCTATCCCGGTTTTTAATACGGTCAGTGAAGCTGTTACCAAAACAGGCGCTACTGCTTCGATGATTTATGTCCCAGCCCCCTTTGCCCTGGCGGCAATTTTAGAGGCCGTAGACAATGACATTAAGCTGATTGTTTGTATCACGGAAGGTATTCCGACGCTGGATATGGTTCGCGCTGTTGCTTATGCCAAGTCAAAACAGGTCAGAATCATTGGTCCCAATTGCCCGGGCATTATTACCTCGGAAGAGTGTAAAATAGGGATCATGCCCGGCTACATACACAAGAAGGGGCGAGTGGGCGTGATTTCTAGGAGTGGAACGCTGACTTATGAAGCGGTGTGGCAGTTGACGCAGGCTGGTTTGGGGCAAACGACTTGCATTGGCATAGGCGGTGATCCCGTCATTGGGACCGGATTTATCGATTTACTAGAACTTTTTGAGAAAGACCCCGAAACAGAGGCCGTGCTTCTCATCGGTGAAATTGGCGGCAGCCAAGAAGAAGAGGCAGCGGCCTACATCGAAAAAAATATGAAAAAGAAAGTTTTGTCTTTTATTGCTGGGACGACAGCTCCTAAGGGTAAGCGGATGGGGCATGCGGGAGCGATTGTTTCAGGGGTTCGAGGAAGCGCTCAGGAAAAAATAGCAACGCTTGAGCAAAAAGGCATCACGGTGATTCGCGATCTTTCAGAAATTGGGAACACATTTAAAAAAATTTTCTAACGGAGAAACCGATGGGATCCAAAGATCATTCATTTGATATCGTTTCTGAAGTGAATATGCAGGAAGTTGACAATGCTGTTATCCAGGCTAAAAAAGAGCTGGACCAGCGCTTTGATTTTAAGGGCTCCAATAGCTCGATGGAGTTAGATAAGAGTGAGAAAACGATCACGCTTAAGACAGAGAGCGAGTACCGGCTCAAAACGCTTGTAGATCTTATCCAAACCAAGTGCGTGAAGCGGGGCGTCTCACTCAAGTCTCTTGTGTATGAAAAAGTTGAAAGCGGCATGGTCGGCGGTTCGGTAAAGCAGATCATTAAAATTCAAAGCGGCATTCCTTCCGACAAGGCCAAGGATGTTGTTAAATACATCAAAGAGCTCAAGATGAAAGTGCAGCCACAAATCCAGTCAGAACAAATTCGTGTCCAGGCGGTAAAAATTGATGATTTGCAGGCATTGATAGCGGCCCTAAGGCAAAAAAGCTTTGATGTAGATTTACAGTTTATTAACTTTCGTTAGTATCTTTTTTTATGCCAGGTATTACAACTAAGCACTTTTGTTAATTTTTGCTTGTATTAAATGCGTCACCGTGGTAGAATTCATAAGTTGTACTAAACTAAATCAGGAGGATTACCTAGTGAAGAAATTAGTCTCATTGATGTTGCTTGTCATGGTTGCGTTCACATCTGCCCCCGCATTCGCGGATTCAGGCGCTGATAACGGACAGGCGCAAATTAAGAATGTCCGGACGGGTGCCCGCAATGCTTCTACAGGCTGGGTCGAAATACTTGACGCGACACATGCAGAAGCCTCTAAAGGCAAGAACACTGCTGAAAACATTACCGGAGTTGTTGCCGGCGGTGCTATTGGCGTTCGTAAGGGGATTCATCGCATTGGCGCAGGCGCGATTGATCTTCTGACGTTCTGGATTCCCAAAAAGCAGCCTCTCATCACTCCCGAGAAAGCTCGCTTAGAATAGTTTATTCCCCGCTCACTTAAGACCTCTTCAAAGAGGGTTTGAGTGGGCGGGGTTCTTTTTTACCCAAAGATTAAAATGCCCAAAAAAAATATTCAGCAAATTACTCGCGAACTTCTTCAAAGTATCGGTGAAAATCCGAGCCGTCAAGGCCTTCTCAAAACTCCCAAGCGGGTGGAAGCTTCCTACCAGTACCTGACTAGCGGGTACAAAAAAAATATTAAGCAAGTTCTCAACTCAGCGCTTTTTGACGAAGAGTACGACGAGATGGTGGTGATGAAGGATTTGGATATCTACAGTTTATGCGAGCATCACTTACTTCCGTTTTATGGCAAATGCCACGTGGCTTATATTCCGAATGGGCGCATCGTGGGCTTAAGTAAAATGCCCCGTATTGTCGATGTGTTTGCCCGTCGTTTGCAGGTCCAAGAGAGACTTACACATCAAATCGCTGATTGCCTGCGCGAGGCTTTAAACCCGCACGGCGTCGCTGTCGTTATTGAGGCTTTTCATTTATGCATGGCGATGCGCGGAGTTGAAAAGCAAAATGCCACTTGTGTCACCAGTTCCATGCTGGGAGTTTTTCGTACGGACCGCAGCACTCGCATGGAGTTCATGAACCTTATCGGCCGTAAATGAAAAAAGTTTTTCTGACCAAGCTTTTTTATTTTAGCGCCAGCTTTTCCCGTAAGTCTGAAGTCCATGGTTATAATTACACACTTCTAGTCAGAGTCCCTTTTTCCGAGAAGACGGATGAGAATTATATTGAGAAAAAGATCCACGATTCAATCATTCAAAAGATCCATTCGCGCGACTTAGGAAGAGACGTTGATTTTTTAAAAAAAATAAAAATAACAGAACTGAATCTGCTGCGTATTTTTTTTAAGATTATTCAACGCGAGATAAAACCCAACAAACTGGTTGAGCTGTCTCTGGAAAGAGGCAGGGGTACTTTTTTTTCAATATCGCGGAGTTAATCGAATGACAAATTTAAAGCCAACGCCAGGACTTGTACGTGTCTGCATGGCACAAGTGAATACAACCGTTGGCGATTTTGCTTTTAATCAAAAAAAAGTGATAGACGCTCTCGTGTTCGCTAAGACCCAAAAATGCCAGGTTGTTGTTTTTCCTGAAATGACGATACCAGGCTACCCACCCGAAGATCTGCTTTTTAAGCAAAGTTTTGTTGATCAAAATTATAAAGTCCTGCATTCATTAACTGCACATACCCGCGGATTACTTGCGGTGGTGGGTTTTGTTGAAAGGGATCCCAAAAGTAAGGCTCTTTATAATTCGGCAGCCGTTTTTTTTGATGGCAAGCTAGCCGCAATTTACCGAAAAAACAAACTACCTAATTACGGCGTCTTTGATGAAAAAAGATATTTTTCGGAGGGTAAAAAACCGCTGATTTTTAAAGCGTTTGGCGCGCGGTGGGGCATTTCGATTTGTGAGGATATCTGGGATAAGGAAAGCTTTGTGTATCGCCGGGAATATTCGCGTAAGATCGATTGCCTGATCAATATTTCCGCCTCTCCTTACTGCCGCGGCAAGCAAAAAACAAGAATTGATTTAATGAAGAAGCTAACGGGCTCCACAAAATCTTGGGTCCTCTATCTAAATCTTGTGGGCGGTCAGGATGAGCTGGTGTTTGACGGAGGCAGCCTCTTAGTGGATCCCAGCGGGAAACTGGCAGCCGAATCTCCTCAGTTTAAGGAAGATCTTCGTGTGGTAGAGTTGGCATTTAAGGGAGCCAAAAGAAAAGCTTATATCAAAAACAAGGTGATGGTGGAAGAAGAGGAAATCTATAAGGCGCTTACGCTCGGGCTTGGTGATTACGTGACAAAGAATGGTTTTAAAAAGGCGGTGATTGGTTTAAGCGGAGGAATTGACTCAGCGCTAGTCGCAGCGCTGGCAGTCGACGCGCTCGGCGCAGAAAATGTGATCGGTGTTACCATGCCGTCTCCCTATACCTCCACAGAAACCTATGCCGATTCCAAGGCTTTGGCGGCTAAGTTGGGTATCCGTTGCCTTGAGTTTCGCATCGATTCGTTATTTTCTGAGTTCCAGAAAGTATTGAAAAGTGTTTTTGCGGATTTGGAGGCGAATAGCACGGAGGAAAATCTTCAGGCGCGTATTCGCGGCACTCTGCTAATGGCTTTGTCTAATAAATTTGGGTACTTGGTTTTAACAACGGGTAATAAGAGCGAAATGGCGACCGGCTATTGCACCCTCTATGGGGATATGGCGGGCGGGTTTGCGGTGATTAAAGACGTTCCCAAGACAATGGTGTTCCAGTTGGCTGATTGGCGCAATAAACACGCCGGTCTTGCTTTGATCCCCCGCAGCATTATTGACCGAGCCCCCAGCGCTGAGCTTCGTCCCAATCAGAAAGATCAGGATTCATTGCCAGCCTATAAATTTTTGGATCAGCTAATTGATGCTTATGTAGAAAAGGATGCTTCGATTGAGAAGCTCCTGAATCTGGGTGTGGGGGAGAGTGAAGTCATTCGCATGGTCCGCCTAATCGATACCAATGAGTACAAACGCCGTCAGGCACCTCCGGGAATCAAGATTACGCCGCGCGCTTTTGGCCGCGACCGGCGGATGCCCATCACCAACCGTTTTTTAGAGAAGAGGTAGTTTCTCCGTGGTTCCTTTTATAACGGAAGATCAGACCAGAAAAATTTTAAACGAGAAAAACTCACTCGTGCTAGCCAGAGAAACGTTTCAATTAATCGCACAAAAAAAAGTTTTCATGCCGCCAAAAATGTACCTGGTCTTGCCGGCTTCTAATGATTTTCGGGCGATGCCTTCTTTTTTGGAGGCTCCCGGCGGCAGTGAATGCGGCATCAAGTGGATCAGCGTTTTTCCCAAAAATGCCGGCAAAGGCCAACCAACGGTTAATGGGACAATTTTATTAAGCTCTGCCGATGACGGGCGCCTTCTGGCAATCATGGAAGCTAATAACATTACCGCAATGAGAACCGCAGCAACGGCTGTTCTGGCGGCAACACTCATGGCCAATCCTAAACCAAAAATCATGGCGTTGGTGGGTGCGGGAATTCAGGCGGCTTACCAACTAGCGGCCCACGCCGATCTATTTGATTTTGACCAGATAAGGGTTTGGGGATTCGAGCCAAACGAAGCCGAATTTTTTTGCAAAAAGCATTCAAGTTTTAAAAGGCTTCGGCCGGTTACCGACATTAAAAGCTGCGTTGAGTCAGCAGACGTTATCGTTACCTGCACTTCTTCGCGTAAACCCTTGGTCCAGAAGGAATGGGTGAAGCCGGGGGCTCATATCAATGCCATTGGAGCCGACGCGAAGGGAAAAGAGGAGTTGGACCCAGCCCTTTTGATGCGCGCTCGAGTGGTCGTAGATGAATGGGAGCAGGCATCGCATAGCGGAGAAATCAATGTGCCATTTTCTCAAGGCTCTTTTTTGAAAGCAAATGTACATGCCGAGTTATCCGAGGTGGTATCCCAAGCCAAAAATGGCAGGCATGCTGAAAATGAAATCACCATCTTTGATTCCACCGGCCTAGGGGCTCTGGATATTCATTTCGCCCAGTTTGTTTATGCCCGCACCAAGGTTTAATTTTAAGACTTTTCAAAATACCCGCCGCTCTATATAATTAACCCCATCGTTACCTGGATTTAACATTTAAAATCTAGAATAACGAGTATCAACTAATGAATAGACAACCTAAATTTGCCGAAGAAAGGGGTGAGCAACCTAAAGGCGCGTTCTTAAGGCTGTCGGGCGGGCAACCGCATAAAAATGAATACCCTAAAATCGAAAATAAATTGTCTTCCTAACAGGAGAATCAAATGAATAAAATTAAAGCGTTTTTTCTGGTAGCGCTAGCGGTGCTTGTGGCCGCTCCCGCGTTTGCCGAGACTCAAAACGTTAAAGTTAGCGGTTCTATTGACGCGTATGCGTTTTACCGCAATAACTTTGACTTAACCAAGAACAACGATGCGGGTTCGGTGCCTTCGACAGGCACGGTGCCTGGCGCAGTTCACTCGGGGACGGATTCGACCGCTCAGCAGTCTGAGGCGGACGAGTTTTTCATGACGATCACGCAGATACAGATTGCGGCAGATTTGACGGATAACGTCTCTACTGTCATCAATCTCGTGAATCAACGTGATTGGAATGCGAATGAGTACGGCGGTGCCACTTCCGGCGCTTCTCACGAATTCGACGTTCTTTTGGACCTGGCTTATGTACAGATGAAGGAGATTTTTTATTCGCCTCTGACATTGACCATTGGTCGTCAGGACCTTGTGTTCGGTCGCGGTTTTGTCATTGGTTGGAATCCTCAAGACCCCAACTCCAACACACAGGCGGACGAATTCAGCCAGCTGTTGTCGTTTGATGCGATCCGCGCCACCTTGGATTTTAATCCTTGGACGCTGGATTTCGTTTATTCCAAAATCACTGAAGGCTCGTTGAACCCCGAAGATGATCGCGATCTTTATTTGGCTAATATGAATTACAAATTTGCCGAATACAACGCGGTTGCCGAAGGTTATTATTTTGGCGAAGTAAATCGTGTAGGCGCAGCTACTGGCAGCAGAAGCAATTCGACTCACACGGTTGGCGGACGCGTTCAATTTGATCCGATCTCACAGATAACCCTAGGCGGTGAACTGGCGTACCAATTTGGCGACTATTTTTCAAGCACCGCTACATCTAGCAGGGATCGTTCTGCTTGGGCGCTGGATATTTTCGGCGAATACCGCTGGGATAGCAACTGGAAACCCATGCTTGGAATTGAATATGTTTACTTGTCTGGCGAAGAAGACCTGAGCACGACCTCTAGCGGTGAATATGGCGCTTGGAATGGTTCATTCCGCCTGCCTGTTTATGGTTGGATTCACGACTACCGTGAAGGTTATTTTGCGACAGGGTCTTCCAGCGATCAAGTCGCAGGACAGAACCAACAGCATGTGGCTATCTACGGCTCAATCAAACCGTTGGATGATATGCAGCTATCAGCCCAGTATTACCATTTCTGGACCACTGAAACCGCTCATTCAACAATTACCAGCCCTAGCTCAGCTTCGCTTTCAGAGCACATTGGCGACGAGATCGATTTGCTGTTGACCTACAATTACACAGCAGACGTCACGTTCAACACCTACGCGGATTTCTTTATCCCGGGGGACATGTTTAGCTCGCCGAATGATGCGATGGCTACGCAGTTGATTCAAGAGGTCAAGGTTACTTTCTAACTTAGAGAGGCTTTGAGTAAGTAAAAACCCTGGCAGGGGTCACACCTTGCCAGGGTTTTTTCGTGTAGTGGGCGGCCTCACTCTACAATACCTAACATAATATACATTATAAGACATTGAGTGGGAAAAGTGCGGTTGTCCACAGGATGTTACGGAGAGTAAAGTTAATCGATGGTTTTGGTAAAAAATCAAACAAAAGGCAGATGCTTTAGTCAGGCAAACAAAAACCCCCCGCCCATTTCTAATGAGTCGGGGGTTGAACCAATTAATTTTTAGTCGGGCTGTTCGCGCTTTTAGTTAACGCGGTTTAGGATAGCCTGGACGTCGCGCGAGTTTTGTTGATCACGAGTTAGGAAGCAAACACCGACATCATAAGATTTGCCTGTGCGCGCATCTTCTTCAACACGAACCACCTTTCCAAGCAAGCCTTTATTGAATATCAGGGCTCTATTCTCAATTTCCTGACAAATCTTAAGCGTTCGGATATCCATATTCATCCAAAGAATGCTCGAAATAGCCGGAGGGCTGCTTTGGGTGCTAAAGAGCACGCCGGACTGACTAACGTTCTGGACCATGGCTTTTGATTCTAAACCTTCCTCAGGTTGGTAGCTTTTAAATTCAAGACCAGCAGTAAAATCCAAACGAAAAAATTCACGCTTTTCAACGATTCGGTCGCTTTGCGTCATACACACCTCCATTGAGATTATTTTCCAAAGTATAGCATAAAAAAACCACCCTTCCCCCTTCTTTTATATCAAGAAGGCTGAAAAGATGGCTGTAGTGCGCAGATGCTTAGTTTTTGAGTATAGGTTGTTTTAGTGTTTCTTGACGTTGGCAGCCTGTTCGCCCTTGGGCCCTTGGGTGATATCAAATTCCACCGCCTGGCCTTCATCTAGCGTCTTATAGCCATCCCCGGTTATCGCGCTGTGATGAACGAACACGTCTTTTCCGCCGCCTTCGGGGGTGATAAAACCGTAACCTTTTTGATTGGAAAACCACTTCACAACGCCTTTTGTCATACCCTATTCTCCTTGTTTACCTTGTGTTCCGTAACAACGCATTACCCGCTCTTACCCGTTCAATGGTTGGCAAAATAAAAAAAAGCAAACACTTAATCCGAATAACTCGGAAAAAGTTTTGCGATTTGCATTAAGAGATAAACCCATGTTCATTGATTTAGTATTGATTAAATAAAGCTATAATTACATTAACCCTAACATAAAAGTCCTCAGAAGTAAAGAAGCGCTCAATCGCTTAATAAAGTGTGTCGGGCTCGCTGTTGTAGCGCGTCGTCTCTTTGCAGGTATTGCACGCGCGATAGCCTGCTGCGGTAGCCTCCACACGGGAACGGAAAGTAACGAGGTTGGCTTGCGGGATTCGCTCCAATTCGGAGGAGTTGGGGAGGTAATAAATCTTTGTATTCTTTTCGCCGACGTACGCTTCTTTAGCATAGGGATTTTTAGGTTCTTCTTTCCACAGCCCTCGCCTATTTTTTTCGGCATCCCAGGCGGTTTGATGAAACAGATCAGCAAATACAAGATCCGGCGCATAAAGATTGGGTTTGGCTTGACCAGCTCTCAATAACTCAAGGTTAACAAATGTGTTGTCTTCTAAGTAAACATACCCCAATAAATTATTATGCCGATCCCGCAGGCGCCGTCCCCAGTCAATCCAAATTTTTTTATGCAGGACCAGCTGTTCATTATACGCCTTTGCACTTTCTCCATAAGTGCGGACCAGGGGGATTCGATGCTGCAGCGGGGGCGCTTCAACACCGGTATACTTTAGAGTTTTCCCGCCCTTCAGCCGGACGGTATCGCCGCTTAAGACTTCTTCAACAAAAGCTTGCTGGCGATCTGCCGTAAACCCCAGAGAGGTTTGGGAAAGAAAAAAAATCGCTACCAGCGAAAGAAAAATATTTTTAGAAGGACTCAAGAATCTCGAGGGTTTGTTCAGGATCTTTTGTTTTGATGACAAGACAGCCGTGGTCTTGATTGGTAGTGGCGGTGCAATAAGCGTATTCGATATTAATATCGGCGCGAAAAAGTTTTTTGGCAACCGTCGAAATGATGCCGGGTTTATTGTCTATGCCCAGCACCACCACTTCTTGAGGAATGGTGTAGACCCCCTCCTGCTCAAGGATCAACAATGCCTTTGTGGGGTAATCGACCAAAAGACGGACAATCGCATGATCCACGGTATCGTGGACTGACATCGCATGGATGTTGATGTTGTTTTCCGCGAGCGTGGAACAAATTCGAGAAAGGTTACCTGGCTTGTTTTCCATGAAGATTGAGAGTTGTTTTTCGATTGGCATAAAGGATTTATCCGAAAAATTTCTCGCCTTGCGCCCAATTCTGGCCCTCCACCTCGTCAATCACTAAATAGGTGGCATTTTTGGGTTTGCCGGCAACACGCTCTAGAGTTTCTGCAAACTCATGCGCAATTTTTTGTTTTTGGTCCTGGGTGAGCTTGCCTACAAGCTTTAGGTTGATGTAAGGCATGGTTTTATTGTACTCCTGCCAGTTTAGGTGTTCAAGGTTTTCTGCTTGGCTTTTTGGGTGACAGGGCGGCGGACGTAATGGCTTGAATCTGAGCGTGAATCCTGCGGTTGGAGGCAAGGACATCTCCGTTTTGAAGGTACCCGGCTTTACCCCAAAGATCGCTTATACGGCCACCCGCCTCCTTAACAAGGAGCGCGCCAGCAGCAATATCCCAGGCCGAAAGATTGATTTCCCAGAAGCCATCCAGACGCCCGCAAGCGACGTAAGCCAGGTCGAGTGCTGCGGAGCCGCCGCGCCGCATACCGGAGCTACCCAGTGAAATTTGCCGAAACGAACTCATATATTCATCAAAACGGTACCTTCCTTTAAAGGGAATTCCGGTCGTCATGAGAGCGTCCGCAAGACGGTTGACGGCTGAGACGCGAATTTTTTTCTTATTCAGAAAAGCCCCCGCACCCTTGCGGGCAAAAAAAAGTTCTTGATGGAGAGGATCATAAACCACACCCGCTTCCAGGACACCGTTGACGGAAATACCTATAGAAACCGAAAACATCGGGAATTGGTGGATGTAGTTGGTGGTGCCGTCCAGCGGATCAATGATCCATAACACCGGACTGCCCTTGGCCAGCCCGCCTTCTTCGCCCTGGATTGAATGTCCTGGAAAGCTGCGGCGGATAATCGAAATGATCAGCTTCTCGGATTTTTTATCAAGCTCAGTAACAAAATCATTTTTGGATTTGGTGTGAATCTGAGAATTTTTTAGTTTTCCGTAGGAACGCAAGAGAAGCGACCCGGCCTCGAGCGCCGCCTTCTTGGCAACTTTCAAATAATTCTGGCTGCTTTCTTTCAAAATGAAACCCCCTTTGCTTTTAGGTCCAGCAGAAGATCTTTAAAATTATTTCGATAAGTAAATACATGAAAACCAAGCTCTTTGGCGGCGGCTGTCAAATCGGCGCGGTCATCAATATAATAAATTTCACGGGGATGCGCTAAACAGGCTTTGGCGGCTTTTCGATAGATGCGCTCATCAGGTTTTCTATTTTTCTCGCGATAGGAAATAATTTTTCTGTCAAAAACTCCCATAAACGCGTATTTTTTCTGGATGTATTCAAAGTGCATGGCATTGGTGTTGGAAATTAAAACAAGCCGATAGCTGGTGGAAAGCTTGCGTAGAAGGCTGATCATGTCTTTTTTGGGAGTAAAAATATGGTTCCAAATTTTTTTAAAACTCATGAAACTAATTTGAAGCCCCAGCGCTTTTTTGATTTGACGGTAAAACTCTAGCGATGAAATTTTTCCGCCGTCATAAAGAACCTCGATGCCCGAGCTCACAAAGTAATCTTCAACCTCCATCACCGGCCGGCCGCTTGATTTTGAAAGCCGTTTGAAGGCGTGTTCAAAATTGAAATGTAAAAGGACTTTTCCGAGATCAAAAAGAACTGCTTTCACTTTTTTTGCTGCGGGCGGCTTTGACATGGCGCATATTATAACATAAGATGTCCGCATGCCGAATGAAGCCATCACGATTCAAAATCTCACCAAGTCCTACGGGCAGCTCAAGGCGGTTGATAACCTCTCTCTCACGGTCTACGAGGGTGATTTTGTGGCATTTCTGGGCCCCAACGGCGCGGGAAAGACGACCACCATCCACTCGATTACCGGTCTTTGCAATTTCAACGCCGGTTCGGTTAAGATTTTTGGCCATGACGTGGTCTCAGAGTACCGGAAAACGCGCCCGATGATTGGGCTTTGTCCTCAGGAAGTAAATCTGGATCCCTTTTTGTCCATTGAGGGCGTGTTGATCTATCAGGCGGGCTATTTTGGGGTTCCCAAGCAAAAAGCCATTGTCAAAGCGCATGAACTTCTGCGTTTTTTTGGCATTTACGATAAAAGAAAACAAGATTTTCGAAAGCTTTCTGGCGGGATGAAGCGGCGCCTCTTGTTGTGCCGCGCGTTAGTGCATGATCCCAAAATCCTGATTTTAGATGAGCCCACTGCTGGCACGGATCTGGAGCTCAAATATCAGATCTGGGCCTATCTCCAAAAGATCAACGAGGAGGGCAAAACAATTTTTTTGACCACGCATTACATGGAAGAAGCCGAAAAACTATCTAAAACAGTCGTCATTGTCGACCAAGGAAGAATTGTTCTTAGCGGCAACAAAGAGGTGCTGCTTAAAAATCACACCCTCGAGCAAAAATTTCTTGAAATGACAAGAAAGGCTCCCGCGGTATGATTATTTCCAACCCCGTTGGCTTTCGTACACTGATCAAGCGCGAAATCATGCGCTTTTTTGTTGTGTTCACGCAGACGATTTTGCCATCCTTAATCTCCGCAGCCCTTTTTATTTTTGTTTTCGGTTATTCCATCGGGCGCAACTTAAACATTCAAATTCAGGGCCAGTCTTATTTGCAATATTTGGTGCCGGGCCTGGTGATGATGCATCTGATCGAAGCGCCTTACGCCAATACCTCGTCTTCCCTTTTTATGTCGCGCTGGCACAACCTAATCCAGGAGCTTTTGCTCTCCCCCCTCTCTTACTTGGAGATGGTCCTGGGTCTTTTAATCGGCGGGATTGTGCGCGGCTTGATCGTTGGCGGCGGAGTCTACGCCATCTCTCTTTTTTTCGTTCAATTTTCATTTCACAGTGTTTGGATTGTGTTGTATTTTTTTATCACTGTCACTTTTATTTTTTCGTGCTTGGGAATTTTGGCAGGCCTATGGGCGGAGGGTTTCGAGAAATTGTCGCTCTGGAGCACTTTTGTGATTACGCCGCTGGTTTATTTTGGGGGTGTTTTCCACAGCATTCAAATGATGCCACCATGGCTGAAAGCCGCTGGACGAGCAAACCCCATTTTCTATCTGGTGAGCGGCCTGCGATACGGCATGATTGGTGTGAGTGATGTCGATGTGCGTGTTTGTATGATTTTGGCGGCGGTGATGGCCGTCGCTTTGTTCTGCTTGGTGGTCCATTTATTCCGGATTGGCTATAAACTTCGCAGCTAACTATCAGCCTTCGATGGCGGCACAGCTTAAGATGGGCTTGTTGGCATCAAAACAATTCAAAATTATCTCCGCCGGCGTTATTTTTTTTTCGATATTCAATTTTAAGGGTTCAAGATATTTTTTTTCATCCCCAAGGCCGTCTTCCGCCAAACGAATCAACTCGGCGCAGATTTCCGTGATACTTTGGCCGTCAGGGAGCGTGGCTTTCAGGCCTTGAATTGAAGCTTCGCTGTGAAGTTTTTTTAGATCTTTGCCGGTAAAACCTGACAGCATTTGGCCGGCTTTTTTTAGGGAATCTTCGGAATAAAAAAGGCCCTTGATGAAGGCGACGGCGGCCAAGCCCATGGGCGTTTTTTGGCAATCAATGCTGCGTATCTCGATATAATTTTTTAGCCTCGCTTCCGTAAAAATACCACTTAAGTGCATCTCCCAATCCTCGATCGTAGGGCTCATGCCCTCATAACCCTTTTTCATAAAACCTCTAAAGTTAATTCCGCGGACACCCACCCACTGGTTTTTTCGCATGAGAAAAAGCATCGGGACATCCAGGGCATACTCGATATAATTTTTAAAACCTGCGGCGGGATCCAGCTCCTCCCACAAAATTCCCGATCTTTCCGGGGCTGTGTGCTCCCAGATGTGAGCCCTTCGTGAAAGATAGCCGCTGGGCTTGCCGTCTCTTAACGGTGAATTAGCAAACATTGCGGTTAAAAAAGGAGATAACCCCATCGCTAATTTGAGCTTGTGAATAGCGTCTTTTTCACTGCCATAATCCAGCGACACTTGAACGGACGCCGTTTCTTTCATCATCAAAAAAGTCAGCGCGCCGGAATCTTTCAAATTTTCACGCATAATCTTGTAGCGCTCTTTAGGAACCCAGTCAATGTCTTCGGCTACACTGTAGGGCTGGGCGCCAATTCCCAGCCAAACGATGCCCAAACTTTCTGAGATCGAGCGAATTTCTTCCAGGTGCATGTAAAGTTCGCGCGCATTGTCCTGGATTAGATGCGCCTTTTGGCCTGAGAGCTCAATTTGGCCTCCCGGTTCGAGCGTGATTGAGCCGCTGCCCTTTGTTAGAGCGATAACAGGGTGGTGGGAAAAAGCGGATTTCCAACCGTGTTTTTGAATCAGATTACGAAAAATAGCCTCCACTCCGCGCTCTCCCGAATAGGTAATCGCTTTGCCGGAATCACGGTAGACGCCAATCTTTTCCCACTCAACACCGATTTGAAAGTCCGTTGTTTTTTTACAGCCGCGGAGAAAGTAGTCATATAGATCGTTAAACGTAAGGGTGGTATGCATCGCTATGTTATAATAAGTAATATTTCAAAGGGGTGCAAACGAATTATGAGAATCGCTTTTCTACTCTACCCCACGGTGGGCGTAAAAGTTGACGAAGACAGCTCTTTTTGGATCATGCACGAGCTGTTAAGGCGCGGGCATGCGGTTAGCCACTTTGAAAGCCAGCACCTGGTGGCTGAAAAAGGGTCTCCTAAGGCTTACCTGTACACTTCTCGGCTGGACTCTCGCAAAGGTTTCTTGGCTTCCCCCCTCTCCAAGGCAGCGGTGGCTTTGACCAATTTTGATGCCATTTTTATTCGCAAGGAGCCCCCATTTGACAGCGGCTATCTGTATGCCATGCAAATCCTGGATCTTTTGAGAGGTCGGGTTTTTCTGCTGAACCAGCCACGCGGCATCATGCTTGTCAACGAGAAGCTGGCCATTCTGAATTTTGACGAACTGATTCCCGAAACGTTGGTGACGCAAAACGCCGCGGAAGCTAAAAATTTCATCCAGAAACTTAAGAAACGTGTTGTCGTCAAGCCATTAGATCAAAAAGCGGGCTCTGGAATTCTGGCAACCGGCGTTGGCGACTCCAACCTCTCCTCCCTTCTCGATATCGCTACTGGATTTTCTAAAAAAAACATTATGGTGCAGCGCTTTATTGAATCTCCGGGAATGGCCGATCGGCGAATCTTAATTTTAAATGGCAATGTGTTGGGTGTTTTTGCCAGAAAGCCATCCGGCGGCGACTTTCGCTCCAACTTAAGCGTCGGGGGATCGATGCACCGCACTACCTTGGGCGCTGATGATCTTAAGATTGTCCGCCGTATCAGCCCATTCCTCGAAGAAAATGGTCTGTATTTTACGGGGGTGGATGTGATGGGGCGCTATTTGACTGAAATCAACGTAACCAGTCCTTCCGGCATCCCCGAAATTAATTTCCTTTATCGGAAAAAAATCCAGGAAAGTGTGGCGGATTTTATTGAATCGAAGATTTAAAGCGCTTTAAGCGGCAGCGTCATTGATCGTTTTTTGGCCGCAGACGCTTTGCAGAGTCACGGAAGGTGCGCTGCGGACCGCCTCATCGTGGGAGATCATGTCGATCGTGTCCCAGGGGCAATTTTTGGCGCAAAGAGAACAACCAATGCAGCGCGCCAAGTCCACTTCGACGACTTGCTGAAGCTGGGTATGCTGCATGCCGGGCACAATCTCAATGCAATCCACCGGACAAAAAACAATGCAAACTTCACAGCCGGTGCAGCCGTTTTGATTAATCACGGCAAGTTTTGGCGGCGCCTTTTTGCGGGGTGGTTTGGCGATTCTTTCGGCAGCGCGCTCTTGGGCTTTGTGGAGTGTTTCTTCGTTTTGGAAGTAGGATTCAAGCATCATTTAATTATAACTTGACAGCCATTTGAGTCAAGAAATAACCCGCCGCAAAAGCTAAAAGCGCCGCTACAAGAATACCTACCGAAAGCACTTCGCTGTGATAGAATTCGGCGGCCCAAATTGCCGAAGGCAGCACCAGAAGCGATAAAAGTTGGAACGAGCGTCCCAGCCAGAAAAGAGTTGGTTTCATGCCGCCAAAGGGCTCCCCGCGCCGTCCAAACGCAGCCATTTTTTTGTTTCAAAAACCGGTAAATGATTTAAATCGGCCGGCTTTAGGGCGGCGATATCTTCCACCCTAAAAGGAAGCGTTTGGGCATCATAAATCCCTAAAATTTCCCGGCGATCCAAAACAAAAACATGCTCAAAATTCTTACCATTTTTTAAAATAACGGTTACCAGATGGCCCCGGTGAATGGAGCGCGGCACTTTTCGCAGCTCATCTGAGAATTTTTTGGGAAGCAATCGGTCGGTTTCGGGCACCAAAACGCTGCGGAGGAGCGCCCCTTTTAGATTTTTCTTAAGCGTGTCGGACTCGCGCTGTATTCTTGTATCTTCGTAAGCGCGGTCTACTTTGTTGTACATGACGATGATGAGCGGCACCAAAAGAACCATCCAGGAGCCAAAAACAGCCGCCACCCACAGAACCGAAACTCCGGGCTGATTGATATTGCCGACGTGTTTTGCGATGAAGCCGGTCCAAAAATAACAGGCAATGAAAAAAGAGACGATGGTTAGCACAATCCAGCCAATCCACCAGAGAATCGTATTTTCTTTTTTTGCAGAAGCTTGAGTCATCGATTTATCCTTTTTCTTTAAGCAGCTGAATGGCGTGGGTTAAATTTTTTATTAAAAATGGGTCGGAGTAATCATGATATCCGCGGACCTGGCCTTTGTCGTCCAAAAGGACAAGGCGAAGCCCGTGCAAAAGCGGGTCTTCCGCATCGGCAAAATGACAATCCTCCAAAATCCGACTGATGACGGTTTTGGGGCCCGTGAGAAAAAACCAGACGTCTTCCTTGGCATTAAATCGTTTGGCATAATCCTGTAAAACAGCAGGCGTATCTTTTTCCGGATCTACGCTAAAAGAAAGAAAACCAGCCTCTTTGCCAAGAGACTCCTGTAAGAGCCCGATTTTAAAATTCATCGCAGGGCATTCATTCGGGCAGTGGCTGAACATGAAGTTGGCCACCCAAACTCTATTTTTCATGTGTTCAAGGCCGAACCTCTTGCCGGTATGACTGGTGAGTTCGAAAGGCCTTAAAGTGCCGTAAACGGTCAGCGGTTTTTCGGGGGTTTTTTCCCGCAAAGCAATAACCTGCCTGCTTAAAAAAAAGAGTGCCGGAAGAGCGATTAAATTAAAAATAATAAAGTAGACGTGCCTTTTTTTAAAAGAAATTTTTTCAAAAGTCATAAAATTTTATCGGCTACCATGGCAAGAATCAGGATAAGAAGGTAATAAATGGACAGGCTGACAAACTTTTTGGCGTGGACCATGCGCCGCCTGTAAAGCAAGAGGGCGGCAAAAATAAAAAAAGTTCCCGCTAGAATGGCTGCCACCGAATAGAGTTGCTGGCCAATCCCCGCCCAAACAGGAAGCAATGTGAACGGAAAAAGCAGAATTGAGCTGAGGATAATTTTAAGGCCTGTGGCGCGGCCGTCAGGATCTTGCCGCGTCAACATTTTAAGCCCGCTGCCGTCATAATCCTCCTTGTAAACCCAGGCAATCGCAAAAAAGTGAGGTAATTGCCAAAAAAAGAGGATTAGAAATATAACCCACGCGCCCACAGGCAGCGCATTCTCCCTGGCCACCCACCCAATGATACAAGGCAAAGCGCCGGCGACGGCCCCAACGAAAGTGTTCAAGGAAGTTTTTTGTTTCAGCGGCGTGTACAAGAAGACGTAGCTTATGACGGTTAAGACACCTAAAAAGCCCGCCAGCGCGTTGGTAAGGGCAAATAAGTAGACAACTCCGATGATGGTGAGGATGCAGCCAAAAATAAGTCCGTGCTGAGCCTCTAGCCGGCCACTGGGAATGGGGCGATTGGCGGTGCGCTTCATCTTGGCATCAATAAATCTCTCCAGGTATTGATTGAGGGCGTTAATTCCCCCGCCGATGAGCGCGCAACCCAGAAGAGTATGAAAAAGAAGCGCCGTCGGCAATGATCCTGTCCCCGCCATCAAAAATCCTAAAGAAGTGCTCGCTAATACCAGTAGAGTCAGGCGGGGCTTTGTCAGGGAGATGTAGTCCCCCACTAGCGACGTAGTTTTATCCTTTTTTAAATTGGTAAGATATCGAAAAGAGCTGACGGTCAGAACTGTCGTGACGGCCAAAATGAGGGCTCCATTGGTTTGATGGGCGGTCGTCATGAGCACTTCGGCCGTTCGGGGCATCGCGGCGGGAGCCATCACAATTTTATAAATGTAGGAACCTAAGCCGAGAAAAATTTGGGATGCCACGAGGGTTGCCAAAAACATAAGAGGTTTTAAGAAAACGACTTGTGCCTCTTTTTCTTTAGTCACTTTAGGTACGATGAAGATGACGTGCACAAGGATTAAAAAAGCGGTGGCAAAATGATAGTTGAGCCCGCGATGATCTTCCGTGTGACGGACCATCGCTCCAAAGATCAACTGCAGAAAAATAAAAAAAGTGGTTGTTAGGAACAGGCGTTGAATGGTTCCGGCGCGCTTGACGGCAAAAGTTGGTTTTTGGAGCCACTGGCGCGAAGTAAATAGCGCCAACAAGCACAGAAGCACAAAGAAGGTTTGTCCCAGGCAGGCGTGCGAAACTGAAATCGGGTCCGGCAATAGATAGATTACCGTTGCGGCTCCTAGTAAGGCCTGGGCCACAACCATGAATAAAGCAACAACGCTCAAAGACTTTACCCAAACCCTCTTTTCACTGTAAAGAAAAAAACAGGTCAAAATAAGCGTCAAGATACCAACCGTGGCAGCAATGACTCGGTGGGTATGCTCAAAGCGGATCCCGCCGATCATGGGGGGAAAAAATTGGCCGTAGGAAAGCGGCCAATCCGGCACCGAAAGCCCTGAGCCGGTGCTTGTGACAAGCCCCCCGGCGATGATTAAGACGAGTGTCGACGCCGCCACAAAACAAGAAAAAAAATGAAGCCTCTGGTTAAACATAAAACCCCTTAAAATAAATCCGCCCATTCGGCGCGGTTTTCCGTTCGAATGGGCGGATAGATTAAAACTTGGAATTCAGAATCAGCGCTCCCGCCTCAAGGCGGATCAGCCTTAGGCTGAAAATTTAAAATCGACCGCTTGGTCGCTGTCGGACACTGTCACCTTTTGTTCCTGGGTGCCGTATTTTTCATGCCATGATTCAATCACATAGTCACCAGGAGGAAGATCTTTTAACATGACGGTTCCCTCGTCCGAGGTAACCCCGTAAAATGGATTGCTGACAACGCCGGCATAGGCTTTCATCCATGAATGAACCTCGCACTTAATTTTGACCATGACTTCAGGCTTGGCGAAGGTTTTGGTAAGCTTCATCCCCTTGATAGGCATGCCAAGATTAAATTGGCTGCTATTGGCGGGCAGCGCATGGACGTTGTGAAGCGTGTCATCGCTGTTTCGGATCTCAACGGGCTGATTCACCATGACGCCGAAAACTTTCGGCGTATAATGGCAGCCAATTTGATCAAAAATGACGGGGGTTTTGGGACTGTCAAACTTTTTACCCTCAAGGCCGGACTTGACATAAATAAACACATTCTTTAAGGTGCCATTCGGGTTGACAAGAACCTCGTCTGACATAAGCCCATCTGCGTGCATCATCTTGCATTTTGGATCCGCGTCCAATTTAAGTTTGTCCGCTGCCGGCGCCGTACCCGAAAAATCAGCTTTCACGGTCACAACGGAGGCATCTGCGGACGACTGGAACGCTAAAAAAACAGCTAAAAGTGTTAAAAAAGGCAGAAAAAAACGATTCTTCATTGTTGCTCCCGATAATTGGATTGAGGGTGTATTGAGCTAAAAAGACAACCTCATTCTAGCGCCGAATGGGGTTCTTTAGCAATAAAATTTTATTTTTCGCTGGCTTCTTTTGGGGTAATTTTGGAGTCGGCGGGAGTAGATGAGGGTTCGTACCGATACAGATAGGCGCGAATAGCATCAATCTGCTTTTTGGCATCCCCTTCTAGTAAATCAGCCACAGGGCTCTGGCCGTCACTAAAGTAAGTGGGCATCATGGTCCCAGGTTCAAGCTGCTGGGGATCCTCCAGCCAAGTATGGACCCAGCCTGGTTTTAAACGGCTCTTGGTCATTGCCAGATCAGGAGCGAGAAACGATGAGCCCATCGCGGCACTTTCCTGGCTGATTTGATGGCACTTGATACACTGAAAAGTATCAAATAGCTGTTTGCCTGCGGCTAGATTTTCTACCGATGTTTCGGGAATCTGGATGCCCTCGTACGAAAGCTCCTGGTGAGATAAGTGATTAAAGTATTTGTTGAGCACCGTCAATTCCTCACCCGAAAAATGGAAAGTAGGCATGCGGTACTGAATCCAGGGCCGTATTGGTTTTGGATCCGCCAAAAATTGCCGTAGCCACTTCTCCTGGACTTTACCACCCTCCCCCTCAAGAATCGGCGGCATTTGGCCCGCGTCTTCGGTGATTTCACGGATAACGCCCGTTTGGCCGTCAAGCGTGTGACAGCCATGACAATTTAATTTACTCACAAGGAGCCGACCGTGCTCTATTTCTGTCTCAGCGGTGTTTAGCCTTTTTTGCATTTCTAAAGGAATCTGCTCTTCTGTCAAGCTTAAGATAAACACGGTGAGCGCGTCAATCTCCTCATCCGTCAATTGGAATTGCGGCATACGAAGCTTATCGTAATAAGCTTTTTCTTTGCCATGGTCGTAGAGGCGCGGATCTTTAAGTTTTTGACGTATAAAGTCATGCCGCGTGCGAGGAATATCGCTAAAACCAAAATCAAATTGGTGAATATTTTTTTGGCCCTCATTGGTAAGTTCGGCGCCGATCGGTTTTACGTCCTCAAAACCCTTGATGGCGTGGCAGGTGAAGCAGCCTTGGTGAACAATCGATTTTTTGCCTAAATACTGAAGCTTGTCCCGAGCGGACATTTTTTCAAGCTCTGCCCGCGCTTCGGCGGAACTCAAGGTTCCCTGAAGATTCGTTAGGATCATCTCCTCGACAACTTCCGGCTTTACCGGCATCGCGGTTTTGTTTTCAAACGGCTCATTGCGTAAGCTTATTAAATAGGACGTGATATCCGAAGCTTCTTCGTCGGACAAGCGCAAGTCCGGCATGCGGGTCTCCGGAGAAATATGTTTAGGGTTTTTCACCCAGGTATAAATCCATGCTGCGCTGGTTTTGCTTCCCATCCCCGTGAGCTCGGGCCCAAAATCAGCGGCATTCTTGCCTGCGCCCGTGTGGCAGCCAAGGCAGCCTAGCGTCTTAACCAGTTTTTCGCCGTTAGCCGCATTGCCTGGAACGGGCGGCGTCAAAAGATTGACGGGCTCAGAATTATGAATGAGATAGGAAGCAATGGACTGAATCGCCGCGGCATTCTTTTGCATATCCTCGGGTGAAGAAGTATTGGAAAGATTGAAAACCTTGGGCATTTTGGTGGAGTGTCTAAAGTTTGCCGGGTCCTCGAGCCATTTGGCGATCCATTCCTCTGAAAGCTTACTGCCGACAGACTGAAGGTCGGGCCCCACCTTCCATAGATTTTCGCCCCCAGCAACTGAGCCGCCCGCCGTCGAAAAACCTTTAATTTTATGACAATTGAAACAGCCTAATGTTTCGGCCAGCCTCCTGCCGCGATTTAATTGATCGGCCTGAGGCACTTTTATTACGCCGCTATGGCATTTAACACAGGAAGACTGGGTGGTGCCCGCGGGAAGCATTTTATGTTCCCATTTTTCAAGCTCGTGCCAATTGTATTTTTTCTTCCACTCCTTCGCCTGATTTTCGTCACGTGGCGTGTGTGCGGCATTGGTAAAGTCAACCGAATGACCGCTACCGCTATGGCAAACCGTACAGCCGATTGTTTCCATCGGGTGAGGAGAAGCGGATCCGAGATAAAGTTCAATTTTGGAGTGCGTGCGGAAAGGCTGAGGTGCGTCTTCAAAGCCTTTTTGGTCGATCCCTTGATGGCAAGTGGTGCAGCGGTCGACTTTTTGAACCTTGGCAAAATGATAGTCGTCTTGAAGGTTGTCCAAAACGATCTGCTGAACTTTAATCGTGGGCGCTACGAAATCCAGCATAGGCGCGTTCAAAATATCTTTGGCTAGGCTTGGCTGAATATTTTTGATACGTTTTTCTAAGCGGGTTTTATCCGCCAGCAATTTGTCAATAGAGCGCTCAATTTCTTTTTCTTTGGCGCTAAAGCTTTCAATTTTGGCGTCTTTGGCATCTTTTTCTTTTTGAAGCTCATCCAAATCCAATTTGGCCGCCGCCACGCGCGGAAGCCAGCCATTTACTTTTTTCTCGTAATCCGCCGAGCGAGTATCTTTTTTTTCGCGGTACTCTTCAAAGTAATAGCGGTCGGAATCTAAAAATTGTTTAAGGTCCTGGTGCTTGGCTTTGGCTTTTGCAATTTTCGTATCCAAGACAGCGCTTTCTTTTTGCAGGCTGGCGGACTCTGCCCGACGAGAAGCGGTCTCTATTTTAGCGGCTTTGAGCTCCGTCTCAAACCTGGCAAGTTCGGTGCTGTCAATTCCCTGCGCTGCCAGCTTCAGTTCTTCCCGGGCCTTTTCAATCTTGAGCTGAGTAAATTTTTTCTGGTAATTTTTCCACTCGCGGTTGTAGTCGGTCATGACGATGCCAACCAGGCAGCCTGTCAGAACGAGGCTAACCACCGCAAACCAAATAAATGTCTTGGCAACGCTGTAGAGGGTCGGGGATTGTTTGGCCATGTTAAATATTAAAGAAAAACTCAGGAATGGCGACGATGTATTTTAAATTAAAGCCCCACCGTAGATACATTTTAATGGGGAGCGAAAGCATCATGAGCGCCAACAGGACCAGGATGCCAAAACGAATCGGATCCAATTTTTTAAAAGCTGACTTCAGCACAGTCTTCGCCAAAATCACGGGCGTGATAAAAAGAAAGCCTAGAACTATAAGAATTCCCGGTAATTCTCGGACAAACCACATTTTCGGCAAACCGATGCCAAGCCACTTGATCCAGATGAGTTCGGAAAGATTGACGTTTAACAAGGGCACCACCTTATGAACATCCCATACTTCAAAAGGCCCAAAGAAGTTCCAGTTGGGCCCGCGCAGGAAAGTGCCCATGACGATCAAGAGAATCCATAGAATCCAGAAGCCAAAAAGATAAGTCGTGATGACCCAGCGGCGGTTTTTAAACGAGTAAAAACCTGAACCCGAAGTGTCTCTATCGATATAAGGAATTGCGCAGAGGCCGATGATGATAAATGTCGGCAGGAGCACGCCGGCAATCCAGGGGTCAAAATAAACTAGCATCTCCTGCAAGCCCAAGAAATACCAGGGCGCTTTGCTGGGATTGGGCGAAACCATGGGATTGGCAGGTTCCTCCAACGGCGCTTTTAGAAAAATCGACCACAGAACAAGCCCTGCTCCATAAGCCAGCGCCACTACAAATTCGATAAAAATAAGATAGGGAAACACGAGGACTTTTTCGTTGGTCTCGGTTTGTTCGACCGTGGGCTCCCCTTTTTCCATTCGCATGTCATTGATCACGGCTTTTCTCATGGCGTACCATGTGAAATAGCCAAACACCACGATAAGACCGACGATCGGCACATTGTCGGGGGTGGTTACGATGCCGCGAAAATGCTCATCGGTGAGCCCCAATCCAAAGAAAGCAAGGAACAAAGCAAGAAGCAGCAGACTTACGGGTTTTGAGGTAGAAATGCGGGGAAAGCTGACAAACAGGACGAAAAGAACCGTGGCTAATGTAAAAATGGTAACGGGAGACGAAACGGAGTCAATAAAGTGTTTGAGCGCTTCCATAGATTATAAGGGCCCGCTGATTCCGCCGTCCTTGCGAATTCTCCAGAAATGGACAGACATTAAGACAACGAGAATGGTCGGAATGGCCACGCAGTGTAAAATATAAAAACGAAGCAAAGCGCCCGCTCCCACAAAGCGTCCACCCAGCAAAGCAAAGCGTACATCGCTGCCGGACGTGACCAGTTGTATATCGCCGATCGCTAAAAGCGCAGCCCCGGGCCCCTCATGCCCCAAAAAGGGCGTCGCGCGCGCCATGTTGCTACCGACGGTGATTGCCCACATCGCCAGCTGATCCCATGGAAGCAAATAACCGGTAAAACTCAAAAGCATTGTTAAAACCAAAAGAAGCACACCGATCACCCAATTAAATTCGCGCGGAGGTTTGTAAGATCCCGTCATAAACACACGAAACATGTGCAGCCACACCGTGATAATCATGGCGTGGGCGCCCCAGCGGTGAAGTTCGCGCATAATTCCAAAGGGGACGTGTTCGCGAAGCGCTAAGATATCATTATACGCATGCTCCACGGTCGGCCGGTAGTAGAACATCAAAAGAATGCCGCTGACGACCAGTGTCAGGAACACAAAAAAAGAAAGCCCGCCGGCACACCAAGTAAATCCAAAACGTGCCCCCGACTTTCGGACTTTTACCGGGTGCAGATGGAAAAAGACATTGGTCATGACCGACAGCGCGCGATCACGGTCCGACGTGGTGTAGCCATGGCGGAACATGGATTTGTAAAGCTGCGTCTCAGTGATGTATTTTCCGAGGTCAAATTTTGGTTTTGGTGCGGGATCTGCCATAGCGCTTCCTTATATAGGGTGTAACCGTCTTAGACCGTCAGGAAGGATTCGGGGTTGTTCCATTCCCCTTTTTCCTGTTGAAATTTTTTGCTCATATCAATCGCGATCTGTCCGTCTTCTGAGTAAGAAATACGGTATCTTTCTAAAGGTCGTGGCGCAGGTCCCTCAAAATTAATTCCGGTTTTATAAAAACCGCTTCCGTGGCAGGGGCATTTAAACTTTGCTTCACCCGGGAGCCAATTGGGTGTGCAGCCTAGATGAGTGCAAGTGGTCGACAAGGCATAGATTCCTTCGGCTGTGCGGACCATCCATACGCCAAACTTTTCTTTCCAACGCTCATCCACCACACCCACTTCGTAATCACTGGGTAAGCCGGCCTTGAACGCGGTCGGGGGTTCAAATAAAACATTCGGGAAAAGAAAACGTAGAACAATGGAAAGCGCCCCTCCGGTGGCCGCGGCAAAACTTACCCACGCCACCCCTGCCCACGAGATAAACGTACGCCGATCAATTTTATCAGGTCCCATAACGGTATTGGCGGGATTGGATGGCGCTGGTTTGACGGTAGATGGAGTTTGCGGCGGAATCGCTGTGGGACCTGTTGTTGCTGGTTGAGTAGTGCCGTCGCTCATAGATTCTTATTCATTTTTTTTTGATAGTTAAGCGCATCAATCGCGGCTTGACGCACTTTCATATTCTTATCTTCACGCGAAATAGATTCAAAGATTTTAATCGATTCGGGGTTTTGAATCAAGGTCAATCCTTTGATAGCGTTGATCATCGCCGCTTCAATCTGAGCTTCTTGTGTTCCTGCTTCAGAAAATTGGCGGCGATCCAGCATTCCCGTTAGCACCTTGTAGCCTGAAATGTCACCAAGGCGCGCCAAAGCAAGCGCCGCATTCCACTGGACGTCTGGCGTCACATCATTTAAAAGAGGTCGTATTTTTGGTACCGATGACTTCTCGCCTAACACACCTAAAATATAAGCGGCCATTTTACGAAGCTCTGATTTTTCAGCGGTCAAAAAAGACTCAATGTCCGAAGTGGCTGTTTTGGCGCCAAGAGAACCTAGCGTCCAGAGCGCGCCAATCTGAACTTCTTGTGAAGAATCTTTAAGTGCTTTCTGTAACGCTGTCACTGATTCATTGCCTGGAAAATGATGTAGTGCCATTGCCATATAACTGCGTGTTTTTTCGTCGTAGCCGCTAGAATCATTTAAAATATAGAGAATTTCTTTTTGTAAGCCTGCGTTCAGCGGTGCCTGACCATGAGTTTTATTCAGCTCATTGGAAAGTTCAAACGCTTTTTGCCAGCGCTTGGACGGCGTGCCTGATTTGATGGCGCCGATAAGAGTTTCTGGCGTCTCTTTTTCATTGGTAACCAGCACCACACTGCAAAGAAGCACTGCCATTCCCACCGCGATCACTAGCGGGAATATAAACAGCCCAAAAAAAAGCTTTCGAACAGGATTAGTTATTTTTTCTGTCATGGGAATAGCGAGATTATGTCAAAACTTTGGAGAGCTGTCAACGGACAGCGGATGCTTTGCTGGTGAAGCCTACCCGCAACGTCAAAAGTACTAGAACTGCGGTGATGACAAAAGGCGCGTGGAAAGATACGCCCAATAGCACACTGCCCCACGTCGGTCCAACGGCTCGCGCCATCGCTGAAAAACTTTGCGAGATGCCCAGTATCATGCCGTAATTCTCAGGAGAGGATTCTTTGGAAATCATGCTGGTTAGTACCGGCACGGCTAAGCTTGCGCCAACGGTCATGATCATCATAGCTGCGGTTAAGGACGTAATGTTTTGAGCGAAAGGAATAGAACCAAGTCCAAGGGCCAGAAGAAGACTGCCCAGCCAAAAAATTTTGCGTTCTGGGAATTTTTTAGCTAAGACACGGATCAACCCGCCTTGAATTACCACGGCCACCAAGCCCATTAGGATGTACTGACGGTAGACCGCCGACACCGGCAGATGAAGCTGCGTGCGGCAGAAATTTGGAAACGCCACGTAGATACTGGCCTGTCCCAGCGTCAAAAGAAACACATTGATGAGAAGCCCAAGAAAAACACCACGGCTATCCGAATTGATTTTTTTTAGGCGGGTCCAGAAAAGTTTTGTGAAGACGCCCGAGCGGACAACCTCATTGCCTGCCTCAGGATTTGTTTTGCTGCGGGATTCCGGCAAACACGTCATGACAAGAAAAAAGCTCAAAAAAGACAAACCGGCCGCTAAAAGACCAATGACATTAAAGGGATTGCCTGGAAAGAATTTCAGGATGATTCCGCCCAGCGCGGGACCCACCACAAAGCCGATGCCAAATGCGGCGCCAATCAACCCCATGCCCTTGGCGCGGTCTTTTTCTTCGGTAACGTCTGCCACATAGGCTTGCGCTGCTGAAATATTTCCCGCCATGACGCCTGCAAAAATCCTGCAGAACAAAAGCATCCAAAGCGAGTGGCTGAACGCAAATAAAAGGTAGGCGGCTGAAGCGCCGAGTGTGCTAATCATCATCACCGGCCGTCGTCCGATGCGGTCCGACAGAGAGCCCCAAATCGGGGAAAAAATAAGCTGTGCGAATGAATAAGAACTATAAATAAGTCCGGTGAGAAGAGCAGACGCCCCAAAATCGGCAGCGTAGGTCTCAAGACCCGGAAGCACGATACCAAAACCAATCAAATCAATCATAACAACAATAAAGACGGTCAGAAGCGATGCTTTTTTATTCATATTACTCCAGGTAGATTGTTTTTTCTTCTTCGCTTTCTTCGATCTCAATTTCATCATAGACACTGGCCGGCAGTTCCGCAATAAAAACGGAGGGTCGGTTGATGATAGTCCCCGCTTGATAGTCAAACCGCGTCATCGGGTGAATCAGCACCAGTTCTTCCTTGGCACGGGTTACCGCCACATAAAAAAGCCTTCGCTCTTCCTCCAAATTTTCCTCCGAAGCCATGGATTTGGCATGAGGAAAAAGACCCTCAGAGAGGCTAATCACAAATACCGCCTTCCATTCAAGCCCCTTGGCCTGATGAATGGTGGAAAGCACCAATTGCTGAAAAAGCTCTCCCTGCTCACCGTCCTTGGCGAAACTCTCACCCCGAAAACCCTCGCGCAGTGTCGCGTCGGCCAGAAAATCCTTCAGAGATTTGTACGTGTGAGCGAAGTTGACCAGCTCTCTCAAATCCTCCAGACGCTCCTGCGCGTTTTCAAAATTCATCAAAACATGCTTGTTGTACCCCTTATCGAGCACTTCTTCAATCAACATGTCCGGATGATCTTGAATCCCTTCGCGCACCAAGCTCTTCAAAATTTTCTTAAAGCCGTTAAGTCCGTCACGCACACGAGGCGGCATGTTTTGACCAAATTCAACCGACGACACCTTGACGAGATCGCCTTTTTCATTTTCGACCGCCTTAAAAATTTTTTCGGCGAAACCAGCGCCTATACCGGGCTGCTGCGTGAGCGCGCGGCTCCAAGCCAACTCATCGGCGGGATTGGAGATAATTTTTAGGTAGGCCAAAACATCTTTGATGTGCGCCTGCTCAAAAAAACGGATACCTCCCCTTACTAAATAGGGAATCCCCCGCTTGGTTAGCTCTAGTTCCAGCTCGGCCGCTTGATAGTGAGCTCGAAATAGTACCGCAATCTCTGAAAGCTCAGCCCCCGTCTCGCCTAGCTCGATGATTCTCTGGCCGATAAAGGCCGCCTGCTGGCGAGCGTCTCGGACTTTTACCAACTGTGGCAGCGAACCCTCTTTTTGCAGGCTTTTCAATGTCTTGGGAAACTGATGCACGTTATGGCTGATGCTTTTGTTTGCCAATTCAAGTATTGGCTTAGTGGATCGGTAGTTGGTTTCTAATTTAAAAATTTTTGCGTTTTCGTGATATTCAGGGAACGCGAGGATGTTTTTAATGTCCGCAGCGCGAAACGAATAGATCGACTGGGCGTCATCTCCGACAACGAGCACATTCTTATGGTGGCTGGAAAGAATTTGAATGATTTCATGCTGAATGCGATTGGTATCTTGATACTCGTCCACCAGACAATAACGAAACTGGCGTGTCAACTTTTCTCTGGCCACGTCTGATTTTTTTAAAAGTTCAACCCACTTAAGCAGGAGATCGTCATAATCCAAATTGTTGCTTTTCTTCTTCTTTTCATCATATTGAATTTTTATTTTTTCAAATTCAGGAATGAATGAAATCAAGTGAGGATAATTTTGAAGCACCACATCGCGCACTGGGCGCTTGGCGTTGACAGAAAAACTTAAAACAGATTGCACCACCCCGGGTTTTGGAAATTTCATATCGCGTCCATTGGGTTCGAAGGGCTTGATGCAGGCTTTCACCAAGTCACGGCTGTCCTCATCATCGAGAATGCCAAAGTCAGGAGCAAGTCCTATAAGATTTCCATAGGCTCTTAGCAGACGGTTTCCGATATGGTGAAATGTGCCGCACCAAAGATTTTTGGCTTTCCCCTGAAGAAGCCCCTCCACACGAGTTTTCATCTCATTAGCGGCCTTGTTAGTAAAGGTCACCAAAAGTATCTCTTCCGAACGAACCTCCTTTTCTAAAAGATAAGCGACGCGGTAAATCAGCGTGCGAGTTTTACCGCTGCCGGCACCGGCCAGAACCAGGCACGGTCCGTCCGCGGTGGTCACTACTTCATACTGCGAGGCATTGAGTTCATTTTGGTAATCAATGCTTAGCGATGCGTTGGAGGGAATGCTCTTGAGGATATATTTTTTAGTCATAGGCTGGGTAAGACCGCAGGCATTCTGGCACTTGAAAGAGAATTCCTATCTAGGACAAGCTCTCCCTTTGAGCACAATCTCAAAAACTGGGCGAGCCGTTTGGAAAAAATTAAAACTCGTAATTTTTTGGTCGGTAACCCGCACGATTATTGGTTAGCGGAAACTCAGGCTTGTCATCCTCGTTAACGCTTTCCGGGTTGTTAATTCCAAAAGTAGCGATTTCGCCCAGACCCGTCGCTGTTCTCTTTACGGAATTCACAAGACCATCCGTGGTTCCCCAAAAAATGCCGGCAACTAGGCCGTGCTTGTCGGTTATTTTTTCCTGACTCTTAAAAACCTCTGTCCATCCAAGCGTGGTATCGGCTAAGCCGCGCCCCAATTTTTCTGCCGATCGAGCGGCATACTCTTGCGCTTGCGCTGTTACCGCCAACGTCGAAATAAAAAAAACTGCAACGAAGATCATCTTGATGTTTTTCATAGCGGGTATTTCCTTTCTGTTTTATCGGTCAATTCTAGCACGAGATAATTAATAAGCAAAATTGGATTAAAACTGATTAATCTTACTTGTCTTCATCGTCTTCCGAGGTTTCGTCATCCTCGTAGGATTCTGGGTTAGGCTCCTCGTTGGGCGGCGCTTCCTCCAACCCCTTAAAAAATTCTTCCGGCGTCATGTTTTTTAAGTCTTTTTTAAATTTTTCGATGTCCTCGGAGGAAATAGGGCCCGATGACAAGGGCGGGCACTTTTGGAGGACTTTCTCGTCGATAAAAATGGGGCAATGGACTCGTACCGCAATCGCCAAGGAATCAGATGGCCTGGCATCCATCTCAAACACGCGATCTCCCTGGCGAATAAAAAGAATGGCATAAAAACTATTATCTTTTAAGTCGCTAATAACCACCTTTTCCACTTGGCCACCCATTGCCCGGATAATATTTACCAAGAGATCGTGTGTGAGTGGCCGAGGAAAACGCTCTTTTTGCATCTCAAGGGCAATGGCAGTGCCCTCGTGCACTCCGATCCAAATAGGGACAAGACGTGTTTTTTCGAGGTCCTCTAAGACCACGACGTACTGAGGTAATGGGAAAAGCGATACCACGGAGGATATTTTAGCTTCTTTAATCATGAAAATAGCCCGCCCAAAGAATGCCGATGATGCTCTTAGCGTCACGAATCTGACCACCCCGGACCATTTGAAGCGCTTTAGAAACAGAAACTTTTTTGTGTTCAATGAATTCGTCATGATCAAGTTTCTTTTGGCCAGGCGTAAGGCCGTCAGCGCGGTAAAGCGTCATCATTTCATTGCAGATACCCGGTGCAGCTAAAAATCGAGTCAGGCGTTTTAAGCGGGCAGCGCGAAAACCCGTCTCTTCCTCGAGCTCTCGCCTAGCACAGGAAGCGGGCTTTTCATTTTTTTCAAGTGTTCCGGCTGGAATTTCCCATAAATCTCCCTTTGCTGAATAGCGAAACTGCCGCAGCAGAATAAGATGTTTTTTGTCGGCAAAAGGAAGAATAGCCACAGCCCCTGGGTGCTGCACAAGCTCTCGGGTGATGATTTTATTTTTTAAGCTGTTTAGAATAAAGCGATCTTTGACAAGGCGGACCATGTGACCATCATAAATTAACCTGGACTCAACGATTCGGTAGGGCAGTTTTGCCTGCATGAATCAGGTAATTTCAAGCACAGAATCAACGCCGCCGTAGGGATTTGGCTCGATGTGATCGTTGGAGGGGTCTGTTACCCAATTGCCATCAATGATGAATTTGTAACGGTGTTTTCCTGGGCCCAAAAAAACTTTTTTTTGCCAAATGCCTTTTTCCTTCTCCCAGAGCCTTGATTGTTCAGAAACAGACCAATGATTAAAATCGCCCACAATGTAGACTTCGCTAGCACTTTCAGTTCTAACGGAAAAATCTCGAAGAAAATTGGTAACCACCTCTCGTCCCTTAGGCGGCGTCAGCGCTGCAAACTCAGACTCAGGAAGCGTTTTAGCCATGATTTCCTGGGCCAAAACTAGGTAGTCAATCGTTCCTTTGGATTTCGGGCAATGACGTAATAGCGGCACCCCCTTCATCTGGGATTCGCGCACGTGGACTGTCTGACGAATTGCGGTTGAAAGCACATGTTCGCCAAAGGATTCTCGGATTTGGTCCATCATGTGGCGCGAAAGATTGGTACGCATATCGACCATCGTTGGCAGCGCTAATACTTTGGGTGTGTGTTGAAGTTTGACACGGATTAGTTCCACCATGCTAAGGAGCTTGTCCACACCCATTAGTGAAAAAGAACTTAATTCGACTGGCACAACTACAAGATCAGAAGTTCTCAGCGCATTGAAAGTCAAAAAACCGAGGCTTGGAGGGCAATCAATGACTATAAAATCATACGGAAATGATAGGCTGTGAAGAATCTGATGAAGCCTGGAAACAGACTCTTCTTTGTTGGTGAACTCCTGCTCGATTGTGCTTAGTAGGATGTGGGACGGCGCCACATCCAACCCTTCTCCGGCAGGGACTAGGATATCTTCGATAAATTTCTTCTTTTTTTCGGCCTGGTCCGTCATGACATTGTACATGGAGCCTGTGATTTTTTCTGCATGAATACCCATGCCGTACGTCGCGTGGGCCTGAGGATCCAGATCCACTAGCAAGGTCTTCTTGCCAAGGGATGCTAGTGACGCTGACAGATTGATGGCTGTGGTCGTCTTGCCGCAACCCCCTTTTTGATTAGAGACCGAAATGATTATCATGACGTTAGTTTGAAAACCACCGAAGGTCTCGGATGAGGATGGTATCACCGGGGCGGTTAGCGGTGTCTTTTGATCCAAATTCAAAGCGGAGCGTAGTCACGCTCTTAAGATTAAATTCACTAGAAAGATCTGTTAGCGCGATTTCCGTTCTTTGCCATGAAGAGGTAAGTCCTTGAGGATAGGGGTACCTCTTACCCCTCAAAAAAGCTTGGTTGTTGTCTTCATCCTTCAGGGCCAGCGCCAAATTTTCCCCGCCCTTCGCCCCTTTGGCGTAGAACACAATCTTTCCTCTGCGCATATTGAGCGGCCGATCAAAATTGATGGTTGCTCGCGCAAAAGGTGCTACCGAGCTGTTGACGAGGGTCAAGAGGTTGCTGTTTCGCGAGCTTTTGAGATAGGCGGCACCCTCAAAAATAAATTCTTGCAAAGAAATGCTATTGCCTTGATCTTCATCAAAGTGGCTACTCTCACTTGAAAGCACTTTTTCGTCATTAGTTTCCGTGGGTTGGCTCTGGCTGACCGCATAAGCTGTTTTTTCATCCACGACACGGATATCCACAAAGATTCGTTTGGTAGAAAAAAGACTAAAAGCAGTTATCAAAAAAGCCAGCGATGTGATTATCCATGGCACAACGGAAGCAATTCTTTGTTTTTCGATCACACGGATGATGATCGGGGCTTCTACGGGCTTGGGTTTTCCCGTGGCTGAAAAATAGATCTCAGCCAGCTGCTCCTGTGTCATTTCACGGCTGGTCCTCTCAAAAAGAATCTCTTTTTCTTGAGTAGGCTGATCCGCTGTAGATAGTCGGCTGCCCTTAAGCGCTTCAATAATTTTACTCATGAAGAAGATTGTTCTCCTTCAAAACCTTTTCGGCTGCCAAAAAAGCTTGCTTGAGCTCAGCAAAATGACTGACGTTGACAGAGATTCCTTTTCCCGTAGGAACCTTTTCCTCGCCGTCTTTGGTAGCGGCATACACCCGGATATCCAATAAATCATAACCTTTAAATTCTTTGATTGCCACCCGCACTTCCTCGAATTTATTTTTTGGGAAACTCGCTATAAGCTGCTCCATTTTTTAATCTCCACCGCTATCAGGCGGCAATTGCGCATAAAAAAAAGGTTGCGAAATATCTATAAACATCTATTAGTCGTGGTCAAAACGAAAAGCACCACTAAATCTTGTTATAAGGATTATAACAAACCGCCTCCATGATTTGCAATTAAAAGAAATGCGATAAAAAAGCGTTTTTTAGGGGTGCTCAGAAGAGGTGTCTTCTTCGCTAACTATCTCAAGGACAGGGTCTTCGGGTGATACAAGAAGGCCTCTTTGTTGTCTTAGGGCATCGATTTTGTTGAGCGGTTTCTCAAGTTGGCTTTTGCGGGTAGTAGAAAGCAGATAGTATTCTTTTTGTGCGTCCTCAATTTTTTTACCCACCACATCCAGCTTCTGAAGAAACTTCTCCCACTGAGATTTAAACGTACCCAAGAGAGACAAAATCTCATTCGATGTTTTTTCTAGGCTAAAGTTATCGACTGATTGCCGGATGATCCCTAATACCGCAAACAAAGTAATGGGCGAACAAAAAATTACTTTATTTTTTAAACCCAAATCCAATAGGTCCCGATCTTGTTCATGAATGAATGAAAATATCTGCTCGTTGGGAACAAATAAGATGACGTAGTCGACCGTGTTTTGCTCGGGGTTGATGTAATCGCGGGAAGTAATTTCTTTGAGCTTGGCGCGGACATCTTTAAAAAAAATACTTTTAAATTTTTCTTTATCCGCGTCCGACGGAGCTTCCAAAAAACGCATATAATTATCGTAGGGAAATTTCACGTCCATATTGAGTTTTAAATTTTTGGGCAGGAGGAACGTGATGTCGGGGCGCGAGCCAATACCCTCAATCGTTTTTTCTTTTAAATAGTTAATATTCTCTGCAAAGCCAGCCAAGCGAAGCACATCCTCGGCCATTCGCTGCCCCCATTGTCCCCTGGCACGTGAATTGGCAAGTGCCTCATTGAGTGTGCTTGTTGCCTGATGAAGCGCGGTTACCTGCTGGTTGGTATTTTTAAGTTCGCTGGTCAGCTCTCCAAACTTATTCTCGCGGTCCTTTTCCAGGCTTTGGACTAAATCTGAAACTTTCTGGAGCTTATCCTTCATTGATTCTAGCTGATGATCAATTAAGATTTTTTTGGTTTCAAGCTCTTTTCCGCTGAGCTCTCTTTCATTTTGGAATTTTGATCCGGCTAGCGCTAAAAACTGATCGGTTTGTTTTGAAAGGGCGTCAAGCGAGAGACTGCCAAATTGGGCTTGAAGATTTTTGACGATCTCGGCGATCTGTTCTTTTTGTCTTTTTTCAGCATCCTCGTAAAGGCCCGACGCCATTTTTTTGGCGGTTGACTGTTGGGCGGCTCCCCACAAAAAAGCGCCGAGGATACCCAGTAGCGCGCCAGCCACAAAACTGACGATAGCAGTCATGATACGTTAGACAGCTCGGCTTTTTTGGACAAATTTAAGACGTAGTTGGCGAAGAAGCTCTCGGAAGGCATTCTCTTCTTCGGGTGAAAGATTTCCCTTGGTTTTTTTGGACAACATCTCGATGACATCAATGAGTTGCTTGGCTTGGTCCAGATCAATGGGACCAGTTAGACCGCTATCATCCGGAATCTCTCCCATAGAAGCAAGCGCTTGCATGCCCAAGCCTGAGATAAAGTACAAAAATCCTGGATCTGATGGTGGCGCCTCTTTTGGGGCTTGTGGAGACTCAGAAGGAGAAAACGCGGTTGTTTTTTCTTTCTCAACCGCGTTTTTCCAGGATTCATCCACTTTTTTCTTGATGATGATGCCGGGGGTTTCCTGGCGGGATTCTTCTGACATTTTAAGTTCCTTTGGCCTCACCCCTGGCGGCTGCGCCAGAGAGAAGTCATTTAATTAGAATTTCTTGCGGCTTTTTGAAGCGCGGGCTTTGCGGCGTTTGATTTCGCTGGGCTTTTCGTAGTGTTTACGCGCTTTCAGAACCTTCAAAATTCCTTCACGCTCAATTTTTTTCTTGAAGCGTCTTAGTGCTTTTTCCAACGGTTCATTAGGACCAACTTCTACTTTTGACATGAAATTAGAGACCCCCCTTCTTTTTAGTGATTTTAGGGATTATAAGCTTATTTTTTGGAGGTGTCAAAGAATCTCAAAGCGCCCCCATTTTTGGCGACAACGATAGGCCCGGGCAGGTGAGTTTCCAGGTTGCTTTCAGGGGATTCCAGGATTGACCGAACCGCGCCGATGTGGGTAGATCCGAAGCGAAGCCGGCCGCCGGTCAAAAGCGCTAATGCCGCAAAAATAGTCTCCGAGCAAACGGCAGGATCTAAGCGTGCCATTTTTTTTGCAGACAGGACAACGCTGGATGGTTTTTTTTCTAGAAGGCATGAGCCAAGCGCCTTTTGGCCCAGCTTCTCCAATAAACTCTGCGCCTCCCAACAGATACAGCCTAGATCAGACAGGCTTTCCACAACGCGAGGATTTAAATTTTTCTTGGCCCAGGGCAAAAGGCGGTTTCGGACACGATTGCGCGTGAAAATGTCGCTCTGGTTAGACTTGTCCACACAAAACGATTCCCGGGTTTTTTTTAGAAAAGTTAAAATCTGTTTCTTAGAGGCTCCGATGAGCGGTCGCACAACGGTGCAGGCGCCCTCCCTCCTTTTGACGGGAATGCCAGCAAGACCTTTTAGGCCAGCGCCGCGCGCGACCCGCATCAGCATGGTTTCGGCTTGATCATCCATGGTGTGCGCCGTGGCGATAATTTTTGCGTTGTTCAAAGAAGCTACTTTGCGAAAAAAATCATAGCGGGCAATGCGACCCATCTCTTCGACAGTTTTTTTATTTTTTTTTGCCAAAACCCGGACACTTATCGATTTCTTAAAAAAAGGGGCGTTATGCCGACGCGCCAACTCCGAGGCAAAACGTTCGAATCTCATGGATTCTTTTTTTGAAAAATGGTGGTTTATGTGCGCCGCGATCAAGCGTAGATTGTATTTTTTTTTAAGTTTTGCTAGAAGCAGAAACAGGGCGGTTGAATCCGGTCCTCCGGAAACACCAACTACGAGAGCATCGTTTTTGCGAAATAGATCATGCCGCTGGTTTGTTTTTTGAATTTTTTCAAGAAGTTCACGCATGGCTTAAAAAAAAAGCTCGGACGAACCGATAAAATTCCTTGGTTCGTCCGAGGGTGAAAACAAAATTAAAACGATAGCTTAATAAACGAAAATATAGGTTGCCTTGCTTGACGCCGGATCGTACTCAACGTCCACTTCTGTTCCGCTGGTAAGCGACTTAAGTGTCCGGTCTTTCTCGCCGTCGGTAATATCGGTTGAAGCATCAACTTGCACCGTGATTGATTTATCACCCGGTGTATTTTCTGTCTCGCCATAAAGCTTGATAGTCGCTGTATTGGCGGCTTCGTCAATAGCGCTTACTTCCCCAGAAATAAACTCAAGATTCTCGGTTGGATCTGCTTGGGTAGAAGCGGTTGTTGCTTCTGCAGGCGCGGCGGCAATTTCTGCGGGCGCTGCAACTTCTTTGGTTTCTGCGGCAGTGGAAGATCCTTCGACCACAGTATTGACCGTAGTAACCGTTGTTTTATCAGTTACTGTTGTCTGACCTTCCACGGCGGGCGTTCCGTTCTCTGAAGCAATTTCTGCATAAGCCAAATTAACCACACCAAAAAACAAAACCAAACCTAGAATATACTTTTTCATTTTAGACTCCGTGTTGGCCGCGTTTGACGATCTTATCCATAAGCGGAAAGCTTGGGATAAATTCGCTTTAAGGCGGAAGTAGTAAATAAAGTGATACTGAGTATTATACCTAATGACTTTTATAAAGTCAAAAATGCTAAAAAATGCCGGTTTTTGCTTCGCTGCTTAGGCCGCATCCATTGCTTGCTGATATGAGAGGGCTCGCGCCAGTAAGTCCTCATCCTCCTTTTCAAGAGAATCAAACAAAGCCGCGACCAAACTGAATCCCGGGCCAAAGTTTTCCGTCCTAGCCACCGTGGCTTGTGTGGTGATCGCAGCTGAATTTAAGAGGCCTCCTGCGGTGCCGCCTGGGCCCTTAAAACCAACAAGCTCTATTTCTAATTCAAGCTTGTCATTGACTCTATAATCCTGATTCGTCAGAAACGCTAAACCGCGAAAATTGATATCACGAACAATGCCGATTATTTTCTCAGGATCCATGGAAGCGTGTTCGGCTTTGCAAGAGCGCACCAAAAAGTGGTTGGAAATACGGGCAAACTTTCTGCGCTCCTGTTCATCCTCCGGGAGCCTTCCATCCATTGCGATCTCTCCTTAAGAAATACAACATAATTAATGGCGATGACTGGATTCGAACCAGTGACATAGTGCTTATGAAGCACTCGCTCTAACCAGGCTGAGCTACATCGCCTAAACTGTTTTAGGCTCCAAGGCTTCATGGTACGCGAATGCGCGCTTAATCCATCCCCCGCCGATAATTCGATTGCGATCATCATAGAAAACAGCGGCCTGCCCTGGGGTTACCGCTTTCTGTGGAAGTTCAAATTTTACACGAACTTCGCTAGAATCAAAAGAAAGAATTACAGCCTTAGCGCGGCCATGCCGAGAGCGGATTTTTGCCTCAATAGCCCCTGTTCTGGGGCCTAACTGCCAGTTCACTCGATGCACAATCATTTCCTGCGCTAAAAGCTCGTTTTCAGAGCCGATTTGCACCTCATTTTTTTGGGTGTCAATGGCGGTGACGAAATAGGGTGTTAGGTTGGTGATCCGGATACGCTTTCTCTGGCCGATGGTAAAAAGATGACTGCCTTCATGTGTTCCCATCACCCGCCCGCTCTGGTTAGTAAAATTACCCTTCGAAGGCAAGCGCTCCGGTACGGTTTTTTTTAAAAAATCCACATAGTTGGTTTTGACAAAACATATTTCCTGGCTGTCCGGTTTGTCAAATACGCGTAATCCCAATTTGCCCGCTATCTCGCGCACTTGGCTTTTCTCCATGTCACCAATAGGTAAAAGCGTCTTCGCTAACTGCTCCTGATTGAGTCCAGACAAAACATAAGACTGGTCTTTGGAAAGATCATCCCCTTCTTGGATATAATAACGGCCACTGGCTTCGTCAAAACCTTTTTTGGCATAATGGCCCGTCGCAATAAAAGAGGCTTCCAATTCATCTGCTTTTTTTCTCAAGAGGCCAAACTTGATGTGGTTGTTGCACTCGATGCAGGGGTTGGGGGTGCGCCCTACCAGATACTCATCAACAAAATAATCGATTACTTTTTCTTTAAAGTCAGCTGACAAGTCTAAAATGTAGTAAGGGATGTCCAATTTTCTTGCCACTGAGCGGGCATCATCAATGTCGCGGATAGAGCAGCATCCCTTGGATTTTTCATCGCGGCATTCATCATTCGACCACGTTTTGATCGTGACGCCAATAACCTCATGCCCACTCTCCTTAAGAAGATAGGCCGCCACAGAACTGTCTACGCCGCCAGACATGGCGACTACTACGCGAGTTTTCATTCAGAGGTAGGTTTTAGGGCTTAGCTTTTAGGGTTTTCTTTGGGCTTTGAATCGTTTTTGCTTTCATGGGAGTCGTCCTTCATGGCCCGCTTAAATTCTCGGATCCCCTCTCCCAGGCTTTTGCCGATATCCGGCAGGCGGTTAGCACCAAAAAGCAAAAGACACACTAACAAGACGACCAAAAGTTCGGGAAGACCTACTCCAAACATAGAAACTCCTTAAGTTTTACTTCGGTAATAGTGATAATACAAAAATTAACGCACTCGGTCAATGCAATGATGCGCCAATTGTTCTAAGCTTTGCCGGTAGACAGACGGCGCAATCCCGCTCAAACTTTGCAGGGATTGATCAATATAGCCTCGAGCCCGCGCCAAAGCACGATCCACCGCTTTTTCTTCCAGAGCCATTTTTTTTATTTCATCAAAAGAAATCTCATTGTTTTTCATCCGATGAATCAGCCGGTCACGGCCCGCTAGGTCTAAGCCTTGCAAGAGATACAGAAGGGGCAAGGTTACGTCATTTTTTGTCAAATCCAGGCCCGTGGTTTTCCCAAGACTCTTGGTTTCCCCCACCAAATCCAGGCAGTCATCCACTATTTGGAACGCCATTCCCAAACCAAAACCGTAATCGCCGATCTGTTCTATATTTTTTTGGCTGGTTCCCGAATAATAAGCCCCGCCCATGCAGGCGGCTTGAAAAAGAGAGGCTGTTTTTTGGTGAATGATTTTAAGATATTCTTCCTCGGACATCAGGAATTGGTTGCGTTTTTCCACCTGCTTCATTTCGCCCTCACAAAGCGTATGCGCACATAGGGCAAGAGCTTGATTAAGAATCGTATTGTTGAGCCCCGCTAAAAGCAAAAATGCTTTTGAGTAAAGATAATCCCCGGAAATGATGGAGAGGTCTCGTCCCCAGCGAGCGTGGACAGACGGCTGATTGCGACGAAAATCAGAATTATCGATGATGTCATCGTGCACCAGTGTGGCGGTGTGAATAAGCTCGATGACAGCGGCGAGCTTAATCGGCTCCGAGCGGTTCTTGCCCCCCACCTTCGAAGAGAGAATGGTCAGTGCCGGCCGCAAAAACTTACCTGTCATTTTTAGAATATGCTCGTGGATCTGCTGAATCAGGTTGTCACTGGACGAAAGCTCGTGGCGAAGGCAGTCGGAAAAAGCCCTTAAATCGCTCTCGATAGGAGCGTAAATTTCGTCAAGCGTTGGGCGCTGTGTCACACTCATAAGGGGTATTATAAAGCTTTCACTGCTTTATCCAACTTTTTTAATGCCTGTTCCAAATCCCGCTCGGTGTGAGCCTGGGAGATAAAATAAGCCTCAAAAAGCGAGGGCGGAATATACAGACCATTTTTTAACATCAAATGAAAAAAGCGGGCAAATTTTTTGGTATCGCATTTTTTAGCATCCGAAAAATTCTCCACTTTTTCGCTCCCCAGAAAAATAGTAAACATCGATCCTTGGGATTGAATCAACGCCGGCTGTCTATACTTCTTAAAGATAAGACGCACTTGAGCAAGAAAGGGTTCGGCTTTATGGTTAAGCTGCTTATAAAAAATTTTTGATAGTTGTGATAGCGTGTTTGCGCCGGCGACCATAGAAAGCGGGTTTCCTGAAAGTGTTCCTGCTTGATACACTCTCCCCAAAGGAGAAAGATGCTCCATGAGCTTGGTTGATCCACCAAACGCCCCCACCGGTAAGCCTCCGCCAATAATTTTTCCGAGGATGGTTAGATCTGGCCGGATTTGGTAAAGGTGCTGCGCGCCGCCATAACCGACACGAAAACCAGAAATTACTTCATCGAATATGAGTAAGGTGCCCGCTTTTGAACATTCATCGCGCAGCGCTTTAAGAAATTCGGGCTTGGCGGGAACAACGCCCATATTACCTGCTATCGGTTCGACAATGACGCAAGCGATCTTCGTTTCATTTTTGAAGAAATGGCGGACGGCTTCAGAGTCATTATAAGGAAGCGTTGCTGTCATACGTGCCAAATCAGCTGGCACACCCGCCGAGTCTGGAGTGCCGAATGTAGCCAAACCACTACCAGCCTTAACGAGCAGACTGTCCGCGTGTCCGTGATAGCAACCTTCAAATTTCAATATCCGATCCCGCCCAGTAACACCCCGCGCCAAACGGATAGCGCTCATCGCGGCTTCCGTTCCCGAGCTGGTAAAACGTAGTTTTTCGATGTCAGGAAACGCTTTTTTGATAAGGACGGCAAGATTTGTTTCAAACGGCGTCGATGTCCCAAAACTTGTCCCGTTGGCGGCCTGTGCTTGGATTGCTTGCACTGTTTTGAGCTCAGCGTGACCAAGGAGCATCGCGCCCCAAGACATGCAAAAATCAATAAACTTTTGGTTGTCAGTGCTCCAGAGATAAGCACCTTGACCTTTTTTCATCAAAACGGGATCGCCGCCGACGGATCTAAAGGCTCTTACAGGGCTATTCACCCCTCCAGCAAAGTTTTCTTGTGCCTGCTTCCACCCGGCACTCATGACTTTAACCACCGCGCCAAATCCTGCGCCCAATACGTCAGGATAAAATTAGCACCCGCTCTTTTCATCGACAGATGCGTCTCTAAAACAATTTTTTTCTCATCAATCCAACCGCGCGCTGCCGCTGCCTTGATCATCGAATATTCGCCGCTGACACTATAAGCGGCTAGTGGACAGTGAAAGCGCTCACGGACGTCACGAAGGATGTCGAGATAGCTAAGTGCGGGTTTCACCATCAAGATATCGGCACCCTCCGCAAGATCTGTCTGGGCTTCCCGCAAAGCTTCGCGGCGGTTGGCTGGGTTCATCTGATAGCTTTGCCGATCACCAAAACCAGGCGCGCTCTCCGCCGCCTCGCGAAAAGGCGAATAAAAAGCGGAGGCGTATTTGACGGCGTACGAAAGAATGGGGGTTGATTCAAAGTGGTTGGCATCCAAAATCTTTCTAATCGCAGCGATGCGGCCATCCATCATATCGGAGGGTGCGATCACATCGGCACCTGAGCGCGCATGCGAAAGGGCAATTTTGGCCAGTGTTGCCACCGAGGTATCGTTGAGAATTTTTCCCGCCTGAACATGACCACAGTGCCCGTGAGTTAGATACTCGCAAAGGCAGACATCGGTAATCACTAAAAGATTTGGGTTCTTTTTCTTGATCGCCGAAACAGCTCTCTGAATAATGCCGTGATTGGCAAAAGCGGATTTGCCGAGCTTATCTTTCTTAGCTGGGATTCCAAAAAGAAGGATGGCGGGAATTCCCAAATCTTGAACTTTTTGGGCTTGGGCAACAATACTTTTCAGGGAATGCCGAAACTGTCCGGGCATCGAGTCAATCGCTGTCGGGCTCGAAAGACCCTCTTTGACGAATAAGGGCTGAACAAGGTCGTCTTTGGAAAGCAAGGTATCGCGCAGCATTGAGCGCAGTACAGGATTTTCTCGTAGACGGCGCAGGCGTATTTGGGTTTGAGTCATCGCTTTCTCTTTTTTTTCATTTTTTTGGTCTGGTCCAAAATCAGAGCTTCCAGCAGTCCGTCCACCGTAAACGTCTTGGCTTGCAAATACGGCGTCAGTCCGTAAGATTTTAGCGCTTTTGAAGTCACTGGGCCAATACTTAAAAAATGTGTCTTAAGAGCGATTTTGCGCGCACTCTTGGCGCCAAAGTGCTTTACAAATCCCTCTACAGTCGATGCGCTGGTAAATGCTGCAAAATCGACCTCGCCCCTCAAAACCATTTTCTTAAGATCCGCCGAAATTTTGCTGGGGGTTGTTGTGCAATAGGCCGTCACAGGCTTCACCAGAGCGCCCGCTTTTTTTAAATTTTGCTCAAGATCGGGCGGTGCGATATTAGTCCTAAATAAAATAAATTTTTTGTTTTTAATCTCTTTTTTGCCTTTTTTTAGCGCCCGTAGAATAGCAGCGCTTTCAAATTGCTCAGGTTCTAAATCGGTATTGACGCCATGATTTAGAAGGGCGGCGCTTGTTTTTGTTCCGACACTGGCAATGTGTATCCCAGCAAGATAGCGTGTGTCTAGCCCCAGAAAGTGAAGCCTTTTAAAAAAAGCCTCCACCCCATAAGCGCTGGCAAAAACTGCCCAATCGCCTTTTTTGAGATCATTGATAGCCTGGTCCATTTTTTTAAAATCAGGCGGCTCCTCTATCTGGATGAGAGGCATTTCGATGGCTTCGGCGCCCAAGCCAGTCAATTGCTGGCGAAACGAGCCTGCCCGGTCAGGCGCCCGCGTGATTAGAATTTTTTTTCCAAAAAGCGGTAATTTTTCAAACCAGCCAAGCTTGTTTCTTAGCGATACCACGTCGCCAATTAAAATGATGCAGGGAGGCCCCAGCTTGGATTTTTTAACCGCTAGCGCAATGTCTCCTAGCGGCGCTACCACCGTTCTCTGCTGCGGAAGCGTTCCCCATTGAATGACGGCAACGGCGGTAGCAGGCGGCATTCCCGCAAGAATCAGATGTTTGGCGATTTTGGGAAGATTATACAATCCCATGTAAATGACCAGCGTGCCGCCAATGCCCGCAATTTTCTTCCAAGGGATGGAGTCAAGGCTATCATCTTGAGCGCGATGCCCAGTCAAAAATGTAATCGACGAATTATGATCTCGGTGAGTCAGAGGAATCCCAGCATATGCCGCACAGGCCGTGGCGCTTGTGACTCCGGGGACAACCTCAAATGGGATTTTGTTTTTTTCAAGAAGCAGTGCTTCCTCCCCGCCGCGGCCGAAAAGATAAGGATCGCCTCCTTTGAGCCGAACGACGCGCTTTCCCTTTTGAGCGGAAGAAATAATCAAACGATTAATTTTTTCTTGAGAAAGAAGTTTGTGTCGAAAACCTTTCCCGACGCCAATTTTAACCGCATTTTTTTGGGCGTGGCGTAAATGATCAGGATTTGCTAAATAATCGTACACAATTAGATCCGCTTGGCGTAAACATTCTTGAGCTTTTAAAGTTAGAAGCCCTGGATCTCCCGGCCCGCTGCCCACCAAGGAAACAAGTCCCTTCATGATACCGCTCCATCATCGCGCGCTTCTTGCATGAGCTTACCCGCACCCCGAGAGAGAAGTTTTTTGGCGAGGGCTATTCCCACGGCCTCATATTTTTTAACCGAACCGCTCAAAATTCCTGAAATCCATCGATTGTTAAGCGTTGAGAATACGAAAGCTTGTAATTCAATTTTTCCTCTGTAAATTTTGGAGTTAACTCCAACGGGCACGCGGCAGCCGCCGTGAAGAGTTTTTAAAAAGGCTCTCTCACAGCCTACCCTCGCCCGGGTCGGCGCATGGTCCAGACGAGTCAGCATTTTTAAGGTGGTCACATCGTCGATCCTAGCCTCAAGACCCAGCGCCGCCTGACCCACCGCCGGTAAAATCTGATGTGACGGAATAGGCGTGGCGTATTTTAGATAGCGCTTAAGGCGTAACAGGCCCGCCCGAGCCACCACAATCGCGTGAAAATCATTTTTAAGTACTCTCCCAACCCGCGTGTCGAGATTGCCCCGCAGGTCAACCACGCGTAGATCGGGACGCAAAATTTGCAGTTGCCTTTTGCGACGCGGACTACCGGTGGCAACGGTAGCATTTTTGGGAAGCGTTTTAAGCGTGTACTTTTTCTTTGAAATTAAAACATCTCGAGTGTCTAGTCTGGCGGGAAATGCGGCCAGCACAAGACCCTGCGGCACATCGGTAGGTAAGTCCTTTAGACTATGCACGGCAATATCCACATCGCCAGAAAGAAGGCGCTTTTCAATTTCTTTAGTAAAAACACCGATATTATTTTTTTTAAAAAGCTCTACCCCTTGATACACATCGCCGGTAGTTTTAATCACTGAAAGCTTGAAACAATATTTGGGGTTTTTTTGCTGAAGAGCTCGCATTACCCCGTGCGCTTGCGTCAGAGCCAATAAACTTCCTCTTGAGCCAATCCGGATAATTTTTAGTTTTGGCTTCATGATCCGGAAGCCGCAATCTTTGAGTTAAATTCCTTAAAAAGCCAATCCATGAAGTACTGAGTTTGCGCTTGCACCAGATGGGCGCAGGTTTCAAGCTGTCCTTCCCGAAGCGCTTTGTTCTTATCCGCAATTTCTTTCAAGTCATCGATATTGTAAAGGTAAACGTTGTCCATTTTTTCAGTGGATGCCTCTATGTTTCGGGGCATAGCAATATCAACAAGAAAGAGAGGTTTGTCGTGGCGCGCCCTCATCCAGGAGCGAACCTGATTTTCAGTAACGATGCAGTGAGAGGAAAATGTAGAAGTTAAAAGAATATCCACCTCGCCCATTTTTTTCTCAAAGAGTTCGTAGGGCACCGCTTCCCCGCCAAATTCCCGTACAAGTTCCCGCGCCCGTTCTTCATGGTGACTGGAGACGATTAGCGCTCGTGCGCCGTGACCGGTCATAGCTTTTAAAAGTTGCGCCGCCATTTCGCCTGTCCCAATGACCATGACACGAACCCCTTTTAAATCATCAAATATTTTTTCGGCCAGATCCACTGCCACCGATGCGACGCTGACACGGCCAACACCTATCTCTGTGTGAGTTCGTAAATTCTTAGCCACCTTCAGGGAGCGCTGAAAAAGATTATTCAGCACCTTGCCGGTGTGCCGGTTTTGGTGAGCCGCGAGATAAGCCTCCTTCACCTGACCGGTGATTTCAGTTTCCCCGATTACCATCGAATCAAGCCCTGAGGCCACGGAAAAAAGATGCCTAACCGAATCCGGTTGTTTAAGCACATAAAGCTTATCTTCAAAGGAAGCTAAATCCAGATGCGAGTATTCACACAAAATTCTTTTAGCGGCATCCACGGCTTCGGCATGGTTTTGGACGACACCGTAAATTTCAGTGCGATTGCATGTCGAAAGAAGCACTTGCTCGTCAAATATCCTCTTTTGCTCAAAACGCTTTAGAAAGCCCATCGCCTCATTGGCAGGCACACTAAGTTTTTCGCGAATTTCAACCGGCGCCGTTTTATGATTTAAACCCATCACTAGGATTTCCATCAAACTCTCCCGGCAAAACGACTCACGTCGTGCGAGCTGACAATCGTCACAAATAAAAGGATAAAAACAAAAACAGTTCCAATGGCAATTTTTTGCCCGCGGCGCAGGGATGAAAAGCGTAAAAAAAGAATTCCCCAATACATCAGGCAAGTTGCCAGTGAGAGAATGACTTTCTTGTCGCCGAGCCACTGGCCCAGCTCTTTTAAGTTTTGCGCCCAGAGAATCCCGCTTAAGATTCCCAATGAAAAAAGTACACAGCCCCACACCAGTGAAATAAAATGCACGCGGTCCAGAGAATCCAGCGACGGAAGTTTAAAAAAATAGTTTTTCAGGTGTTTGGATTTAAGCTGTGCGGATTGCAAAAGATACATCATGGCGCTGGAGACGGCTGTCAGAAGGCCCGCCAAACCCGAAAGGATCAGACCCAAATGCAGCCATAGCCAGCGGGTTGGCTCCCGATCAGCGGCGTCTTGCGTTATTGGGTGGAGATAAATAACAGCAAAAAGAAAAACAAGCATTGCTACGGGTAAGGAAAACAGGACGAAATAGCGAGCCGGATGATGCCGCGATTCAAAACGAGTAAAACAAAAAGCAAGGGTTACAAAATAAAATAAAAAAGCCGCTAAAAAAAATAGAAAATTCATCGCGTCTGACCTCTTTTTACAGCTAGCCTTAATTTTTCAAACTCCACAGCGTCCAAGCTAAAACTTTCGCCCAGTCCAGGAAAACGGTTTTGGCGCACATCGCGAGCGTAACCAACCACCGCTTTTTTAACCTCAGCCGAAGTTTCGGCATACCGCCGGACAAATTTTGGTTTAAATTGATCAAACATACCGATTAAATCCTGAAACACAAGTACTTGTCCATCACAGTAAGGCCCCGCGCCAATACCGATTGTGGGAATGCTTACATTTTCTTGAATCAGTTTAGCTAATTGCCAGGGGATGCACTCCAAAAGAAGGAGTGATGCGCCAGCACTTTCAAACGCTTTCGCCTGTTTAAAAATTTTTAAGGCGGTGACTGCTGTTTTCCCCTGAAGCCTAAATCCAGTAGCATTTTTAACCGCCTGAGGAGTCAGGCCGACGTGCCCCTGCACGGCAATCTTTTGACGAACGATCGACTCGGTCGACCGAAGACAGTCTTTTCCCCACTCTATCTTGACCACATTTATTTTTGCCTCATCCCTAAAACGCTTGGCAGATAACAGTGCTTGCTTAGGCCCCTTCTCTACGCCTTTTTTTGGCAAATCCCCCACCACACAACTTTTGGGAGCCCCCCGCCGCACCGCTTTGGCGTGGTGAATCATTTCATCCATGGTAACGCAAGAGGTGTTGGGATAGCCCAAAAGCACCATGCCTACCGAATCCCCAACCAAAATGAAATCAACCCCTGCCGCTTCAAGCACACGGGAGGTCAGGGCGTCGTAGGCAGTGAGCATGACATACTTCGTGCCGCGCTTGATTGATTTTTTGAAAAAGGTATTTTTTAACATAAGCCTGTCATTATAATACAGAACAGGTGGGAATCGTAGAGGGCTTTTTAAGTGGGATGCTTGAGCCTATTCCTATTTCTTGAACAATGTCCGGTGCAAACGTAATGCCAAATTTACTTTGACCAACGCCCCCTAGCCCCCTCTTTAGTAAAGAGGGGGTATGAATGTGCTGGGCTCCCCTGTCTTTTGTAAAGATCTGGAATTAGCGCGCTCCCCCCTCTTTAATTCAAAGAGGGGGTTAGGGGGCGTTGGTTTAAAGAAACGATTCGACCTACTGCCACATCCCCGCAAATCAAACTCTTAGATTTCTTCAAAAAAGTATTATCCAAATAGAGGCCCTATTTTCTATAGTTTTTTGTAAACGTCTCCTCGCGGCCAAATACTCATGACAGAGACTTCTTTTTTATCCTCGTGGATTTCGTAGATGATTCTTAGGTGTCCTACCTGGTAGCGATAAACATTGTCATAACCTTTAAGCTCTTTGAGTTTTCCTAGACGCTGTCTGGGATTGTCTTCAAGCAACTCAAAACACTTCTCAATCGCCTTGGCGATCTTCGCCTGAGTTTTTTGGTAGTATTTCTCAGGCTGAGACTGGAGGATGACTTTGTAGCTAGCCACGCTTTACTGATCGCCAATTCACACCCTTGCCTTGGCGGTGCTCGGATCTGCCCTTCTCAATGAAATCTGTCTCGCTCTTTGAGATTCCGCCCTCTAGCTTATCAAGAATGGACTCTCGGATAACACCAGAGATAGATTTGTACTCCGCCTTGGCCAAAGTCTTCAAATCCTCATATAGTTTACTGGGAAGATTTACTAATATTCTTTTTGTCATTACAGGCATAAATAGGTCACCCCCTTATATATCAAAAGTATATCATATTGATATATCATATTCAAGGAGCCCTATCTTAACATTTCTTGCAGAGCTTATAAAAAATTCGCGTCCTGCCTCAAATATCTTGGCGAGCTACACAATTTTATATTTACCGGACGGTAGAGAAATTTCAATATAGCCAAGAGGAGATTTGACCCCTTTGCTTTATTTAAGCCCTTATGATTTTTTTTACGGCTGCTCTTCAACCTTCTTAATATCTGCTAAAATTCTATTTATTTCATTTTGGAGATTAATAATCTGGAGATCTAATTCATAGATGGCCATTATTAGCTCACGCGCCGCCTGATACGTAGCCGCCTTTTTGAGATAAACCTCGTGAAGCCCTTCGACGATTTTCTTTTGCGCGTCTAGTCCTTCTTGGTCATCTTCATCAATAGCGGCATACTCAGCTTCGGCTTGCTCGTATGCGTCAAAAGCACTATATACCGATTTTTTTAGCGCATCAATATCCGTGTCAACAAGAAGCTCCGCCAACGCCTTCTTTTTTATATCTAATTTCTTTTCTATTTTATTTTTCTCTGCTTCCTTTTCTCTCAAGCCTCTTCTCAGCGATCCGAGCAGCTGTTGTCTTTGCCCATCGATGATATGGGAGCTATCAAAGGTAGCAGGCTCCAGACCCACGGGGTCTGTATTGGAATTAGTTCCCTGCTGCTCTTGACTTGTAGATCCAAGGGAGGGTTTATCGGGAGCGCTTGCTAACTCACCAACCTTAGTCTCTGCGGTTGGTTTCGCTCCAAGCCCACCACCAGCCTGATTTGTATTGGATACACCGGACTTTTGTTGCTCGTTTAATTTCTGGTCCTCATGCGCAATTTGCGTAGTTATATCCTCTATCGTCTGTTTCTGGGATACTTCGGCCTCAACTGCTTGGGTAGATCGCGATTCAGGCATTAGGCGGTCAGCAACAGTCGACCTCTCTGCCGCAAAAACAGGAATAGTGAGGGCAATCATGCCGAGACCTGCGAGAGAAACTAGTTTAAATTTATTCATAAAGCTCCTTAAATTTGCCACTTTTGTACGGTCTAGTCTGAATGCATTTTCCCCTTAGGATTATCCAACAATGCGTGAATTAGGTGCGTGTCCCAGGACTGCAGGACTGAGGACTGGGTTGTCGTTTTGGAGACACCCAACACCTTAAAACATAGGAACTTATTTAATCTATATTTGAAGTATGCCCGATATTGTCATATTGTCAATAGCTCCTGCATACTTTTTTTAACAGGCCGCTAATCCTCCCGATTTAAGACAATAAAAGCAAATTATCATAGAAGTAAAGATTTATAAGCCATACTAATTAAATGGGTTACGTTTATTAAGATAAGCTTTTTTGATTAAATGGGAAAAGTGCCTTTTTTATCAGGCAGTTAAGGCTGCTAGATGCTTTGAACAATCTCAGGAATCAACTCTTCCCACCCAATCGCCATCAAATGAACTCCCTGGCAATAGGGCTTGGCGGCTTCAATGATCTCGCAGGCGATTTTGATGGATTCTTTCTTGGCTTGGGGCTGATTTTCAAATCGGGCAATCATCTCTTGAGGGATAAAAATACCGGGGATTTTCTCGTTCATAAAATTGGCCATTTTTACGGATTTGAGAGGGATGATTCCTGCTAGCACTGGGACTTTAAAGCCCTCTTTTTGGTAGCGATCCATAAAGCGTTTAAAGCGGGCAATTTCAAAAATGCCCTGCGTTTGAAAAAATTGAGCACCTTTTTCTATTTTTCGGCGTGTCTTGGAGATTTCTGTTTCCACATCGTCAACGCAAGGGTTGAGAGCGGCTCCCACGCAAATTCCAGGCACCCCGTCCAGTGGATGATCAGTCATGTCCATTCCACCGTTCATTTTTTGAATCAGCGCCATTAGATCCGCAGCGTCCACATCGAAAACCGGTTTTGCATCGGGGTGATCGCCTATCTTGACGGGGTCGCCGGTAAGAACCAGCATGTTTTGAATTCCCAACACCGCGGCGGAAAGCACTTCGGACTGAAGCGCAATGCGATTCTTATCACGGCAAACAATCTGCGCGATCGGCTCAATCCCAAAATCTTTCAGAAGATGACAGGCTGCCACCGAGCCTAATTTCATAAGAGCGCTCTGTTGGTCGGTCACATTCGCCGCATGGACGACGCCTTTGAGATAGGCGGCTTGTTTAAAAAAACTGTTCAAGTTCGTCCCTTTGGGAGGTCCGAGCTCGGCAGTAATAATAAATTTGTTTTTTTCTAATAGTTTAACGATTTCCACGGCGCCCCCTTTGAAGTTGATACAGGCGAATTAAATTTTCAACCAGCATGGCGTTGGTGACAGGTCCGACGCCCCCGGGAACCGGCGTGATGAACGAAGCGCGGGTCTTAGCGCTTTCAAATTCTACGTCCCCAGTGATCTTTCCGCCGGAAACATTCTCCCCCACATCGATGACGATCGCGCCAGTCTTAAGCCAATCCCCCTTGATCACTTCGGATTTTCCGGCGGCAGCCACGACGATGTCCGCTCGGCGAATATGCTCAGCAATATCACGCGTTTTGATGTGGCAGATCGTCACGGTGGCAAAACGGTCTGACAGAAGAACGGCTGTGGGTTTGCCCACCAGATCACTATTACCGACAACAATCGCCTCTTTTCCTGAGAAATCAATGCCCGTCGCATCCAAAAGTGTGATTACCGCATGAGCGGTCGGCGAAAAAACGCCCAAATGGCTCTTGAGAAAAGTGCGTCCTTCAGCATCCTTCAACATATCGATCTGATCAAAAACGTTGGTGGGGTTGATGTGCTTAGGAATCGGAGAAAAAATCATGATTCCGGTGATTTTTTTGTCTTTATTGAGGCGCTCAATCTGTTTTAATACTGTTTTTTCCTGGGCATCCGCGGGAAATATTTTGCTCACAAGCCGTATTCCGAGCTTGCCAAGCATTCCTGTTAAATATCTTGAGTAAACCATCGCATCCTGGGACTCTCCGATCATGACAGTGGCAAGAGTGAGCTCTTTCACGCGAAGATCGGTGATCCTCTGACGTGCGATTGCAAGCCTCTTCTGGGCTATCTGGCTTCCGTTGAGAAGCTGGGCCTGCGTCATGGGGCGCATCCTATTATTTTTTTTAGTTTTACAACCTGCCCAGCGATTGTGCTCAGCTGGCTTTTAATTTTTGATACCGATTTTTTGTCCTTCATGGAGGCGAGGTTAATCTCAACGTTGAGGCGCGCCGCAAAAAAACCAGCTTCAAACAAGATCGCCGACTCGACCAGATCGCTGTAAAGCCACAAACTGGTGAATGGTTTTTCAAGAACTGCCAGCCTCAGACCCTCTTCCGCCGCCTTACAAATCTCAAAAGGAATTTGGGCTGCCTTTTTTAAAGCGGCCTGGTAAGTGCGTTTGACGCGGTCCTCTTTTTTGAAGCGGGAAAGAAGAAAAAAAACTTGGGCGTCTTGCTCTAAAAGGAGTATTAATTTTTTCCGAACTACGGCTAGAGCCACGACGTTTTTTTTGTTCTGGGACCGCTTAAAGTTAAGACGTGCCACCATTTCACCCAAGGCGGCTGCCTGAGCCACGGTGAGAGCCGCAGCCGCACCGCCGCCTGGTGCAGGATCGGACGAGCCAAGCCTCTCTAAAAATTTATCTAAGGAAAGAGCGGAAAGCTTAGGCAATTCCTTTAGCCTCCCCCTCATCCGTTAGATCCATGTCTTCGAGAATGGGTTTTGCCGGCAGGCCCGGCATCAGCATGAGCTTTCCGCAAATAGCCACTAAATAACCGGCGCCGGTGAAGGGCCGGATTTCACCGACTTTAAGCTTCCAGCCTGTCGGCGCCCCTTTAAGACGGCTATCATCCGAAAGCGAGTAAGGAGTCTTCGCGATGTTGACCGGTAGATTGCCCAGCTTGTGCCGATGGATGAGCTCCAAATCAGTTTTCGCTTTATCGGAGTAAATAACTCCATCAGCGCCGTACATTTCGCGCGCAATTTTCTCAATCTTTTCTTCGGGACCGAGATCCAAACTGTAAAGCGGGTGGAAATTGCCTGGTTTTTCAGCGATGACCTTTAAAACTTTCTCCGCTAGTTCCACACCGCCTTCACCGCCGCGAGCCGCTACTTCAGATACTGCGCAGTCCACGTTTTCGGACTGCAAATAATCGCGCACAAATTTAATTTCCTCGTCTGTGTCCTGGGGGAAACGGTTAATGGCGACAACCGCGTGAATTCCAAAACGGTGGATGTTTTGAATGTGTCTCTCGATATTGGCAAAGCCCTCTTTAAAAAGGTCGATAAATTTTTTTGGGCTCGCGTTTTCGCTGGCATGGGATTTGATCGCTTTGATGGTGACGACAAGCACCACGACGCTGGGCTTAAATCCACCCTCACGCGCCACGATATTAAAAAGCTTTTCCATGCCCAACTCAGTAGCGAAGCCAGATTCGGTCACCACATAATTGGCTAGTTTTAGCGCCATGGTTGTGGAGAGAACACTGTTGTTTCCGTGGGAAACGTTGGCAAAGGGCCCTGTGTGCATAAACACCGGCTGTCCCTCCAAGGTCTGCACAAGATTTGGTTTGATGGCGTCTTTCAAGAGAAGTGTCATAGCTCCCGCCGCTTTTAAGTCCTTGGCCGTGATTAATTTTTTATCAAGGGAAAGCGCGGTTGAAATTTTGGAGAGTTTATTTTTGAGTGAATGGATGGATTGAGACAAAGAAAGAGCGGCCATCACTTCGCTGGAAGCGGTGACGTCAAAACCAGTTTTGTGTTTGGAAAGATTACAAGCCTTGGCATGACCTACCGAAATCTCTCGCAGCTGACGGTCACTTAAATCCATCACGCGCCGCCAAAGAATTTCATTTTTATCGATACCCAGAGAATTTCCGTGATGGATGTGGTTTTCGATGACAGCCGCCAAAAGATTGTGGGCCGTTGATACCGCGTGACTATCACCGGTAAAATGCAGATTGATATCCTCAAAAGGCACGACTTGCGAATACCCGTTGCCGCTGGCGCCGCCCTTCGAGCCAAATATCGGTGAAAGAGAGGGTTCGCGAAGACACAGAAAAACTTTTTTCTTTAAAAGTCCCAAGGCTTGAGTCAGGCCAATGCAGGTGGTAGTCTTGCCATCACCCTCTTTGGTTGGTGTCATACCGGTGACGCAGATGAGTTTGCCGTGCGGACGCGCGGCCAGACGCTCGAGAACTTTTAAAGAAACTTTTGCTTTGTAGCTGCCGTAAGGCTCGATCTCATCCGCTTTGATTCCCGCCGAGTTGGCAATGGCGTGAATTTGATGAGGCTTAGCCTTTCGCGCTATTTCAAGCGAGGAAAGCAATTTGGACAACGCTTATTTACCCATTCCGACGCGCTGAGCCTGCTGAAATACTTTTCCTTCTGTTTTGATAGAGGGGGCTATCACAAGCTCGGTAAGCTGAAGCTCGCGTATGCTTTGAGCGCCGACATTGCCCATGCAAGTTGAGAGCGCGCCCATGAGGTTTTGAGTCCCATCATCCAGGCTGGCTGGACCGTAAAGAATTTCTTCAAGCGTTCCCGTGGTGCCGACACGAATCCTTGTGCCGCGAGGCAGATTCGCATGAGGAGTCGCCATTCCCCAGTGGTAGCCGCCGCCCGGAGCTTCTTTGGCGCGCGCAAACGCAGAACCAACCATGACAGCGTCGGAGCCGCAGGCAAAGGCCTTACAAATATCGCCGCCGGTGGACATTCCGCCATCCGCGATAATAGGAATATAGATGCCTTTTTTCTTGAAATAAAAATCACGTGCCGCCGCCGCATCGCAAATCGCTGTGACTTGCGGGACACCCAGACCAAGAACTCCGCGGCTTGTGCAGGCAGCGCCCGGACCGATACCAATCAAAAGACCCGCGGCACCCGTTTCCATGAGCTCAAGTGTGGTCTCATACGTCACACAGTTGCCGATGATCACCGGCATTTTTACTGATTTACAAAATTTATGAAAATCTAGCGTTTTGTATTCGGTGGAAATGTGCCGAACCGTTGTCACTGTAGACTGCACGACAAAAACATCGCAGCCTGCGTCCTGGGCAATCTTACCAAAACGGTCCGCTTTTTGCGGAAGACTCGAAACACAGACAATGCCTTTACGCCGCTTAATCTCTTTGATGCGCTTGGTAATTAATTTTTCTTGAATCGGCTGTTTGTAGATAGACTGCGTTAGGTGCGTTGACTCTTCTTGGCTGGAGTTGGCAATTTTTTTTAGCACTTCGGAAGGATTTTCATAGCGGGTTTGGACACCCTCGAGATTAAGACAGGCAATTCCGCCCATCTCGGACATGGCCACGGCAAAATCCACATCGACAACGCCATCCATCGCGGACGCCATGATGGGAACTTTGTAACGTTTGTTGCCCAACTGCCAGGAGGTATCAACTTCGTTGGGGTTGATGGTCACAGACCCCGGAACGAGCGCTATTTCATCAAAACCATAAGCACGACGAGCTTTTCTTCCGCGACCTAGCCACATGCCCATAAAAATCTCCTTAAGGTTAAATTAATTTAAAATTTGGTCATTCCGTCGGTTTTGCCGTCACTTAGAACCGAACCTGTTGCATTGGTAGTTGCATCCGTCGTGGCATTGGCAACTTCACTGACAGGAGCGATCGGCGAGGCAACTGTTTTTACGACAGCTCCCGCACCCTCCAGCACATCTTGCGCGGCGCGGCCCAGTGGCAGTCCGTTTTCTTTGGGAAGTGCCTGGCCTGTCCGTTCAATCTTTACGATTTGGGCGTCACCGTTGGTGTCCTCGATATCAAAGCTTACGAGGTCCGACGTCGATATTTTTTTTAGAAGCGCCGGGGAGCTGACGACAAAACTGGTGGCATTTCCGCTGGAAAAACCCTTTATAGGTAAATGTTCAATCGTGATTCTAGAATAAACTGGGTCCACACTAGTCACGGTGCCCTCTCCGTGAAAATGGGCCACATCAGACTCTTTGGCGGCATAGGAAAGCGGTGATCCGATCAGCGAGAAAAAAATAACCCCTAATAAAAATTTTTTCATAAGCCATCCTTCATTAATCAAGAAACGTTGAGAGCGATTAGCAAGCGATTATATTAACAAATCTTCCACCGGGAAACAAGGTCCGTCCATCACTTAAAAAAAACAAAAACCCCAGGGCCGCTTGTGGCGAACCTGGGGTTTTTATCTAGCTACCGAGTGGCTATCCTTCGACGCGGCCTGCGGCCTTGCTCAGGATGATGCCTGCGGGCATCAATACATTCCCCCGCCGCCCATTCCACCCATTCCGCCCGGCATACCGCCCGGAGCGCCTGCTCCCGCTTTTTCCTCTTCCGGCATGTCGGTGATGATCGACTCTGTCGTCAGAAGCAAAGACGAGATGGAAGCCGCGTTTTGAAGCGCGGTACGAGTCACTTTGGCAGGGTCGATGACACCGGCTGCAATGAGATCCTCGTATTTATCCTTCTCGGCGTTGTAACCGATGTTGTCTTTTTCTTCTTTGACGCGAGCCACAACCACTTCGCCTACTTGTCCGGCGTTGGCTGCAATCTGCTTCAAAGGCTCTTCGATCGCACGGCGAATGATCTTGGCGCCCACGAGCTCGTCACCTTCAAGGTCAATCTTGTCCAGTGTTTTGACACAACGAATAAGCGCTACGCCGCCGCCCGGAACAATTCCTTCGGCAACTGCCGCACGAGTCGCATGCAATGCGTCCTCAACACGGGCTTTCTTTTCTTTCATTTCTGTTTCGGTAGCGGCACCGATATTAATAACCGCCACGCCGCCAGAAAGCTTGGCCAGGCGTTCCTGGAGCTTTTCTTTGTCGTAGTCGGAATCGGAATCCTCAACCTGTTTTTTGATCGTCGAAATACGGCCATTGATATCGGCAGTTTTTCCGGCGCCTTCAATGATCGTGGTGTTTTCTTTGTCCACGGTGACGCGTTTGGCGCGGCCGAGATCTTCGATCTTCACGTTTTCAAGCTTGATCCCGAGATCTTCGGTGATGGCTTTTCCACCCGTGAGAACCGCGATATCCGTCAACATTTCCTTGCGGCGATCGCCATAGCCCGGCGCTTTGACGGCGCAGACGTTGAGCGTGCCACGGAGTTTGTTAACGACCAAAGTCGCAAGTGCCTCTCCGTCAGTTTCCTCTGAAATAATCAAAAGCGGCTTGCCGCTCTTGGCTACTTTTTCAAGAACCGGGAGAAGGTCTTTCATCGAAGATATTTTCTTCTCATAAATGAGAATGTAAACATCATCAAGAACGACTTCCATGTGGTCGGCATTGGTGACAAAGTAAGGTGAGAGATAGCCTTGATCAAACTGCATTCCCTCGACGACTTCCAAGGTTGTGTTGGTTGATTTGGCTTCTTCGACGGTAATGACGCCGTCTTTACCCACTTTTTCCATCGCTTCGGCAATCAAGTCACCAATCGCGCTGTCGTTGTTAGCGGCGATCGTGGCAACCTGTGCAATTTCTTTTTTTCCCTTGATGGGCTTGGACATTTTCTTCAGCTGAATCACGATCTCTTCGACCGCTTTTTCGATGCCGCGCTTTAAGGCCATCGGATTGGCACCGGCGGTTACGTTTTTCAAGCCTTCACGATAGATCGCTTCGGCCAAAACGGTGGCGGTGGTGGTTCCGTCACCAGCGTTGTCGCTGGTTTTAGAGGCCACTTCCTTGACCATTTCCGCGCCCATGTTTTCATAGGGATTCTTCAATTCAATTTCCTTGGCAACCGTCACACCGTCTTTGGTGATGGTCGGTGAACCAAATTTCTTATCGATACAAACATTGCGGCCTTTAGGCCCCAAAGTCACCTTCACTGCACGAGCCAACTGCTCGACACCGCTTAAAATCGAGCGGCGCGCTTCATCGCTATACTGTAATTGTTTTGCCATGACCTATGCTCCTTTGATTGATTTTTAGCTGATAATTCCCAAAATGTCTTCTTCTTTAACGATCAAATATTCATTTCCGGCAATCTTTACTTCGGTGCCAGAATAACGGCCAAACAGAACCTGATCATTCACGCGAACCTGAAGCGGTGTCAACTTACCCTCGTCCGAAACGCGGCCTTTACCGATGGCGATAACCTTGCCCTTTTGCTGTTTCTCTCTAGCTGAATCCGGAATCACGATCCCGCTTGCGGTCTTCTCTTCGGCCTCGAGCGGTTCAATAAGAACGCGGTCTCCCAAAGGCTGAATTTTTGATTTTTCCATGACATCCTCCTTAGATGAACTGGTTTTTTGATTGACGACGAAAAAATTATATTAGCACTCGATTTGAGTGAGTGCTAACAGAAATAGATTCTACAGCCTGGCTGTTTTTTGTCAACTATTTTTTAAGAAAATTGCGGTAGGACCCGAGAATGCCCTTCAAAACAAGCTGATCGTCGATGCGAGAGATCGTGCGGCAATAGCGCTTCATAAACGAGGCGTATCCCCCGGTAGCCAATACCAACGAATGCCGCAAATGTTTCGCCTGAAGCTCTTGGACAATCCGGTCGCAAAGCCCCCCCATTCCCACAGTGCACCCCACCCGGATACTCTCCACCGTATCCCGACCTATCAATCGGGCTGGGTGCATCAGGCGAATCTTGGGCAAAAGAGCTGTTTTTTGAAAAAGTGCCTCCAAGCTGATTTCGATGCCAGGGGCAATAATCCCACCCAAATACTCCCCTTTGGCGGAAACCAGATCAAACGTAATGGCCGTTCCAAAATCAATAATAATTAGCTCCCGGCAATAGAGTTGATAAGCGGCATACGCATTCAGGAGACGGTCAATGCCGACCTGCTTTGGTTTTTTGTAACGATTGATAATCGGCACAGCAATATCCTTCCCTAGAAGAAAAAAAGACAAGCCTGGCAATCGCAAGACAATTTTTTTAAGAATGCGGCTTGCCGAGGGCACAACACTGGCAACCACGACATCCGGTTGACTGCCGCGGCCAATATTTTTTTTAATAGCCGAAAACGCTTTAGATTCAAGTGCCGCGGTAGAGACACGAAATTCTTTTTTGGGACGGCCTTTGATGGAGTAAAGCACAAAACGCGCGCTTGTATTTCCGATATCGACTGCCAAAATTTCTTTTTTCATCCCGCTGCCCTCAAATGTTGAACGTCCCCCGATAGAATTCGCTCCTGCAAACCATTGTCCTTGCGGATCCAAAGTGCTCCTTCCGAATCAATGCCGGTGGCTTGGCCTTCAATCCGACGGTCCAAAAGCGTTGCCGCGACTCGTTGGCCGGTAGTCACTGAATAGCTCTCCCACTCCTGGGCGATTTCATCAAACAATCCCTTTTTCAGACGCAAATAGTCGACTTCGATTTCCCTGAGCAACATTTTTGAAAAAGATACTCGCGCCACGTCTTGTCCGGTGATATCCCGTAGCGATAACGAGTTGGCAGGTAAATCCGCGGCGACTGAATTGGCATTGATGCCCACACCCACCACGACAAAATTAATGCGATCGGACTCTGCGCTCATCTCTGTCAAAATACCACCGACTTTTTTATTTTGATAGTAAATATCGTTGGGCCACTTAATTCCAACGGGCTTACCCGTTAATTGCCGGCAAGCCCGAGCAATCGAGACGCCTGTAACCAATGTGACGCGAGAAACCTGAGAAGGAGCCAGAGTGGGTCTCAATAGATAGGAAAAAAGGATCGCCTTTCCTTTGGGCGAAATCCAAGAGCGCCCCAATCGGCCGCGGCCTTTTTTTTGATGCTCCGTAAAAACAGCTGCGCCTTCAGCAAGCCCCTCCTCCCCCAACTTAAAAACAGTGTCATTGGTGGAATCCAAGTCCTCATAAGAAAAAATAGGTTTTCCGATAAACTTAGTTCCCAACGAGTCGGCGATTTCATCGGCAAAAAGTTTGTCAGGGATGCGCGTCAGCTGATAGCCCAGGTGCGGCTGCGCTTGGATTTCGTAGCCTAAAGAGCGAAGGGTTTGTATTTCTTTCCAAACAGCGGCACGCGAAACACCGATTTTACGGGACATTTCCTCACCTGAGACGGATTTCCCGTCTGCTTGTTTTAGGAGGTGAAGCACTTGATCATTTTTGGTCATGTTTTTTAGCTCTTCTGGGTTTGGGCTCGCGCTCCGGCTTCTCTCTTTCAAAACCGTTTTGAATTTTTTTTATCTGGTCGCGTAGACGAATGGCGCGTTCGAAATCTAAATTTCTAGCCGCTTCTTCCATTTCACCCTCAAGATCGCTAAGTACTTGAAACACATCCGCATTTTCATCGGTGACGCCGCTGGCTTCTTGCACAATCTCACGCGCTTTTCTAATCGACTCGATACCGTCGCGGATTTCTTTTTTGATGCTGGTAGGTGTGATGCCGTTTTTGGTGTTGTATTCCAATTGTTTTTGGCGACGGCGCGTTGTCTCGGTCATTGTCTTGCGCATCGACTCGGTAATTTTATCGGCGTAGAAAATGACATGCCCATTCACGTGACGCGCGGCTCGTCCGGCGGTTTGCACAAGAGATGTCTGACTGCGCAGAAAACCCTCTTTATCGGCATCGAGCACCGCAACCAATGACACTTCGGGCAAATCAATCCCCTCTCTCAAAAGATTAATTCCCACCAGGCAGTCAAATTTGGACAAGCGCAAATCCCTTAATATTTCAACGCGCTCGATCGTATCGATTTCGGAGTGGAGATACTTGACGCGAATTCCGGCGTCTTTTAAGTAGCTTGCCAGGTCTTCGGCCATCCGCTTGGTGAGCGTGGTCACAATCGTACGCTCCTCTTTCTTGGCGCGAGCGGTTATTTCCGAAAGAAGGTCATCGATTTGATTTTTGGAAGGGCGGATTTCAATTTCCGGATCTAAAAGCCCGGTCGGGCGTATCACTTGCTCGACAATGTGGCTTGATTTCTGAATTTCAAAATCAGCCGGCGTCGCCGAAACGTAAATCGTATCCCCGGCCAGCGCCTCAAACTCTTCAAATTTAAGCGGCCGGTTATCCAGTGCACAGGGCAGTCGAAAACCAAATTCGACCAGCGTTTCCTTGCGGGCTTTATCGCCAAAATACATCCCGCGGATTTGTGGCATGGAGATGTGCGACTCGTCAATCACCAGAAGAAAATCTTTGGGGAAATAGTCCATGAGGCACTCCGCCCGAGATCCCGCCGACCGGCCGGAAATGATACGCGAATAGTTTTCGATCCCCGAGCAAAAACCAAGCTCTTTCATCATTTCCATATCATAACGGGTGCGCTGTTCAAGGCGCTGGGCCTCTACGAGTTTGTTTTGCGAATTAAGCTCTCGAAGACGCGTATTTAGTTCCTCGTCGATCTGCAACAGCGCTTTTTCCATGCGAGGCTCGGTCGTCACGAAATGCTTGGCTGGATACACCGCTATTTCGTCCAGCAAATGAATCGTCTTACCGGTCAAGGGATCGATGCGCGAAATTTTTTTAATTTCATCCCATTCGTACTCCACGCGGATCGCGGTCTCTTCATAGGCCAAAAATATTTCCACCACATCGCCTCGGACTCGGACCGTGCCGCGTTTAAAATCAATGTCGTTGCGCTGATACTGAATATCGATTAATTTTTTTAAGAGGTCTTCGCGGGATAATTCAGGCCCAGGCTTTAGAAATACCAGCATCTCTCGGTATTCTGCCGGAGAACCCAAACCATAGATAGCAGATACAGACGCCACCACGATGCAGTCGCGTCGCGATAAAAGAGAACTTGTGGCGCGAAGCCGCAGACGGTCGATGTCCTCGTTGATGGCCGAGTCTTTTTCGATAAAAGTATCCGTGTGAGGAATGTAGGCTTCGGGCTGGTAATAGTCGTAATAGCTAACGAAATACTCCACAGCATTTTCAGGAAAGAGGTCTTTAAATTCACTATAAAGTTGCGCCGCCAGCGTCTTGTTATGGGACATCACCAGCGTCGGACGATTCAACGCCGCGATGACGTTGGCAATCGTAAATGTCTTCCCGCTTCCTGTCACCCCCAAAAGCGTCTGATGTTTTTCGCCGTGTTTTAAACCGTCGATTAATTTGGCAATCGCTTGCGGTTGGTCACCGCAGGGTTTCATATGGGATTTGAGCTTAAAATTCATTGGCGTATTATAACACCAACAATAGAAAATGCTTTAGGCGGCCTGAGCGACTATTCTGCGAACGTTGCTATAAAGCTGAACAACCTGCGTCCACGCGATGGCCCGGATGGGCCTAAGGGCATAAAAAATAGCCGCCTTTATCGCCTCTTGGTTGGTTTGCCCTAGCAGAAAAATTGAAACGATTGGCTTTTGTAGACTTTTCGAGGCTTCCGAGTCTCCCAACACGACGCGATACGCTTCAACGAATGAATCGGGCGGATTGCTTGCGTCCTTCACACGCCCGGCAAAAATAGCCAGTAGGTTATACGCCTTAAAATGGACGTCCTGGCCCGGTACGATTTTTGATTCCGGAAGATACGGAGCTTCCTTTAGCCAATCTCCAGACTCAATACTCTCCGCAGATGTCAGCGCAATTTCCTTAATTGGCGCGCCATCTTGCGCCATGGGCCTCTCGCGCGTGAGAATTTTTTTCTCTAACAGAAACTTGCCGTTTTTGGTAGCCAGAAGACGCTCCACACGAGCTTTGTCGCCGGTAAGACGAAATGTCACGCCATCCAAGCCTTTGAATCCATTTAAACTCATATAGTAGAGCTCAAGCAAAGTGTCCAGATAGTGATCGGCATACACGTCAAACAATTCTGGATGGTCAAGGTCTAAGTCCGGGAACGCATCCACACTCTTGGCAACTGAAAGCGTTGAAGTGTCATTAATTTTTACTAGGTATAGTTCTAGCAGATCCTGCACCGCTTTGGCCTTGGCCTCGCGCTCAATCAGAAGGTCCGTGAGGGTCGGTGTGGTGACGACGGGTGCGTTAGGCTTAGCGGCCAGCGCCTGGCCGATTTGCGTCGATTTCTTCGCAGACGCGATGTCTTTAGCGGTCGGAGTAAATTGCACAGGCTCATCACCATCCATGATCCGCCGGCCATCACGGTCGAGGAAGAAAATTGAATTGCCGACGATCTCAAAAGAGACCACGCGATCCTGCGACTCGATTGGAATCCATTGATGCTCCACCGCTCTAGCAAGAATGGCTTGCATGAAATGAAGCCTGAGGCTGGGATCTTTTTGAAACAATCGTTCGCGTCCAGGCAACTCGCCTTCCACAGGGTCCACAGGCAATTGCGTGCGATCCAATAGACGCCGGGGCGCTTCTTCGGTCTCCGCCAGACGAGCCGCTTCGGGAGCAGATTTAGGAGCAGGCGCTAGCTTAGAATTGGATTGTCCGACATCGTCACCGGAAGATCCTGGACCATCTTCCGCAAGGCGGGCTCCCGAAAGGTCAATCGCCTTCATGCCCTTATGTATTAAAACTTGATTAACATACTTCACCAGCTTGTCTCTTTCGTCGCTAGATAGACCTAGTTCGGATACTCTCTTCTTGAGATATTCAGCATCCAATGGAATATTTGTAAAATCTCCTATGATTGAACGAGTCGTTAGATAAGTAGACCCATCATCCACGCCAAGTCCGTCAGGTAGTTGGGCGCTTGCGAAATCGTAAATAAGATACCGCTTCCCGCTGTCGGTGGAAAGACGGAGCAGATTTCGAGTCATTGGTTCAAATATATGGTCCGCGTCCTGAAAAAAAAGCGCGTACAACAAACCATCCTCAATTTGCGAGTAACAACTTTTGGCATCCTCAGCTGAGTAGGTATCCGCAATTCGCGCGAGAAAGCCGCCGTCTTCTAATTCAATATATTCCACCAGATTATTCAACCCAATTTCTACTGATTTCTTATAAATTCTAACTGAGGTTTGCAGATCCTGCGCATTGTTATCATTTACAATATACTGAAAATAGTACCGCCTTGATGCAGGGTCATAATAAACAACGTCTGTCCGCCACAACCCCTCCATCCTATCTTTTCTCCGCTCAAGTCGATCCAATATACCCCTGGCATTTAAATCACTTGCATCCAAGTCCTCAATTTTGATAACGAGGAATTTCCTTGTACCATCTTTGGACTTTATGGGATTCTCCTCTGTAAGCCGAGCGTCCCGCTGAATCAACGCTTCCGATTTCACCTCACCCGTCACTGTAAGCAATTTTTCCCACTCGATGATTTCGCCGCCTTTGGCGCCCGCCTGTCCATCCACAAATTCAAACCGACCTTTTTCGCTGACTTTGATCCGGCGATGCTCGTAGTCGCTCGCGCTGGAGTGCCGCACGGTGTAATCGGCCGTGAATCGATTGTAGACTAATTCCCAGTTAATAAATTCCCGGTCCGTGGGCCAGCCATCGGGAGTCACGCTCACTCTTCCGGCAATAAGATACGAAAAAAGACCCCACTGCCGGTCTACATCCGCGATGTTAAGCACACCTTGGTTTTGTAAACTCATGTCATGAAAAGAGTCTGTCTTGATTCGGTCGGCAAAAAACTTACGGTACAGATGAAACATACGCGAAGATTTTGTGCCGTCGTTGGTTACGGATAAGTTATTTTTCTTCGCCAACTGCATCAACCAGCTCATCACCATCGAGGCACGGCCGCTTCCCTCTCCCCATCCGAGGGCCCGTCTCTCAAACTGCGCTTGTCTGCCATAACCATGCACGCCGTAGGGATAAAAACGCTGTATCACAAGCTCTTTGTTTTCTACCGAAAAGTCAACAGAGCCCTCCTCTTCGCCGTCAACAAGGATCGCCAGGCGATAAACGGAACTGGTTTTCTCATTTATGTGCTTGAATCGCACATCAATCGCCTCAGCGGCGGGACTTGAAAGGCTGAAATTCAAAGGCAGCTGGAGCGTGGGGTCGGATAAGAGAGGGGGTGAATAATCCGTTTTTTCAGCCAACCGTGCGCCGACGTTATCTCCAAAATCTTCAGGTTCTCTTTGTGCAATTTCAAAAATAATCTGCTTGGCTTCATCCCCATCCATGAGATTCTCATCCACGAGGCCAGTATTAAAAAACAAGTTGTGGAGTACCCGTAGCTTATCTGAGATTGCATCATCGACTTCTTCCCATCTCGATAGTTCGGCGGCGCGGCCATCGATATAGTCCGCTACATCGGTGACATGCCGATGCATTGAAAGATGTTTTAGCCTTCTCGGAACTTCGTCCGAAAACGTCGATTCCTCGGCTGTACCAGATCGCTCCAATTGAATCATGAATCGCCACCCTGCAAGATTTATGCGGTACAGCGATGATCTCCGGAGCTCGTCTTGTAAATCGTTGAAAGTTTTCACTATTTTCCCCCAAAGTAAACTCTGGGCCGGATTAAGCTGAACTATGGTATGGAGCGTTTTGGCTACCATAAACTCAGCAACAACCTCTTTTGGCACGCGGCCATCCCCCGCAAACTTTTCAAAGCGCCGAAGAAAATCCGCTAGATCTAGCTCCGAAGCACTCTCGAGCTCACGAAAAACTCGCCTAGCCTCTTCGGCATTCGTAGGCATGGGCCATTTTTCCGGTTCCGGCCCTGAATTTTCATTCGCCAGCCGGGCGCCAGAGTTGGGTGTGCTTTTTTGAACATTGGATGGGCTAGTGGTTTGGATGTCATTACTTTTCAACGTTTGAAAGTTTTTCAGAGCCGTTGCATAAAATCCCTCAATATCCGCGTCCTGCCAATTTTGAATTTTTATTAGCGCGGATCTTGGAAAAGAGCGATCAGTATTTAATGGGGCATCAGATATTGTTAAAAAAAATCGATGATTTGCATCACTTAGAGGGTCCGTCAATAAAGACTCTAGATTGTTCGGGTGTGCCATAGCAACACGCTTAAGCTCAAGATAAGGGAGAAAGTTAACGTAGATATTTTCTAATCCCGTAAAGAAGGCTTGACTTTGCATCCAATGGTCTATCACGTCAAAATGATTAATAAGGAGTGATTTAAAGTCATCAAACAATGCCTGAGATTGTTGAGAGCTAATGGTGGGGTGATCTTCGCCATAGCTCTCGCTCTTACTTGCTATGCTTGCCCAGTCACCCCGATAAAAAACACTCGCCAGGAAACCGATAAGTGCCCGTTTAAGCTCGCCGTCCTCCCTATGCTCGAGCCTGAGACAATAATCTACGGCTTCTCGACTGGCGTGCAGATCTGCAGTATCAGTCTTTGCGTAAGCGGCATTAAGATGAATCTGCTTGGCTCTAAGCTGGAGAATGGCAATGGGCTTCAAATATCGGGCCGGCGCTTTCATCATAGCGCGGGATAAGCGAATATACAGATCATCAGGATGGATAAAGATACTCGTCGCCCTGACAAGTAAAAGCGGCACCGACATCGTGGACCCCGGATCATTTTGAGATCGTGCCAATTGGTTATACTTTTCGAGTGACTGTTCTAATAAAACAAACAACTCCTCTTTCTGGGCATCAGACAATCCCTTGTCCATTAAATCAAGGAGTGTCAAGGCTAGGGTATGCAATTGGATAGAGGATTTTCTCAGCTCTGAATTTGAAGTGACCTGACGACCCTCCCAGCTCACGGTCTGCCCAGGCAATAGCCAATAGCTTGGTGAGTCATCCGAATAAATCTTATGCGACCACGAAAAAATCTCTAGAGCCTTAAACTCTAACCCGCTTCTTGCCGAAAATTTCCACAAAGCCGTCCTCAAGCCCAACATCGCCCGACCCAAAACCCACTTCACTTTATCCGCCGCCAATCGTGCGCCTTCTCCGGACATTTCCTTTTTCTGAGCCGCCAACCTCTTGAAAAATATCAACGCGTCGATCAGCTCACTGCTGGGCCAAAGGGCTAAAGCCGCGAGAGAGCGCTCGGTCTCAGGAGTGTATTTATTCAATATACGCTGTCTATAATTATCTGTGTCCGCGTCGTAGGGTGCCCTACGAAGATACTCCAATTCTTTATTCAGCCACGCAATAGCCGCGAACCAAATAAACGCGGTAGGAATGATTACAAACACCACCGTATAAAAATTAAAAATGGCTCCAAGCGGCACATAAGGCGTGAAGGGCAAAACGGAATCGAGTATTGCCAGGGGCCATACCACGAGCGAAGGAATTCCAATCGCCTTCTGCACCCACGAAACCCACCGGATGTATTCATACCGCCAGTCTGGCCTGGAAGCATCTTCGAGAGCTTCATAGGGGTTGAATTGGGAATTATCCGCTAACCGCGCCCCTTTCAACCACGACGTGGGATCAATTGAGAGTATTTTTTTTGCAGGATTACTGGGGTCATTGAAATATACGGGAGGCAAATACGCTTTGATCAGCCGGATCGTGTTGCCCCACGGGAAAGTCTGATCCGGTTTCATGAGGCCCTCTTTGACT
>CAMDWQ010000005.1 GCA_945877765.1 Candidatus Omnitrophota bacterium | reverse complement strand
CCAGTCCATTAAAGCCTTAAATCTCTGGGTCTTTGGTATCATACAAGAGCTTTCTAAACAAAGGCAGGAACAACCACCAAAAAAGGCTAAACCAAGAAAGATTTTATTTACAGACACTCTTGAAAGTGTCCATAGAACTTGACACTACTCTCTCGGGAATGACATGGGAATGACAGCGTATCTGAGATATAATGAGCTCATGGATCTCTCCATAGCAACCCCTCAAGTGTTTCAAGGCCGTAAAAAGATAGTGCGGTGGGGAAGTGTTATATTTATCGGTGCCGTCACAATGACGGCACTTGTTGCCGCGCCTCTTTATATATATCAATTTGGGGTTTCTCGGTCAGAGATAATCTTGTTCGCCGTTTATTTTATAGCCACATCGCTTGCTATCACGGTCGGCTATCACCGGTATTTTGCCCATAGCACGTTTAAAACCAATCCGGTGATACGGTTTGTTCTTCTTTTTTTTGGCGCGGCGACGTTTGAGCAGTCGGCGCTTAAGTGGTCCTCGCTGCACCGGGTTCATCATCAGTACACGGATACGGAGCGCGACCCCTACAATATTAAGGATGGTTTTTTTTATGCGCATGTCGGCTGGATTCTTTTTTGGAAGCAGCCGGTTAATTATGACAACGTCAAAGACCTCTTGAAAAGCCGGTTGATTAAGCACCAGCACGAACATTATCAGTTTTGGGCGCTTACTTCTGGTATTTTGATACCACTTTTGCTCGGTGCCTGGACCGGCCATCTTTTGGGTGCGCTGATTTTCGCGGTGGGCCTAAGACTTTTTTTGGTATTTAATTCTGCTTTTTTTATTAATTCATTCGCGCATACTTTCGGTTCTCGGCCCTATGACCCCTTTGTCAGCGCGCGGGATCATTGGTTGGGCGCGATCTTGACCAATGGAGAAGGTTATCACAACTATCATCACCGTTTTCCCAATGACTATCGCAACGGAATTCAGTGGTATCATTGGGACCCGAGTAAGTGGATCATCTGGACGCTGGAAAAAATTGGCATGGCTCGTGATTTGAGACGGACGCCGCGTGAGCAGATTATAAAAACTAGACAGGAAGCGGAAATGTCATTAATGACAATAGAATAGTTTGTCATCCCCGAATTTTTTTATCGGGGATCATGTCTAGCCTAAGGTTTGATTCCCGATTAAAGCCTTCGGGAATGACATTTGGGGGAGTTCTGGGGAGTTTAGGGTAGCTCGAGCGGGCTGGGCGACTTGTGTTTTTATGTTAAATTTATGTTAAATAACACAATATATTGTATTTTTTCTTGACATGACAAAATGCCGGGTTTATACTTCGATTAGGTAACGGTACGCATTAATTTTAACGACCCCTTAGAATTTTTTAGTGTGAGCAAGTAAAAATTCTAAGGTTTTTTTGCCATTAAAAACAGAAAGAAAGCGGGTAGCCCATGGAACCACTTCTCAAAGAAAATAAAAACCGCTTCGTCCTTTTTCCCATTCAGCATCAGGAAATCTGGAATATGTACAAGCAGGCGGAAGCTAGTTTTTGGACCGCCGAGGAAATCGATCTTTCCCACGATCAAAAAGACTGGGACAACATGGCCGAAGGCGAGCGGCATTTTGTTAAGCACGTGCTGGCTTTTTTTGCGGCCTCTGATGGTATTGTGAATGAAAATTTAGCAGTCAATTTTATCCGCGAAGTACAAATCCCCGAAGCGCGCTGTTTTTATGGTTTCCAGATCATGATGGAAAACATCCACTCGGAAACTTATTCTCTATTAATTGATACCTATATCAAGGATGCGGCGGAGAAAACACGGCTTTTAACAGCGATGGACACGGTGCCGTGCGTTGGTAAAAAGGGAGAGTGGGCGCTTCGCTGGATTCGTAAGGGCAGTTTTGCCGAGAGATTAGTGGCTTTTGCGGCGATTGAGGGGATTTTCTTTTCCGGTAGTTTCTGCTCTATTTTTTGGCTTAAAAAACGCGGACTTATGCCGGGTCTTTCATTTTCCAATGAATTAATTTCACGCGATGAGGGGCTTCACTGCGACTTTGCCTGCTTGCTTTATAGCATGCTCCAGGAGAAACTTTCTACCGAGTTTATCCATGAGATTATCGGCAATGCCGTGGAAATTGAGAAAGAATTTGTGTCGGATGCCTTGCCGGTAGATTTGATTGGCATGAATTCTAAAATGATGTGTCAGTACATTGAGTTTGTGGCGGATCGCTTGCTAGTGGCACTCGGCCATCCGAAGCTTTTTAAGGCCACCAATCCTTTTGATTTCATGGAATTGATTTCACTGCAGGGAAAGACCAATTTCTTTGAAAAGCGAGTGGCTGAATACCAAAAGGCCGGCGTAATGAATAACAACAATAAAGAAGAGTATAGTTTTAATTTAGACGCAGATTTTTAACGGAAAAAAAAGGAAACTTTCTATGTTTGTTATGAAAAGAGATGGGCGGAAAGAGTCCGTTAAGTTTGACAAAGTTACCTCCCGCATCGAAAGACTTTGTTACAGCCTCGACCCTAAGCATGTAGACCCGGCTGATGTCGCCAAAAAAGTCATTCAGGGGATTTTCGACGGGGTTACCACGTCTGACTTGGATAATCTTGCGGCTGAAATTGCAGCATCGCTGACGACCAAACATCCCGACTACGCGCTTTTAGCCTCTCGTATCGCGGTATCCAACCTGCACAAAAACACTAAGAAATCTTTTTCGGAAACGATGCGCGATCTTTACACGTATGTCAATCCCCGCACCGGTCAGAAATCGCCTTTAGTCGCCAAAGACATCTATAAAATTATTGAAAAAAACGCCGATATCCTTGATTCGACGATTATTTACGACCGCGATTTTGATTATGATTATTTCGGGTTTAAGACCTTGGAAAAAGGTTACCTTTTGAAGATTAACGGGAAAGTCGTGGAGCGTCCTCAGCACATGCTCATGCGCGTATCGGTGGGGATTCACCGTGAGGATATCGAAGCCGCGATTGAGACGTACAATCTTCTTTCCGGACGCTGGTTTACGCATGCGACTCCCACGCTTTTTAACTCCGGCACTCCCAAACCCCAACTTTCCTCTTGTTTTCTTCTGACGATGAAAGATGACAGCATTGACGGGATTTACGATACTCTCAAATCTTGTGCCAAAATTTCACAGTCCGCGGGCGGCATTGGGCTAAGCATTCACAACGTCCGAGCGACCGGCTCGTATATTCGTGGTTCTAACGGGACATCCAACGGGATTGTGCCGATGTTGCGTGTATTCAATGATACGGCGCGTTACGTTGATCAGGGTGGCGGCAAGCGAAAGGGCGCTTTTGCGATTTATCTAGAGCCATGGCATGCAGACGTATTTGAGTTTATGGATTTGCGCAAAAATCACGGCAAAGAAGAAATGAAAGCACGCGATCTTTTCTACGCGCTTTGGATTCCCGATCTTTTCATGAAACGCGTCGAAGAAAACGGGATGTGGTCACTTTTTTGTCCCAATGAAGCCAAGGGCCTCTCGGATGTCTATGGTAGTGAGTTTGAGGCTCTTTATGAAAAATATGAAAAAGAGGGAAAAGCGCGCAAAGTCGTAAAAGCCCAGGAATTGTGGAGCGCTATTCTTGAATCTCAAATCGAGACCGGCACGCCTTACATGCTTTACAAAGATGCCGCCAATCAAAAATCCAACCAGAAGAATCTCGGGACTATCAAGAGCTCTAATTTATGCACTGAGATTATTGAGTACACTTCGGAAGACGAAATTGCGGTTTGCAATCTAGCGTCTATTGCCCTGCCGAGGTTTGTCATCGATGGCCAGATAGACCACCAGAAGCTTTATGAAGTGACTTATGTCACCACCAAAAACCTCAACAAAATCATCGACATCAACTTTTATCCGGTGGAGGAAACGCGCCGTTCCAATTTTAGGCACCGTCCGATCGGAATTGGGGTGCAGGGGCTGGCGGATGTTTTTATTCTCCTGCGGATGCCGTTTGAGTCGGATGAAGCGCGTGCAATAAATAAGGAAATATTTGAGACGATTTATTTCGCGGCCATGTCAGCCTCCAAGGATCTAGCCAAGATTCATGGGCCCTATGAGACTTTTCCGGGATCGCCGGTGTCTCAAGGGATTTTCCAATTTGATATGTGGAATGTCCAGCCGTCTTCTCGCTGGGACTGGAATGCTCTCAAGGAAGAAGTCAAACAACACGGCGTGAGAAATTCACTTCTTTTAGCCCCCATGCCCACGGCTTCGACTTCGCAAATTCTTGGGAATAACGAATGCATTGAGCCGTACACGTCCAATATTTATACGCGGCGCGTGCTTTCGGGAGAATTTGTCGTCGTGAACAAGTATCTTCTGAAGGATCTTGTGGACCTCGGTATTTGGAATAATAAACTAAAAGATAAAATCGTCACACTGAACGGCTCCGTTCAAAACATTGAAGAGATTCCCCAGAAAATCAAAGATATTTACAAGACGGTCTGGGAAATCAAGCAAAGATCGTTGATTGACATGGCCGCCGACCGCGGGGCATTTATCTGCCAATCCCAGTCCCTGAATCTTTTCGTTCAGGACCCCAATTTCGCCAAGCTGACTTCCATGCACTTTCATTCATGGAAGAGAGGCCTAAAGACCGGAATGTATTATCTACGCACCAAAGCGGCCGTCGACGCCATCAAATTCACCATCGACAAAGAGGAAGCTTCCCCCAGCGCCACCGTTTCTACCAATGGCCACGTCAACGCCTCCAAGGAAGAAAAACTGGCGGATATCGCCTGCTCGCTTCAGAACAAGGATGATTGTTTGGCTTGCGGGAGCTAAAGTATTGTGTGGACTCGAGTCCTGATCGATGAGCCAATTTGGACGCTCATTCGTACCCCACATGGGGGTGGCTAAGCGCAACAAAATGAAAAGGCGAGGTCAAAAAATTGGCCGTGCTTTTTTTAATATATTTTGTAAAAGGAGCTACTAAATGTTATTGCTGATAGGATTAATTTTAATTACCTTGGGTCTAATAATCATAAAGTTTGGCGATAGAGTTGTTTCAGAAACATTTCTTGATAAGTTGCAATCCAAATTTGCCAAAAAAGAAATGATATTATGGGGTCGAAAGTTTCAGAAATGGCTCATAGGAGTTGTATTAATAATCATCGGCATTCAGTTGTTACTAATTCATTTCTGAGTAAGCCATAGCTTTTTCGGTACCCCAGTATGAACCCAAAAAACCTCTACATCATCGCCGGTCCCAACGGCTCAGGCAAAACAACTTTCGCTAGAAAGTTCTTACCCCTTCACGCACATTGCGACAACTTTATAACGCTGGTTTAATAGCGCAAGGTTTGTATCCGATAAGATTTTTTTTAAAAAGGCCATATTATGAAATCTAAAAGAAAAACTGACGGATTGATCAAATCTAGCGTGCAAGCGAAAGGGATCTACGATCGCATACGCAAAATCATTGAAAATTCCAGAGGAAATATTGTACGTGCCATCAACACCGAAATGGTCGCCGCCTATTGGCATATCGGACGCGAGATTGTGGAAGAAGAGCAGAAAGGAAAGTCTCGGGCCGAATACGGAGAGGCGATTTTAAAGAGACTTTCTGACCAACTTACTGCTGATTTTGGCAAGGGGTTTGACGAGTCCAATTTACGCAATATTCGGTATTTCTATATGTGCTATCCAAAACGTGACGCACTGCGTCACGAATTAAGCTGGACACATTATCGTATTCTGATGCGGGTGGATAATCCCAAGGCGCGTTCGTTCTATGAAATTGAATCCGTCCAAAACAGCTGGTCGGCGCGGGAGCTTGAGCGCCAAAAAGGCTCTCTTCTCTTTGAGCGGCTGGCTTTGAGTAAAGACAAGAAAGGCCTTACGAAATTGGCACAAAAAGGCCAGGAGATTCGTAGCTACGACGATATAATCAAAGATCCGTATGTCTTGGAATTCACCGGATTGTCTCCGCAAGCCAAGCTTTATGAAAGCACATTGGAACAAGCGCTGGTTGATAATTTATCGAAATTTCTGCTCGAATTGGGCAAAGGCTTTACTTTCGTGGCCAGGCAAAAGCGCATATCACTCGATGGAGACCACTTCTATATCGATCTTGTGTTCTACCATACGATATTAAAATGCTATTTGATCATCGATCTAAAGGTCGGTAAACTTGTCCACCAGGATATCGGGCAGATGCAGATGTATGTCCATTATTATGATCGAGAGGTAAAACAACCGGACGACAACCCGACGGTGGGTCTTATTTTATGCGAAGATAAAAAAGAAGCGGTTGTCCGGTACACCCTTTCAAAAGACAACCGCCAAATATTTGCCTCAAGATACAAACTGTATTTGCCCACGGAAGCAGAGCTTATCCGGGAACTGAATCGAGAACGGTTGTTGATAGATGTCAAAAATAGTGAAGCATGGTTATACAAAAATGAAAAAGCGTTAAACGCTGTTCGAGGTGGTTTACAGGCGGCCAGGGAAGGCAGGGTCAGAAAGGCCAAAGAGGATTATACTAAAGGAAAAAGTTTTTGGGGCCTATGCCCAAAATAATACGCCTGGGGCTTACCGAATTTTTTTTAGCGGAGGCCGAGCGTAGCGGTAAAAGCGGGTTGGGCCCACCGGACAAAAGGACCCGGCCATACTCCTAGGAAGAAAAATTAGCGGATATCGCCTGCTCGCTTCAGAACAAGGATGATTGTTTGGCTTGCGGGAGTTAAGGGGTTGTTCAGGCTCAAGTCCTGAGCTAAAAAGTGCCAGTCAGATGTTGCGGGGAACCCTTCCAAAATAGTTTTGAGGTTCGAGTCCTGATCGATGAGCCAATTAGTTCTAACCCCTTGCAAACTAAAAAGTTGCAAGGGGTTTTTATTTGAAGTAGACTCATTGTATACGCAGATCAATGGCAATAGGGACAACTATGAAACATTCATTCACAGAGCTTGTGCAATGGCTGATCAAGGACGTTGAAATGAGAAAACGGCTCATTTTCACGGTTGCTGTTGTTGCTCTTCTCAGACTCGCTTTTATGATTCCCATTCCTGGTATTGATCTGTCTCGTGTGGAGATGTTCATGCGTGGAATCGGCGACAAACCGTCTCCTATTTTTCAATACAATGTTTTGAAAAGTGCGCGAATTTCTATATTCTCATTGGGCATGATGACATTTGTCAGCTCATGTTTGTTGCTTCAACTAGCTTCTGTTGTCATGCCGCTACTTCGGGGATATTTAATGGGCGATGAAAAGGGCAGGGCTAAAATTGTCCAATATACATATGCTCTGACTCTAGCTTTATCGGTGATACAGAGTTTTATAATCAGCCTTTGGTTACAAAATCCGAATCGTTTTGGTGGAATCTCGATCGTTTCAAATCCGGGTATGGTGTTCCAAATCACGTGTGTTTTGACGATGACCTCTGCAGTCGTTCTCATCATTTTCTTAGCGGAGATGATTAATCGCCGAGGAATAGGAAATGGCTATGCGTGGGTCATTATTTCCCCTTTATTTATTGATTTTATAGTGTACTGTCAGCGCTTTTCGACCGCATTGATGAGTTCTGAACCAGCAAACAGGATTTCATCGCCAGGCACGGCACCACTAATTATTTTACTGACGGCCATGCTCATTTATGGCGCTTATTATTTTTATAACAAGAAAACCACAGTGAAAATAAATCGAAATAATGCTGAGGTGGGCACCCTTAATTTTCGTCCGACCATGGTGGGCCGAGAAGCTATTTCCTATACTAAGATAGCTTTTATTATTCCGTTCTGTAGTACCTTATTTGATAAGAGTTATATTAGCTATCTCGTTTACGTTATTGCCGCTATTTTTTGGCTGACATTTTTATATTCGCGGGTCGTTTTTGATTCCAATCGTATGGCAGGACAAATCAGGCAATTTGGATTTTCGATAGAAGGAACGGATCTTTTAAAGCAACGAATGAATGAGAACTTAAAAATAGCGGCTCTGTTTCTCATTGCTGCGTTTGTCTTGCCCGATCTTCTGGAAGAATATGTAGGTGTAAATGAGATTGGCGGAAAATCAAGTATAGCGTTTGGGTTAATCCCGCATTTCTCCATTATTGTATTTATTGGAGTTCTATTGGATACATTAAGCCAAGTAAACTTCTTTAAGTCGAAGCAGGAGTCCAGTGAAAAGGATTGGGGCGTCTGCTATACGGCGTTTACTGAGCCAGAGGCCGAAATAAAGACGATGTATTTGAAAACACACGGCATAAAGAGTTTAATAGAGCCGTTTCGTTTCAGTTGGGGAATGCCGATTCGGACAATGATAGACCAATATCGTATTTATACGCCATCAGACAAAATATCTGAGGCGAGGAATCTAATTCTGAAAGTTGACAATCCGACAATTTGATTTGGCATTTCTGGTTATAAGTGCCCAAAAGTAAGTTCTACTGATTGGAAGTGTGGGTTAGTTTCAAAGATATTTTCGTACAAAAAGGCGTTGCGAAATTCGTCCAATCGAGGGAGCCAATTTGGACGCTCATTCGAACCCCAAATCGGGGTAGTTATTTTCGCGGGGAGCTCAGAATAGAGAACGAGCAACGCAGCGGGCCTTTAAACAGGCCCGATTATCAGGTATACTACAACCAGCTTTGCATATGGTTACTCGTAGCGGTATGGTTTGCGTAGGAAATATTTTACTGGTAAACTATTGCCCATTCAAAAAAGAGGCTATATGTCTAATAAACCTGATTTAATCCCTTTAGCGATGATCATTTGTGACTCCGTCATTGAAGACAAAATGACGAGTAAAAAGTCATTAATAGGGCTTTTTGACAACATTAACTCATCCAAAGCACCTTGCGCGCATCCAAGACTGAATGTTTTTTTAGTTTTAACAGAGGGTAATGGGGAGTATGATTGCTCACTCAAATGCATCCATGAAGATACTGACAGGGCTCTAGGCGGGTTAAATGCACGAATTAATTGTAAAAATCCTCAGGAAAAAATTGAATTAAATTTTGAATTTCGAGGATTGCGTTTTCCTGAATTTGGAAATTATCGTTTTGATTTTTATTGCCATGACAATCTAATTATTTCTAGAAAATTTTTATTGCGGGAAGCAAAGGCGATATAGGATTCCAAAAATGACATTAACTAAAGATAGTGAAAAATTGCAATGGTTTCAGTCGAAGCCAGTTGAGATCCGTGAGCTACCAACAAAGTCCTATAATATTATTGTTTTTGTGATGCCTGAAATTGAAAATATTGAGGAAGCTAGCGATGAAGAATTTTTATCACTGCCTTTTTCTTCGGGCGCATTTTCATTTTTAAATGATCCCCAAGAGGATATTTACTCGGAAAATGATGGCACTGAAATCAAATGACACGAGGTGACATTGTTCTCATTAAGTTTCCATTTTCTGATGCAACAACAACGAAGGTTCGCCCCGCTCTTGTTATATCCTCAGATCAATATAACCGATTAAATACTGATCCAATCTTTGTCGCATTGTCCTCTAAAATTAGCAACGCCTTTTCCTATGATATTCTAATTGACAATAACGATCCTGAATTTCCTGCGACCGGTTTAAAAGCCCCAACTTTAATAAAGTCCGATAAGATTGCGCGTATAACGAGATCCCACGCTGTCAGACAGCTTGGTTGTTTAGGGCCTAATGTATTGAATAAGGTGGATGCGAAAATTCGTGAAGTCCTGGGACTTCTTTAGGTTTTTTAGCGGAGACTAAGTACGGCGGTAAAAGCGGTTTGGGCCCAATGGACAAAAGGACCCGGCCAGACTCCCAAGAGCACGATCGCAAACATTGAGAAGTACTGCATTGCTTTCTGCGAAGCTGTGACGTTTAGCGGAGATAAATCCGAAGGTTTTTCTAAATACATCGTCTTCACAATTTTTAAATAGTAATAAAGCGATATCACGACGTTGAGAATCCCGACGATCACAAGCCATAGGTAACCGGCTTTGACACCTGCCCATAAAAGATAAAACTTCGCCAAAAATCCTGATAGCGGCGGCACTCCCGCTAAAGACAATAAAGAAATCAGCATCCCGGCGGCAAGCACGGGAGACCTTTGACCGAGTCCCGCGTATTCGCTAATCTGACTGGTTTTGGCTGTTTTTGAAAGTGCTACAATGACAAGAAATATCCCCGCCGTGCTAAAAAGATAACTCAAAAGATAAAACAGGATTGCTTCTTTCCCCGAAGAGCCGAAAGCCGCAAGGCCAATCAATAAATAACCGGCGTGTCCTATACTGGAATAACCCATGAGCCGCTTGATATTGGTTTGCGGGATAGCGCCCAGATTGCCGTAAATAATTGTCAGGACTGCTAGGACGCTGTAGATGGCCGCAAGCGTCGTCTCCAGCGGCGCAAAGACGGTCATTGAAAGGCGAATGAGCGCCAGAAACCCCGCGGCTTTGGAAGCGGTGGCAAGAAAAGAGACCACCGGCGCCGGAGCCCCCTCATAAATATCCGGCACCCACAGATGAAACGGAACCGCCGCAATTTTAAAGGCTAGCGACGAAACTACCAAGATCATTCCAAAAATAAAGCCAGTCGGGATGCTGGGCATGAGGGCGAGATTTTTTTGAATCTCGAGGTAAGAAGTGCTGCCGGTGGTGCCATAGATAAAACTTAAGCCATAGAGAAAAACAGCAGTAGACAGTGCGCCCAGCACGATGTATTTGATGCCGGCTTCAATGGAGCGCGCGTCGTCTTTTAAATAAGCGGTCATGATATAAAGAGAAATACTTAAAATTTCAAGTGAGATGAAAAAAAGCAGAAAATCATTCGCGGAGGCTAAAAACAGAATGCCGATGAGGCTAAAAAGGACCAGGAGAGTAAACTCGCCGTGGCCGCGCTTGAGCTTAGCCTGATAGTCGCGTGCCATAAAAAGAGTGAAGAAGGCCGAGAGACAGAAGATTACTTTGAAAAACGAGGACACGCCATCCTGAATAAAACTGCCCCCCAGCGTCGTGCCAAAAATACCCCAGCGTAGGACTTGCAGGATGGTCAGGCCTGCGACGCCAATGAGGGCCGCATTTGCCAGCAATTTGCCTCGTTTTTCGGTATCGGGGATAAAAAGGTCCCAGATCATCATGAGAATGGCAAATGAAATGAGCGCAATCTCGGTGGTAAGCAGTGGCCAGTGAATATTTAAGAAGGAGGACATCGGATTATCCGTTTAAAATAACTTGCGTGGCTGACGCGATGGTCGGCAGAAGGAGGGACGGAAAACAGCCCACCACAATTAAAATGACCATTAAGAGAAGATAGGGCAGCCGGCCGGTCCATGTGGCGTCTTTGAGGTGATTCCAGCGGGGGTTTAAAGGCCCTTGAATGCAAGCGCGCACTGTTTTCAACATGTAACCGGCGGTGATGACAAGACCCAACACGGCGCCGACGACTTGGAGACGGTGCTTATCCCAAGCGCCCAAAAGAATTATCATTTCTCCGATAAAGTTGGCAAAACCCGGAAGCCCGGCCGATGCCATGGCGGTCATGACAAAAAGGATGGAGATGAAAGGAAGTTTTTTCCCCAAGCCGCCCAAATCATCTATCATGCGGGTATGCGTCTGGTGATAAATAAAGCCCACCAGAGCAAAACTTAAAGAAGCCATGATGCCATGCGCGAACATGAAGAAAACGGTGCCCGTCAGCGACAGGCTGGTCAGGCAGGATAATCCCAGAAGAATGTAGCCCATGTGACTACAGCTGGAATAACCAAGAATATATTTTAAATCTTTTTGGGTAAAAGCAACCAGGCCGCAATAAACGATGTTGATGATGGCAATCCAAGCCACGTAAGGCATCCACAGAGCCGCGCCCTGCGGCATGAGGGTAATCCCCAAGCGAATAATCGCGTAAGCGCCGAGTTTTTTTAAGACGCCCGCGTGCAGCATGCTCACCGAAGTCGGTGCTGCGGCGTATCCCATCGGCGACCAGGTGTGAAAAGGCCAGAGGGTCAAGATGATACCAAAACCCACCATGACCAGAGGGAAAGCCCACTGTTGAAATGACAGCGGCAAAGGATGCGCCGCTAGATGCGCTTGTATCAGCGTGAAATCAAACGTGTTGATTCCCGCCGCAAAGTAAAGACAGATTACGGCAATGAGCGCTAGGACCGCGCCAAGTGTCAGGTAAAGAGTCAGCTTCATCGTGGCGTATTCTTTGTTGCCCGAGCCCCAGATACCGATGAGAGGAAATACGGGGATGACCGCGGTTTCGTAGAAAAAATACATGAAGAAAATATTCAAGGAGCAGAGGACGCCAAAACAGCCGGCAATCAGGAATAAATAAAATACCAGATACTCTTTTAGACGATTCTCAACCGAAAGCGAAAGGATGACTCCGACGAATGAAATAATCGCTGTCATGAGGATCAGCACCAAATTGATGCCGTCCACCCCGACGTGATAGGAGATGCCCAGAGAGGGAAGCCAGTCCAATTTATCGATGAATTGATAGCCCGCCGCGACACGGTCGTACTGGATAAAAGCTTTCACGGCAAAAAAGAGGGAGATGGACACACTGGTGACAGAAATAGTCTTTAAAACAGAGGTTTTCCCCTTCGGCACGAATAAAAGTAGAACGGCCCCGAGGATGGGGGCAAATAAAATATAAGAAATGGGTCCAAACATATTAGCCTCTTATTTTTAGTGTCATTCCCGAAATTACTTATCGGGAATCAAACTTATACATGATCCCCGATTAAATATTTCGGGGATGACACTATGACGACACTGGCACGACAGATTTTATCTTAATAGAGTCCAATAAACCAATAGCACAATGCCAAAACCAAACGCCATGGCGTAAGTCTGCAGGCGTCCGGTTTGTGCACGACGTACCAACGAGCCAACACCACGCGTCAGCGCTGCAGTGCCGTTTGCGCCTTTTTCAATGACAATATTTAAGTCAAACCACAAAAGAAGCCCCGCTAAAGATTTCTGTCCTCCAGAGGCGGATCTGCCTTCGGCAGAGAATACATTTGCCAGCGCCACAAAGAACTCATCCAGATAGTATTTATGCACAACAAAAGAATAAACTTGGCCGAACATTTTTTTGAGGGGGTCTTCATTGGACATGAGCTTGCGGTAAGTGAGCGTACCAAGACCGATGCCGGTCAGCGCTACAACCGTTGAGATTCCTGCAACCCAATAATTCATCGGCATATGCTCGCCGTGTTCGCCGGCAATAAAAGCTGGGATGCCGATAAACCCGGCAATGATAGATAGAAATGCCAGCGCTACAAGGGGAAGCTTCATCGGCCAAGGGGCATCATGCCCATGGCTTGGGGCGTGATTATGGCTATGATTGTCGTGATGTTTCTTCTTGGTACGCGCATGGCCTAAGATAGCCACCCAGACGGCCCGTGTCATGTAAAACGCGGTAAGCCCTGCGGTGAAAAGGCCAATCACAAAAAGCGGCTTGTTGTGTTCCAGCGCCAAAGTCAAAATTTCATCTTTACTAAAAAAACCTGAAAAGGGAAAAATTCCACACAGAGCCAGTGTGCCGATTAAAAAAGTGATGGCTGTTACAGGCATTTTCTTCAAAAGTCCACCCATCTCCCAGATATCTTGTGTATGCAACGCGTGAATCATGGCACCCGCACCGAGGAAAAGGAGGGCTTTGAAAAAGGCGTGCGTCGTCAAATGGTACATGGCAACATTAGCGCTCCCTAAGCCCACTGCCATCACCATGTAACCTAGCTGACTGACTGTGGAGTAGGCGAGAATTTTTTTAATATCATTTTGTACCAGCGCCAGGAGTGCCGCCAAAAGAGCAGTGATGCCGCCAAACCAGGCGATAATGTGCAGGGCTTCGACGGAAGTGCTGACGAGAAAAAAAGAGCGGCTCAAAAGATACACACCGGCAGCAACCATGGTCGCCGCGTGAATTAGGGCGCTAACGGGAGTGGGGCCTTCCATGGCATCCGGCAGCCAGATATAAAGCGGAAATTGAGCGGATTTTCCGGCGACTCCGCAAAAAATAAGAAGAATCGCGGTCATCAAGAGGGCTTGAGAGATCAGCCCCGATTGAAGTAAGCCGGGAAAACTATAAGCCAAGGTTGAAAATTGAAAAGTTTTTTCGCCTCCGCCAGCCCCTGAGAGCATCCACACCAAAAAGATTCCCAGAATAAAACCAAAATCAGCTACGCGGTTGACGATGAAGGCTTTGTTGCCGGCATCTGCCGCGGAGGGTTTTTCAAACCAAAAACCAATCAAAAGGTACGAGCTCACCGCGACAAGCTCCCAGAATACAAAGAGCATCAGAAAATTATTGGCCAGCACGATTCCCAGCATGGAAAAAGCAAACAGCGAAAGGCTGGCAAAGTAGCGGGCATACGAGGAATCGTCTTTCATGTAGGCAGTGGAATACAGGAAAACACAGCTGCCGACGCCGGTGACAACCAAGAGCATCAGAATCGAGAGCGGATCCAAGAGAAAGCCAAAATCTACCGACAGTCCCGCGATACGGATCCAGCTCCACGAGGATTCTGCCGGCAAGAAGTGATTGTGCGAGTGAAACCAAAAAAGCGACACACTTCCCACTAGCGAGGTAAATATTCCTGCCAGCGCAACGCCCGCGGAAATTTTGGGCGATTTCTGGAAAAAAAATGTGATCAATGCCGTCGCCACTAGCGGTGAAAATAAAATAATCCAGGGGATGGAGGGCAAACGGTCGAGGAAGTTGTCTACCATTTTAAAGAATCCAGCTTGTCGACATTGGTGGTGTTGTTTTTACGATAAAGCATGACGACAACCGCCAAGCCCACCGTCACTTCGGCGGCCGCTACGATCATGGTGAAAAAAACGACCACTTGGCCTGAGAGATTGCCATTAAAGGCGGAGAAACTGACAAATGAGAGATTGGCGGCATTGAGGATGAGCTCGATAGAGAGCATCATCATCAGGATATTTTTTCGGATGAGGAGCCCGAAAAGGCCGATGCAAAATAGAATGGCCGAAACCACCAGATAATGCCCGAGCCCGATAATCATTTGGCGTCTTTCTTGGCTAGCACGACCACGCTGACGATCGCTGATAACACCAGAAAGGAAGTCAATTCAAAAGGAAGAAGGTATTGAGTAAACAGCGCGGTTCCGATTTCTTTAGTGGTGCCGTGGAGAGCGATTTTTGCCGGTAGTTGGAGTGTGAGAATCACCTTAAAAAATTGAAAAAAAAGAAAGACTGCCAGAAGTCCTGCCAAGACGGCTGGGAAACGGACACCTGTCCAGTCATCGTTGAGCTTGCGAAAATCAATGAGCATGACGACAAACAAAAAGAGCACCAGGATAGCGCCGGCATAGACGAGCACTAAAACGGTGGCCACCAAGAAAGCTTTTAGAAGGATGAATAGGCCGGCCATAAGACACATGGCAGACACCAGGCATAGAACGCTATAAACCGCTGAACGGGTTAAAACGACGCCAATAGCGGAGGCAATGACCCCCAGAGAAATAAGATAAAAAAGGACTGTTTCTAGCATAAGAATCGGACTATTTTATGGGGCGGTCTCCGCAAAGTCAATGAGTAAGTCGCCGTTATTTTGTTTCTACTAAGAGGCTCTCTTTAAGTATAATGTAGCCACGATGCCTATCAGCACTACTTTGTTTATCATTCTTATCGTCCTTTTCGCATTCTCAGCTTTTTTTTCGGCGTCTGAGACGGCGCTGATTGCCTTAAACAAGGTCCGCCTACGCCACATGATTGAGAAAAAAAGGCCCGGGGCGTCGCGCATTTTCAGGATTCTCTCCCGCATGGACAAGATGATTGCCACGATTTTAGTAGGCAACAACCTGGTGAATACGGCGATCGCCACGATCTCGACGACGATTTTGGTGCACTATTTGGGCGGCGGCACAGGGCTTTTTATTTCGACGCTCATCATCACCTTGTTTGTGGTGATTTTCGGGGAGCTCATCCCCAAGATTTTCGCCACCAACCATCCCGAGGGAGTGGCTTTTTTTGCGCGGCATGTCATGTCGTTTATGATTGCCCTATTTACACCTCTGACGTATGTACTGACGTGGATCAGCTCGGGAGCAATACGTCTAATGGGCGGCAATCCTCACCATCGCTCGCCCCTAGTCACCGAGGAAGAAATCAAAATGATGGTGAAAATAGGCAAGGAGGAGGGCTATTACGGAGACTCCGAAAGAAAAATGCTCGAGAGGATTTTTCATTTTGATGAGATTAGCGTCGACGAGGTGATGACCCCCTTAGAGCAGATGGCTGCCGTCGAAATCAATATGGAGGAGCCCCAGATCGAGCGCATATTTCTCGAGGAAGGGCACAACCGAATCCCCGTCTATCACAAGGATAAGTCCAACATCGTTGGTATTATCTATGTGCGCGACCTTTTGTACCTTTTTAAACATAGCGAACTGATTCATTTAAGCGATTTGATGAGCGTGCCCTATTTTGTGACGCCGGCGCAGAAGGTGGCGGAGCTAATGAAAGAATTTCTTAAGAGAAAGACGCAGATTGCGATTGTTCGTGACCCGCAGACGCAAAAAGCGGTGGGCTTGGTGACACTGGAAGACCTCGTGGAAGAAATCGTCGGCGAAATCGAAGAAGAAATCGACGTCTCGCTAACCAAGTAAATGGTATACTAACCCGCTATGATTTTACCTTTCGAGAAAAAGAAACCTAAAATTCACGAGTCTGTTTTTGTGGCCCCGGGCGCTCATATCATTGGGGATGTCACGATCGGGCAGTGGTCCAGCGTGTGGTTTACCGCGGTGCTTCGAGCGGATCTGGCGCCGATCCATATCGGTGAAGCGTCGAATATTCAGGACGGCGCGGTGGTTCACGTGGATTGGGGAAAAGGCTGTAAAATCGGCGACGGCGTGATTATCGGCCACCAAGCCACGATTCATGCTTGCGATATTGGGCATGGAGCACTTATTGGCATTGGCGCCCGGATTTTAAGCGGTGCCAAAATTGGTGCTTTTAGCCTGATCGGCGCGGGGGCGGTGGTGCTCGAAGATGCTGTGATTCCTGAGAGATCTTTGGTATTGGGTGTCCCGGGAAAAGTAGTTCGCGAATTAACGCCGCAAGAAGCGGGTAAACATTTGCCGCATGCTCAGCGCTATGCTCAATTAGCCAAAAAATATAAGAAATATCTCGGTTAAAACACGCCATGACACGCTTAATCATCGTTCGCCATGCGGAATCGGATCTGAATTTACAAAATCGTATTCAGGGGCAGTTGGATTCGAAGTTGACCCCCAAAGGTTTGGCGCAGGCAAGGAAGTTGGCCGCTCGCATCAAAAATTTTAAAGTGGATAAGATTTATTCCAGCGACTTAGGCCGCGCGTATTCGACGACTTTAGAAATTACACGGCACTGGAAAGTAAAAATTGTGCGTGACCCCTTGCTTCGTGAAATCAATCTGGGGGACTGGGAGGGAATGTCACCCAAAGAGGTCGATGAGCTTTACGATAAAGGTTTCCAAAAGTGGCTCAAGAAACCCTCCCAATGTTTGATTCCCAAAAGCGAAAATCTCGCTGCTTTTCGACGCCGCATTGCTGGCCGCGTGCGTGAGATTGCAAGAAAACACGAGGGAAAAACTGTGCTTTTGGTGACGCATGGCGGAGCGATCACCGCGCTTTTAGCCGAGTGGCTCAAAGCCGATCTGGATACGCTACTTTTAAATTTACACATTGAAAACACAAGCCTTCTTTTTGCTGAATACACTGAAGGCCGCATCCGCGTGCAGGGCATCAATGACACGACTCACCTGCCGCGCAACCAAAGGAATGACCGCCATGTCTCTTAAGTCTGAAATCGCAAAACCAATCGACGTCCTCAATATGACGCTCGATGAATTGAAGAAAAAATTGCATGCCGCGGGGATTGAGCTTTATCGCGCCGACCAGATCCATCAGTGGATTTTTGGAAAGAGCGTCTATGAATTTGACAAAATGACCAATCTTTCAGAGGATCTGCGCAATCGTCTCAAAGAGCTGTTTGTCATCGGCATTCCCAAAGAAGTGACGCGGGAAGTGTCTGTGGGCGACAAGAGCGTCAAACTGCTCTTAAAATTGAACGAAAAGGATTCGGTCGAGGCGGTGTACATGCCGATGAAGGAGCGCCGCACGATTTGTATTTCTTCGCAGGTGGGATGCAAATTTCACTGCGCTTTTTGCGCCAGCGGGCAGGATGGTTTTTTTCGTAATTTGAAAGTGGGGGAAATTCTCTCTCAAGTTCTTTTGGCGCGGGATCTTTCGCCGAATAAAAAAATCAGCAATATTGTTTTCATGGGAATCGGTGAGCCGTTTGACAATTATCCCGAGCTTCTCAAAACGATTCGCATGTTGAATTCAAAAAATGCCCTCAATATCGGTGCGCGCAAAATTACCGTCTCCACCTGCGGCATTATCCCCAAAATTGAGATGTTGGCGGAGGAAGGTTTGCAAGTGGAGCTTTCGATATCGCTGCACGGACCCAATGATTCGGTGCGCGGGGCTCTGATGCCGGTTAACACCGCTTATCCGGTCAAAGCGTTGATCGAGACTTGTAAAAAATATGTGAAGAAGACCGGGCGTGCGATTACGTTTGAATATATTCTGGTCAAGGGCGTGAATGCTTCCGACAACGAGGCCAATCAGCTGGCGAGGCTTCTCAAGGGGATGCTTTGTAAGGTCAACCTGATTCCTTACAACCCCATTGCCGAGTTTCCGCATGTGGCGCCCACTTATGAAGAGGTGGTGCGGTTTCAGCAGATTTTGCAAAAATTTGGTGTCAAGACGACGGTGCGTTTTTCCAAGGGTCGTGACATTCAGGCGGCTTGCGGGCAGCTTCGGTCGGTCCACCAGAAGAGAGAAAAGAGAAAAGATAAAAGATGAGCGCGCTTCTTGGAAATTTAGACCAGCTGATTCAAACTAGTCCCGTCCTGGCCTTTGTGGCTGTATTTTTGGCGGGAGTTCTTGTGAGTTTTACGCCTTGCGTTTATCCGGTGATTCCGCTGACGCTTGGGTTTATCGGGGCGCGTAGCGCCGGCAGCCGCTGGAAGGGTTTTGCCCTCTCTCTTGTCTATGTGCTGGGAATGGCGATCATGTATGCCGTACTGGGAGCGTTTGCGTCACTTTCGGGGAAGCTTTTCGGGGCCATTGGCTCTCATCCAGCGACTTATTTTGTAGTGGCGAATGTGTGTCTATTTTTAGGACTTTCGATGCTTGGCGTTTTTGAGATCCCCCAGTTAGCCATTGGTGCTTCCAGTCGATTTCATCAGAAAAAAGGATATTTGGGAGCGCTCGTGATCGGCATGTTTTCAGGGCTTATCGTGGGGCCATGCACGGCGCCGGCGCTTGCGGTGGTATTGGTTTATGTCGGGTCTAAACAAAATTTACTTTATGGGTTTTCTCTTCTTTTTACCTTTGGTTATGGAGTCGGATTTTTGATGATTCTTCTGGGGACATTTTCGGGTTTGATTCATTCGATGCCCAAATCGGGGAAGTGGCTTGAGCGGGTAAAGAAAGTTTTTGGCTATATTTTAATTTTTGCGGCAGAGTATCTTTTCATCAAAATGGGAGGGCTTTTGGTATGACATTAAAGAATCGGATGGCGGTCATCGTCTGTATTTCGGTCTCACTTTTTATCTTTGGATGCGTGGGGGCGCCGCAGAGTGTGGCCCAGTCCGGGCAGATGCAGGATTTTACGCTCAAAAATACAGAGGGCAAAGAAGTCAGTCTTTCGACGGTGCTAAAGTCCCACAAAGCGGTGCTCGTTAATTTTTGGGCGACGTGGTGCCCGCCCTGCCGTGAAGAAATCCCCGGATTGATTGATTTGCAGAAAACAAAAGGCGGGGAAACATTCACAGTGCTTGGTATCGACGTAGGAGAGTCCAGTCAGAAAGTATCTAATTTTGCAAAGAAAAATGGGATCAATTACCCGGTGCTTTTAGATGCAGAGCAAAGTGTCGCTGAAAAAAATGGAATCGTGGGTATCCCGACGAGTTTTCTGGTCGCCTCCAATGGGAAAATTTTGGGGGAGTATAACGCGTACACGCCGGAATTGGTGGCGGATGTGGAGAAGGCGATTCAATAGCAGTGTTTTTCCTCCGATGAGTCAACCCCTCTGCCTCCGGCACCTCCCCTTCGAAAGGGGAGGAAAGAGCTCTCTTTCCCTTCCCTTTCAAAAGAGGAACAAATTGAGCACCATTTCCCCTCCTTTCGAAGGAGGGGTGGTGCCGAAGGCGACGGGGTGGTTGACACGTTGTACGGCATGAATAAAATGACACAAACTCCGCCAACCTTACAACCCCTCCGCCTCCGGCACCTCCCCTTCGAAAGGGGAGGAAAGTGAAGCATGAAATTTGAAAAAGGTTCTATTCGCCGCAGTCTTTATTATTCCATTCTGGATGGGTTGTTCGCGGCGATGATGATGGGTGTGAGTGAGTGCTATCTGATCCCTTATGGAATCGCTCTCGGCGCTACCGCTCATCAAGTGATGTATCTAGCCTCTATCCCAATGCTGGTCGGCGCTATTCTTCAGACCTATTCTGCACGGATTACTCAATCCATCGGTTCGCGTTTAAAACTGATCAACGTGGTTGTGTTTCTTCACGCCCTTTCGTGGCTGCCGGTGATTTTGATTCCGTATGTTTTCCGCGGGCGTCCAGCGCTGATGCCATGGATGCTTCTGATCGCGGCGACGATCCTCACCTCGTGCTTTGCTTTCGCCGGCCCCGCTTGGCAAAGTCTTATGTCGGATTATATTCCGGTCAAAAAAAGAGGAAAGTACTTTGGCTGGAGAAATCGTTTGCAGGGAATTCTCACTGTGGCTGTTTCTATCGCGGCGGGGCTTACACTCCATTATTTTGGAAAAGAAAATATCGTGGGTTTTACGCTTATCTTTGTATTCGCGATGACGTGCCGATTTTATTCTTGGATTTGCCTGACCAAAATGAAAGAGCCGTTTCGGCATACGTCTCATGATGTGTATTTTAGTTTTATCGATTTTCTCAAGCAATTTCGAAGCCACTCCACGGTGCCGGCCGACCGGGGAAATTTTGCGCGGTTTGTGACGTTTGTGTCGCTCATGTCGCTCAGCGTGAATATTTCAGGGCCGCTGTTGGCTTTTTTTATTTTAAAGGATCTTGGTTATAGCTACGCCTCTTACATGGTGGTGGTGACGACGGCGTCACTTTCGGGATTTTTGTTTCAAGGGATATGGGGAAAACTGGGCGATCGTGACGGCAATGTCAAAATCCTGCGTATCGCCGGCTGGGGCATTGCAGTGGTGCCTTTTTTCTGGATGATTTCAAGAAATCTGGGCTACCTATTTTTTGTCCAGATCGCCGCTGGATGCGTCTGGGGAGGATTTACACTTCTGACAAGTAATTTTGTCCTTGAAGCGTTGCCGCCGTCGATACGAATTCGGGGCACTTCTTATTTTAATATCATCAACAGCAGTGCGATGCTTTTAGGTTCCGCGATCGGCGGTCTTTTGTTTCAACACATTCCCCCGATTTTCGGATATTCCTTCCTTACCCTATTTCTTATTTCATGCGTTGGAAGGCTCGCGGTGATGAAATGGGTCTCGCCGAGGGTAAAAGAGATAAGATAAGTTGTAACTCTATGGAAACAAATTAGTTATAGATTATAATTTATTTGCTTTTTAGCCCGCCATCAGGCATATTTTCTGTATGTTCCCAAGCCCATATAATACCTATACTTATAAACCAAAACGCGAACCCACGGAAGCCGCCCATGATTTCTAAAGCGGTCAGAACGTGCGGCCTAAAATGGATCGCTTCCACGCTAGTTTTATGTCTTGTAATTCAAGACTTTTCGTATGCGGCACCTGAACTCTTAAAAGCGGATCTAGGATGGAGGATTGAGGATGGAGGGCAAAAACAAAAAAACCTTCATTGGGCTAAAAAGCTACTTCCCCCAATCCCTGAATCAGTAGCCACAATCGAAGACGCCTACCAGGTACCACAGGGGTCTGACCCCTCTGGCACCAAAACCGTCATTCTTATCCAAGACCCTCATACTAATTTTTCAGGGCAAAAAAATATCGCTAAAATTCTGGAGAGTTTATTATCATCTTCTAAAGCTCTTGCAATGTCATCCCCGAGATCTTTAATCGGGGATCAAACTGATTCTCGTCTGCGCGGGAATGACGAGCCATTTGTTTTTGTTGAAGCGGGCTTCGGGGATGTATCGCTTACGGCTTTGAAAGGCGCGGATCCCAAGAAAAGAGAAAATGTCGGGCTTAAGTATTTAAGAGCCGGAGAGCTTTCCGGGCCGGAATACTTGAACCTTACCACTAAGAATGATTTTACTCTCCTTGGAGTGGAGGACGAGTCTCTTTACTGGCAGTCGCTCGAGGTGTACCGCGCCATCGTTAAAAAACGACAGAAATTCCAGGAGTATCTTGAAAAAGCCGCCAACACCGCACAAATTTTAAAATCTAAGACGTTTAATCCCTTTCTTCTGGCATTTGACCAAAAGCATGAAGATTTTCTGAAGGAAAAAATAGCCATCGCGGATTATTTTGTGGCTCTAATGGATCAAGCCCGCGCCCTAGGCTTGGAAGTAGCCCGCTACCCCAATGCCCAAAAATTTAGCCACCTCAAAGAACAAGAGTCGCGCATCAATTTTGACCTTGCCGGCCGCGAGCAATTAAAGGCTGTTGCCTCCTTGTCTTCCGCCGATCAAGAGGAGCTTAAACCCGCGCTCTCTTCGAGCTCAGCCAAGAGCGGACACGCACAGCAGTTGGTTTTGGTGAAACTACTGGAAGAAAAAATTAAAAATCTCGAGGCCTACCCCAATCTCAAACTTTACCTGGAATACTTAAACCAGTCACAACACTTAAACACCCCCGAGCTTTTGGAAGAGCAAAAACTTTTGGAAGCCGCTGTGTACAAGGCGCTCATCCAGGTTCCCGACGAGGAAGCTTTACACAAGGCGTCTTTGGCGCTTCGAAATCTCAAGGCACTTCTGAATCTCACGCTGACCCCCGATGAATTCCGCGCGTATGAAGAAAACCCAAAAGATTTTGACATCACCAAAATGAGCGGATTTTTAAACCGCAGGATTATGGAATTAAAAGACAATTATGACAAGGCGATCTTCCTGGAAGAGGGATATGAGGAGATTCTACAAAAATGCCGGACTTTCTATGAGCTAACTCGAAAGCGTGATGAGAAGTTTGTAGAGAAAATTCAAAGAGAATGGATAAAAATGGATGGAGGATTGAGGATGGATGATAGAGGAAAACACAACCCTCCATCCTCCATCCTCAATCCTCGATCCGGTATTTCAATCCTCATCACAGGTGGTTACCACAGCCCCAATTTGAAGGCCTTATTAAAATCTAAAAATATCTCGTATGTTTCCGTGACGCCGCAGGTGCTTGGGGAGACAAATCGCAAACGATACGAAGAGCTTCTTTTGAGTGAGAAACCGGCGGGCAATTCTGCAAACGCTGACAAAATGGGAATTCTGGCGCTTGTGAATCGCCCGCTGACTCCGGCCGTGAGCCGTCTGGCGACTATGAAGGATTTGGCCAAGGAGCTGCAAGTGACTCTGCCCAGCGCCGCGCGGTTGGCAGGGCAGTCCGTAGACGAGCAAATTGCTGCTTTGCAACGGAAGCTTCTTGATGCTCTGAAACCCTCGATCATCCATCCGGCTTCATGGGAATCATTAAGTGCAGATTCCTTTAGCGATACAACTAAATTATTCATAAAATCCCTTTCAACGGATGAGAGCAAATTGGTCACTTTTGCTGAGAACGTTCTCAAAAATATCGACCTATTGGTTGGGATCCATCAAGACGAGCTAACTAAAATGATAAGTGAGGCAAACGCGATCATTGCCCAAATGAAGGAGGAGAGGTCATCCCTGGCTGTGACGCTTCCAAGTTTTGGACAGTGGCTGGCTTTGCCGACGATGAACTATCGAGACATAGCTAGCTATAAAGAACAGCACAGGAAATTCTTAATCTATGTCAAAACTTATGATGACATTAACGCGGCGACTCTGCGCGCGGGACTCAATGGATCTCATTTAAGACGATATTATGACCCTGATGATGAGGTAGATCTATTGGTATTGAAGCCTCTCCTGAAATTCATTTTTGGATATTTAAAAAGGCACGATGATTTAAGCTCGGAATTGAAAAGGGATATCCATAGAGCTGTGATTAATTCTTTGGTATTTCCAGCATTTCAGCAGGCTTTATCACAGGAATCTTGGGAAGACATAAAGGACAAGTCATTCGTAGAGACTATAAGCGCGATATTAGATACGGAAGATCGTGTGTTAGTAAGTCACATGGCTCGAGAAGTTGCCCAAGACCCATTGCTGCTAAAAAAATCAGCCAGCCTGCCTGATTACCTTGCAGGCGAGATAGGTTCGCTGAGTTTAGGAAATATTCATGAAATTCAATTACGTAACGCAAATCATCTGATTCAGACACCAGCCGATCCCGCTATGACCGCTTATGAGTGGGTCACAGGCCAAAAAATACTTGGAGAGCTGGTTAGTGATAGCCTCAGAGAGCAGCTGACTTTGAATTTTAAAGATCTTCAGAATTTGGGTGTGGATGCGGGCGTGCGGTTGGCAAATGAAGAAACGCTTGAGAATAAACTCAAATTTCAGCTAGTTGGCGGCTATGAGCCTGGCAGTGGGAACTTGATCGTGGTCAAGATGCCTGGAAATAAAGCGCTGATTCTGGATCTGGGCCATGATCCAAAATCCGATACCCCTATCGAACAAAAATCCGTGAAACTACGCGAAGCTTTGGGCGGCTACACGCCTGTTGCCGCATTCATCACGCATGCCCATCTGGATCATTGCTTGTATGCGCCGTGGTTTCATCGGGATTATCCGGATGCGAAAATTATTTCTTCTCAAACAACCGCCCGCTTACTTTTCGACCAGTGGAAGGATGTGCTCGGAGGAGGCGCCCGCATCCCTCGTATAGCATGGTTGCAGCTAGTTGGAAAAGTTTTTGCTTCTCTGGTTACGATCAAAACCGGACAGTGGTATCAGGCCCAAGAAGATGTCAAAATATTTATGAGCCACGCCGGCCACATTCCTGGAGCTGTGTCACTGACAGTGGCCACGCCTTACGGAAATTTTACTTATTCCGGAGATACGTCGACTACCAGCCGTTTGACGTTACCGCCGAATGCGATGTCTCCCCCAGCACTTCAGACAGGCACATTCATTGTTGATGCAACCAATGCCCATCAAAATCTGCCGCCGATTGAAGAAAGGCGAAAAATGTTGGTTGATGCGGTTCGGGAAACTTATAATCGCGGCGGAAAAGTTTTAATCCCCGCTTTCATTTTGGGGCGCGCCGAGGAAATTGCGTTGATTCTGAAGCAGGCCGTTGAGAGAGGAGAATTACCCAAAAACTTCCCTATTTATATGGACGGAGGGGCTGTTGAAACTGTCAAAAAACTCCGCGGCGATCCAGATTATGCGGAATTTAAATCCTGGTTTAGAAACGACAGCCCAATCCGCGAAATCACGGATTCCGATCATCCTGATAAGGATCCCTGCGTCATTATTGCCGGCTCGGGAATGTTGTATGGAGGAACGGCGATTGGACACCTAGAAAAATTGATTGAAGACGAAAAAAATACAGTGATTATGGTCGGATGGCTCGCCGAGGATTCCCCAGCTTTTAGGCTTCTGCGAACAGCTAAGGGAAAAGATTTTACATTCCCCCCTTTCCGCGACGGACGCACCAGTGCTACGAAGAAAGTCCAAGCGAAGATTCTTCACATTAATTTCACGGCTCACGGAGATCATGCGGAGGTTGTGCAACTAATCCAGAAAGTCGATTCCAAGGTTGTTGTTCTCGTGCATGCCGGCGAGGAGGCCCGGAGGAGCCTTCGAGAAGACCCTGCATTAAGCGGCTACACGATTATAAACAATTTTAGTGATGCTTCTCCTATTGAATCGGCACCGTCGCCAGAGGCACAGGGGCAGTTTTCTAAGATTAAGGCGATAGAGCTTCCCGCCAAGCAGGCGCAGCAATTTCGGGACAGACAGGTGGCACTTAAAACAAGCAGTTGGCTGAAAGATTTTGACAACAAGGAACTTCAATTTTATCGCACTTCCGGTGTATCTCGTGAGCAATTAAAAGAAGCGTTAAGAATTTATTTCGATGCACGGTATGACGAAGAGGAGCGAAAAGTTAAACCGACCGCTGAAAAAAACCTCAGAGCAGAATTTAAGCGGGGCTCACCGGCGGAAGACGCTCTAGCTGCCTGGAAATTTTTGGTGAAAGCCAATACGGCGTCTCCCGCCGCGCGGTTGGCGTCTGCTTATGAAAGTGAATGGCGATCCTTTAAAAGGATAATCAACTTTCCGCGGATAGTCTCCAGCGGTACATCTGTAAATAATTTTTCTAGCGCGTTCAACATATCCTCTTTGATCATCGGGTGGAATTTCATCACGATGATTCCACATGTCTTGGAGGCGGGGTACCGGGTTTGGACGGATGAAAAATCAGGCAACGAGGGGATATTCCGCGTTTTTCAGGGTTTCGGCGGCAAAGTGGAGAGCGGCCTGAATGTGCTTGAGCGTCAAGCGGGGGTAATCTTTCAATATCTCGTCCGGAGTTTCCCCGGCTTCGAGAAGCTCCAGGACGATGTACACCGGCACTCGGGTGCCGATAAAACAAGCTCTCCCGTGGTGGATCTCTTTATCACAGTGAATGTAGGGACTGATTGGTTGCTCCATAGCCCAAGTATAGCACAGAGCTTGAGGCTGGGAAATAGGGTTGGATTTTCGCTTGCGGGTACCGCTTCACACCTTAGAGGTGTACACTTCCAAGGTGTGGAGTCCTATTTTTCCCCTCCTGATGATTTGAGAATTATCACCCAAAAAAATTTGTCCTATTTGAATGTCAGTATAGACGATCTTAGCCGTAGAATCCGGCAAGAGATAGATAGATATGAGGCTCAGTCTGCCAGAACTAAAAGCACAACATTGACGCCGAGGTCCAAAAACTCGGCGCGGGCGTTGATTTATTTGGCAGATCCTAAGCAATCGCTTATTCTTTCGGTGGACGCCTTAAACAAATTAAATCTAAAAAAACATCAGTTTATGTCCGTGGCAAATTATCTTAGCCTCAAAGGTCTGGCACGGAAATCGATCGAACGATCTGCCATTCCTCACCTTGGTGGAACGCAGAAGAGGAATGTGGTGAAACTTACAATCACGCCGCGTGGCCGTGAGCTGGTAGAGCTACACCGGGGGGGTGAAGCAGACGCTCTAGCCGGGGCGATTCAGGGAGCGCTTAATTTATCTAGAGAGGGCGCGCGGCTGGCAGGGAAACAAGCCCCGGCCGCAGATTCAGCAGTGCCGAGCACTCCATGGACTCTTGCAAAAGAGGATGTCATCGCCGTGATACACAACAATGAAGACGCCAGAAACCTTTTGGCTGAGCTGCTCCGGGGGCCATCATTTGGATTTACAACTGTGCTTGTTTGCAAGGGCTTAGGGGACATACCCGGGGAGTTTGAGAAGCTTGGTTTGTACGAAGGGGACCGGGTTATAAAACTAGCGATTAGGCCGGATCAGCGCGGAGGACGGACCCAATTCATATTTGCACTTAAATCCTCGGTAAATGTAGCCGGGGGTCGGAATCTGCCGCGATTTTTTGTAGCGGAGAAAGATATTAAGTTTATTGGTAACCCTATTCTAGGGAACCTGTGGATTGATGCGTCGGATGTTGAGATTGCATTGAAGGCAGAGCTAGAGGCTCTTGGCGCGAGCGCTCCGGTCAAGACTTCCAAAACGATGAAGGTCCGAAAATTGACAAAAGCCGCCCAGGATTCGGCAAGGATGGTGAGCTATTTAGCCAAGATAAAATCACACGCCATAACTGTTACAGAGGCAAATAAGAAATGGTCGCTGGAACCAAAAGATTTTCCAAACACGGTCAGATATCTTAATGCAAGAGGACTCATAAGCACGGATAAAGTGGTCGCTCGTGTTCCTCATTTTGGAGGCAGCACTCGTAAAAGTGAAGTGACGCGGGCCACTCTATTGCCGATTGGTCTTGATTTGGTCGCCCGCTACCCGTTGGCTGACCAGGACGAGGAAATGTTGCAAGCATTGGCCCACGGCATTCAGGATCTGCGTGAAGCAAGGTCAAAATCCAAACCGGCCGCGATAAAGGTCAAGAGTGCTAAGCCCCACACGGTCAAAGCGACGCCGCAGTCAAAAAAATTAGCAAATCGATTGATGATGTTGGGCAAACAGCCAGACGACGATTCGTTGTCTATCGCTACATCCGGGCACGAAATGATGACAGAATCCATGTGGCATTCCATTGATGAGTGGTTGAAAGATCTGGAACTGATCTATATCAAAACGGAAGTGCTTGCCGCTGGGAGGAAAGCCAAGAGTATAGAGATTCAGAGAAATGTCACTCTGACCAATCAAGGCGCTGATCTACTCGAGGCTTACCTAAAAAACCTAAATGGATTGGCCCAAGCGATTCAGGGTCTCCTCGATGCATACGACGGAGCGAGGCTGGCCGATGCGCCGCGACCTATATCCTTAACGGACACCGTTCTTGTCTTGCATCATGATAATCTCATCTGTCAGCGTTTGGCGGATCTCCTTGAAAAAAGATTTGAATACACCAGGGTTATTTCTCTACAAAGCCGAGATTTGATTCCGGGGGAGTTTAAAAGACGGGAACTGGACGTCGAAGCTAATCCAATAAGACTCGTTATCAGCCCTGGATATACAAAAGATGCGGTTCAATTTTACAGAAATTTATCAAAATCACTTAAGGTGTCCAGAATACTGGCACTGCATCAATATTTTGACGCGCCTCCTAAACTGATCAAGTCATCTATTTTGGGTAGGCGGTTAGCCGATGATCTTGTTGTCGAGGAGGAGCTGGAAAGGGAGCTGGGCGGAAACGGTGTAAGTAAAAATAAGCCTTCTAAGCAATCCGTTACAAAGTTAACCAAAAAATCAATAGACTCGGCGCGGCTTTTGCTATATATGCGTCAGAATGATCTTTTAGTCATGTATTCTCAGGATATAAAAGAAGCGATAGAGCAAAGCTCGACGGATATTGTTCATATGGCGGCGTATCTGGTTCCAATAGGGATAGTCGAGAAAGAAGTAATAGATTTAACACCGCCTACAGCGGGACGGTCAATCACCACAAAGCTTACTTTGACAGAGACCGCGGCTAATCTGGCTAGTCAATATCCAAACGATGAAACTGGTTTAGCCCGGGCTATTCAGGATATTTATGAATCCCAAGGAAACGGTCATGCGGGAAGGCTGAAGAAGTCAGGGCGGGCTGAGGGAGCGAGGCTGGCAAGCCCTGCGGATGAAGGATGGGCTTTGTCCAAGACAGACGCTGTGGCCGTGATGCATGAAAATCAAGGCGTTAGAGAGCGCCTGACAGAGGCTCTGGAGAACATGGGGTACACGAGTGTTCTTGCGTTTAGAAATCGCGCAGAGCTCACTTATACATCCGAGAGTGTCGATTTATCGTCGGCGCCAAAAATAAAACTTTTGATAGCGCCGGGTAAGGGTTTAGCCGCTGCTCAGTTTGGACAATCTCTCAGGGCCGCAAGGACCATTCTGGGAGCGCTCCTTGCTGACGATCTCAAAATAATCCGCGAAACCGGCTTGGCGTATACTCTCAGTCCGGAGGATCATTTTATGAATTTGCTCCAGCTGAAGCTGGACGAAGTGCAGGGACTAACAGATGCGGCTAGAGTCGACAGACCCGCTGCGGAACCTACGCTCGTACAAAAGGCGGCGGCGAAAGTGTTGGTCTACTTGGCTGGCCAGCCAGAGGCGAGTGTGCACTTTCTGCAAGCAGGAGACCTGTGGGAAATGGACCCGAAAACGTTTAGTAAAGCGGCTAGGCAGTATCTTCTCCCGCTAAAACTTGTATCGCGTAAAGAGGTCCCCGTTGAAATCGCCGACAAGAGACAGGGGACACGAACTATTTCGACAAAAGAGCTCTCTATTGAAGATCCGGGTCGTGAGCTCGTCACAAAATATCAAGGTGATCCGGATGCTTTGGCTCGGGCCATTAAGGATCTCGAGCGGCCCGTCCTTGCTGACGGAGCGAGGCTGGCGGAGAGCGGGAAAAAAATGAAGTCTACCGGGGCAGCATGGCCGTGGATCGTATCGGCGACCGAGCCGATTGCGGTTATGGAATGGAACGATGATGCGAGAGAAAAATTGGTGGAAGCTCTGCGTGAGATCGGTTTTACAAAAGTGCTTTCATTTAAAGACCGGGGTCAGGCCTTGAATCAAGACATGTATCATGACTTATCTCTCGGGAAGGATTTTATAAGACTTTTGGTGACACCAGACAAAAGAATCCGGCCTGATAAAGCCTTGAGCCCGTATAGGGTGCTTCCATTAACGGACAGTCAGGCTCAAACCAGGCAATACTTTCACGAGGATCCCTGGGTAATCCAAGGCGTCTATCTTAAATCGAAGTCCACCGATTTGGAGACGCTTGTGAAAATGCTTAAAAAGGAGCTCGACACCATTTCTTTTCCAGATCGCACCCCAGACAGTCCACCTGTCCGAAGAACACCGACTCCGTATGAGCTCAAGTTAGCAAGTGCATTGGTTGCATTGGCGGCTCAGAGCCATCCGATTATTGATGGGCCCGATGCGGAGCAGCTTTGGGGTGTGAATCGCGATGGGAGTTACACGATACAGGAAAATCTGCAAGCAATAGGCCTTATCGATGTTGGGGAGAGACGAAAAAGATCGGTTCAAAGCAACGGCTCTTTGCGTAATGTCCGCGTCAATACACTGGCCTTGACCCCACTCGGTCGTGACCTAGCCGACAGACATAAAGAGGACCCGGAAGCTCTGGCTCGACAGCTTCAGCTTCTCCGCCGTAAAATAAAAGCAGACGCAGCCGCGATACCGCAGAGCGGCAGTGCTACTGGCGCGCGGTTGGCGGCGCCGGAAGAAGCGGCCGGGATGCTGCAGGTTACGGATTCAGTGGCGGTGATTCACCCGGATGCAGAAGCCCGCGGCCGTTTGGTGAGGGCGATGGAGAAGCGCGGTTTCGAATCAGTCATTGCCTCAAACAGCCTTGGAGGGATAAATCAGTTGTTCAGGCAGAACACGTCCCAATTGACCGGTGGGCCCATAAGATTGATCATAGCTCCCGGGTTTAAAAGGTCGGCAAGCAATGTTTTGGGATATTTACCCCAAGATGTCCGGCCCAAATTCGTGAGTCAGGATTTGATATTGATTCGCCAGCCTGCCCGTGATCTTTCAGTGGACAACGAGGGCGAGGTTGAGGCGGCGCTGGACGCAGCGCTCAAGAAAGTACAGGCTATCGTCGAGGTCACACCTGTCAAATCGGCCTTGTGGGCGGAGAGGTCTGCGGCGATATTGATCTATCTGGCTGATTCCAATCACCCGACACTGTCTACTTTGGAAGTCATGCAGATGTACGAATTTAGTCATACCAGCATATTTAGTGCACTGAAGCGTTATCTTCAATCAATGAACTTGGTCGAGAGCAAATTTATACCAGCCAGTAGTATTGTCGGTGGAGGTGAAAAAAATACCCAAGTGACGCAGCTTACTTTATCACCAGAGGGCCGCAGGGTTGTTGCAGAGTCCGAAGGCGATCAAAAGGTATTGGCTTTGGCTATTCAGAATATTTATACAGCAGCGGCTGCGGCCAAGCGAGCTCGTGCGAAGGCTTATCCGGCCAAAATAGGAGCGAGGTTGGCGGAAGAAAGTCGAGGGCCAAGACTGGCGGGCTTTGGGGCGACGCTTGCGGGATTTGATGAATTGGTTTTGGCGGTGAATAGCCAGGGGCATCTTATGGCGCTTGAGACATCAGACAGGATAGCGATTTTAAGTTTTAGGAAAAAATTTCCGGGGCAGGTGCAGGTTTATGTTGGTAATAGGCCCTTTCGCATTGTGAAGTCCCGTTCTGGTAAGACGCGCGGCGCGCAAGCGGCGGAATTAATTTCGTATCAGGATCTAATCAACACTCTAAAGGCTTTTGACCGCCGATTTAATCAGCCTCTACCAAAAGAGTTGGCAGAAAAGCCGATTGAGGCCTATTTGCATCTGGATAGCTTTAAGGGGCTTTCGATTCAGGATCAGGCCGAGGCGGTGAAGACACTGATTTATTCTATCGCCGCGCGAAAGACTAAATATCTTGAAATTCATTTGGTGGGAGAAGATCGATTGGTGAAACTCGCTCAAGCGGTGATAGCCTCCTCTTCGAGGCTAAGAGAGAAGCCGTTTACCGTGGGAGACCAAATCCAGCATCAAGAGGCAAGCCAAGTCCATTTACTTTCGCAGGACTATCTAAAGATCAATCGGATAGCGCTGCTTGGGCAAGCCACCGCCAAAGGCGTGAAAGCGCGATTTGTCAAAATCCAGGACCTTGTGCATGACAACAATATGGAAGACATTGTCTTGCCAAATCCTCTCCTATCTTTAATGGATCGGGTAGGCGCGATTGAAAATCTTTCCGTGGAGGATGCGGTATTTAACCAGGTGTATGAGTGGTTTAAAAATCTGACGGGTTTTGCGCTATCCAAAGAAGAATTTCTCGGCCTCATTTTAGGCGATGAAGCTCTGATCAATCTTTACGCTGTCCCACCGACGCTTCGCGCGGTAGATTTGGCCGAGGCGATGAATGCCCACGCGCATTTTCGGCGCTTGAGCGAGCAGGCGGCGTAAGGGTTTACCGGTTGCGGAAGTTTTTTAAGTATTGTCTGACCTGGTCATGATTGCCAAGCAAAACACAAACCAGAAAGTCCCCATCTTTTTTCAGGACAATTCTAAGCCGAATATCAATTCTGATTTCATATTTATCGCCGTTAATTTTTTTAAAGCCAAGACCTTGCGGAATTTTTCCTTGGTGAATCGAGGATTTTAATGTCTTAAGAGCTTCAATCGTCTGATCTCTGTCAGCGGGAAGAAGTGTTGCAAGTTGCTTTTGAAATTGCGTGGTTACGGAAAGATGTTTCACGAATTTATTCTAAGAGCGCGTCGATGTCTTTGTCAGATTTCAGATGAATCAATCCTTTTTTCTTTTGATCGGCATAGACCTTATCAATTGTTTCCAAATCTTCGTGAGAGTAGCGAGGTTCTAAATCTACCGGAATCAAAATCAATCGATTATCCTTCAGCTCAGCTTTTAGAATTCTCCCATGACCCAGATTCAGCAGTTTTAACACCTCTGAGGGAAGGTGGATATCGTTTCTGGCATTTAGTCTCAGTGTGAGTGTCATGAAGCCTCCTTTCAATAGGCAATGCAAGTATACCACAAGTTCTTTTGTTCATCAATGAACATATGAACAAACTTAGCCCCAGAGGAGTCTTACTTTTAAATATAGAACTCCCTATATTTGTCAAAATCTATGGAGTACGACTCCTTAAATTTTACGCCTGAACGATAGTTACTTTCTTCATCGAAATCGTTGTCTTTGGTTTATCCCCACCGTCTGCGGGAGCGTTGGCAATCGCTTTAACAACGTCCATTCCCTTAGTGACTTGTCCAAAGATGGAGTGTTTGTTGTCGAGCCATGGGGTTGGGGCGTCGGTGATGAAGAATTGACTGCCGTTGGTGTTGGGGCCGCTATTGGCCATGGAGAGCATGCCGGGTTTATCGTGGTGGAGCTTCATGTTGAATTCATCCCTGAATTCGTAGCCAGGGCCGCCGGTGCCGGTACCTGTGGGGTCACCGGTCTGGATCATGAAATCAGGGATGACGCGGTGGAAAATAATGCCGTCGTAAAATCCTTTTTTGGCCAGGTCGATGAAATTTTTGACGGTATTGGGCGCCTTCTCGTCAAACAGCTCACCTTCGATCGTGCCCATCGTTGTCTCAATGGTAAATTTGGTTTTGGCCATGACTTTTTCCTCTTCTTGTTTAATGACGGGCGCTGCAACCGGGGCGGCAGCTTCCGCTTTTTTCTCCGTTTTCACGGAGGATTGGGTGGATGGACGGGTTTTGGCAAAATTGGTGGCCCAGACGGGAGAGGCGGCTAAAAAAACGAGTGCTAAAACGAGAGCGGATAATTTTTTGGTCATTTAGTTCTCCTGGGTTCTGAAATTAATTTGACGATTTTAGCATGGGCAGAGGAAAAAGGATATTCTGAAAACTTGTTCGAGTGTATCCAAAGGTGCTGGGAGCTACGGGGCCTGTCACCTGCGGGACTCCGCCTGTCCTCGTGTAATTCTTCACTGCGGGCGGCGGAGGCCTCCCCTCCGGTGCCACCCGTGGCGGGGTGCAGGTATACGTGTAGAATCTCATTAAAATAAGTGTAATTTCTTTTAATTACGCCAAGTGGCTCGAGACTCGTGGCGTGGATGCCATAATCGTCACCAACTAATTTTAGCAATCTTTTTTGGATGAGTGAAAGAGAGAGCTTTTTATTTTTTGATAGTTTCCATTCAGGAAATTCCCATAAACCACCCATGATTTCACCCAAAGGACGCAGGCGTAGGAGATATTTTCCTTTATTTTTTAGGACGAGGGCGGCGGCGGTGATTTTGATGGATTTTACTTTTTTGGAGCGGACGGGGTAGTTTTCGGGGTCGCCGTTTTTATAGGCTTGGCAAAATGGGCGGATGGGGCAGATGGCGCAGGAGGGATTTTCGGTGGAGCAGATGAGGGCGCCCAATTCCATCAGGGCTTGGTTGAAATAGCGGGCTTTGCCTTTGGGGATTAATTTTTCCTCGAGTTCCCAGAAAAGGGGTTTATTTTTTTCGATATCAATCGGCGCTTTGATTGCGTAAACGCGCGAGAGCACGCGCAGGATGTTGCCGTCGACGATGGGCATTTCCTGATTGAAGGCGATGCTGCTGATGGCGCCGGCGGTGTAACGGCCGATTCCCTTAAAATCGTGTATCGTCTGGAAATCCGAAGGGAAGATGCCGTCGTGTTTTCGAACGATCTCAAGGGCGGTGTGGTGCAGATTCCGCGCGCGCGAATAATAACCGAGGCCTTCCCAGGCTTTTAAGACTTTTTTTAAATCGCTATCTGCCAGCGTGCGGACATCCGGAAATTGCTTCATCCAACGCTCATAATAAGGAAGTACCGTGTTCATCTGAGTCTGCTGGAGCATGATTTCTGAAATCCAGACGTCGTAGGGCCGGTAGTGTTGGCGCCAGGGAAGGGGGCGTTGGTTTTTGTCAAACCATGCCAGAAGTTTAGCCGATAGAGTCATGGCGATATTATATATGGATATGTTAATATAACCGGCATGAATCTATCACTGAGAAAAGATCTTTATTTCATGGGCGGCCTTTTGGTGCTAGCGGCTGTTCTTTTCGGCACGAACCTGGGTGGTTTTGGTCTCCTGGATCCGGATGAGCCGTTCTACAGCCTGACCGCCAAGGAAATGGTGGAGCGCGGCGATATGTCCACGCCGGTTATTTTTGGCTCCCCGCAGTTTGAGAAACCAATCTTTTTTTACTGGGTGATGTATGTCTGCTTCACTCTGTTTGGAATTAGCGAATGGTCCGCGCGGCTGGGACCGTGTCTTGGGGGTATCTTGCTTGTCCTGGTTACCTACCTTTGGGGGCGTGTTCTTTTCCGGCGTTCTATTACGGCTTTTGTTAGCGCGGCGGTGTTGGCGACGGCGGGTAAATGCATTGTTCTCTCGCGTATCGTTCTGACCGATATGTATCTGGCTCTTTTTGTGACGGCGGCGCTCTACGTCTTCAGTCTGGGTTATTTCAAGCCGCGGTACCGCCAGGCGGCTTGGCATCTTTTGTTTGTATTCATGGCGCTTGGGCTTTTGACAAAGGGGCTTTTGGGTATTCTGTTGCCGCTCATGGCCATATTTATTTACTTGGCGGCTAACAAGGAATTGGCGCTTTTTAAGAAATTTCCCTGGATCAGCGGCGGGATTTTGTTTGCGGTGATCGGGTTTCCTTGGTATGCGCAGATGACGCGGGAGCATGGCTGGGGTTTCTTGAGCCATTTTTTTATTCATGAAAATATCCGCCGGTTTTTTGTCGCTGAGCACAAAAGTTTTGACCGGTATTATTTTTATCCCGGGGGCGTTTTTCTTGGATTTTTCCCTTGGAGTTTTGCCGTACCCTTTGCGCTGGCTTACGGATTTCGCCAGGCTATCCGCACGGCAGGGCTTTATCGCCGTGAGTTTTTGCTTCTCATTTCCTGTGTTTTTTCCTTTTTTGTATTTTTTATGATGGCCAAATCGAAGCTGCTTAGCTACATCTTTCCGGTTTACCCGATGATAGCGCTTATCGTCGGCGGCTGGGCGGCGGTTTTTGGCAGGGCACTGCGGCCGAAGACGCGTAATCTTTTTTTATTTTGGGCGACTGCCGCTTTTGTGTTGGGAGCGCTTCCGCTGGGGATGGCGGTCGGCGTCTCTATTTATGGAGCCCAAAATCACCTGGGGATTGAGTGGGCGGTTATTCTTTTTTCTTTGATCGTGGTGCCTTTGTCCTGGGCGGCGCTTATTTGTTTATGGAGACGGCGGGCAAGGCCGGCTTTTTTTCTGATTATTTTAGCCAGCGTTGTATTTACCCTCATCGCTTTTGTCCTACTTTTGCCTAAAGCCGATTCATTTTTTGCCTCGGATGGCTATGTCAAAACGTATGAAAAGGATGCCCAGGGGAAAGCGCCGCGGGTTTTTATTGCCGGGAAGCTCTTAGTCCGCGGGGTCTCGTTTTATTCTGGAAATAAAAAAATGGCAGTGCTCACGGATAATCCCAAGGGGACCTTTTACACTAAACATGCGCTCCCCATGATCTCCTCAAGTCAGGATCTGCTGAATTTGGGACTGAATAATTTTCCGGTGTATGGTTTTTTGCGGGCCAAGGAGTATCGGTTTCTTAAGACGATCGTGGTAGATCCGATTCAAGTAACAATTCTCGAAGAACGCCCTCAGAGAGTGATTGTCCGCCTTGACTGGGCACAATAATGTGTTCACAAACTTTGCGAGAAAACTAACCCCTGCTTTTCCGCCAAAAAGAAGGGGGACCCGTCCATCGACGGGTGCGGGGATGACATTTTTTGTGGGGATGATATTACTGCTTACTGTGAATCCTGCCTATTCTGAAAATCTAACTTTTACCAAAGACGACCGCGTGCTCATCATTGCACCTCACCCGGATGACGAGGCGATTGGATGTGCTGGTGCCATTCAGTCGGCGCTGGGAGCCGGCGCGAAAGTGAAAGTGGTCTATCTGACCCATGGGGAGTCCAATGAACTCTCAGCACTTTTTCATCAAAAAAGACCGATGATCACCAAGGTTGATTTTGTCAAGATCGGCCGGTTGAGAAAGAGGGAGGCGCTAAAAGCGATGTCTTTGCTTCAAGTGCCTGAGAAGGATCTGATTTTTTTTGGTTATCCGGATATGGGAACCATGCCTATCTGGGAGAGATTCTGGACCAGCAAAAAACCTTTCCGAGGTTTTTTTACGCGTATTAACAAGGTCATTCATGAAGACGATTTTTCTTACGGCAAATATTACCGCGGCTACAATATTGTCCATGATTTTGAAAAAGTCCTGCTGGAGTTAAGACCGACCCATGTGTTTGTCACAGCGCCGACGGATCAAAATCTGGATCATCAAGCGGCGTCACTTTTTCTGAAGGTGGCGCTATTGAATCTCGAGGGACGGCTAGAAAAAATACCGTCGGTCCATCTCTATCTGGTCCACGAGCATGACTGGCCCAAACCCAGAAAATTGGCGCCGTCGCTTTCGCTGGATCCGCCCGCGTCTAAGGAGAGTGCCCGTCTACAGTGGGCGCGTCATGAGTTGTCTCCGGAGCAAGTCCAAAAAAAGGAACAGAGTCTCTTGTCCTACGAGAGTCAGATGTCCTATTCAAAAAATTTCTTATTGTCCTTTGTACGGACCAATGAGATCTATGCGGCACCTCCCCGCGAGATCATCGCGACTTTACCGGGAAACTCCGAGCAATTTTGGGAAGCGGAAAGTGCCGCGTCTTTGGGAGTGGAATATGCGGCCAACGACAAAGAGCTTTTTATTAGCATCCCGATTGTTTATGCCATTGACGAATTAGGCACTTTCTCGACGCATGTTTTTTCTTATAAAAAATCCATGCCTTTCACCCAGATGCCAAAACTTAAGTTCAGGCTGTTTGGCGGCAAGCTTTACATTAAAGACGGCGCGCGCTCTGTTTCGGACCCGGGGATTCGTTTTAAAGTAGACAAAAAACGCCTTTTTATCCGGATTCCTCGCAAATCGCTTAAAAACCCAGAGACGCTTTTTGTTTCTACCAAGACCGCCAAAAACCGTCTGGCATTTGATTTTGGTGTTTGGCGGGTGATTGAGCTTCAATGATCGGGGGAAAAGTGGACAGATTTCGAGCTCTTGGGTATGATGAACGTATGGACCACAAAAAATTTGAACAGTTGCTTGCCTTATTTCTAATCTTTATCGGGGTGGTGGTGCGTTTATTGCCGCACGGGGATAATTTTGCGCCGCTGACGGCGCTGGCTCTTTTTTCGGGGGCGGTTTTGTCACCGGGAGCGGCTCTATCGGTGCCGGTGCTTGCGATCATGGCCAGTGATCTGTGGATTGGGCCTCATGACTTGTTTTGGCTGGTCTGGGGATGTTTTTTGCTGACAGTGGGGATTGGATTTTGGGTCAAAAAAAATCCCGGCGCGCTCAACATCGTCTTGGGGACTTTTGCCGGAAGCGTTTTATTTTTTATCCTGACCAATCTGGGGGTATTTTTGTTTGAAAATATGTACCCTAAAAGTTTTTCGGGGCTTGTCGAGTGTTATGCGATGGCACTGCCTTTTTTTAGAAATTCTCTGGCGGGGGATTTTTTCTACGCCGTTGTTTTCTTTGGAAGCTACAATTTAGCTCTCCGCTTCGTGTGTCATTCCCGCGAAAGCGGGAATCAGATTTGATCCCCGATCAAAGATTTCGGGGATGACATCGTTCATTGTCTGATTTGACCGCCTACAGCCAATTCAAAAGTTCCTTCCTAAAAAACAATTGCACGCGCTGTGCCTTATCAGAGGGCAGAAGTCATCTTGTTTTTGACCGAGGCAATCCGGCGTCCAAAATTCTTGTCATCGGCGAAGCGCCGGGCGCGGAAGAAGATAAGAGAGGCCAGTGTTTCGTGGGCCGCGCGGGGAAAGTTTTGGATAGTGTAATGGCGGATATTGGACTCGATACGAATCAGGACATGCTGATCATTAATATTGTCAAATGCCGTCCGCCGGACAACCGGCCTCCCCGCGATGAAGAAGCGGCTGAATGCTCTCCTTTTCTTGAAAAACAAATTCGTTTGATGAATCCTGAAATCATTTTACTTTTAGGGCGCACCGCGTTGAAGCATGTAATGCCTGCGCTTGCCGACGAGCCGATGGATGAGCATGTTGGAAAAATAATCACCGGTACTTTTTTTAAAGAAAAAAAAGAAATTCTTTGCATGCTTTTGTATCATCCGGCATATCTTCTATACAACCCTAAGAAGAGGCAGGATATGCGTTCGCACCTGGAAAATCTTAGAAAAATTATGAAACTTTTTAATAAAGCGGCTAGTTTTTTTCTGGTTATTTTTCTGCTTAGTTCATTCATCATGGATCATGAGGCAATCGCCGCAGTCAGTGCCGCGACGGAGCAGCAGCGGATAAAGGTTTCCGAACAACGTCAGGAATCCACAGTTCGTATCGAATCCTCAAAAAATAAGGCGGCCATCGAAGTGGCTGATCAGAACCGCGACGCCAAGCCCGCTCAGCGTCCGGCCGAGTCCGCTCCTCCGACAGAAGAGGACGTTTTTCAGATTGATCATATTCAATTTACAGGAAATACGGTCATTGCTTCCGAGGAGATCCAAAAGATTGTGTCTCCCTTCCAGGGTAAGCAGATGACGCTAGCCGAGGTAAAACAAATTGCTTTAAGCATCACTCAGCTTTACCAGTCAAAAGGTTATATTACGTGCCGCGCTTATCTCCCGCCCCAAAAAATGTCAGACAAACTTTTGAAAATTCAAATATTTGAAGGCAAACTTGGCGCGGTCCAAGTGCAGGGAAATCGATATTTTAGCACCCAACAGATTAAAAAATATGTTGCGAAGCTGATAGGCAAAGTATTGCAGTATTCGGAATTGGCAAAGAATATTCAGAGAAACAATCTGCACCCTGACCATGAAGTAAGAGCGGTGATTGTTCCGGGTAAGTCTGTCGGAACATCGGATCTGATTTTGGACGTCAAAGATCGTCTCCCGCTTCACATCGGCGGAGAAATCAACAACTTTGGAACGAAGTTAACCGGTAAAGAAAGATACAGCGTGTCTTTGAGAAATACCAATCTATTGGGCGTTGATGATATTTTTGCAGCCCGCGCCCAATTTGGCGAAGAGGTGTTTGCCATCGGAACCCAGTATGCCGTGCCGGTAGGGGAATATGACACGCGGGTTGGCGCTACCTTTAATTATACGGACGTATCGATCGGCGGCCCTTTTAAGATATTAGATCTGGGTGGGACGGCGCTTTCCTACAGTGCTTTCCTGAATCAGCCGGTGCTTGACAACGGATGGTTGGGCCTGACTTGGACCAATAGCTTTGAATCCAAGAGCATCAAAAATACAATTCTTGGTATTATCTCCTCCAAAGATGAGCTTCGCATGGTCAAAACGGGATTGAATGTGGACGAAACTGACAAGTATGGCCGGACATTTATCACCAACGATCTGACGTTTGGTACGTCCTGGTTTAGGGCTTCGGACAAGCATGACCCGCTTCTTTCGCGCGCGGACGCCGGCGCTGGTTTCTTCAAATATTCAGCGTCTGTCAATCGCATCAATCCCATCAAAGATTCTACTTACTTCCTGATTAAGGGCGCGGGTCAAATTTCGCCGGATCGCTTGGTATCTGCTGAGCAATTTGATATGGACGGTGCGTATGGTGTGCGCGGTTATCCGCAGAGTGATTATCTTGGTGACAATGGTATTAATGCTACGGCCGAGCTTCGCGTTCCTTTTTATTTTATTCCCCGAGAGGCCAAAGTGCCGTGGACAAACCAGACGCTCTGGAACAAACTCAATTTTATCGGATTTGTCGACGGTGGTTATTCCAAGCTCAAGGCTCATGCGGTGGGTGAAGCGGGCAGCCGCAGCGACTGGGGAGTTGGCGGCGGAATGCGCTTTGACCTGCCGCACAACCTAGTCGGCCGTTTTGAGTATGGTGTCCCCGTGGGAGATACTCCGACAGATAGATCCCACGGACAATTTTATTTTAGTGTTAGCGGCGATCTATTATAATTTTTTAATTTAGCGTGAGTATGTGGCGGAGGAGCTCTGAGTTTCCCAGAAGGTGACGCGGGAAATAGGTAGATGCTTGGATTTGGCGTAATCGAAAATAAGGCGCGCCAGAGATTCGGCAGTTGGATTTTCATCCATTAGAAAATAGGGTTCGCCTAAATCATTTAAGATTTTCACTAAAGGATCATTTTTTTTCAAAATCATTCGATGGTCGAGTTCGTGGTCGACCCATTTTTGGATGATTTCCTTAATATCCCCGAAGTCATAGACCATGCCGCGGTTGTCGAGCTTGCCAGCGGCCAGCTCAATTTCGATCTTTCCGTTGTGGCCGTGAGGATGGGCACATTTGCCATTGTAATTCATGAGGCGATGGCCGTAGCAGAAATGGATTTCTTTGACTACTTGGTACATGGGTGCTCCTTAGTACGGTGTAAGTGCTCGACGGGTCCTGTCACCTGCGGGACTCCGCCTGTCCTCGTGTAATTCTTCACTGCGGGCGGCGGAGGCCTCCCCTCCGGCGCCACCCGTCGGGGTGCATGGGTTCTAAATTACCACCAGTTCACGTGATTATACTATCGACCGCCCGCCATCGACTACTAAAACTGTGCCGTTGATATAATCGCTTTCCACGAGGAAATTGACGGCGTTCGCGACATCTTCGGGTTTTCCCCAGCGGCCTAGGGGGATTTTTTTAATCGTTTCCTGCATTTCTTCTTCGGATAATTTTTCAGGTTGCAGGACGGGACCTGGGGCTATGGCATTGACGCATACGGTTGGGGCTAGGTCGCGTGCCAGGGCTTTGGTCATTGTCAGCAAGCCTCCCTTGGAGGTGCAATAGGGAAGGTAATCTTTGTACGGGCGAAAAGCGCTCCAGTCGACGATGTTGATGATTTTTCCACTACCGTGTTCTTTCATGGCTAGGCCGATTTCGCGAGAGAGGAGAAAATAGCTTTTTAGATTGGCATTCATCAGCTGGTCCCAGTCGGCTTCGCTCACCGTGGGCAGGGGAGTCTTGTAAAAAATAGAGGCGCTGTTGATCAAGATATCAATTTTAATTTTGTTTTTTTCTAGATCTTGAGTCATGTGATGAATGGGCTGGGCGTGCGCGAGATCCGCCTGGACCAAATGGCAGTGGACACCTATCGCCTTAATTTCCTTTTGGGTGCTAAGGGCTTCCTCTTTGGAATTGTGGTAATGCAGGACGATATCAGCCCCTTTTTGGGCCAATTGAAGAGCGATGACTCTACCGACACGCTTGGCGGCCCCTGTGACGAGGGCTGTCTTTCCCTGGATTTCCATGACAATAGGATACCTCAAATTTCATAGAAAAATCATGAAATGTTCATCTGATGCTTATAGAGATTCGGTAATCTCATGATGACAAAAAAAGACAAAAAAGGAGAAACGCCTATGTTTGAGCGTGAAGTGGTAATCGCCACTTTGAAAAGAGAGAATGAAATGCTGGGCCAATTGATCGAAGAAATAGAAGAGAAGCCTAAGCATGATAGCCACGAAACCCAGTGTTGCCGGAAATATCATGCTTCACCGATGAGGATGCGCGAGATCTCCTAAACCAACCCGAACCAACCTTCAACCACCCCGTCGCCTTCGGCGCCACCCCTCCTTCGAAAGGAGGGGAAATGGTGTACAATTTCCTCCCCTTACGAAGGGGAGGTGCCGGAGGCGGAGGGGTTGTGGGGTAATTGGTTGAGGGTGTGGTAAAATGCTCTTTGAAACCCATGAAAATAGCCATCTTCGACATCGGCACCAACTCTATTCACATGAAGATCGTACAGCTGTATCCCGATCTTTCGTTTGAGGTTTTGGACCATAAAAAGGACATGACCCGCATCGGGGATGGAAGTTTTAAGTCCCGAAAACTTTCCCGCCAAGCCATCAAGCGGGCGCTCAAGACGATTGAGCGTTTTTCAAAAATTTCAAAATTAGAACGAGTTCGGCGAACGGTCGCAGTGGCAACAAGCGCTGTCCGTGATGCCAAAAATGGGCCTGAATTTGTGAAAGCTGTTTATAAAAAAACCGGCATCCGTGTCCGGGTGATTAGCGGACGTGAAGAAGGACGGCTTATTTTTCTGGGAGCGTCGTCCGGTGTGGCTCGTCCGAAAGAAAAGAGAATGGTGATCGATATCGGCGGAGGAAGTGCTGAATTTGTTCTGGGCGACCGTCGGCGCATCGATATGGATGAGAGCCTGCCTTTGGGTGTGGCACGGCTCAAAGATCGTTTTTTGAAAAAAAATCCGCCGTCGAAGGATAATCTTCGTAACCTTGAAGAATCGATTGAGGAAAAAATAGCCGATGTGTTGAAGATGGCCAATGGCAAAAAATTTTCTTTGGCGGGTACTGGGGGGACGCTGATCAATCTAGCGTCCATGGTTTATGAAATAAGGGAATCGCGCGCACTTCGCTTAAGAGGGTATTTTGAACTCCGAAAAAAAGAATTAGCTAAGCTTCACCGAAAACTAGTCCACATGAGCATCAAAAGGATTCGTAAAATTCCCGGCCTAGATAAGAAGAGAGCGGATCTAATCATTGCCGGCAGTGTTTTGGTGATGATGCTCTTAAAACAATTTAAAAAAGACCGTATTTTTATATCTGACAAGGGGATACGAGAAGGATTGATATTGGATCTTATCGTCAAAAAGTATTTAAAATACAAGCATGTGAAGCCGAGCCTGCGTGTGCAGTGGTTTGGACAAAAACCGTTTTTTAGTGGTAAGATAATTCGTTGAAAAAGCCTCATCTGCGTTGTTGCTCAGTCGTTCGCTTGTGCGACGCTATTCCCATAGCGTCTCCGCGCTCTCTTCTTCGCGCCTAGCATATGAGTCTTTTTGAACGAATTATCAACAATGGTTACAAGGATTAATCGATGCCCCAATTTGATAAAAAACATGGATATCCCGGAAAGCTTTTCATCGTCGAAGGTGTCGACGGTTCGGGGAAGAGCACGCAAGTTGCGCTTTTAAAAAAATGGCTGGAATCAGAAGGCTATTCTGTTTTTTTTACGGAATGGAACAGCTCAGACCTCGTCAAAGAAACCACGCGCGACGGGAAAAAGAAAAATATTCTCACGCCAACCACTTTCAGCCTCTTGCATGCGACGGATTTTGCTGACCGCTTAAATTATCAGATTATTCCTCCGCTAAAAGCGGGAATGATTGTGCTGGCGGACCGCTATGCCTACACGGCGTTTGCGCGCGATACGGTGCGCGGCGTCAGTCCTCAGTGGGTTCGCAATCTTTACAATTTTGCGGTCAAGCCCGATATTAGCTTTTATTTCGATGTGCCGATTCAGACCGCCTGCGAGCGCATTCTTACCAACCGCGCGCAGATCAAGTTTCACGAGGCGGGGATGGATCTTGAGCTTTCCAAGGATACCAAGGAATCATTTAAAATTTTTCAAGGCAAGATCATGGAAGAATACAAAAAAATGGTCGGTGAGTTTTCTCTGACCTCCATCGATGCCACGCTAGAGATTCACGACCAGCAGGAAATCGTACGCGGCAAGGTAAAAGAGAATTTGAAGGGATATCTGAAAAAAAGGACGATTTATGCCCGAAGACCCAAAGTATTTTGGCGAAAATTTAGCCTATCTTAAGCCCTACCAGATCAAGGGTAAATTAATCGCGATTGAAGGCACGGACGGCACCGGCCGTTCGACGCAGGTCGCGCTTTTAAAAAACTGGCTGGAAGTGCAGGGCTACGCTGTGCTCGAGACAGGCTGGGCGCGTTCGAATCTCATGCAAAAATCAATTGAGCTGGCCAAAAGCGGAAACATCATGGATCGCATGACGTTTACGTTGCTGTATGCTACCGATTTTGCCGATCGTTTTGAAAATCAAATCATTCCGGCGTTGAAATCTGGGCATATTGTCCTGACGGACCGTTATATTTATACGGCGTTTGTCCGGGATGCGGTGCGCGACGCGGATGCGCAGTGGATCAGGAACCTTTTTAGTTTTGCGATCATTCCGCACCTAGTGATTTATCTTAAAATTAAAACCGAAGATTTAATTCCAAGAGTCATTGAGGCTGGCGGTATGAACTATTGGGAAGCGGGTATGGATTTGCATATGGGTCAGGATCTTTTTGACAGCTTTGCCAACTACCAGTCCGCCCTGATCAAAGAATATGACAAACTCTCTAAGGAATTTAATTTTGAAGCCGTGGAAGCCGATAAAAGCGTGGATGAAATCCACGACAAGATTAAAGAGAAGGTGAAAGAAATTCTCGGTACCCCAAAGAAAAAATAATGCCCAAACATCAAATTCTCGTCATTGACGATGAATTGGATATCGCCAAGCTCCTGCAGTACAATCTCGAAAAAGAAGGCTATCAAGTGCTTTGTGCCCATACAGGGGAGCAGGGGCTTGACCTTGCGCGTGCCAAAAAACCTGATTTGATTCTCCTGGATTTAATGCTCCCTGGGATCGATGGCTTGGAAGTATGCCGCCTACTTAAATCCGACAGCCGAACTCGCTCGACGCCGGTGATAATGCTCACTGCCAAGGGCAGCGAAATTGATCAGGTGGTCGGTCTTGAGCTGGGCGCCTCTGATTACATTTCAAAACCTTTCAGCGTGAAAGTGCTCCTGGCGCGCGTCAAAAATATCCTTCGCGGACAACGCAGCATCGAGAAAGAGGGGGCAGTTCTTCTAAAGGCGGCCGGCATTGTCCTTGATCGCGAGCGCCATCGCGTGACTGTCCAGGCAAAGCCCGTGGTTTTGACCAAGCTTGAGTTTAATATTCTGGCATTCTTAATGGAAAATCAGGGGAAGGTTTTTTCACGCGATAAAATTTTGGATCATGTATGGCAAGGGGAGTCGTTTGTGGTGGATCGTTCAGTGGATGCGCATGTAAAAAGTATTCGTCAAAAGTTGGGAAAGTACCGCGACAGCATTGAAACAGTAAGGGGATCGGGATACCGTTTTATCGAGGATGGTCGACATGTCCGTTAGTTACCTGGCAGGCTATCTGCTCTGTGCGATTATTTTTTTTATTCTCGGAAAATATTTACACCGCCGCAAAGTAGAGAGGCAGGCGATCGCTGGCTCGCGAGAGATTCACACGCAGCTTGAGAAAAAAAGCCTGCAGGCACAGGAAGCGGGTGATAGGATTCTGGCAACCCTCGGGAGTATGGCCGAGGGAGTCCTCATTGTGGATGCGCAGGGAAAAATGCTTCTGTTGAATGCGGCGCTTGAGCAGGCGCTTGGCCTTAAGAAAAGCCTATCTCAAAATGCATACTTCTGGGAAATTTTCAGGGATTCGGAAGTCAATGAAATGATTGAGGCTTGTCTGCGCGAACGTGTCGTTGTCCGTAAAGAGCATTCGGTTCTCCTGTCGGAAAAGACATTTGAAATCCAAGTATCGCCGATTGTGGGAGCGGCTAATTTTTTGGGAGCGGTGGCTGTATTTCATGATGTGACCCTCCTCAAAGAGCTTGAGCGGGTGCGAACGGAATTTGTGGCCAATGTTTCTCACGAATTAAAAACTCCCCTGACCTCCATCCTTGGTTATGTGGAAACTCTTAAAGAGGGGGCGATTGATGATAAGCAGAACCGGATTAATTTTCTTACCATCATCGAAGAGCATGCCAAAAAATTGAGCGAACTGGTCGAAGACTTGCTGTTGTTGTCCTCGATTGAGTCTGGCGCGAACTCGTTGAGGATACAATCCGTGGATTTCCAGGGACTGCTCGATCGGGTAATGGGCTATCTCGATTTTAAAATCCGAGATAAAAAAATTCGTTTTGAAATACAGATTACCCCCAAACCTCTTTTAATAAAAGCCGACACGGCGCTTTTTGAACGGGTAATCTCCAACCTTTTAGACAATGCGATTAAATACAGTCCGACTGGCGGAAAAGTTACCGTGCGTGCTTCTGTCAATGCAGACCAGGCTGAAATTGAATTCATCGATGAGGGTGCTGGCATTGCCCAGGTGGAACTCCCTAGAATTTTTGAGCGGTTTTACCGCGTGGACAAGAGCCGCTCCCGGGAAAGCGGAGGCGCCGGCCTGGGTCTTTCGATTGCCAAACATATTGTTGAGAGCCATCAGGGTAAAATCGAGGTCGAAAGTACGCTTCAAAAAGGCTCGAAGTTTAGGGTCCGCCTGCAGTATAATCCATAAGTATGTCTAAAGAGATTCCCAAAAATCATGTTTGTGTGCTAGTTTCGGGTGGCGTGGAAAGCTCCGTTCTTTTGTCGGATGCTCTCTCGCGCTATGAGTTGGTGACACCGCTTTATATTCGCAACAATCTGCGCTGGGAAGATGCGGAAATTTACTGGCTTAAGTCATTTCATCGCAGTCTCAAATCCCACAAGCTCCAGCCTCTACGAATTGTGGACCTGCCGATGCGCGATACGTATGACCGGCACTGGAGCATTACGGGAATCAAGGTGCCCGGTCCCAAATCCAAAGATGAGTCGATGTATCTGCCCGGACGTAATATTTTGTTTCTTTGTAAAGCTGCCTGCGTGGCCGCCATGAGCGGGATTTCTTCGATTGAAATAGGAGTCTTGAAGGGTAATCCTTTTAAAGACAGCTCAAAGGCATTTTTGGCGAAGATGGAAGATGTTCTTTCTCTGGGGCTTGATGAATCCATCGCGATCAAAGCGCCTTTCCAGAAAATGAAAAAAGAAGAAGTCCTCCTGCTAGGTAAAAATCTCCAATTAGAGCTTACGTTCTCCTGTGTGAATCCCAAAGGCTACGAGCATTGCGGTGAATGCAATAAGTGCGTGGAAAGAAAAAAAGCGTTTTTCTCTGCGGGTATTTTTGACAAAACCCGTTATAAAAAGTCTGGGGTTTAGCAACCCATGGGCACCCTTGAGTTATCCCAGTGCCACTCCTGTGTCATCCCAGTGCCACCCCTATGTCATCCCCGAATTTATTTATCGGGGATCATACCTAGTTTGATTCCCGATTAAAACTTTCGGGAATGACGCTGAATGGCATTGAACGACACTGAACGACACTTTTTTAGGAGTATTTCATCATATGAAGGTCCTCATTTTTGGCGCCGGCGGTGTCGGCAGCGTCGTGGGTGGTTTTCTGGCCAGAACCGGTCATGAAGTCTCGCTTTTGGGACGTCCCTGGCACGTCGAGGCGATTCGCAAAAATGGCCTGGCCATTACAGGTATCTGGGGCGATTACCGCATCAAAGCATTTGATTTGTACACCACGATTGCCGAGGTAGAAAATTCAGGCACGTCCTTTGACCTTATTATTCTCACGGTTAAATCTTTTGATACTCAAGAAGCGGTAAAACAGCTGGCGCCGCTAATGAAACCGCACACCATGCTGCTGTCTTTGCAAAATGGATTAGGAAACATCGAAGCTATTTTAGAAAAAGTGAGCCCTGAACAATTTTTGGCCGGCCGTATTATTTTTGGGGTCGAGACCGAGCCAGGCGTTGCCAAAGTGACGGTTAATGCGGATTCGGTCTATATCGGTCCTGGGGTCGAAGGCTCCACCCCAAAACTCAGCGCTTACCAGATGGCCGCGATTTTAAATACAGCCAAGATTCCCTCACAGGGGGTACCGGACATCCTTCCCTATATCTGGTCAAAAGTGATTTATAATTGCGCGCTCAACGCCATTTGCACAATTCACGAGATTCCCTATGGAAAAATTCTTGAAAATGACGATACGCGTGAAATGATGAAAGCTATCGTGCGCGAATGTTATGCGGTGGGAACACAGAAAGGGGTGGTGCTCAGTCCGGCCAGCGCCGAAGAATATATTGATTTGTTGGTTGGTAAATTAATCCCCCGGACTGCGGCTCACTTTCCATCGATGCTTCAGGATGTGCGCCGCGGCAAAAAAATTGATATTGATTCGCTCAATGGCGCCATCGTGCGCCTGGGAAGAGAAACAAAAACTCCGACACTTGCCAACGAAAGTGTTATTCAGTCTCTAGTTAGTTTGGGGGTATCCGCTTGACTCTAAAAGCTTGTCATCCCCGAGATCTCTAATCGGGGATCATGTCTAGGTTTGATTCCCGATTAAAGCATTCGGGAATGACTCTAGAGCTAATTAGTTAATCGACTTAATAATTTGATAATTAGCCAAACATCAGGCATAATTCCTTAACTATTCGTCGATCCGGCGGGCACTATTTTTTTACCAAGGGGCGTGCTGTTTGCCTTTATTAAGACTATTAAATATACGACCCAACAAGTCTAAATTTTATCTCAAAACCATTTCTGTGGTTTTGCTGGTGGCGTTTGCTGGGCAAGAGTTTGCGCTTGCCTCTCCCGCAGAAATTAGCCAAGTGATGTTTCCGCCGCAGTTGACATTCACACTTCCTGACTCGGTTGCCTTGATGGAAGAAAAATATACAGCGCCGCACGCGGACCGATCAATCGTTTTGATTCGCGACGCACACACCAATGAATCCGCCGGTCTCAACATCGCCAAAGCCATCGATACGATTTTAAGCAGCGAATCGATCCAGCATGTCTATTTAGAAGCCGGCACGGGGAACAATTCTCTTTCTTATCTGCGCCGTTTTGCCACGCCGGAAAAAAGACAACAAGTTGCTCGTGATTTTTTACGCCGGGGTTTGATTCAAGGACCCGATTATCTAGATCTCACCTCAGACAAAACATTTTCTTTATGGGGCGTGGAAAATAAAAAACTTTATTGGGAGGGTTTGGCTCTTTACCGCGATCTTAAAAAAGACAGGCCTTTTTTAAATGAGTCTCTGGACCGGCTCCGGCGCGCCAAAAAAACTCTCACCGCCAGGGTTTGGAATCCTCTGCTTCAACAAATGGACGCCCGGCGGGATGCTTTTTTAAATCAAGAGAGCTCTTCCGCGGACTATTTCGACGCACTAGCGGCTCAAGCAAAAAACTTAAACGTGTCTTTCGAATTATTTCCTCACTTAGCCCAAATGCAAGATATCCGTACGCTTGAGAAGCAAATCAATTTTGAAAAAGCCCAGAGCGAGCAGGCGCAATTAATCGCCTCACTTTCAGTCAGCGAGCGTCAGCCCCTTGTAGAAATTGCCGAGCAAATGAAAGTGAATGGGTCGAAGTTGGATCCGCAAGTGCAGGACGCGTTTTACTCACTCTTAAAAGAAAAAAATACAAACCCCTCTTTTTATCCCCAGCTGACCAAAAGCATTGAATATGTCATGAGGTCGAGGGCTTTTAGCGCCGCCGAAGTATTAAAAGAAAAAGAAGGGCTGGAAAAGATTGTCTTTAATCTTTTGGCGCGCACAAGTGATGAAAAAGAGCTTTTGGCCGCTTGCCGTGCCTCGGAAGTATTGAGGCGGCTTTTTAACTTGGAGCTTTCCAAGGACGATTTTACCCAGATCCAAAAAAACCCAAGCGACTATAGCTTTCTAAATATTGCCGGTTTTTTTAATTTAAAAATCATGGCTACGGGGTCTCCCGCGGAAGACGTGGTGATGTGGGATGAGCGGTTGGGGGTTGATTTCCAAAAGGCGCTGCAATTTTATGACCTGACCTTCCTGCGCGATAAGGCATTTCTTGAAAACATGTTGGAGCAAATGGACCGCCACCAGGAGAAAAAAGCCATTTTAGTCTGCGGCGGGTTTCATACCGAGCATTTAAAAGAGCTTTTGCAGGCGCGCGGTATTTCCTATGTTGTGGTGGTGCCGAGAATCCTCAAGGAAACCAGTAAAGAGAAATATGAAAAAATACTCTTAGATCAGCTAGCCCCAGGATCCGAGCAGGAAACCAAGACCGCCTCGAACAATGACTCCACCTTGGCAACGGTGCCGGGTGCTCAGCAGGTTTTTGAGGGTCAGCTGGTTACAACGCTTGTTGCTGCGCGGTTGGGGACAATGGTCCCTCGGGGGGCGAGGTTAGCTGCTAAAAGTATGGAACGGCAGAAAGAAGATAACGTATATTCTGCCCTCTACATAGAGGTAAAGGACGAACTTCGTAACATACAAAATAAAAAGGATGGAGGCATAGCCTTAAGGAGATTGACTCGATTGCAGCGGGACGTAAAAGCCCGGCAGAACCTTTCCGGAAGAATTTTGAAACCGATAGAGCTTATTGTTGGGCATCTTGATCAGCGGGGTTTTGTGGCCAGCCATCGAAAGAGCATTAGTATATTTTTTGCTGCTTTAGAGCCTGATTTGATGGCTAGAGCTGTGGAGTGTCTAATCAAGTCAGTAAAAGGTATTGCCCCCGATGCCGAAAAACGGACTAGCACCCAAGAACATATAGCTTTGATTATGCTCGAACGAGTTTTTGAGCGCGCTGATGATTCTGGAAAAATAAACATTTTTAATACACTGAAAATATTAGAGCAACCAGGATCAGATTTGAAAGAGGAAGCTCGTATTTCTGCACGCGAAATGGCGAGCAAATTTTTGGCAGGGGAGCCGGAATTACTTGTAGGGGCTAAATCGAAAGGTGGGGGGCCTCATTTTAATAGGGCTACCGACAAAGCAAGGCGAAATCTATGGCGACGCGAGCATAGGGAAGCTCGCGATGAGGGCGCGCGGTTGGCGGAGGCAAACAGTAGCTTTATTATCACCGTCGAGAGTTCTAATGGGCTCAATAGCAGTAGCCCGGACCGATTAAAAAAACTCGGCGTGTATGCACTTACTTTAACAGACCTACCTTACTCGGCACGTTTTCAAGCTCTTGAATTTTTATGGGCACATGTGGTTGACTCGATTCTTAAGCACGTTTTCTTCATAAAAGGAATTGAATCCTGGTGGAAAGATAGAGATCTATATGTATTTTATCAAAGCCAGATGAACGGAAACTTAGACTTTTGGAAGGTTTTTAAAAATTACAGAAAGCGATTGGTGAAAACGGATGATACTCTCGAGTTGGCCGCCGGAAGCAAATTCAATACCATTGTGACTATAGCGGCGAATGCGCGTCGAAGAAATAGTTTGATAAAGCGTCTTGAAGCTGTAATCTCCTTAGCCGCTGAAAACCAAAACATTATTGGATTATTTGTAGTCACGGGAGGAGGGTTAGCTCAACGTTTATTTAAAAATCTTTTGGCAGGCTCAGAAATATGGCCCGTTTCATCGAAAAGCGTAGCTTCAATGGCAAGAGATTTGATGAATCCCTCTGCTAACAATATCTCACTATATGCTGCTGCAAATCCAAATTTATATCCTACAGCGGAAACCGCTGAAAGACTGGCTCATAAAAATGTTCAGGGCATATTTACGCAGCCCCCAATCTTATGGGAGCCATTCGAACAGTACTTGGAAGCAATTCACGAGGACGATCGCACAAAAGACATCAAAGTTCATGTGGGTATTACCGCTTTTGCTTCTCCATGGGGAATCCGATTTTGGATGTATTTGACGGGAATTAATTGGAGAAAAAATGAAGAGGCTTTTAGGCTTGTGCGTGAATACGAAGCGGAGTGGAAGAAAGATACTACTGAAAAACATGACAATTTCAAAAAATTTAGTCGACGCAAGGCTGTTGAGCAAATCCAAAAAATTCGTCGGGATTATCCTTGGGTTACAGGCGCGCATTTGATGATGATGGGCTCTGCCATTAAACCTGAAGACATCTTGCGCGATTCGGGATTGGTGAAAGCTGATGGCGCGCGCTTGGCGGCGATTGAGGTTGTTGATAGGCCCCTAGCGAAAGATTTTATTTCTCCCGTCGAATACGGCAAGAGAATCACAGGGTCTTTCATGCCGTTTCACCATCTGCGTCACAAGGGTGATTGGGGAATAGGAAATTTCCAGACCGCTATTCAAATGATCCCTATTTTTAAAGAAATGGGATTGACGATGCATCAGATCCTTCCACTGATATGGTCGGCGGCATTTAATTCGCCGTATTCGGAGGATAGTTCTCGAGCGATTGACCTTCGTTATATCAGCGTTCCGATGTTGGTAGCCGCCCTAAAAGAATCTTTCAACGGCGATCTGGATCTTAGAGCCTATGACGAGTTTGTTACAGCGCATGCTCAGCAAATTCAAAGCCTCAGCGACAGCGAAACGATTCAGCATGACCAAGTGATTGCGCTTAATAAAGAAGCCCTTGAAATTATTTGGGATTCTTTAAAAAATTCGGCTGGGTTTAAAGAGAGCCAGACCAAGCAAAAATTTGATGAGTTTAAGGCCAACCACGCGGACTGGCTACCGGATCATATGCTATTTCTTATTCTCAAAGAAGAACATCTAAGTAAAAATCCATTTAATGGCTGGGATTGGAGAACTTGGGAGGAACTCATTAGTGATAGAAATGCGGATGAAATTGCGCGCTTGAAAAATAAATATGCAGGCGAGATTGAACTTCGCTCGTTTATCCAGTTTGTCGCGCGGGATCAATTTGATCAGTATGCGGCGGTTGCTAAGGAAAATGGCATTCAAGTCGCCATGGATATTCCTTTCGCCCGAGGCGGGGCTGACGTGTGGATGAATCCCCAGATTTTCGGTCTTAAAAAAGAAAATGGTTACCAAAGGCCTTTTACGCACGGCTCTCTACCGGAGGAAAAGCACCCCATTGGTCAATACTGGCAGTTTTTTGCTTATGATTGGTCTCATCCGGATACTCTGCCGTACATGATCAAGCTTTTTGAGTACTACCAGAAAATGGCGACCACGATACGCTTGGATCATGTGCTTGGGTTTTATTTGGCGTATTTGTATATGGAAGATGGTGAAAGTCAGTTTACTCTTGGGAGTCTAGGGGTCTATGACCAAGTGCGATCAATGGTTGATGCCGCCAAGGCCGAGGCTAGTCAAAAGCCAGTTGAGGCGGAGAATATTAAGAAGCAGACCGCCGCCAAAGTTACCGCGATTTTTGCACACGCGCTGAAAACATCGGAATTAATTTCCGCCAATCCCTTGGTCAAAAGGCTCGTGGACTTGGCTTATCCAGACGAAGATCATTTGGCCGAGTACGCGATGATGTACGTCGCGCGCGAGGCTAAAAAAGCAGATGACAAGTATCAAGGATTGGAGGCGCCATGGGTCCGTGTGGATGATGTGGTGGAGCCAAAAGTTTACGGGCAGGGGCCGGTGTGGAATTATGTCCGGCTGACAGACCATCGTTATGGAAAAAGAGATTTGGTTGATAAAGATATAGATAATGGAATTGTTCAGTATCTTTTCGAAGGCGAGGGTCCCCAGGCCGACGATAACTTGCGTGTCGCTGCCTACGATTACGGTCCGGGAGAGGAACTTTTTTCAGAGCTTCTGGATCGGGCCAAAAAAGCGGGGACGTCGGTGATCTTTGAGACATTGGCGCGTTTTACGTCGGAACAGCTCAAAAAGCCTCATCTAGGTGCTTTTGATTATGTATGCTCCATGTGGGGAAAAATGCCCAGTGAGAATGGTGAAAATGTTCATGATCCACGTTCCTCACAGCCGGTTGCTTTTAGGACTTATAGTCTTCATGACTCAGAGTCCATGCGCAGTGACTGGAATGAAACCGACACAGGCACAAGAAGAGCATTTTTAGAAATCGCCCGAGCGCAATTTCCTGAAATGACGGGGTTGGACCCTTCCATAGCCGAGTCAGGCGAATTGACTTCCGCTGTGCAAGAGGCATTGCTTGAGCTTAGCTTTATGTCGGATTCGCTCATGTTTGTTCCCAACTGGCTTGACCTCGGAGCGTATGGACCGGAGAACAAAATAAACGTAGCGGGGAAAAAATCCGGCCAATGGGAAAACAAGTTACCTATCACTGTTGAAAATCTCAGAGCCGCTTTACAGGGAAATCCGGTGACCGAAGATGGCCAGGCGGTGCCCGTGGAAGTAACACGCGCCGTAGCACTGATTAAGAAATTGCTCGCCAAGAGGGAAGAGCTTTCAGAAAAAGATCTAGAGAAAAAAAAAGAAGATCTTATCGTTCGCACAAGTCCCGACAGTGAAAACGATCGCGAGGAAATGCATCGGTTTACGGATACGGCCAATACAGAGATAACCCCATTTTTAATTGAAGCGTATGTGGCCGAAGCAGCTGCTTCTGTGAAGGTGACGTTGAAATATACTGAGGATGAGCGTGAGGTTGAGTCGGAATTTGATATGGTTCGGGATCCGAATTTTTCCCAGGATGGCATCTTTCGCTATGTTCTAAATCTAAAAGCTAAGCGACCTGGCATATTTAGATTTAAAGTAATCGCGATGGATAGTGGCGACAAAATGTATGAGTCCAAAGAAGGGAATCTGTTTGCGGTTGCCTATGGTTCCAAAATGAATCCGACGGCGCCTACCAGTTATTTTCAAAGTGAAGCGACTTATCAGGTTCCAGCGGTTCCGGTTGCTGCGCGGTTGGCGGCATGGGTTGATGATGAAGTCCAGAGCATAACTAGTGACGAGCTGATCGCAGCTATTGGCCGTTTCACTAATTTTAGAGAGCTTGTTCATGGCGTACGCGCTACAGGATCTACAAACAATGTATACGTTTTTGATAGTTTCGATTTTACGGATGGGCTCTTGACCATTCGTATCCCTCACGGACAGCGGGGAAAACAAATGATTGTCTCTCTTGAATTTGATTTTCAAAGAGAGGGTAAAAAAATGCACAAATTTTTATCGTTTTCAAATCCAACAGATAATAATCCAGAAGCATCTTCGACGCAGCTCTCACTAAAAACAGATAGTGAGTTAGCAAGAAATATTTTATCTGCGATAGCTAAGAGAGTATTGCCGGTTGAAAAGCGTGATGGGAGAGATTGGATTAAGCTTATAAGTCTATCGGGAAGGAGCTCGCTCCGGATCCCAGCTCGAGCGACAATGCCTGTTTTTTGGAATACTACCGCTGTTAATGGCCAAACATTGGATGGACATTTTTGGGCATATCCAACTCTGCTTAATGGGCAATGGAAGATGATAGACGCTAACCGTGTCAACGGCACAGCATTTGTTAAGATGCGCCTTGAGGAGCTTTCCACTTCAATGAATTCCAATTTAGAGCTGGAGACTCGCCAGTATCAAGATTTTACGATTGATAGGACGTTTACATTAACGGATGATTATGCAACCGTTACCACGCGCATTCTGAATATCGGAGACCAGGAATTAGAATTAACCAGAAATAAGCCTGATGCGATGTTTTTTTATATAAAAGTGCCACCGCGGGGAACATATGAATTCACGCAGACTGTTATTTTTGTCTCTCCGTCAGTTGCCGCCCGACTGGCCGGCTTATCTATTATCGAGCCTTATGTTTCACGATCACGCTTGCAAAATGCGTCGTCGGCCAGCAGTCGGCCTCGAGCCCGTGCAGCGTCTTCGCTTACGCGGTCACAAAGCTATCTACGCCGTTTGATTCGAAAAAATAGGAACCTTTTTAAGGTTTCTACCTGGGAAATAGCACAATTAAAAAATGAGGCGGATTTCCCCGTAGAGACAGCTAGGGGTCGAGATTCATCCCTATTAAATGTCAGGATGAATAAGAAGGGGGAAGCCGAGCTTTGGCTTCGTGGCTACAGTAAATCTATTCTGACGGTAACTCGCGGGCAGTATGAGCAGTTGATTCGCAGTCGTGGCCGTGGTGCGGACAGTATCAGTGCGCTGAGTAGTCTTTCCTCTTCGGTGGAAGGGCGCGTCAACTCGCTCTTGGATTCGGTGATTGTGGATCACACCAAGCCTGTGATTTTAGAAATCAACACCGCCTGGCTGGACATGGCAAGTCCTGCGTACCTTGAAGCGTTTATCCTGTATTTACATACGATAAAATCGAAAGAATGGGGACGAAACGTCTATTTGGTTCCCGTCGGCGTCAATGCCGCTACTTGGATCCGCTGGGATAGTAGTCTCTTTCTGGAATCTGCCCCCGAGGACTTGGTGGGAGCCGAGATGGTGCGTGTTGGTCCGCCGCAGAGGCCCGCTCTCCAAGAAGAGCTTCGCGTGCCGGTGAAAGAAGTGGCCGATGGCGACGTGTTATCATTTAGCTTCATGCAGTTAGCCATCATTTTGGGCCGTCTGAAGGATCCCAAAAACCGTCCTCAGCCGTTTGACGATGCCTGGGCGACGCTTTCAGGACTGCGTCCCGAAACCCAAGAACTCACGGAAGTCCTCTTGGGCCGGGCGTTGCTTCAACTAGCCGCACGATTGGCTTTGCGGGCGCTCACCCAGGTCGACGTCAGCACGGCCCTGCGTTTTCTCGCCAGTCAGCAGCGCCAATTTCTCCAGGCCGCCTAAACCACGGTACCATAGGGGTCAGACCCCTCTGGCACCGTTTCATGGAACTTCTCAAATTGCCTAAACGAAGCTTTATTTTTTCCACCTAAAAGCTCTAGCGGTAAGTCAGTCGATATCCAAGAATTTTGGTTGTCTCGATAACTGTTGTAACTGGACCATGGATAGTCCTGCGGCCTTTTGGCGTAACCAGCGATCACCGGATTCAGATGAATATACCTAGTTAACCTCAGTGCGTACGAGTCGATATCCACCAGACGATTTTGATATCTACCTTGAAACAATGCGCCAACCCGGCTATGCCGGAAATTAACTAACTGGACATAGCGACCTGCCAATTTTTGCATGAATATATTCAAATTAGCATTTTTAGTTTGGATGAATAAATGATAATGGTTCGGCATTAGACAATAAGCAAACACACGAACATTCATTTCCAATGCTTCATGACGCAATATTTTTATAAATATTTTATTATCTAATTCATCAAAAAATATAGGCATTTTATTAACTCCACGGTTAAATACATGATAAAACGCTTCCTCGTAAATCATTCTTGATGGCCTAGGCATGATATCCCCCTAATTTAAGTTCAATTTTAAATGACTCTCACCCTACTTGACGACGCACCCCCTTGTTTTCGTCACTTTTATTTTAAAAAAGGTGCCATAGGGGTCAGACCCCTATGGCACCGACACAACTTTATATATTTCAATTGGTTATGATTTTATATGAGTATATTCTGGGCGGTGGTGCCATGGGGGTCTGACCCCTCTGACCCCAATTTCTTCGGCCTAAACGTCTTTTTCTCTTTTCATTGAAGAATTTTTTCGGCGTGATATAATTCTCCCTATGTCCACAAACCATTTAAACCAAAGAAGTTCCGAAATCACAGGTGGAGACTATCGCGCGCCGAATCGGGCGATGCTTCGGGCGGTTGGATTTAAGGATGCTGATTTCCAGAAAGCGATTGTTGGTATCGCCAGCGCCTGGAGTAATCTTACGCCTTGCAACATGCATATTGACCAGTTGGCACGGAAGGCGGATGAGGGAGTCCGTGCGGGCAATGGGGTGCCGCTGACGTTTGGCACGATTACGGTTTCGGACGGGATTTCGATGGGGACTCAAGGGATGAAATATTCTTTGGTTAGCCGCGAAGTCATCGCGGACTCCATCGAAGTGGTGTCGTGCGCGCAGCGTTTTGATGGATTGGTCGCGATTGGCGGCTGTGATAAAAATATGCCGGGCGCTCTCATGGCGATTGCGCGGATGAATATTCCTAGTGTGTTTGTGTATGGCGGCACGATCAAGCCGGGTAAATTTGAAGGCAAGGATATTGATATTGTCAGTATTTTTGAGGCGGTTGGCTCCTACAGCGCTGGGAAAATTACCAAAGAGCAATTTAAAGGCGTGGAATGCAATGCCTGTCCGGGAGCGGGGTCTTGCGGCGGGATGTACACGGCTAACACCATGGCTTCTGCGATTGAGGCGATGGGAATGAGCTTGCCGTTTAGTTCGTCGGCGGATGCGGAGAGTGACCAGAAGCGTCAGGATACTCACCAAGCGGGTAAAGCCGTCATTGAACTGATTAAAAACAAGATTCTTCCTCGGGATATTTTGACCAAAAAGGCATTTGAAAATGCGATCACGGTGGTGATGGCGCTTGGCGGGTCGACCAATGCGGTGCTTCACTTAATGGCGATTGCCAATGAGGCGCGCGTGAAGCTTGTTTTGGATGATTTTAACCGGATTTCGAAAAGGGTGCCGCATTTGGCCAATCTAAAACCCAGCGGCAAGTACGTGATGAGCGATTTGAATAAGGTTGGCGGTATTCCGGGTGTCATGAAAATGCTGTTGGATGCCAAATTGATCCATGGGGATGCGATGACAGTCACCGGAAAAACGGTCGCCGAGAATCTAAGGGATGTGAAGCCGGTGTCCGACCATGATATCGTTCGACCGCTTTCAAACCCACTTTATCCGACGGGTCCCCTGGTGGTGATTCGTGGAAATTTAGCACCGGAAGGCGCTGTGGCTAAAATCGGCGGACTTAAAATTTTTAAGCACCGCGGCCCCGCGCGCGTCTACAATTCGGAAGAAGAAACTTTGAAAGCCATTTTATCGAAAAAAATTAAACCCAATGATGTCATCGTGGTGCGTTACGAAGGTCCCAAGGGCGGTCCCGGAATGCGTGAAATGTTGGCAGTCACTAGTGCCATTATTGGTGCCGGACTCGGCGATTCGGTGGCTCTAATCACGGACGGACGATTCTCGGGCGGCACGCATGGTTTTGTGGTGGGGCATGTGGCGCCTGAAGCTGCGGTACGGGGTCCGTTAGCCGCTCTCCAAAACGGTGACATGATTGAGATTGACGCCAAAAAACTTTCGATTCGCGTGGAGCTCTCCGACAAGGAAATCAAAGCGCGTTTAAAAAAACTGAAACCCTATTTTCCCAAAATTCGTACAGGTGTGCTTGCCAAGTATTCCAGGCTTGTGTCTTCTGCAGCCTTGGGTGCTGTCACAACCCATGATCTCTAATTCCTCCGGGCTACATTATGTGGTGGTGGACGTTGAAACCCAAAAAGGGTTTAATGAAGTGGACCGCAAGAAGCTTCATCTTCTAAAAGTGTCCGTCGCCTGTCTTTACGATTCCAAAACAGACAAGTATCTGGCATTCGAAGAAAAAGAAATGCTCAAATTTGAGGACTATTTAAAAAAAGCGGATTTGGTCATTGGGTTTAATGTTCGCAGCTTCGATATGGAGGTCTTGGCGCCGTATTTAATTACACCGATTAAAAATTTCCCTGTCCTGGACCTCTTGGAAGAATTTGAAAAGGTGCGTGGCCACCGCATCAGCTTGCAGAGTGTGGCTCAGGCGACGCTGGGCGAATCCAAATCGGGCAGTGGCCTGGACGCGATCAAATATTTTAACGAAGGCCGCATGGACGAGCTTAAAAAATACTGCATCGATGACGTGCGCATCACCAAGGACCTTTATGAATATGGCCTTAAGCACGGGAAAATTTATTTTGTTTCCAACCGCGATTATCAGAAATACGAAGTGGCGATTAATTGGTCCAACGCGGTGAATGAGATCCAGTCCCATAAAAAAGCGGAAAACGCGTTTCCGACAAGTTTGTTTTAAGGTCATCGTTTAAGGTCGTATAATGTCATTCCCGAAGGCTTTAATCGGGAATCAAACCTATGCATGATCCCCGATAAATAATCTCGGGGATGACACTGTGGGGATGATGTGGGGAGTGATTCAGGGATGACACTGTGGGGTGAGACGGGGATGATAGAACGATGAGTTTTTACCTACGCGTGTGGCAGGCTTGCGATATTACGGAAATTTCTAAATGTCTCTTGATTGTAGGCGATGTGACAGCGGATTGTACGGCCTGCAGAGAGTTGGGCATTGATTATCAAAATACGCCTGTCTGTCCCCAGTGTGGCGTGAAATTTCGATTTATTACCTCTCGCAACACCGGGCGCCTGGATGCCAATCGCGGCGGGACGGTGAAGCGTATCAAGGAGCGGCGGCCAGACCTTACGTTTATTGATTACGAGGATTATAAGGATATTACCGGTAAGCAAAAGGCTCGGGAGTTTTTCTCGTCCTAAAATATAAAAGGAGATCGAATGAAAAAGCAGATTATATTTACTTTATTTTTATCGATTGTGTGTTCGCAGGCGTTGGCGGCCCAAGGTCCCGACGCAGCGCGTGAGGCTCACCGCCAGGAAATGACGGCGATCAAAAAGGCACAGCGAGAGGGCCGCAAGGCGCAAGCAACTGAAGCTAAAAACGCGGCGCCCGGATTTTGGGCCAGAGAAGCCGAGCGTTCGGGTTTTTCATCTATGCGCCCGACAAGCACTTGGGCAGAGAATTTAAACCCAGTGCCATTTTTCAAATCCCAGGATGAGCAATACAAAGTCCGAAAGGCCGCCTCCAAAGGCAAGTAAACAGACAGCATGCGGCGATACAAGAGATTTCGACGAGCCCTCCTTATCGCCGCCTGCTTGTTTGCTACTTCCCCGAGCTGTGCGCAAGAGCCGCAATTGATAGACATCCAGAATCAGAATCCCAAAGTGCTTGTCGATATCCGGTACAAAACCAAGGATAATTTTGTCGGCGAAATTCTTTATCCTCAAGACGCTCGTATTCTTCTGCGTAGGGAAGCGGCGGAGGCTCTATTGAAAGTCCAGGAAGCTCTCCAGAAACGCGGGCTTGGCCTTAAAATTTACGATGGCTACCGGCCGCTTTCGGTTCAGAAAAAAATGTGGGCCAAATATCCGGTAGAGGGCTATGTGGCCAACCCCGCCAAAGGGTCTAATCACAACCGCGGCATGGCCGTGGACTTAACACTGGTGGATACTCAAGGAAAAGAGCTGTCGATGCCGTCAGGCTACGATGAATTTTCCGAGCGTGCCCACCGGAATTATACGGGCGGCACCCAAGAAGAGAGAAACAACCGGCAGATTCTTCAGGAAGCAATGGAGGCTGAAGGTTTTGGCGGCATCACCACTGAATGGTGGCATTTTGATTTTAAAAATGCAAAAGATTTTCCTGTACTCGACCTTCCATTTGCTCAAGTCGAAAAAAACTAGCGATGAAAAAAATATTTCTTTTTATTGTTGGAGTTTTTTTAATTTTGATAGGGCTTATCGGCTGGATTCTGCCAATCATCCCAGGACTGCCACTTATTTTTCTCGGCCTAACGCTGGCTGTGCCGTCTTTGGCTTTTAGCTTGAAACACAAATGGAAGTATATTATTTTTAAAAGAGATTTCATTTATTTTCCCGAATGGAAAAAACAAAAAGCGACCCTTGGAATCACCACAAAGTTTTTTCCGTTATTGATAAAAAAATCAGAGGATTTGGGGATCGAGGAAAATCAAATTAAACTACAAAAGGCTCTCTCGGCAAGCGCTGTGACTATTTCAAAAAAAATAAAATTTCCAGGGCGGTTTGTCTACTCAAAGCAGGTTCACGGGTCCGGGGTGGCTGTACTTGAGCAGAAGTCGGGGCAGAGGTTTGCGGGTTTTCACCGATTGGAAAATACCGATGGGATGATCACGGATATCGCGGGGCTTACCCTTTTGGTGATGACTGCGGATTGCCTGCCGATTTTTTTCTACGCGCCTGGCTGGGTGGGGATCGTGCATGCCGGCTGGCGCGGGACCCAGCAGAAAATTTCACGAAATGCCGTCGATCTTCTTTTGGAAAAATCAAAATGCAAGCCATCCGAAATTTACATTATTTTTGGACCGTCGATTTGCGCCAAGCACTATCAGGTCGGCGCGGAATTTAAGAATTTTTTTTCAGGTCCGGCCTTGCGTCAACGCGGGAAGAAATATACTTTTGATTTAGTAAGAGAGAACCGGGAGCAAATAATGCTCGTCGGAGTGCCATCTGAAAATTTTTTAGATACGGCACTTTGCACGGTTTCTAAAAAGAAATATTTTTACTCCTTCCGCCAGGAAAAAGAACAAGCCGGGCGAATGATATCCTTCATCCAGCTAGAGTCTTAATTTCTTTCGTCGAGAATTTCTTCCTGATAGATTTTGATCAATACGAAGAATAAGGACAGGACAACCGGCGCCAGGAAGATGCCCATCAGGCCATACACTTGCAAGCCTCCCAAAATACCCAGAAATAAAAGCAGGTAGGGCAGTTTTGTTTTCTTTCCGATCAGGATGGGCTTCAAAAGATTGTCCAATAAACTGATCACAAAGACTCCCATCAAAAATAAAATGAGTGCATTGGGATACAGTTGCTTAAAGAAAAGGTAAATGACCAAAGGAACCCAAACCACGGCGGCACCAACCACCGGTATCAGGGAGGCAATAAACGTCACGCCGGCAAAGAAAAGCGGAAGGGGAACACCCAAGAGCCAATAAATAATTCCCGCCGCAATGGCTTGGACTAAAGCCGTCACGAGCTGTCCGCGGATGACTGCGGAGAAGGTGTCTTCCAGTTGTTTGAAAACAAGCTTCTTTGTTTTTTCGGTAAGGGGGGTGATTTGATAGATAAAGCGGTAGATCCCAATGCCGTCCCTCAAAAAAAAGAAAATAAGAAATATCATGATGAAAAAGTTAATTACCAGGACAAATATATTTTTAGTGGCCAGGGTTGCCGATTTAAGAGCAAAGGCGCCAAAAAAATCAGTATAATTAATGAGAAGTTTTTTTAGCCCCTCGTGAATCCACTGCGTCTGAAAGATTTCGGAGTTTTCAATTTGTTGGACCCAAGGGATAAGGTGGATCCGGTTGGCCCAATTTTCAATCTCACCGCTTTTAACCGCATCCACGCCCCATTGATAAGCGCTGATGACTTCCCGAACCAAGGCGCCGACAAGAGCAATCAGGATCGGTGCGACGATTAAAAAAATAAGGAGGGTGCTAAAAAATGCGGCCAAGTCATGACGTTTTTTAAATACGGCGACGATGCGCTGGTGCAGGGGATAAAATCCAAACGCGATGACCACCGCCCAAAAAATAGGTTGAGTAAACGGAGAAAGCACTAAAAGCGTGCTATACAGAATGAAAAGCAGGAGAGCAGCAAAGAAATACGAAATCAGATTGTTTCGCGTCATAGATAAAGGAATTATAGCATAAAGTTTTTTGAGCTGTCACTTTCCATGATGTCTTCTTGAGTTGTGTTAAATTGGAGCGTCGGGTATAGTCAATTGGTTATCCGAACCTTAGGCTTGGAGGAAGGGACATGGAAATATTTTTGCAAATATGGGGCTGGGGTCATATCGTGTTGGTCACGTGGGGCGTTTTAACGGGCACCATTTTGTTTATAAAACCGCCGATCACGGGGGTTAGCATTTTCCCGCGCCTCGTCAGCGTTGTCAGAGAAGAGAACCCCGTTTTATTCTGGACAGCGGCCCTCATGAACGCAGGCTTTGGCACCTTTATTGTGTTCTTCACTAACCAAAATTTTTAACCATTCATGAAAAAAATAATCGTACTGATGCTGGTCGCCGCAGGGGTTTGGTTTTTTCTATCTCCCAAAAAAATTCCAGAAATGGCTTTAAAAAAATTCCCCTCCACCTTCGCTGAAGAAAAGGTCTTGGTGGGCGGGCCTTGCTCCGCGGAAAAGTGCTTGACGGTCTACCTGGCGCCCTGGTGCGGGGCTTGCAAATCACTGACCCCTATGATTGTTGATTTAAACAGCCAGATGGAAACCGACGGCATTCCGTTCACCATCGTCGTAGGCGCCGACACCCCGGCCAAAATTTTGGACTACGCCGGCACCTACCCGCTTCCCGTCGTGATGGACTTGGAATCAAAATACAAAAAAGCAGCCTCAATCAATAATTATCCCACCTTTATTGTGACCAACAAAAAAGGACAGGTGATCAAACGCTACAAAGGCGGTTACCACGAAGCGGTGAACATGCGAAAGGCTTTGGATTTATGAAAAATATTATAACTTCGGTCATGTTGGCGGTGATTTTTTTTGCGGTTGGCGGGTATTGTCTGTTTCAGACGATTGATTATCTGAAGGGTGCCACGCCCATCGATGGGGCTATCACGCATATAGAAATTCTTAGAAGGGGTGCGAGGGCCACGATATCTTTTGAATTGGCCGGTCAAGCCCAAAGCGCTGTGGTGCCGGTTAGTCGGCTGCGCCGCGTCGGCGATCGTGTTTCGGTTTACTACCATTCAACAAAAACACCCGCCGTGAAGCTAAACAGTTTTACCAGCATCTGGCTCTTCCCTCTAGGCTTTTTAGCCGCGGGACTCGTTTCTTTAATCCTGGGTGTTATCAAAAGACAATAACCGTGAATGGGGAGAGCTGACCCGGGCTCTGTTGACTTCGCCTTCAGGGGAGCTTAAACTAAATGACTATCTTTTTATAAGGGGGTTTTAAAATGAAAACAGGGTTGAAAGTGCTTTTGATTGTAGTGGGTGTGATTGTGTTGGTGGGGATGTCGCTGGCGGGTGCGTTTAACAATCTGGTCGCATTGGATGAAAAAGTCAGCCAAGCCTGGTCTCAGGTTGAAAATGTGTATCAGCGAAGAGCGGACTTGATTCCTAATCTCGTGGAGACGGTCAAGGGCTACGCGGCTCACGAGAAATCGACACTGCAGGGGATCACGGATGCTAGAGCGCGGATCGGGGGGACGATTTCCTCAGATATGCTGACGGATCCGCAGAAGTTTCAGGCGTTTCAACAGGCGCAGAGCGGTTTGAGTTCGGCACTTAGCCGTCTTTTGGTGGTGTCGGAGAATTATCCAGCGCTCAAGGCTGACCAGAACTTTATCGCGCTTCAAGCCCAGCTGGAGGGGACGGAGAATCGGGTGTCGGTTGAGCGCGGACGCTTTAACGAGGCGGCGCAGATGTTTAATACGCGGATTCGCTCTTTCCCATCCAATATTATTGGGGGAATGTTTGGATTTAAGGCCAAAGAATATTTTAAATCGGATGTGGGTGCGGCGCAGGCGCCTAAAGTTCAGTTCTAATGTGCTCGGCACGCGGTCAAAAAATCATTTCGGGCCGGCGTTAATTTTGCCCCGCCGAGGCAAAATTAACTCGGAGATGAGGACTCGCTCGTCCCGTCTACTACGACGGGACACCGTGGCCGCTCGTCTCATCTACGCGTCCCGAAATAATTTTTTGACCGCGTGCCGGGAGTTGGCGCCACCCGTCGGGTGTTGGACCCTGGCACTCCATGTCATCCCCGAATTGTTTAATCGGGGATCATACCGGCGACTATTTTTTAGAGTAATCGTAGGGCTGTTTATTTCCCTCTTATCATCTCCCGCTTTCGCGCTCCCCATTCCCGAAAAACCCGAGCATTACGTGAACGACTATATTAGCCTTCTCTCCTCCGAGAGCAGGGAAAAAATGGAGACGACCTTAGCGGAGTTTGAAAAGGCGAATTCCACGCAGGTGGTGGTGGCGATTTTTGATTCGTTGGAAGGGGGTTCGCTGGAGGATTTTTCGATTCGCTTGGCTGAGCAATGGAAGATTGGCGGAAAAGAGAAAGATAATGGCGTCATGCTGCTTATTTTTAAATCCGACAGGAAAGTACGTATTGAAGTAGGCTACGGCCTTGAAGGCGCTTTGCCGGATGTGACGGCTAATCAGATTATTCAAAATGAAATAGTGCCCAACTTTCGGGAGGGAAATTATGATGTCGGCGTCGAGAAGGCGGTGGATGGGATTCTGCGCGCGACAAGAGGAGAGTACGCGGCAACTATTGATGATGAAAAAATAAATTCTTTCAAGCCCGTTCTTTTTGTGTTGATGCTGATTTTTATTATCATCGTGCTCGAACGATCCAAAGGGAGAACTTACTCTGGAAGAGGAGGTCCGTTTATCTGGTGGGGTGGTGGCGGGTCTTCAGGCAGTGGTTGGGGTGGAGGGGGATTTGGCGGCGGCGGCGGCGGGAGTTTTGGCGGTGGGGGGTCCAGCGGCTCATGGTAGGACCTTTTTTTTCTAAAGAAGATGAAGGGCAAATTGTTGAGGCGATTCGTACAGCAGAGCGGTTGACTACTGGCGAGATTCAAGTGCATTTGAGAAAAAAGTGTAGTCGAGATCCAAAAATAGAAGCCCAGCGCTTATTTAAAAAATTGAGGCTTGATCGGACAAAAGAAAAAAATGCTGTCCTTCTATTTATTGCCCTTGAAAGTCATCAATTGGTGATTGTGGGAGACTCAGGAATTCACCAGAGAGTCCGGCCCTATTTTTGGGACCAAACACGAGACCTGATGCTGGGTTTTTTTAAAAAGAATGAAATCAAAAAAGGTCTTTTGGCGGGGATCTGGAGCGTTGGTGAACAGCTCCAATTATATTTCCCCGCTAAACTTGGCGACACCAACCAATTACCAGACACCGTTACGGAGGATTGATGCACTTAAAGCCGATTTTGAAAGCCATACTTCTTTGTGACCAGACGCTTGTCGAGGAGGGGACGCATAAACGCACGCTGATTGGTATTTTTGACCGAATTAAGTCAGTGAAGTTTCCGTCCTCGCACCCGTCGATGAGTATTTATGTCCAGTTTCGCGAGATTGAGGGGACGTTTGATTTTTCGCTCGAGCTGTTTGATTTGAACGAGGGGAAATCGATGCACCGGGCAATGATTCAGGGATATACGGTGAAGGACCGCTCGCGGGATTGTGAGCTTGTGTTTAATATTTTTTCGGTCAAATTTGAGCATGCGGGAGAATATGAATTTAGGATTTTTGTAAATGATACGGTGTTTGGACAGAAATCGTTTAAAATATTAAATTAGTGTTTCTGGTGTCATTCCTAGCATCACCCGTGTCAACCCAGTGTCATGCCAGTGTCTTATGCGAGTGTCATGCCAGTGTCTTATGCGAGTGTCATGCCAGTCTCACCCCAGTGTCATCCCCGAGATTATTTATCGGGGATCATACCCCGGTTTGATTCCCGATTAAAGATTTCGGGAATGACGCAGTTTGGGTTTGATTCCCGATTAAAACTCTCGGGAATGACATGGGGGACAAAGAGACATGGAGAGATGGGTGCTTCACATTTGTTTCAAATATTTAGTATAATACCCTAATATTTAGGAGGTCTTGATTATGAGCGTTGATATCAAAGAAGTCGCCCAAAAAGTTGAAAAAGAGAGTGTGTTGATCCGTGCTTTGCAGGCGGAAATCGGCAAAGTCATTGTTGGACAAAATTATCTGGTGGAGAGGCTTTTGTTGAGTCTTTTGGCGGATGGGCACGTGCTGTTGGAGGGTGTGCCGGGGCTGGCAAAAACGCTTTCTGTAAAAACGCTCTCGCAGGCGATCAGCACGGGTTTTCAGAGGATACAGTTTACTCCGGATCTTTTGCCGGCGGATTTGTTGGGGACGCAGATTTACAATGCGAAGACTGGCGAGTTTGTGACTAAAAAAGGCCCTCTTTTTTCTAATATAATTCTCGCGGATGAAATTAATCGCGCGCCGGCGAAGGTTCAAAGCGCTCTTTTGGAAGCGATGCAGGAAAGACAGATCACGCTGGGCGGGCAGACTTATTCGCTGGGGGATCTTTTTATGGTCATGGCGACTCAAAATCCGATTGAGCAGGAAGGAACCTACGCGCTTCCTGAAGCGCAGGTAGATCGTTTTATGTTTAAACTTAAAATTAATTATCCCAACAAGAAGGAAGAGTTGGAAATCATGGATCGCATGGCAGGACACAAGCCCGCGGTGATTAGGCCCGTGGCAACACCCGAGGATATCTTGCGCGCCCGCGAGGTGGTTAAAGAGATTTATATCGATGACAAAATCAAAGATTATATCGTCAATATCATATGCGCGACGCGGGACCCCGAAGCCTATAAAATAAAAGGGATGAAAGCGCTTGTGCTTTACGGCGCGTCACCGCGTGCGACGATTTATCTAAATATTGCATCGAAAGCCCATGCTTTTCTCAAAGGCCGCGGCTATGTGGTGCCGGATGACGTGAAAGCCATCGGACTGGATGTGCTGCGCCACCGAGTAATTCCCACGTATGAAGCCGAAGCTGAGCAAAAAACTTCGGAAGATTTGGTGAAAATGGTATTTGACCAGATTGAGGTTCCGTAGAAAATTTTCCTCCCATTTCGAAGGGGAGGTGCCGGAGGCGGAGGGGTTGCAGGGGTTTAGACATGGTGTTGAACGTGTCAACCACCCCGTCGCCTTCGGCGCCACCCCTCCTTCGAAAGGAGGGGAAAAGGTGCTTGATTTTCTTCTGTTTTAAAAGGGAGGGGAAAGACAGCACGATTTCCTCCCCTTTCGAAGGGGAGGTGCCGAAGGCGGAGGGGTTGTAGGGTTTATGATATCCAAAGAACTGCTGGCTAAAGTCCGCTTTATTGAAATTAGCACCTCAAAGCTGGTGAATACCATCTTTGCGGGCGAATATCATAGTGTCTTTAAAGGCCGCGGGATGGAGTTTAGCGAGGTGCGTGAATATGACGCACAGGACGATATCCGCGACATCGATTGGAATGTCACGGCTCGGATGGGAGCGCCTTATACGAAGAAATTCGTCGAGGAGCGCGAGCTTAGCGTAATGTTTCTGGTAGATCTAAGCTCCTCAGGCCAATACGGCACACATGGCAAAAGCAAATCCGAAACCATTGCTGAAATTTGCGCGCTTCTGGCATTCTCTGCCATCAAAAACAAAGACCGGGTAGGCCTCATTTTATTTACCGATGAAGTAGAAAAATATATCCCCCCTAAAAAAGGCCGCTCCCACGTGCTGCGTGTGATTCGTGAAATCCTTTCTTTTAGCCCCAAACGAAAGCGTACCGATATCAACTGCGCGCTCAAACTTTTAAATAATGTCGTGACCAAGCGTTCGACGGTATTTCTGGTCTCGGATTTTATGTCAGAGAACTATGACAATCTTTTGAAAATTGCCCACAAAAAACATGACGTGACCGCCATCGTTGTCGAAGATCCGTCGGAGAAAGCATTCCCCTCATTTGGCGCTTCGATTGATCTGGAAGACGCGGAGACCGGCGAAGTTTTTTCACTGGCTCCTGGCGCTGATTTTCGCAAACGTTTTGAAAAAGAAGGGGTTTCGCGCAAGGAAAATCGTGAAAAATTTTTCTCTTCGATTGGAATTGATTTTATCAACATCAATGCCGGGTCCTCCTACATCGATCCATTGATTCAGTTTTTTAAGAAAAGAATTCGGAGGATTAACCGTTGAAAAAAGCTTTAATCCTTCTGATGGTTGCCGCTGTTTTCTTGATGCGGCCTCTATTGGCGGCACAGACGGAGGAAGAGTCATCAGGGCGCGTGGGCGGCCTTAGCGCTCGGGTATTTCCTTCGGTGATTCATGTCGGCGACGAAGTCCGGTTGGTTATCCAGGCTCACTTTCCCCCAGGGGTTTTGATTGAACCGATTTCCGCCAAAACGCTCGTGGCGCCCTTTGAGATCAGGTCCATTGATAAGCCATTGGTCACCAAAAAGGGCAACGGGGTCTTGCAGACAGTGACTCTACGCCTAACCATTTTCAAAGTGGGTGATTTTAAAATTCCCTCGATTCCGCTGGTGATCTGGAATACCGGCGGGCAGCGAGCCGAAGCTAATACGCCGGAGATTCCGGTACGAGTGATTAGTGTGGGAAAAACAAAGGATGACAAAGCGGATATCCGTCCTATCAAGGGACCTGCCGGCGTGCCGCTGCGTTATTTGGTGGATTGGCTTCTTGGGTTTATTGCGCTTCTTTTGACAGGGCTTCTGATTTATCTTTTAATCCAGGACCAAAAGAAAAGAAAAGAGGATATGGAGAGCCGGTTGCCCGCAGGCGAGAGACTTTTACTTGAGTTGAGACGTTTGCAGGAAAAGGAGTGGCTTTCATCGGGAAGAATCAAGGAACACTATAGTGAGTTGTCGACTATTCTACGCCGGTACTTGGAAAGAAGGTATGGCCTGGATGTCATGGAACATACCAGCGTTGAGATAAAACCTCTGCTAAAAGAAATCATTTTTGATTCTGTGGCGCTGGAGCATGCCAATGAAATTTTTGATAAAACGGATCTAGTGAAGTTTGCTCGTTTTGTGCCGGACCGTTTGTTGGCCCAGACGCTAAAAGGCCGCTTAGAGGCATTCGCTCAATTGACGATGCCGCCGCCGCAAGCTTCCGCCAAAAATAGTAAGGGGAAATAGATGAAATTTAAAGACCCTCTATTTTTATTATTTTTTATTCCGGTGATTCTTTTTTTTCTGGCTTACCTTTTGGGTTGGATCGGAAAAGACGGTGCGCTGAAGTTTTCAAATCTCAAACTTATCAAGACTGCCGGCGGGAAAAAAACCGGTCTGCGGCGTGTGGTCACGGCGCTTCTTCGACTGGCGGCTTTGACGTTTCTTATTCTGGCTCTCATGAGGCCTCAAACCGGCACGGGGGAAGAGAAATCGACCCGCCATGTGGTTGATTTGGTGGTCGCTCTGGATATTTCGGGGAGTATGGCGTCTTTGGATTTTCAGCCGGATAATCGTCTAACGGCCGCGAAGCTTGAGGCGAAGCGGTTTATTGAGGGCAGAAGTAATGACCGTATTGGACTTGTCATTTTTGCGGGGCAAAGTTTTACCCAGTGCCCGTTGACGATTGACCACAAGGCGATTTTGACGCTTTTAGATCAGATCCAGATCGGGATGGTGGAAGACGGGACAGCGATCGGTCTTGGTTTGGGCAATGCCGTAAATCGCCTGCGCGGTTCGGAAGCCAAGAGCAAAATAATTGTTCTTTTGACGGATGGGGTAAACAACGCCGGTGAAATCGATCCTCTGACTGCCGCTGAATTGGCAAAGCAATTTAAAATCCGTGTCTATACCGTCGGTGTTGGGAAAGAAGGTTTTGCCTATATTCCGGTCAAAGACCCCGCGTTTGGAACCCGTTTGATGAAGATGCAGACACAAATCGATGAAAAACTTTTGTCCGAGATTGCCTCCAAGACAGGCGGAAAATATTTCCGTGCCCAGGATCAGCAGTCGCTGAGGGATATTTTTCGTGATATTGACAGCCTTGAAAAAACAGAGATTACGGTCGAGAAGTTTGTCCATTACGAGGAACATTACTTTTTGTTTTTGTGGCCGGCGCTTATCTTTTTGTTGATCGAGATTGCGTGGACCAATTTATTACTGGTAAAAATACCTTAATTTTTAATTGTGTCATCCCCGAAATCTTTAATCGGGGATCGTGTCTGGGTTTGATTCCCGCCTTCGCGGGAATGACAAGTGGGGAGTAATAAATGGAATGGGGTTTGCCCGGAAATTTTATTTGGTTTTGGCTCTTGGTGCTGGTCACGGCTGTTTTTGCCCTGAACTCCTGGCGGCGAAAAAAAGCCTTGTCGCGCTTTGGTGATCGCGAGCTTGTGCGGACGCTTTCAGGATCGCTAAATCTTACCGTGCGTTTTCTAAAAAGGATTCTTTTGGTCCTGGCAATTTTTTGCCTTGTTTTAGCTCTAGCGCAGCCCCATTTTCGAAAGAAAGAAACGCGGGTGGAGCGAAAAGGAATCGATGTCATGATCGCGGTGGATGTTTCTAATAGCATGTTGGCCAGGGATATCGCCCCCAGCCGCCTTGAGAAAGCAAAATTGGAACTTACCGAGTTGATTCAGAAGCTAAAGGGAAACCGTATCGGGATCGTCGCTTTTGCGGGGGATGCCGTCATTCAATGCCCGCTGACCCTGGATTACAACGCGGTCAAATTGTTTTTGTCTACGATCAGCCCGGAGTTGATCAGTAATCAGGGGACTTCGCTTGCGCGTGCGCTGGCTGTGTCAGGGCAGGCATTTGCGGAAAAAGAAAAAGAATATAAAGCTGTGATACTCCTGACCGATGGGGAAAATCATGAGCCCGATGCGCTGGGAGCGGCTGACCGCGCGGCGAAGTCTGGGATACGAGTTTTTACTATCGGGATTGGCACTAACGACGGCGGTACTTTACCCTCGGAGCATTCCGGCGGCGACAGCAAAAAAGACCGCAGCGGCCGTACGGTCATCTCCAAGCTCAACGAAAACCTATTGAGAGATATCGCTAGCCGCACGCGGGGGGCCTATTTTCGCGCTTCGGGCGGAAATTTTGAGACCGACCGATTGGTCCACGAAATGATGGGGATGAAACAAAAAGATTTGAAGAGCGAGTGGTCCGTGGAATATGAGGAGAATTTTCAATTTTTTCTGCTAATTGCCATTTTGCTTCTTTTGATAGAGATGTTTTTGTCAGAGAGGAAAAAATGAGACTAACATCGGTAGGGGCGACACTGATGCTTGCCATTTTCTTTTGCGGCTTTAGCCCTATTGCCGAGATAAAAAATGAAAAGGGAAATCAGTTTTATAAAAAAGGGGAGCTCGGCAAAGCGCGCACGGAATATCAGGGCGCGTTAAAGTCGGATCCCCGCCAAACCCTTACGCTTTACAATCTGGGAAATACTTTTTTCAAAGAAGACGCTTTTGAGTCTTCCGCCCAGGCGTATGAGAAAGCGGCAAGCGGTGAGCAAGACCCCATTTTAAAATCCAAAGCTTACTACAATCTCGGCAATAGCTGGTTTCGGCAAAATCAAAAAGAAAAAGCGATTGAGGCCTACAAGAACGCGCTGCGCTTCAATAAAGAGGATCAGGATGCCAAATACAATCTTGAGCTTCTGACCAAAGAAAATAGTGCTCAAAAAAATCAGGACAAAAAGAAAGAAGATAAAAAGGAAGATAAGAAACAAGAGAAGAAGGAAGAAAAGAAAGATTCTAGCGGCCAGAATCAGCCGGATCAAAAAAAGCAGGATGCCGGCCAGGATAAGAAGGAGGACCAAGGCCAGGGTGAGCAAAAAGAAAATCAGAAAGAACAGGACGCGTCGGAGGGTCAGAAGAAAGAAGGGCAGAAGGCTGGAGAGGAAGGTCAGAAGGGCGAAGAAAAGCAAGAAGATGGGCAGGCGGAGGAGGGTGAGGGCGCGACGGGCGAAGAAGAGAAAAAAGAAGGCCAGGAAAAGAAAGAGGGGCAGGAGCAAGCGCAAACAGGACAGGAGCAGGATCAAGGCAAAGAAGAAGAGCCGAAAGATTCAAAGGGGTCAGGTGCTGGGATGGATGAGGGCGGTCAGACGAAAGAGGAAGTCCCGGAGCGCAGTGAGTCTCAGATTCGCGCGGAACAAATTCTGGGGGCGCTTGAGAACCAGGAGCAGCAAGTTTTAAAATTGCAGGGATCACAGAAAAATTCTAGAATACAGGCTAGAAGGTCTTCCGAAAAAGATTGGTAGTTAGAAGGGGTGTCATGAAGAAATTTGGGTTGATAATAGCGGCGCTCAGTTTGATGACGGCGCCGGTGTCTTGGGCCGGGTCGGAGATGACGATTGAGACTTCTGTCTCAAGTTCGCGTGTTGAGCTTGGAAGCCAAGTCACGATGGATTTGGTGATCACCGATGCTCCAGGAAAAATTTCGACCCCTCAGTTGGGGGCTCTCGACGGATTCACCGCCTACTCGCAGGGTCATTCCCAGGAAATCTCGATGACCAATAGCCAGATGGCTTCTCGCAGCGTATTTAGCTATGTGCTTGTCGCCAATTCGCTGGGTAAGAAAAAAATTGGTCCTTTCATCGTTGCTGTTGGCGGCAAATCATTTAATGTCGCTCCGCTAGAAGTGGATGTTGTTTCTGCCGGGTCCATGACGGGAGTTTCGTCGACCACCCCTCGCTCCTCAGGTCCCGCGGCCGCGCCCTCGGTACGAGCCCTGCCGACGGGGAGCGTCTCGGACAAAGATATTTTTGTGCAGGCGTGGCTTGATAAAGACGAGGTTTATGTCAACGAGCCGATCATGCTGACTTACACATTTTATACGCGGCTTTCCTCCACTTATAAAGGCTTTGAGAAAGAACCGGTAACTACTGGATTTTGGGTGGAAGATTTTCCTCCCGAAAAAACTATCAAGCGCACCGAAAAAATTTTAGACGGATCGCGTTACGTGGTTGCCGATGTCCGCAAGCTGGCACTTTTCCCGACAAAAGCAGGTGTTTATGATCTAGAGCCGGGCACCTTGGTAGCGGATGTACAAATCCGTGAAAATGATGCGTTCGATGATTTCTTTTCCAACAATATTTTTGGCGCCCAACGCGCTTTTCAATCGCCTTTCATGACACGGATCGTGACAAAAAATCTAACGGTGGGCCCCGTCAAAATTACGGTCAAGGAGCTGCCATTGGAGGGAAAGCCGGCCAGTTTTAATGGGGCGGTCGGTAACTACTTAATGGAAGGTTCCGCGGATAGGAAGGAAGCCCAGACGGGTGATGCGGTGACTTACCGTACTCGTGTGTGGGGCCGCGGCAATATCAGCACCCTGGAGATGCCGGCGTTTCCCAAGCTAGATGATTTTAAAGTGTACGATTCCTCCTCATCGGTGAATATTTCAAAAGAAAAACTGATTGTCGAGGGAGAGAAAATTGCCGAGACGATCATTGTTCCGAAAAAGCCGGGAAAGTATACGATTGGGGCCATTGAGTTTTCCTACTTTGACCCTAAAGACCAACAATACAAAGTGATGAAGTCGGATCCGCACGTTCTTGTGGTAACCGGAAGCGCCCAGTCGAGCGAAGAGCCATCTTCCAATTCTTTGTCGGCACCGGAACCTGCGCAAAAGGAAGATGTGTCTGTGCTTGCCAAAGACATCCGTTTTATCCGAAACTCACAACCCTTCCAGGCGGTGTCGGGATACAATATATTTCGGAGGCCAGCCTATTGGGTCTTGATCGGTCTATTGATGGCAGGTTGGATGATTTTTGGTTTGCTGGCTGCCGGCCGTAAGACGGATGGTTTTTCTGGGCTTAGCGATTTACGGTTTCGACGTTCTCATGCGCTGGCACGTCAAAAATTAAAAAATGCCAAGCGGCTCTTACGTGAGGAAAAGCAGGAAGAATTTTACGCGGAGATTTCGCGGGCTATTTACACCTATTTTGCCGACAAGATCGGTGTATCGCCGCAAGCCGTTTCGTTGGCCGCGATCGAAGCGCGAGCCAAAGAGGAGCTGGCACCTGAGCTTTTTAACAATATTAAAAATTTATTTGATGAGCTTTCCTCTGGGAGATTTGCGCGGTCGAATAAAACTAAAGAGGATATGCTGGAGCTCTATCAACTAGCAGACCGGGTGATCACTTTTTTTGAAAGGGTGAAGCTTTGATGAGACGATTGATCGTGGCGGCACTATTTTTGGGGTTTATTTTTTCAACGACGCTCGCGTTTTCTGGCGAAAAGTCTTTATTTCAAGAAGCCAACGAGAAGTACCAGGCAGGAGATTATGTGTCAGCGGCTTCCCTCTATCGAAAATCAGCCGCCTCGGGTAAACCGACGGCCGCGTTGTATTACAACTTAGGGAATGCTGATTTTCGTGCGGGCAACAAAGGTGCCGCTCTGGTGGATTATGAAAGGGCGCATGCGCTGGCCCCTCGGGATCGTGACGTGGAATGGAATAAGTCGGTGCTCAAAACGACGCTGGCGGACCGAATTGCCGACAGCGATGAAAATGTGTTTATCTCAAGCGCCCAAAGGATACTGAATTGGGTTACGGTGGACGAGATAGCCTTGCTATTTGCTTTCATCATGGTGATTTTGTTTATTGTATCAGTTCTAAATTTTTTCTTTCATCAATCAAAATCCATGACGGCTGGGATTGGGGGATTTTTTACACTGCTATTAATTTTGACGGGAACCGCTTTTTATTTTCGTTGGCTTTCGGCGAAAGACCCGTTTTTGGTTGTATTGGAAAAAGAAGTCACCGCGCGGTACGGTCCCTCTGATAAAGAGACTAAAGCGTTCGTCCTTCACGAAGGCGCTAAAGCCCGCGTGATTGACCAGACGGACAAGTGGTATTACATCGCTCTCCAAGATAAGACGACCGGCTGGGTATTGAAAAAGTCTTGTGAAGTCATCTAGATCGCTAGCCGCACCGCCCCAAAGATATTTTGTCATTCTGGTCGGCCATGGCAGCCGCCAGGAAGGTTTTCAACAAGCGATGGTAAAGGTCGCCTCACAAATCCAAAAAGATAAGCGTTTTTCGCGCGTGGTGTGCGCGTATCTTGAAATTACGTATCCTTCCATTCAAGAGGCGATTGAATTTTGTGTTAAAAAAGGGGCTAAGCAAATCCGCATTTTGCCTTATTTTATTTTAATGGGAAAGCATGTCCAGTCGGATATCCCCGAAATCATTACCACTGAAATCAAAAAATACGCTGGTGTAAAAATTAGTCTCTGTCCCTATCTGGGATATGATGAAAAAATTGTATCCCTGGTCAAAAAAAGAATACTGCAGGTCAAGTGAAAGTAAACAGTACGCCCAATGGCAGCTTTATCCCCTGCGGGGTCGCGATTATTCGAAGCGGCCGTAATTTTTTGATTTCCCAAAGAAACAAAGATGACTCGTTTGCCAATTATTGGGAATTTCCTGGCGGTAAAAAAAATGAGGGAGAAACTTTTGAGGAGTGTGCTGTGCGCGAAGCGCGCGAAGAGACGGGGGTTGAAGTGAAGGTGGAGCAAAAGCTAATGGAGATTCGCCATTTATACAAAGAGAGAATTATCTGGCTTAATTTTTATCTCTGCTCGCTGGTATCCGGTGAGCCCAGGGCATTGGAATGCCAGAAAGCTCAGTGGTCGGATGTCGCCCAATTAAAAAATTTTAAATTCCCGCCCGCTAATGAAAAAGTGATCAACGAACTGATGGAGCGTTTTGACCGCCTCCCCTAAAACGAAGGGCCTGGTCATTGTCTACACCGGCAACGGTAAAGGCAAGACATCCGCAGCGCTGGGGAATGTGTTTCGGGCGCTGGGGCATGGGATGCGGGTCTTGGTGATCCAGTTTTTTAAGGGGGATTGGCCGGTGGTGTTTGGTGAGCTCGAAAGCGCTAAAAATCATCCTCGTCTTGAAATCCTGCAGCTGGGCAAAGGTTTTGTCAGCATCATGGGGGATAAGAAGCCATTAGCGGAGCATCAACAAGCGGCAGAAGATGCGGTTTTATTGGCAAAAGAAAAAATTTTCTCTGGCTTGTATGATGTCGTGGTTTTGGATGAAGTGCTTTACGCCATTGATTATCTAGACATAAAATTGGTGGGTCTAGCGGACGTGCTTGAGATGATTGATAAAAAACCTGTCAAGACTCACCTTATTCTTACTGGGCGTAACGCCAAGCCGGAGATTATTGAACGGGCGGATCTGGTGACGGAGATGAAGGAGATTAAGCACCCGTTTCAAAAGGGGATTCAGGCACAAAAGGGAATCGATTTTTAGTCGGTGCCATAGGGGTCTGACCCCTATGGCACCGGGTGTAGCCAGACGGGAGGCAGAATGAAAAAATACATTTTAGCATTGGACCTGGGAACGACGGGGAACCGCGCGATTGTGTTTGACCGTTCCCAAAAAATTGTTTTTCAGGCTTATGAGGAATTTACCCAAATTTTTCCTAAGCCTGGGTGGGTCGAGCATGACCCCGAGGAAATATGGCAAAGTGTACGGAGAATCCTGGCAAAAACATTTAAAAAAATAAAACCTTCCGCGATCGCGGCGATTGGTATCACCAATCAGCGGGAGACGATTTTGATCTGGGATAAGAAAACTGGCAAGCCCTTGCACAACGCGATTGTCTGGCAGTGCCGACGGACGGCAGCTTTTTGTCAGGCGCTTAAAAACAAAGGTTTTGAAAAAACAATTCATGCCAAAACAGGTCTTTTTCTAGATGCTTATTTTAGCGCTAGCAAATTGACGTGGCTTTTGGATCATATCAAGGGGGCTCGTGCCAAGGCGGGCCGTGGGGAGATTCTCTCGGGCACGATTGATTCGTGGATCATCTGGAAATTATCTCAAGGCCAATCGCATGTGACTGATTCCTCCAATGCCTCGCGTACAATGCTATTTAATTTGAAAACCAAACAGTGGGATTCCCAGCTTTGTAAAATTTTTCGTGTCCCTGTAACTATTTTGCCGAAAGTGGTGCCCTCTAGCGGCCGGTGCGCTGATCTTCATTCGCAATGGTTTGGCGCCAGCATTCCGATTACGGGTGTGATTGGCGATCAGCAGGCGGCTTCTTTTGCGCAGGGCTGTTTTAAATCCGGCATCATTAAAAATACCTACGGAACCGGTCTTTTTATGCTGGAAAGCACAGGGTCCTCTCCTAAATTTTCTAAAAATCTTTTGACGACGGTGGCATGGTCTTTGGGTGATTTAAAACACACCGATTACGCAGTCGAGGGAAGTGTTTTTATCGGAGGCGCTGCGGTTCAGTGGCTTCGGGACGGGATCAAAATTTTAAACCGAGCCGAAGACGCCAAGAAAATGGCAGAAAGCCTCGCCTCGAATGAAGGCGTTTATTTTGTGCCGGCGTTGGTGGGGTTGGGAGCGCCGTATTGGGATCCGCACGCTCGCGGAAGTATATTTGGAATCACCCGGGGAACGAAACGGGAGCATTTGGTGCGGGCGGCTTTGGAAGCGATCGCGTATCAGACGAGGGATATTCTTGAAGTGATGAAAAAAGATACGGGACGAAGCTTTCGGTCACTGCGGGTGGATGGGGGAGCTAGCGCCAATGATTTCCTGATGCAGTTTCAGGCCAATATTTTAGGAATCCCGGTTGAGAGGCCTCTCGTGCGGGAAACGACGGCATTGGGGGCGGCGGGGCTAGCGGGAATAGCGGTTGGATTTTTGAAAAATCAGCAGGAGTTTAACCGTTTGCGGCAGGTGGATAGAATTTTTTATCCCGATGCGAAGTTTAAAGGAAGAGACGCGCTTTATGCCGGTTGGAAAGAGGCGGTGAAGCGTTCACGCGATTGGGCCCGATGAAAATCAAGTTTTGTCTGGCTTGGGCATCCTCCAATATCGCCAAATCATTTAAATCGCCGGATGCATTGGCTTTATTTAATGAATACACGCAGCGCATCGGAAAATTTGGTGAGTGTTTAAAGACGAATCTTGATGTCAGTAAAAGGCCGCAAGCTAAACTCTGGCTCTGCCACACCTCCAAAAATGCCAAAATGCTTTCCTCGGAAGAACTAGCCAAGGCGCTTCAAAGGATAATGAACTCCGGCGCCAAGGAACTTTGGGTAGCGATTGGTCCCGCCGATGGATTTAGTGCCAAGGACATCGAAAATTTAAAACCCGATCTTTTATGGTCCTTTGGCCCGATGACATTGCCTCATGAGATCGCCGCTGTCATTGCCGCTGAGCAGGTCTATCGTGCTCAAACTATTATCCACCATTTGCCCTACCACAGCGGACATTGACCCCCCCCAAGCCCTATATTAAAGTATGATCCCCGATAAGAAATTTCGGGGATGACATTGGATGGCTGTAACTCTATTATTTATAACAGGTTATACAATAATTAATTTCTATTTTAAGTTTGCTTCTGTCGACCCAATTGGGCATACTTTATCCATGTTATGTTGACACATGAACTTATGACAAATAACACCGCCCTCGCTAATAAAGCGACCCGAACGGTCTTTCTTAAGAGCCTCTCGCTCACGCTAATTTTATGCCTTTTAATTCAAGAGTTTTCTTATGCAGCTCCTGAACTATTAAAGGCGGATAGAGGATGGAGGATTGAGGATGGAGGGGAAAAGCAAAAAAGTCTAAAGTGGGCCAAAGACTTTCTTCCCCAAATCCCTGAATCAGTAGCAACTATCGAAGATGCTTGGGTTGCTCCAACCAAAAGCGTGCTACGGAGTGGCCGGGGCCTGTCACCTGCGGTACTCCGCCGTGCTCGTGTAAATGTTCACTCCGCGCGGCGGAGGCCTCCCCTCCGGCGCCACCCGGCATGTGTAATACTAATTCAAGATGCTCACACCAACAACTCAGGACAACTCAATGAGGCGAAGCTCTTAGATATCCTCTATAGCCAGAAAAAGAATCTCTCAAACTACATCTTCCTAGAAGCTGGAAGCGGCAACGAATCTCTCTCTTTCTTAAGAAAATACGCCTCCCTTGAAAAAAGACAACAAGTCGCCAAATCCTTTCTTCTCCAGGCCAAACTCCAAGGCACCGAGTATCTAGACCTAACCAGCAATCACCCCATGACGCTCTGGGGAGTAGAAGACATGTCTCTCTACGCCAAGTCGGTGGAGCTTTACCGGCGAAGTGCCAAACGAAGGGAAAAATACAGCGATTATCTAGCACAAGTTGAAAACACAATTCACACCTTGGAGCCCACTCTTTTAAACCCCTACCTTCTAGCCTTTAACCAAAAACTTAAAGCTCACCAAAAAGGCGAGCTCTCTTTGCGAGAATACCTAAGCCTTCTCTTTCAAGAAGCCCAAAAGCTAGAACTTAAAGGCTTTAAAAACATACAACTCCTAGAAGACCTAAACCAAAAAGAAAAACAAATCAACTTCGAAGTAGCTCAAAAAGAACAAGCCCTATTGATTAATTCTCTTTCCACCCAAACCCAAAAAGAGCTCCAAGACGCCGCAAGATCCAAAGACGAACAAGTCCACAAAGCCTTCCTCTTTCTCCTATCGGATCAACTAAAAGACAATAGCAACTATCCCCATCTTCAAAAGTATCTAGCCTATTTCAAATATTCATTGTCCTTAAACCCCCAAGAGATCCTAAACGAACAAAAGCTTCTAGAACAAAAGATCCTCGACTCTCTCATCGTGACCCCCGATGAAAAGAATCTAATTCAAGCTTCTAACAACATCGACTTCCTAAAAAAATTATTCCTACTTCAACTAACTCCCCAAGAGTATGAGTCTTATAGAAAAGATAAACAAAACACGAGTATCCAAAAAATCACAGGTTTCCTCAACCAAAAGCTCATGAATCAAAAAAACAATTATGACAAAGCCTTATTCCTAGAAAATGGCTACCAAGACATGGTTCGTTATTGCGAAGACTTCTATGAATTAACCTACCAAAGAGACCAAGCCTTTATCTCCAATATGCTGGAGGTGATAGAAAGTACCCCACACCCGGCGACAGGTACAGCAAACAAAGCACATGCGGGTGGCGCCGGAGGGGAGGCCTCCGCTGCGCGGAATGAAGAATTACATGAGCACAGCGGAGTCCGACAGGTGACGACGCGAAGGCTATCCATGCCGAAGCGAAGTGTCGCAAGCGAGGGCTTGCGACCCGGACCCGCCGCACCTACAAAAACCATTACCCACGCCGCACACGAGTACATTCTAATCACCGGAGGCTACCACACCCCCAATCTTAAATACCTACTCAAGCAGAAAAACATCTCCTACATTTCCCTGACTCCTCAAGTGTTGCAAGAGACCAATCTCAAAAGATACGAACAAATTCTCTTAAGCCAAAAAAGCCACTCACCACTTCCCGTATTAAATTCCTTCACACCCAAAACTAATATGCTCCTCAGAACTCTGACGGCGGGGAAAATTGCGGAGCTTACTCAGGCGTTGGGGGTGAAGACAGGCCGTGACAATGGGATAGAGGAGAAAAATCAGACTACGTGGCTAGCTGAGAATCAGGAAGCGAAGTCTGCTGAGTCCGGCTGGATGGTGAAACCATCCATTGACAAAATAACCAACCGCCCAGATATTTCTCTCGGCGATATTTTTACCAGCATGCTATGGAGTGCGGGAATTACATTTTTGTCTGTGGCGGGGTGGATCGGGATGAATATAATGCCGTCTGTTTTAGAGGCAGGATACCGCCCAGAGTCCAGAAAGTCCTTGTCGTGGGTGAAAAGTATTCGTCTCTCTTTGATTAGCCGATGGAATAATTCGCCATTTTTTAGACTTTTTGGGCAGGCAATGACATTATACCCCTTTTTCTTTAGAAATTTTATGACGTCAAAGCTGATATTTTCATCTCCAAAAAGTTTCCAGGAAATGTCAGATTTAGGCAAAAGAATGGTATTCCTGATTTTTCAAGACTTCAGCCGCCGTGTGAAGCGCGGCGTGGATGTGAGCCTCATTCAGACTTGGGTAGCTTTTGAGGATCTTTTTCCAAGATTCACCCGCTTCGAGAAGCTCAAGAACCATATAAACAGGGATACGCGTCGCAGTGAAGCAAAGTTTCCCCGCGCAAAAATCGGGATCGCTGGAGATGAGGCTTTTTTTCATTGGAAAACTCCTTTACGCCCTGAATATACACCCCGACCGAGTGGAAATCAAGCTTGGCACTTAACGCCTACCGCGGCGCGATTGGCGGAAAATACAAAAAATGGGCTGTATCCAGAATTAAGTATTAACTTAGAGCTTAAGGACTTTTCCGGGAATAGTCTCGGCAATAAGAGCTACCTGGTGAAATCTCGCCTGGGGGATGGCGGCGGTTTTAGTGAAGTGTGGAAAGTGGAAGGTCCAGACAAAGAGATAAAGGTCCTCAAGATATTTCGGGCGCGGGGGCTTAAAAGAATCATCCGGGACGTGCAATATTTTTTAACCTTTCAAGGCGGGTTTGGTCCCCAGCGGTATGAAGAGGTCGCTAGGGCGCTTTTGTATAATTATAAATTTTTGAGCATGATCGTTCGCTCTCTAAAAGGTAAAAATTTTGAGGGCATCATTCCGCGCGAGGCCTATGCTTGGGTTCCTCAAGCCGGCTCTTGGGCACTGGTGATGGACTACGTCGAACTGCGCGGGTCTTATCTGCGGTTGTCAACTGAGAAGGATGGAAAGTTTGATGAACAGGTGGAGCTTATGCGCCAGCTTAAACAGCCGTTGGCGGAGGCCGGTGCGGGTAACTTGATTTCTCAAGTCGCTATCAATGACAGCGGCGCGCCGGGGATGGCGTGGTTTTCATTTCCCAACATCAAACGGAGTTTGGCAAGCGGCCTTATGCTTTGGGTGGATACGGAGAGAAATATATCGGCTCTGCTGTGGGGCTACACGTTTCCATTTTTCTTTTTTAAGCAATTCAGGGACGCCACTGATCACGCGAAACAAGCCGAGAATTATCCGGATACTTTTCATCTAATGAATATGGATCTTTTTGAGGAATATATGAAAGCCCACCCCGATTTACTGGAACCGGGGGAGTCTGCTCACCTAGCCGCTTGGATAAAAGATTATCGTGCTCTTAGGGAGACTTTCTTGGATCGTTCCCCACAGTTTTGGGCAAAAGGGTTTGACCTTGCTGAATTTCTCAAGCTCTCAAGAAAAAATAACATTGATTATTGGGAAATCACCAAGCGCATCAGTCCCGAACAAGCCCGAGAATTTAGAGAGCCTAGGTCTGCTTATTTAGCTTATATGGTTGGGCACTCTTTAACACTTCCATTCAAATTCATGCGTAGTGCCGTCACAGCAACCGCCACTTTTTCTTGGCGCGTGCTCCGCTGGGCAGTCAAAACACTTTTCCGGATAATCAAAGCTCCTTTTGACATTGGGAAATTTATTTTTATGGAAAAATTCCGCATGAATTTTATCAATCGCGTATTTTTTGACGATATCGATAAAGCGTATTCACATGGGTTGATTTCTGAGGATCAGAAAAATGAGCTTGCTGGTCTCAAGGAATCAAGCACGGGGATCGATGTCTATTTGCTTCTTTATTCGCTTCATTTGCTTCCAAAGATATTCACATGGACTTCCGATCTGTTGGGGGTGGGCATGGGTGTCGTGGGCAACAACTGGAAGTGGCTTCTTATCTCGTGGTCGATCAGCTCAGCGTACCGGTTTGTGACCACGTATATATTTGCGTTCCGTCACCCCGAGCAAAAATTCGGCTGGGCCTATCTTAGTGTTCTACCCATTGTTAATGTTATCGGGGTACCTCTGCAGATTCTGGCGTCTTTCAAACAACTGAAGCCTCTGGTGATTTTAAAAATAAGACTTTCGGTTCAAAAATGGGTCGGTAGAGTACCGGGCTTCGGCGAACCCGCAGGCCTTTTGTCCTCTTATTATGGGGATAAAGTCGTTGCGGATAACATCATCAAAGTCGCTACCTGGATTACTGGGCTCATTCCAAGCAGTACGGGTGGTGAGTCTTCGAAAGATAACAGTGGGGCTGCAGCGCGGCTAGCCCTGAGCCGGGTCGAAGGGTTAGCGGAAAACTCGGGAAGTCAAATGTCAAGGACTGACACCAGTTCCAGAGTCTATGCTATCAACGGAAACATCCAAAAAAAAGATCCGGCGTTTGTTCATGATTTTGTCCGACTGATTCGTTCCGGAGATGGCTTTGATGCGAAGAATGTCTCGCAAGCACCTGCTTACAAAGAGTACCTTGTGACGACGCCAGATGTCTTGCAGACGTATGTAGTGAAGGTTCACATTGCCAATGAGTTAGCGAATCGATTTATGGTGATCACATTGCCTGGTAATCAGAGGCTGATTATCAGAGACAATGGTCAGAATGATTCGGATTATCAGGCAATCCGAAATAAGCTTGAAGGAAAGACTAGGCCTCAGGCGGCGCGGTTGGCGGGAAACTCAGAAAGTAAAATCTTAAGGACTGACCCCATCTCTTCTAAACGCCGCTCCGGCGCGCGGCTGGCAAAAGCCACTTTTAAAATAGTCAAAGACCACCGTGATACAAAATTTTTTGACTCTTTGAGCCACGAGGAAAAAGCTATCGCGGAAAAGATAATGTCCGGGGCATTGGTAAGTACCGCGGATATTTTACAGGCCCAAGCCTTACACCAAGGAAAAATTTTTATTCAACATCGTGAATATTTCTGGCCAGAGGAAGGTCGAACGATCTATTTGAAGTTAGATTCTCCCATAGATGGGATTTTATATATCCGTTTTAAGGGTGTAAGGCCGCGGGTGGATGAGGCTAATAAGTTAGTGCCTTATTTGGGGGAGGCTGGTTTTGTAAAATTTCCACCAACCATCGATAATCAAGGTCGATTTACAACAACGACATTTGCTGGGCAAAATTATAGCGGTACTTTAAATCCCAAGGGGGCAGAGCTCGAAGATGAGCTGATGCGCAAGCTCTCGCAGCTTAGCTTGCCGGTCGATAAAGCTCTGGGCTGGGCACTCATGGAAAGTAGCCATGATTCCACACAACAATATGCTTGGGTCGCTGCCGGCATGACCGGCGAAGATTTCCGGCTATCGGTGACAGATCAGGGAGTTATTGGTGATCTTAAGCACAACTCGTCTGATTCAAAAGCCTCTGACAGAGATTTTTTTAATCCCATAAAGAACAAAGAATCAGTCCAAAAAATATTTTATGAGTATGGCAAGGCTCTGAGAGAGCTTCATCGAAATGGATATATTCATCGCTACCCCACTTTTGCTAATACCGGGCTGATGCAGGGCAGCGAGGAGAAAAAGTGGCATGTTGTTTTGAGAGATTTGAACACGGTTTGGAATGTGCCCGAATCGGCGGACGCACTAGGATCCGCCAGGCTTCGTTTTCTGGATGTTAGCAGGGTTCTACATACGATTTTAGTTCATGATACATCAGAGGATTTTGTAGCGATGCTTCGATCGTTTGTTGATGGATATTTTTTTGATGCGAAACAAGAATCGGTAGCAAATATTTTTAAACAGTGCCTCAATAACGAGGGAGAGATGTGGTACCTAATAACAAGTGTTGTTTCGGACGATCGTCCACAAGAGGAGAATAGGGTCTCTTTTGAGATAACAGATCAACTAAAGCTAACTTTTTTAACGGTGCGGGGTATTCTTATTAAACAAGACAATCCATTTTCTTTGCTCATCGAGGCGTTGACTGATGCGTCCACACGAGATCTTTCCGCCGCGAGGCTGGCGAAAAAACCAGTAAGTCAAATGTCAAGGACTGACACCGGTTCCGAAGTAGATATAAGCGCGGTGCAACCAAATCAGCCGGCGGAACAGCCTTCGGCAGTGCAGGAGACTGTTATGGTCGGCCAAACAGACCTCCACAGCCGGGAGAAGTCTCAGGATAAAATATTTCTGAAAAAGGCCCACCGTCAGTTAAGCAGAATGGTTTTATCTTCCTATAGAAAAACGGCCAAGGAGTGGGGTGCTCGACGTTTTATTTTGCGCGAGGGAATGAAATTTGGGGATCTGGGATGTTGGTGGCGAGAGGTGAGCCGTTTTAAGTCGCACCGGGAACAGAAGCATGGCGGTATTGATTTGGCGGTCATTGAATCGGTTGATGGTAAGGTGGAAGCGGCGGGATCAGGACGACCTGTTTTTTCTTTGATCGACGGCAAGGTGAAATGGATCTTTGAAGACGACATGCAAAGCACCGTCATCATGGAAACAACCGTTTACGGCAGGAAGCTTTATACTGTCTATACGCACATTGTGCCAGCCGAGGGACTTAAGCAAGGTGATAGTGTCCGTCACGGAAAAAACATCGGTAAGATTGGACCATCCCGGAACAAATCGATTATTGCTCCCCACCTGCATCAGGCAATTTTTTATTTTCGGGATGAGGCGGAAGCCGATCGTCTTCAAGACCCGAATTATGACATTATCAACCAAATGGCTGTCGAAAATAAAATAATTTATATTGATCCCGCTGATTTGATTCCCGCCTCTGAACGGAATAAAATTTTTGTGAGCGACCCCACATGGGAAACAACCATCGAGTCTGTTGCATTGATCGGGGAACCTAGGGATGCGCGCCCGCTTCGGCGCGAGATTTTCTGGGCGATACCGGGCATCAAACGTGTCGAAGACGTACCTAATCCAGCGAGCACTACCGATATAACTATTGAGAAGACCACAGAGGGTTGGGCGCTTCATTCTGCGGATGGAGAGTGGCAGGGAGATGCCTCGAGTACGGCAGAAGTGCTCAATCACTTGATTCAACTGGAAAATAAGCACCGCTCTGGTGCGCGGCTTGCCCTGAGGCGGGCCGAAGGGTTGGTGGAAAGCCCAGAAAGTCAAATGTCAAGGACTGACACCGGTTCCACGGCTGCGGCGGCGCGGTTGGCGGGCCATGATCCCCAGATAAGCAGGTCTTCTTTGCTTTCCCTGATACAGAGTTGGCAAACAGCCGCTGTTGGGTCACCACACGATGCGGCTCGAGGGTACAGCGAGGTGGTTTTTGCTGTCAACCGACTGTTTGATGGTTCCGAATATAAAAATTTTCCATCTCAGGTCTCTTCGGCGCTGGACAGGTTGCGTAATCAGGGGACGGTAATCTTGGACCAAGGCGATTGGAGCGCAAGGACCGCGCTTGAGTCTCTGGAGGCGGTTGCCATGGCGTACATCGTAAAATCCATGAGCGAGCCTCTTTCTGAGCACGAGGTTGTTGTGATGGAAGAGGCCATAGAAGTTTACAACAACGGTTCTAATGCGAAGCTTAAATTGGATTTTGAATCTCTCTTTGGACTGGTGCTTAAACGTTTTTTGATCTTGGGGGGAGATTTGAAAAACGTTCAAGATCCTTTGGCGAACGAAGGATTTATTAAGATGTCTTTACAGCTTCCAAATTTATTTTCGCCTGAAATCATGCAGTCAGATGCGACGGATCCGCCTTTATTTAGGCGCCGTTTGCAGGCGGTCAAAATGATTGCGCTCTATCATTTTTTACAGGGCGTGCATTTTAATAGTTTCAGCAGTGATTCGCATCATGACCTTATTATCATGCACGCCAACATGCTGTTTTTAAAAAAACAATATGAATCATTGAGCACAATTCCTAGAGATGATCTAGATTCGAAAATCACCGATGAGCTGGACACGGTGATATCTGCGGTCCAGATGAGCTTATTCCGCGTGTGGTCTCAGTTAATCCCATTTTTTAATGGCGGTATTAGTTATGAGAATTTCGTTTACCCCGCAATCTCTGGCATGCCGAATGATCTCCATCAGCAATACACCTCCTTTTTTAAATACAACGAGGATTTTATTCAACGTCTCTCTCGTCCCATTATTGCAGATGTATTAAAAGATAGTAAGGATTACCCCTTATTGGGGCAGAAAATCACTTTTTATCGCGCCGGCAAAGGCGGGTATGAGGAAAGCCTCAACCAGCGGTTAAAAGGATTTGAGCCGCCAGAAAAAATCTCCGCCTGGCAGTTATTTTTAGATCGCAGAAAATCCTATTTTTTCAACTCAGAGGCGGGAATGCTTCAGGATTACAAATGGGCCCATTCGCGCAACATCATTGAATATAAAAATAGTCAAGTCGTAGCTCAGCTGGTGCGATACACAAAAGCTTTGAACTTGCTTGGTCAGGGGGGAATGACGGCCGCACGGTTGGCGGCATCCGAGGGTAATGAAAAAATTATTACCATGAAAATAAAGCACTCCCAAGGTATTCATATGGCGCCATCGCAAAATATTGCTTACGTGGCGAAAATTATCCTTCAAAAGTGTGGCATTCAATTATTCTTACGCCACGCAGGACCGGCAACTGGAATGCATTCAGAGCGTTTGAAATATGATGCCACTAAAGCGAATACACTTTCGGGGGCATTTCATTCTGGTGAAGAAATCGAGTTGATTTCCAAGCGTATTTGGGGAAATGTCGATGAGGGCGAGATTTTAAAAATCGCAGAAGATCTTTTGAAAGATGCGCTAGAAGATCAATATGGCGTACAACCAGGACAGCACATCTCAAGGTATGCTTCTCGAGTGGAAAAATTGGCTGATGCCAACGAATCTCATCGCTTGGATTCTTCATCGCCTGCAGCGCCTCAGAATGACGGAGCGGATCAGGCGGCGCGGCTGGCAGAAAATAAAAAAATCGAGATGGAGGATTCCCTCCCCACCAATTCCCAAACGCTCCAAGACCTCAAAACTTTTTTTACAGAGATGTCTCTGCCTATGCCTATGCATGGAAAGAAATCTATGTGGGGGCGCTTGGCTGTCCAGCAGGAAAGCGGAGTAATTCCCATTTTCAATCTACGCAAAAGTGCTCAAGGGCTGCAAGTCAGAGTGGGAGCTAAGATTCTTTTTAGGATTAGTCCCGAGGAAATGCGGATGATAAAGGAAACTCTCAAAAAAGACCAAGGCCGCCAAAGCGCTCGGCGGGGGCAGGGATTTCTGATTGAGCGCATGCAAAAAATGTGGAACGAGCAGGTACCTGGGGCGATCGGGACGGGGTTCGGTTTTGTTGAGATTGATTTGGCACAGCTGGTGGATCCTCGATTTGGCTCGGTGCTTGATTTGAAGGCTAAGAAAGTGCTGCTGAAGGCCATATTTGACCGCGTGGCGCGCTCTCGCGGTAACCAGTACATTCTTCTCAATATTGACCAGCTTCCCGGCAAGATGGGGTTAACGGCGCAGAGAAGGCTTGCTAGGATTCAGTCAAAAGCAAGAATGGGTCAAGTGTTGACCCAAAGACCCGAGGGCGCGGTTGTCTCGCGGATTGTCTTAAGCCAAGCAGGGGACAAGATTGAAAAACTAAAGAGTGATTCGGTGGTGGCACTTCTCGTCGAAGGCTTGCCCAACACGGGAATCGCTTTTTTAGAAGCGGAAACTTTGGCGGGGCTGTGGTCAGCGCATGCCGGACAGGGCAAAGAGCAGATGATTCAAGCTATCGGGGAGAGCGGGCTGATTAATTTTTTAAATAGCCTAAGACTTGGAAAGCCCAAAATTGATTCGGCAAAATTCTACGCTATCCAGACTCAGGAAATCATTGAAGGGGAGAGTCTTCTATGGATTCTCCTGCCGCCTATCACGGCGTTGGTAAACGATATGGCGTCGGCGATTCGTCTGTCTTTGCAAACTGACTGGTCGGCTTAAACAGGAAATCGCTGCCGATCATGACTTGGCGGCGCTGCCCATGTTAGAATGACCTCATGCGTCGAAATCTAAGCCTTACCATTTTTTTATTATTTGCCGGAGTCCTATCTGCCGGTGCAGTGAGTAGCACGGGTGCGGGAATGGCGACATTTCAAAGCGGTCCGGACCAGACGGTGTTGATTGAGCTTTTTACCTCCGAAGGCTGCTCGAGTTGTCCGCCGGCGGATGCGTGGATGACGGGGCTTAAAAATTCGCCTTATCTTTGGAAAGCGTTTGTGCCGGTGGCGTTTCATGTCGACTATTGGGACTACTTGGGGTGGAAAGATGCTCTTTCTTCAGCGGAATACACTCGCCGCCAGAGAGAGTATTCCGCGGTATGGAAAACGTCGTCCGTTTACACGCCCATGATGGTTGAGAATGGCAAAGAATCCAGAGAATGGTATCGCTCGCCAACGCTAAGCATTAAGGGAAAAAAAGATGTCGGTGTCCTTCGGGTGGAGCAAAAAGGGCCGATGGAATTTGAAGTCTCTTTTCTTCCTCACAACGGGGTCGTCATCGACAATATTTCCGTCCATGCGGCTTATTTGGGGTGCGGGATGCTGACTCGCGTCGGCGGCGGTGAAAACCAAGGCAAGATATTGCCGCATGATTTTACGGCGCTTTCATTGGAGCATAAAAAAATGCAGTATCGCGAAGGTGTGCTAAAAACCTCGATACAGTTTAACTCCCAAGGTCTGGCGAAGGCGCCGCGTCATGCGATCGCCGTCTGGATTTCAAAATCGGAAAACGACCAACCCTTGCAGTCCACCGGGGGGTTTTTGGATTGACACGTTTAAACTTGCTTCACCCTGATCCTTTGCTACCTCCCGGAAAATACCGTCACTACAAAGGAAAAAATTATGAGGTTCTCGGGATTGCGCGTCACAGCGAGACTTTGGAAGAGATGGTTGTCTACAAAGCGCTTTACGCCAACCGTCTGGGGGCTCTTTGGGTAAGGCCTAAAAAAATGTTTATTGAATCAGTCACCGTTGATGGGAAAAAAATGCCGCGTTTTCAATACACCCCCGAGGTTTCTTGAAGAAAAAAGATTTCCCTCAGCTTTTATTTGCGGATGAAGCGGGGAAAGTGTATCCCTTTGAAGGCTTGGAAGCGGCTGGCATGAAAGCGGGCCGTTTCTTTCATTTGGATCCTGCCGAATTTGTAAAATTACCGGATTTTAGCGAGCTTTTTATGCTGCCGGGGCGCGTGCCGATAGGATTTGATCCCGAAACCGGCGTGCCGGGGCCGCTTTTGTCGGATCCCTATTCGAAAGAGAAGAAAAAATGTTTTGCGGTGGCAGCGTTTATTCCGCCGGGGCATTCGATCACGCACAGCGCGGCATTTGAGGAAGAGAGCGGTGTGCCGATGCTGCCCCTTTTCTCCTATGCGGCGTGCGTTTATTATAAAAATGCGTTCTACGCGGCGGCGATCCAAGTGGACCGTGATTTTCGCCATGATGAGCGCTTCATGGATAGTGGTCTCATCGAAAAAAATATAAAAAATTATACCGACCTTTTTCCGAAAAATAGACTCGTGCCGCATCTGGCCAATTGTGCGACAGTCAATGCCTGCGCGAATGCCAAAAATTTCTTCCTGGGACGCTTCGAGGCGCCGATCCCCACTTCTCCGGTGTGCAACGCGCAGTGTCAGGGGTGTATTTCATTACAGCCGGATGGACGTGATTTTCCGTCGACGCAGAAGCGGATTGCATTTGTGCCGACGGCCCAGGAGATCGCGGAGCTTTCGCTTTTTCATATCGAAAAGGTGGAGGACCCTATTGTCAGTTTTGGACAGGGCTGCGAAGGAGAACCAACGCTTTCGGGGGATGTGATTGAAAAAGCAATCCAGCTGGTGCGGCAGAAAACTTCCAAGGGCTCGATCAATATCAATTCTAACGCCAGTCGTCCGCAGACGGTGGGAAAACTCTTTGACGCGGGGTTGAACAGCATTCGCGTGAGTTTAAATAGCGTCCGCGAGCCGTATTACTCGCTTTATTATCAGCCGAAAGGTTATTCGCTGGCTACCGTGATCGAATCGATTAAGGCGGCCAAAAAGCGGGGAGGATTTGTCTCGCTTAATTATTTGTCGATGCCGGGGTTTACGGATTCGGTAGAGGAATTCCAGGCGCTTAAAAAATTTATCGCCGAGCACAAAATTGACATGATTCAGTGGAGAAATCTCAATTATGACCCGTTGCATTATTTTCGGGATTTGGGACTTTTGGGGAAAAATGTTGAGCTGTTGGGGATGAGCCATGTGATTCACAACCTCGAAAAGGAATTTCCCTGTCTTTTGATGGGATATTTCAATCCGCAATTACCAGCGCTTAAAAACGCCACTTGACAAGTACATATTTTGTACATACACTATAAATATGGGTGGATTTTCCTTTGAATGGGATATAAAGAAAAGCATAGAAAATAAGCAGAAGCATGGCGTTTCATTTGAGGAAGCCGAGACTGTTTTTTATGATGATCGCGGTATTGAGTTCTTTGATCCGGATCACTCAAGGGATGAGGATCGATTTATCATGCTTGGCATCAGTGGTCAGTTACGAGTATTAGTGGTTTGCCACTGTCATCGTCGAGGTAAGAGTATCCGGATTATTTCAGCAAGAAAAGCCAATAGCCGTGAAGAAAAAGATTACTGGGGGATGATAAGATGAGAGCGCATTACGAATTCTCTAAAATGAAGGGACGTAAGAATCCTTATGTCAAATCCTTAAAGACACCGATTACGATTAGGCTTGATCAGGATACTGTGGCTTACTTTAAAGCCTTGGCCGGTGAAGCGCGGTTGCCTTACCAAAACCTGATTAACCTATACCTGCGAGACTGCGCTAGCCATCATCGTAAGTTAAGAATGGCCTGGGCCTCGTAATGAAAAAACTAATACATCCCAAGCGTGCCGGTTGGGACGAATACTTCATGAATATCGGCAAAGTGGTCGCTAGCCGCTCGACGTGTGACCGCAAATTTGTCGGGGCGGTGATTGTGCGTGAGAAGACCATCCTTTCTACCGGCTACAACGGCTCGATCCGCAAGCTGGAGCATTGTTTTGAAGCTGGTCACATGATGGAAAACGGCCACTGCGTCGCGACCATTCACGCCGAAGCCAACGCGATCTTGCAAGCCGCCAAAAACGGTGTCTGCATTGACAACAGCACGATGTATACAACGGCAAGCCCCTGCTGGAATTGTTTTAAATTGATCGCCAATGCGGGCATCAAGCGGATCTGTTTCGGAGAGTTTTACCGCGATAAACGTATTTTTGAAATTGCTAAAAAGCTTAAAATTGACTTGGTGAAGTGTGACCCCGCCTAATTCTGACTTATACCTCAAGCAGATGGAAATCGGCCCGATGGAGAATTTTGTGTATCTGGTTGGCTCCAAAATCACGCGAGAGGTATTTGTTGTGGACCCCGCCTGGCAGGTGGATACGGTGCTGCGTGTCGCCAAGGAAGAGGATCTAAAGATCAAAGGCGCTCTTGTCAGCCACTATCATTTTGATCACACCAACGGAATCGAAGAGCTTCTGCAATCGGTTGACTGCCCCGTGTATGTGAATAAAGCGGATATCAGCTACCTTGATTTTAGCCACGACAATATCAAGCCGGTGGAGAGCGGGCACAAACTAAAGCTTGGCGATGTCGAGATCGAATGCCTCCACACACCCGGCCACACGCCCGGTTCCCAATGTTTTTTATGCCGCGGCCACTTGGTCTCAGGAGACACCCTTTTTATCAATGCTTGCGGCCGTACCGACCTGCCTGGCGGAAGTCCCAAAGAGCTCTATTATTCATTGACCCAAAAACTCATGAAGCTGGATGACTCGACGATTCTTTGTCCCGGCCATAATTATGCGGACAAGACGATGGTGTCGATGGGGGAGCAGAAAAAGACCAATCCTTATCTTATTTGTGACTCGTTGGATAATTTTCTTCGTTTTAGGACGGGGGTTTCGGAAGTCCGCTAATTGTCATCCCAGTGTCATCCCCGAGATTATTTATCGGGGATCATACCCTGGTTTGATTCCCGATTAAAACTCTCGGGAATGACGTGGGCGGAGCGAGTGCCCTCTTGACAATAACTAGTAATATAGTAAACTCCTAAACGGAGGGCATTTTATGTCACTGAGCAAAGTTACGCGCAACTATCAGATCACGATTCCGTCCGGGATTCGCCGCGCGCTCCACATCAAGGTGGGGAGTCTTGTGGATTTCGTGATGGATAAAAAACAGGTCATTTTAAAGCCGAAAGTGGTTGTCGACGACAATCAATCCTGGTTTTGGTCCCAGGAGTGGCAGGCGGCGGAGAAAGAAGCCGATCGAGCCAAAAAAAATAAGGATTTTGTCTCTTTTGGAAGTGTCGAGGAAATGAAAAAGCATTTTGAAAAATAAAAAGTTCATTCTTTCAAGGCCTTATGAGAAGGCGTTTTCCAAATTGCCGGCGGCTATTCGTGAATCGGCGTACGAGAATTTGGGAAAGCTGATGGAAGATCCATCGTATCCGTCTCTGCGCGTCAAAAGGATCCGCGGGACTGATTTTATCTGGGAAATGAGTGTCAATATGAACTATCGTATTACGTTCGAGATCTGGCCGGAAGGTTATTACCTGAGGAAAATAGGAACTCACGACATTTTAAACCGCCCCTAAAGATATTAAGTATCTATTTTATTCGTTTGACGCCTGCAAAAAGAAACGCTAAAATTTACGGCTTATGACAAATTTTTCTTCCACTGTGAAGTCGCCGGTTGATTTTCAAAAACTTACCAATCTATCCCTAGAAGTCCGTCGTGACATCATTAAGCAGACAGGTATTGCCGCTTCCGGGCATCCGGGCGGGTCGCTTTCGGTGACGGATATTTTGGTCGACCTTTATTTTCACGCGCTGCGTCATGATCCCAAAAATCCCAAATGGGCCGATCGCGATCGTCTGATTTTTTCCAAGGGGCATGGCTCACCGGCGCTTTACAGCGTGATGGCATTGGCCGGTTATTTCGAACGGGAGGGGATTTTGACCTTCCGCCAATTGGAAAGCCCGTTTCAGGGGCATCCGGATATGCGGCGCTTGCCGGGGATTGAAATGTCTACCGGCTCTCTGGGCCAGGGGCTTTCGGTGGGGGCGGGCTGTGCGCTCGCGGCGGGATTCGACAAAAAAGATTACACGACGTACGTGGTGATGAGCGACGGTGAGCTTAATGAAGGGCAGGCCTGGGAGGCGGCGGCGTTTGCGTCCTTTCGCCAACTATCGAATCTCGTGCTCATCATGGATATGAATAAGTATCAGCTAACATCTTCCACCAAAGACATTTTGAATATGGATCCCATGGATAAAAAATGGGAGGCGTTTGGTTGGGCGGTCAAGTCGATTGACGGTCACTCCCACCAGGAAATCATCGAGGCGCTGGCTTGGGCGAAGTCCCCCCGCAAACAGCCAGCGGTTATCTTGGCTAATACCGTCAAGGGTAAGGGCGTCTCTTTTATGGAAAACAATAATAATTTTCACGGCGTGGCGCCTACCAAGGATGAAACCGGGCGGGCGCTTAAAGAGTTGGGCACGGACGAAAAAGAAATTCAGAGAATTTTAGGAATGATCAAATAATGCTCGTGCGAACAATGGGAATGGCCACACGTGACGCGTATGGCAAGACGCTGGTGGAGATCGGGCAGACCAATCCGGATTTGATTGTCCTGGATGCGGATCTGTCGAAATCGACCAAGACGGATTTTTTTGCCAAGGCTTTCCCGGAGCGCTTTGTGGATGTGGGAATCGCCGAAGCTAATTTGGTGGGTGTGGCTACAGGCCTTGCCATTTGCGGAAAAATCCCAGTCATTAGTTCCTTTGCCTGCTTTTTGATGTGTAAAGGGTATGAACAGCTTCGTGTGGGTGTGGCTTTTCCGGGCGTGAATGTCAAAGTTGTCACCTCGCACAGTGGAATCAGCGTGGGCGAAGACGGTGCTTCTCAGCAGTCGGTGGAAGATTTGGCTTTGGCGGCAACTCTGGTGGGGTTTGTGGTGCTCTCACCCTCAGATGAATTTCAAACACGCTCGCTGGTAAAGCAGCTTGTTGCTTACAAAGGTCCGGTTTATATGCGCACCGGGCGTCCCAAGGCACCGGTAATTTATAACGAAAAATCAGAATTTAAGATTGGCAAGGGAATCCTTCTACGCGAAGGCAAGGATTTGACCATCGTAGCGACGGGACTCTTGGTGTTTGAGGCGCTGGAAGCGGCGGAAGTGCTAAAAGCAAAAGGAATTGAGGTTTCAGTGATTGATATTCACACCCTCAAACCTATCGATAAAGAACTTTTGATCAGCCAGGCCAAGAAAACCGGTGCGGTGCTGGTGGCCGAAGAGCATCTTATCTGGGGAGGCTTGGGGAGCATTGTTTCTCAGACACTTTCCCAGGAGTGTCCGGTCCCGATGGAGTTTATCGGGATGAATGACACTTACGCGGAGTCTGGCCCGCCGGAAAAGCTTCTTGAGAAATATGGTTTCACGTCCAAAAACCTTGTTAAAGCCGCGGAAAAAGTCCTCGTCAAAAAGAGATCTAAGTAAAAAAATCGGGGCGACAGGATTTGAACCTGCGACTTCTTGCTCCCAAAGCAAGCGCTCTAGCCAAGCTGAGCTACGCCCCGTGCAGGGAATTCTAACAGGGACGGGCATCTTTCACTAGTTTTTTTCTACAAATTTAGATAAGTTGGTATAATACTTTTTTAATGTCCCCGTAGCTCAGTTGGATAGAGCAACGGTTTTCTAAACCGTTGGCCGCGTGTTCGAATCACGCCGGGGGCACCAAGTTTGTGTTCAGTGCGCGATAGAGGTCGCCAAGCCTCTGCTTGTCGACATTTCGCGGCGGCATTGATAGCCGCCTTGTCACAACGGTTTTCTAAACCGTAGGTCGAGTGTTCGAGCCACTCCAGGGACATAAGTTTTTTTATTTATTAAATTTGGAAGAGTGGTAACAATAAATTGCTTATGAACACAAAACCTCGATCGTTTGTCGTTTTTCTCGCTTATCTGTTTATTTCATCCTTTGCGGCGTCGGCGTTGGCGGCGAGCAATTCTGCTGATTTGCCTCCGTCGGGGTCCGAAGCGGATACGTTGGCGGCTGGAGTGCGTAAAAATTTTGAAGAGAAGATGAAGCCGGCGGACCAGGGGCTTACTTCCATTACTACCGAGAAACCGCCCCAGCCAAAAACGGATGAAACGGTTTATTTTTTAGTCAAAAAAATTAATATTGATTGTGAGAAGTGTCCCATTTTATCCGTGGCCGAGCTCGGCAAGATCACGGCGGCGTACGAAGGAAAAAAGATTAATTTTACCGAGCTCAGAGAATGCGCCAATCGCATTGAGGCGGCGTACCGACAGAGAGGCTATCTGGCAACCGCTTCCATCCCTCCTCAAAAAATGGCCCAAGGCGAAGTCTTGATCCGTGTGGTGATTTCTAAAATGGGCGAGCTTCAAGTCGCGGAGAATCGCTTTTTTAAATCGGATACCATTGCGCGTTTCTGGCCGATTTCGGCGGGGGAGCAGATTCAATTAAATAAGGCGCGGTTTGCGCTGTATGAATTAAATCAAAATCCCGATGTTTAAGTACAGCCCGTATTCAAAGCCGGCAAAAAGTCCAAGCCTCCGTATTCCCATCGGGTGTTAAGTAAAATGTTTGATCCCCGATTAATGATTTCGGGGATGACGAGGGGAGGAGTCTTGCGGGGATGACAGGGAGGGGGAGTCTTGCGGGTTAAAATGGTGGGAGGAAATACGGCATAGACTACAATAATAAAGCATTTAGGGTGACACTTTTCCTTACCCATGGCGTCTAAATGGTGTGAAGAGGGAGGGGGTCATCCCAACCATAGGATGGTTCGACTTCGCTCACCATTCTTAGAAACAACCAAAGGAGAGTGTCATGTTAAAAGTAACGTCGTTGGTGATTGCGTTTGCGTTGTTGGTGTCGGTGCCGGTGTTTGCTGAAGGAAAATGTTGTAGCATGGGCGGCAAAGCAGGGTCCAGTGAGAAAAAAGCGGATCGTTTGAAGGAAAAGTTGGCTTTGAATGATGCGCAGGCCGCGCAGATCCAGACCATCATGGATGCGAAAAAAGCGAAGATGGAGGCGCTCAAGACAGAAACACAAGGTCAGATGGCAGCCGTATTGACGCCTGAACAGAATGAAAAGTATAAAGCGATGAAAGAAGAATACAAGGAAAAACGCGGCGAGCATAAAGAGCACCACTCTTAAAGCCCAAGCGTCTTTCTTCCTCAAGAAAGCAGAGCCCGGCCGGAACTCCCGGTCGGGTTTTTTTTAGCCATTTCCCCCGATACAAAATCTAGTTGACGCTGGAAGGCACCAAGTTTAACAAATTACGTAAGTAAGTAAGTAATCGCTGGACAAACAGGTAAAATTAATTTGTAATTGAACGGGGAAACGCCATGGAAAAAATAGACGGGATTGCTTGGGATGACAGCGGGTTGCGTCAAGGCACCGCTGTCATTTTTATCCATGGTTTTCCTTTTAACCGCTCGATGTGGGCGCCGCAAATCGAGGCGTTGTCCGGTACTTACCGTGTGATTTCTTATGATGTCCGCGGCCACGGCCAAAGCGATGTGGGGTATGGGCAGTATTCGCTTGAGTTTTTTGTCGATGATCTCATTGCTGGGATGGATCATTTGAAAATTGAATCCGCGGTTCTTTGCGGGCTTTCCATGGGAGGTTACATCGCTTTACGCGCCGCGCAGCGCCATGCTGACCGTTTGAAAGGGTTGATTCTTTGCGATACCAAAAGCGAAGCCGACAGCGATGAGGTAAAAATTAAGCGCGCGACGTCTATTCGGGCTGTAAAAAAAGATGGGGTAAAGTCTTTTGCCGAGGGCTTTGTCAAAAATGTTTTGACTGAGAAAACGCTGCTGACAAAACCAAATCTGGCCGCCTCTGTGCGCAAAATGATTGAAGCCAATCCGCCGATTGGGATTTCGGGGGCGCTTCTGGCCATGGCGGCGCGAACAGACACCACAGCCGCTCTTGCCGGTATCACCGTGCCTACCTTGATCTTGGTAGGGGAAGAAGATAAATTGACTCCGCCTTCTGTCTCGGAGGCCATGGCTAAAAAAATACCGCATGCCGTTTTCCACATCATTCCGGAAGCCGCTCACCTATCCAATCTTGAGAATCCCGCTATTTTTAACGAGCATCTATTCACGTTTCTTAAATCGATTTAAAGGACTCCATGCCCAAACATAAAGCAGTCCCTTTCACTTTAACAGCACTTCCTTACGCGCAGAACGCGCTGGCTCCCATTATTTCTGCTAATACTGTCAGCTATCACTACGGCAAGCATCATCAGGGCTATGTGGATCGACTCAATGAGCTGGTCTTGGGGACTGGGTACGAAGAGATGGATCTTGAAGAGCTGATCAATACGGCGGAGTACATCAACAAAGGGGAAAGCTCTCTTGGCTCTGGATGTGTGGGAGCACGCGTACTATTTAGACTATCAGAATCGGCGAAATGAATATTTAAAGGCGGCCCTTGGAAAATTGATCAACTGGGAATTTGCCGCGATGAATTTGGGCGCGCACTAATTCCTTTATTTTTTTCCTCCGTAGGTTTACAATCAATTTTCAATGAAGAAAAAACTTTTTGCCCTGATTTTGATTGCGGCGCTGGTGTTTACCGGCGGGTTGGCGGCCTTGTCCGTACTGCCTCACACGCATGGCAAGGACTTTGATCATTCGAAGCACTCGACCTGCCCCGTCTACCAAGTCAGCCTGACTGGTTTTGCCGCGACGGCGGTGGTTTTCGCGTTTTTTTCTATTTATTTATTTTCAAAAAGATTCTTTTATTTTCAGGCATCCCTGCTTGAATTTATTTCATCCTACAGGATACTCCTCCGCGGGCCGCCCGCTCTCTAATCTGACGATTGAACCATCGGTCACCGGCGTGACGGGTGTTTTTCTTAATTTCAGATCAGGAGGAGATATGCGTTCAACTCTAGTTTTTATTTTAATTATAGGATTCTTTTTTTCAGGGCAGGCGTGGGCCCAACCGGATCTGGGCGCGATGCAGTCCCAGATCAGTGAATTGTCGCAGATGGTCCGGGACTTGAAGCAGACGGTGGAAAAACAGCAGTTGGAGATTGCCGAGTTACGGAAGGATTTCCCAGCCCAGCCGCCTTTCGCACCAGATGAAGATATCACGACGTCACAAAGATCGGGCGCGCAGTTCGTGCCGGAGATTGGCGTTGTCGGAGATGTTGTTTTTAGATCGGACAGCCCCAAGACGGATGGGGGTGGATCGGATCGGGTAAGCGTGCGGGAGGTGGAGTTGATACTGGGGGGCAGTGTCGGGCCGCATTCGCATTTTGACTCCACGATCGCTTTTACGGATGAGGGGGCTGTTGAATTGGAGGAGGCTTATTTTACCGGGTCGGAACTCCCGCTGGATATAACAGCCAGAGCAGGGCGGTTCAAGCCCAGCATCGGAAAGGTATTGGCTTTTCATCATGACGCCTTGGATACCGTGGACGAACCGCTGGTCATCCAGAGGTATTTTGGTACCGAGGGAATGAGTAAGACCGGAGCGGATGTCACAAAATCTCTGGGTCTGCCATGGCCAGTCGAACATCAGTTGACGTTGGGTATCTTGGAGGGCGGCAACGGTGAGGACGGCACGGCTTTTGGTGAAACCAAGCGCCGGCCGACGATTTATGGGCATCTTAAGAATTATCTGGATATCTCGGACACGACCAATCTTGAAATCGGATTGAGTGACGCGATCGGGTCGCGGGATGCTGATTCGGCGATGGAGGTGAATGTGTTTGGTGTTGATGGGACGCTGATCCATTACTTGAACCCCAATCAGAATATTAAGCTTCAGGGTGAGGTCTTCAATTTGAATCGTAGTGAGTCGCAGTTGGAAACCGTGGATGACACGACTGGCGCGATATTTCTCAATGATGTGGACGGCAATGTCTGGGGAGGGTATGCGCTCTTAGACTTTCGTATTCACTCCAAGTGGGCCGCGGGATTTCGCTATGATCAAGTACAGATTGTGAATCGCCCCGCCGACAGTCCCGAGCAATCTGACCAGGGCTACAGTGGGTATCTTACGTTCTACCAGAGCGAGTTTATGCGTTGGCGGGCTCAAGTATCCCATTTTGACCTGACGGACGGTTCGGAGGATAACCAGATCTTTTTGCAGGGCACTTTTACTGTCGGGGAGCATCATGGCGGGGGTCATTGATTTCGGGCGGCCTAAAAAGGTACAATTAAAATCGATGAGACGTCTATTTTCTCTGGCAACGGTAATTTGTTTTTCGGTGTGGATACTTCCACTGGGTAATTTTATTAAACTCTCAGAGGAAAAGACGGCTTGCGGCGGTAATCGTGCGTTTCACATGTGCTCGATGATGACGCCCAAGGTTCACCCAGTCGGCGATTCTCAAAAGGTTACATTCACCAGCACTTCTGGTGTTGAAAAAACTCAGAAATCCGCTGCTGCCGGAGGGAATGACTTTTTTTCTGCCGCTTCTTTTGCGGGCACCCCTGATCTTATTTCAAAATTCTCTGAAAGCGATCTTATTTTTCCCTCCAAAGTATTTTATTTTTCGATAGACCCCGTCCCCAAAGTCTAACTCTCTGAATAAAAAAAGTCTTATTTTTAAAGACTTTCGTATCCCAAAGGGGTCAGACCCCTCTGGCACTACCCTACTTAAAATTAGGTTTTACTTTTTATAAGGTATTTAAAATAAACAACTTACAAAAGTACCATAGGGGTCTGACCCCTATGGTACTTGAGGATTGTTTGAAAAAATTTGGAGATTCTGATGAAAAAAATATTTTTTATGTTTATCGTTTTTACTGTGCTATCTGGCTTTTTGCCGGGCATTGTTTGGGCTTGCGATTCCTGCGGTTGTATGCTTTCGCAGTGTGCGGACCACACTCAACAAAGGGATCAAAACGTTTTTTTTAATTTTACGTTTGAGCAGCAGCAGTGGGATGTTAAAGATGCTCGCGAGGCTCACAATTTGCATCACGCGGGACGGGAGTTTCATGATAAGACGCATGAGGAGTTTTATCATTTTACGTTTGGCGTAAATCCCACGGATAAAATCACTTTGCTGTCCGATATCCCTTATGTGGTCCGCGGATCGCTAGACATTGAACATCATGCGACGATCGGCCGTAAACAGAGCTCGGAGGGTCTGGGAGATATGAATCTAATCGGCATCTACAAGATACTCGTCAAGAATGATGATTTCTTGGGGATTAGCGGCGGGGTGAAGTTTCCGACGGGAGATACCGGGGAGTTGGATCCTTACGGCGCTCTCTTTGAGCCGGAGCTTCAGCCTGGCAGTGGGTCATGGGATTATCCGGTGGGGATTGTTTACCGCTATATGGCGGGACCGGTCTCATTAAGCGGCAATGTCTCTTATGTGATAAAAAGCCAGGGGGCGCAGGAATTTCGGCATGGCAACCTGCTGTTTGCCTCCTTGAATGCGGACTACATTTTGAATCCGCGAAGTGAGAATTTCCAGACGCGCGTGGGATGGGACACGACATTTCACAACGCTCAAAAAGACCGACTCAACGGCGTCGAGGACGACGATAGCGGCGAGACATCGGTATTCATGGGGCCGTCGATAGAGATTGGGGCTAGTAAAAATGTTTCTCTGTTCGGGAATATTTTATTGCCGGTCTATCAAAATACGGGTGGTGTTCACCAGAAGCTGAGCTATCTGTGGACGGCCGGAGCCAAAGTCAACTGGTAAAAAGCGAACAAAGCGCCCCGCTGTTGTGAAGGCGGGGTGTTTTTGCTATTCTAAGATTTCCATGCAAATCATAGACCTTAAGAAGGAACAGGCCAAGACTCTCGAGACCCCGCGCAGGCGCTATGGGCTCCTGGCGTCTTTTCTTTTTTTGGCGATGGATTTATTTTACGGCCATAAGCGAAGCATCTCAAAGTTTAAAGTCCTGGAAGTGATCGCGCGTGTGCCGTATCAGTCCTGGGAGCATGTGGCCTATATCGCGATGACGCACACGTACGCGGCGCCGGGGCTGGCGCGAAGGATATTTGAGTTCATCAAAGAGAGCCGTCACCAGCAGGACAACGAGCAGTGGCATCTTCTGATTCTGGAGGAGATGGTCCAGAAAAAAGGGATCCGGGAGAATTTTTTTCTCTACCGGATTGTGCCGCAGTTCATGGCATTTTTTTATTATCATGTCAGCTGGCTATTGTATGTGATCAAACCGCGGTGGAGTTACGCCATGAATGCGGATTTTGAGGATCACGCGGAGCATGAGTATATGGAGTTTGTGAAGGCCAATCCTCAATTTGAAACGATGCCGTTTGACAGTGATTTTAAGGCTGATTATGGGGATTTCAAAGATGTGGCCGATCTTTTTCGACAAATTGGGCTGGATGAGCGGATGCACAAAGAAGAGAGTCTGGCGCGGATCGAAAAGGCGCGCTTCGCTTGAAGTTAACCAAACTCAATGAGCTCCTCGAGAATGGCAAAGTTGTCAAAGGCCGCTGGGAAATCACACCCGATCACCAAGTCCAATACAGGAGAGAGGGCAAGGATGAAGAGATTCTCGTCAAAGGCTCTCTGGTGGCAGCCGAGCCTGATGCGCTTGTTCTCTCTGTCAGTGAACGCCAATCCGATCAAAAAATAATTACAAGTCTGGTCCGGCTTTCTGGATTGTGGCGGGTCAACCTCAAGAATCAGATTGCTTTCGAAGTGGCTAAAAAGTCAGGCAGTAAGGACCTCCTGACTTTTAAGTCCGGCTGGCGCGTCAATGAGAACCACGAGCTTGTTTATACTTACGAGCAGACCAACCTTAAGACCAAAACTAAATCTTTGCAGGAGTTGCAATTTGGGGGCACTTGGGAAATTTCCGAAAAGAATCGTCTCGTTTATGCTCTGGGAGGGGATACGGATTCGACACTTCGATTTCGAGGGTCCTTTCAGACCAAAAGTATTTACGCCAAGAAAGGTGAGATTCGTTATCAAATTGGCACGGAAGTTTTGGGAAAAAGGCGCCTACAGTCCATTGCTTTTTTTGGAAAATGGAAAGTGTCGCGCGATTTGAGTCTTGAGTTTGAAATGAAGTCTGGGTCCAGAAAGAAAAGCATCCTTTTTGGCGGACAGTATCGTTTGGGAAGTTCGCGCGAGATTGCGGTCAATTTGAAATCAGAACAAGGAAGTCCGCTCGGAGTGGAACTGATACTGACACGGGATATTTTAAGCGGTGACGGCCAATGGTTTATCCGCCTTCAAAAGTCTCTGGAAGAATCGAGGCTAGAGGCTGGGGTCAAAGGGCGCTGGTAATTTTTTAGAATCCGATTAGGGAGTGGGAGAAAGATGAAATGATGAAAAAATTTTTTATTGTTCTGATTGTGTTGTTGGTGGTCCTCGCCGTGGCGGTTGTGTCGGCAGCCAATCTGATTCAGCGCAAAGCGCCTGATTTTTTGCGGAGCGCGATCGAGGAGGCTCTTAATAAAAAAGTGCTGATTCAGAGCATTGATTATCACTTTCCGAGCACGTTTGAATTGACCGGCTTTGAGATTCGCGAAAAAGAACAGCCCTTCGTGGGCGAGACTTCTTTTTACGTGGATCGGGTGGTATTGAATGTTTCCCCGATGGTTTTGTCCAAAAAAGCGCTGATTCTCACTGACCTTCAGGTGGAAGACGCGGTGATTGTCTTGCGAAAATTTCACGGCAAATTGTATCATGCGCTTTCCGGTGCAACCCCTTCAGAGGCGGCAGTTTCCTCGGGGGAAGTTACTGAGAAATCAACCGCGGGAAAAAAAGCTCTCCCGCTGACGCTTCAAATCGATCATTTCCAGCTCAAAAACTGCCACTTTCAGTTTGCCGATTTTGATGTCCGTAAGGACGGCTTTGTGATGGGGCTGGATAAGATCGATGCGCAGATTAAAAATATCTCAGTGCCTCCCTCAGAAAGAAAGACCTCTTATGAGATTAGCGCCGAGCTCTTGCAAGAGCGCGACCAGCGGCGGGCAAAAGCGACGATTTCAGGATGGACGCAGTTTGATACGATGGATACGGATGCCGTGTTTTCACTGACTGGTGTGCACGTGCCCTATTTTCGTCCGTATTACGGCCAGGTGACTGGCGCCTTGATCAATGACGGCTATACAGACGTGCATGCGACGCTGAATGTCGCGCAGCGAGTCTTAGCACTTAATCTTGGGTTTGAATTGTCGGGGCTTTTGTTTGAATCTTATGAGGGCGGCGACCGTCTTTTTGGCTTAAATGCCGATGAAGTCCTTTCTTTCTTAAAAGATTCTTCCGGTCGACTGAAATTCCAAATCATGGTAAAGTGGGACACTTCTGACAAGGCCATTAAGCTTAGGGACGTATTTCGCCAGAGCATTGAGCGCTCCCTGCGTCAGACCGTGCTGGGGAATGTCGGAAACATTCTGATGAACGCCCTTCAAAAAGTCAGCGAAGGAAGCGTCAACTCAGGGAAGAGCGCCAGTGTTGACGAGAAAATAAAAAAGATTAA